>CAZVGS010000045.1:0-1500 GCA_964627245.1 uncultured Gammaproteobacteria bacterium | reverse complement strand
TAGTCAACCCTTAAATAGGGCATAATATATTGTTTATCAACATATTATGTATAAAAAGGGTTGTTAGAATTTGCAAATTTTTCTACTTTTGTCAGTAAAATCTTGCATATTATTATGAAACCCACACCCAAAAATCGTAACCAGAGCAGTTTGTTTTCATCTTTTGAAGACACCTTGAATCAAAAGCATCCTTTGTACATATTAGCCAATCAAATAAATTGGAATATTTTTGAGCAAGCGTTTATAGGCTTGTACAGTAAGGATACAGGTCGTCCGGCCAAGCCAATCCGTTTAATGGTGGGCTTACTGATGCTTAAACATATCCGAAACGTATCGGACGAGAGTGTAGTTGAACAATGGAGTGAGAACAATTATTACCAATACTTTTGTGGTGAAAACACATTTGTTCCGAGCGTACCCTGCGAAGCATCGGAGTTAGTGCATTTCAGAAAAAGGATAGGAGAATCCGGTATAGAATTAATCTTAAAAGAGAGCATACGAGTAAATGGCAAGGATTCGGAGGATGAGAATGTAAACATAGATACAACGGTTCAGGAGAAAAACATTACTTTTCCTACCGATGCCAAACTCCACAAGAAGATAATAACTAAATGTAAACAAATAGCGGAGCAAGAACAATTGCCCGTAAGACAAACTTATACTCAAACATTAAAGAAGTTATCGCTTTCTCAACGATTTAGGAATCATCCCAAAAACAAAGCAAAAGCAAGAAAAGCAGACAAGAAACTAAAGACTATTGCCGGCAGATTAGTACGAGAACTGGAGCGTAATTTACCACCACAATCAAAGTATCAGAAGGACTTAACTTTATTTGGGAAGATACTGGCTCAAGCAAAAGATATAAAGAACAAAATCTATTCACTACACGAACCGGATGTTTGCTGTATTTCAAAAGGGAAAGAACACAAGAAGTATGAATTTGGCAATAAAGTATCTCTGGCAAAAACAGATAGTGGAGTGATAATTGGAGCGATGAGCTTTCGCAATGAGTATGACGGACACACTTTAGTTACAGTATTGGAACAAATAAAGAATCTGGTAGGCAGAAGTCCTAAAAAAGCAAAAGTAGATAGAGGCTATCGGGGTAATAAACAAATAGGAGAAACAGAAATAATGATTCCTGGAGTTGCCAAGAAAACAGACAGTTATTACAAACGTAAAAAGCTGAGCAATGCTCACAGAAAAAGAGCAGCCATAGAGCCTGTTATAGGTCATGTCAAAGCCGAGCATAGATTAAACCGCAACTTTTACAAGGGAATAGTAGGAGATAACATCAATATTATGCTTGCAGCTGCCGGATTTAACTTCAAAAGGATGATGAATAAATGGAAATCCTTTTTTTATCTGTTTTTTCAAAAGGTGTTTTTGGAAATATTTTATCCCCTATATCCTAAAACTAAGGCTGTTCCCTCTTTTTAAGGGTTGACTATTTAAAAAAAACTCCTTGAGAGTCCTATAGATACAGTATTAGTTTATGAG
>CAZVGS010000044.1:0-1627 GCA_964627245.1 uncultured Gammaproteobacteria bacterium | reverse complement strand
TCAGTGAGAGGCCGACTCTCATCATTACCGTACCTTCGCAGGGCACACACATTGGCATTGCCAAAATGCAGGCTGACGGAACCCGTGCTTCAGCTTTTGTTTTTCAATTTAGCTTCATATCCAGCTTGACCTTATCTATCTAACTATGTGCATATCATCATCTTTTTTATCTTTACTCAACATCGGTCAGCCGGGCGGACGGAGTTCTATTTCCTGCACTTCGGCAATACCTGCCCGTTAGCGGTCATTGTATCGGACAAACTACATACATCAGACGATTATGAAAAGAATAATTTCAACAGCCATTTTCATTATTTGTACTGGCTTTAACCAAACATCTTTTGCACAACAAAGCAATAAAGTTTCTGAGGCATTTACAGCATTTAAAACTTTTGCAAAAGGAATTCCCATTGGCAGCAGCTATATACAAGATATTGAATTAATTAATGATAAAATTTTAAAAATAACTTATCTAAGAAGTAGCGAAACGCTTTTATTGGATGAAGTAAATGATGGTGTAATTCAAAACTACTTTGGGAAACAAGCGGACATTGAATCAAAGAGAATTGAATTTTTCTGCAACTCGGGTAAAAAATGTTCTTTTACATCCCATTCATTTGGCGACGGTTCTTATACTTCTGCTAGTTGGACAGGTCTTGGTTCAAACACAGAGCAATTCTATGTTTTGCTGGGTAACTTAGTCGTTGCTTATAAAGAAGCCAACATCAAAAACTTTAAACAGGAAATAAGCTACACAGAAAGGCTGAAAATAGTAACGTCAAAGGACTTCATTGATTATATTCCAAAAGCGACAAAAGTTGTATTACAGTCGGCAGGAAAAAATAATGAATACTATAAGCAACTAAAAAGTTACATAGGAAAAGAAGTTAAAGCATATCCCTTATATATTAACGGTGATTTGAAAACTTACAACGGAAGCATATATTCTCCCGAGACACAAAAAGATTTTAATGTTACTTCCGTTGAAATAGTAACTACTGAAAACCCAAATAAAAACATAGAAAATGAATCAGAAGAATATTCAGTCAAAACGAAAAAAAGACAGAATGATTTCAATAACATGAAAACATTTTCAAAAGAATTTTTACCACCCATCATGAACCTTTTTTCGGGAAAAGAATATCTGGGTGAAAAGTTTTTTATAATTGAAGCCCCTGCAACAAAAAATGATGCCTATCCGGAGAGTTATACTATTACAGTGGCTAAAAAGCAGTTATACTATTTTGTGGTAGTTGGCACGATGGACTCTGTTGAGTTTTCATATAATGGCGAGGTGATAAAGCAATTCGAAGAAGCAAGTGATGAAAAAATCAAAAAGTTTTATTTAAATAAAAAGCAGGTAAAACAGCTGAATGCCGCTGGATGCAATAGGTGGATCTTTCAATTTGGTGCATTGCCTGCGATTTACGAAAAACTTTCCCAGGTTAAAATAAATATAAAAGCCAACAGCAATGTAAATCAATATGCCTTTGTTTATTGTTTCAAAGCTTTAGATAATGTATTAGAAGAATAGAAAAAACAACGAACCGCTAATCGAGTAAGCCGGGGGACTTTCACCCCCAGCTCCTCACAGAACCGTACTTGACAGTCTCTCCCGCAATTTTGC
>CAZVGS010000043.1:0-1642 GCA_964627245.1 uncultured Gammaproteobacteria bacterium | reverse complement strand
GTTATGCAGCATGCTAAGTGCGACACTTCAACCAAGATAGACTCGGACAATATGAAAAATTATTTATTCCTGCTACTAATCATCTTAACGTTTGGAGACATTGCTTATTCACAAGAATATTTTCATTATGACGACCCAGCTTTTTCATTTTCAATTCCGAGTGGTTGGAGGGAATACAAAAACAACCCGACACCTTTAATGTATGGCAAGTTTGTAAAAAACAAAGATGGTAGAATAGGTGGAATTCTTAGAGTTGGCAAGGACATTTACACAAGTAATCTCTCTACTATTTGGAACTTAAATCAAGACGTTGAAAAAAAGAATCTGGAAAAGGAAGCAGTCTTGAGGAATTACTCTTTTAAAAAAGAAACATTGAATGGGAATAAAGTTGTGAAATTAAATTTTGAAACAACAATTGGTGAAGGAGAAAAACGAAAAGATTTCAAAGCAGTTATATATAAATACTTGGTTATCCAAAATAAGAAAGAGCATGTAATCTTCTTTTTTCTAATTACAGACCCAGGTGATTTTGATGCAGATAATAAGGATTTGTTGAAAATAATTTCAAGTATTGCTTTTTCATCAAATAAAACGGGAATGCGTTCTGTTAGGGAAGCTATTTTTAATAGTCACATTTATAAAATTTCAAAACCAAATGAGTATGACTACTTCGACAATTCGGTATTTGGCAACACATCAATAAGTGAGTTTACAAAAACAAACTTACTTGCTAACGAAGTCTTTGACTTAGAACTATTGGTTCCAAAATCATTAGAAGATAATCCGATTGTACATTATTATAGTTACAAATCTCTTGAAAACCAAACTGTATCTTTTGACGAATTTAAAGAATATAAAACTTTTTGGAAAAGTGGATACACAAACGGGACCTACGACAGTCTTGCGAAAGAAATATTTTCGGATAGTTTAATAATAAAACAGTTTGGTAAAATAAGCAGTAAAGCAAGGGGTTATTTTCATATTTCAGAAAGCGACAGCACACTATCAACACTTGTTTATATAAATGGAAATATGAGGGACAATATCATAAGCAAGGTTGCAGTATCAAATTATTTATTCATAAACAATACGGTCATTTTGATAAAATTATCAATGGACTATAAAAGATTTTCGGACGTACTAAAAATTAAAAACCAATCGGAACTTTTTGTAAAGGAATTCTTGGAAATAAACACGTTATGAAAACATCTTCAAAAATCTTTCTTGGTATCGGAGTTCTGTTGGTTGTTCTTCAGTACTTCGCTTACAAGGGGAACGCATTTAAATTTCCTGCATTACATCACGGTAGCGACTTTGGTACTGACTTGACAAAAAACTTAGGTATAATCGTTGGCTACAATTTCTTCGGACTCGTAGGCATTGTACTAATTGTAATATCCATTTTAGGACGAAAGAAAACTATATGACACAAAAAGCACGACCGCATAACAGGGAGTTTGGCAAAAGACGGGCAGACGTAAGCCGTGTTTCATCGTTCGGTTCATTGTGCATTTACATATCCAGCTTGACATTAAAAATTTGGCTGTAGAATATATCATCAACTTTTTATCTTTACTCAGCAGCGGTTAGCCGGGCTGGACGGAACACAGAATACCCGTACTTCGCCAAGCTCTGGCCGTTA
>CAZVGS010000042.1:0-1779 GCA_964627245.1 uncultured Gammaproteobacteria bacterium | reverse complement strand
AAAATTGTAAGAATTGAAACCGCGGGTACGCCTTCTGAAAGTGATTTTATAACCGGCTTTTCCAAAGATACAGCCCGTCCTGCTGATGTAATTTTTGACCGCGAAGGAAGCCTTTACATTTCGGATGATACGGCAGGATCGGTATATAAGGTGATAAGGGAAAACTAAAGATTGACCTTTAGGATCTTTTGTGTGTATTATGGTTGTTGGCAGTGGCAATCCTAAAAAAGGTTAAAAAAAATTTACTTCTTGCTCGAAACAACCTATTCAAACAACTAAAACCGCTTCGTAAAAACAGGCACAAGAGTGCTCTTTTCGGAGGTATTATTTTTTCTTCACTTCTCATTTGTGTTAGTATTATTCCTTATTTGTTAACAAACAGCGAAGGAAAAGAGGTATTGGGAGCAAATATTTCCAGGGTTCAAAATACGGCAAGAACTGCCTTAGCCTCTCCAATAGTTGAGATAACAGTAATGCCAACCAAAGAACCAACCGTTACACCTACTGCACCTCCTACACCAATTCCGACTCTTATCCCAACCAACACTCCGGTTTTACCAACATTTACTCCGACCCCCAATGCGATAAACCCCGATCAATATACTGCTGAAAAACTCAACGACAACACCTGGAGGGTAAAAGATGTATCAAACGACGACAGGATGGCAACTGCCGATGAAATAGTAAATGCGCTTAATTCATACAGAGGAGCAAACGGCAGAGGAAGTCTATCTGTTGATCCTTTCCTTTCAAATTACGCAACAGAGCGCGCAAATCTTTTTTCCGGCAATGGGGGTCTTGACTCCCACGCAGGATTTAGAAGTTTTATGGATAACGGAGGATTTGACAAGGCAGGATTTAACTCACTTGGTGAAAATTCGGCATTTGTCTCAGGTCCTATGAATGGAGAAAAAATAATAAAACAAATTTTCGGAGCAGACCCATCTCACGACAGCAATCAGCTTGACAGCTGGACGCACGTAGGGGTAGGGGTGAATGGAAACGCGGTTAATGTGAATTTTGGACGGGGAAAAAGGTAATTAGCCCAGTTTTTGAAATAATTTGTTGAGCTGTTCTTTGCGAAGCTTTAGCCTCATGTCGGATGCTATCACTTTTTCAGCTTCACTAAGCATTGTCTTTGCTTTATCATTGTCCTTGCCAATTAACGCGTCTGCCATGTGCATATACGCTCCAGAAAGCCAAACGGCCTTTGAGTAATTGTCACTTTCCTGAGCCTCAACCAGTTCAGAAACCGCTTTCTCAAACCTGCCCATAGCCTCATTATCACCCATTCTAAATTCCAAAACGGCAAGTCTTGTTTCCATTTCAGCCGTCATAGCCGGACGGTCAATCTTTTGAAAAACAGCCGCTTTATATGAAGCAAGTGCATCTTCAAAATTTTTCAAAATTTCATTTACTTTCCCTAAATTATAATTTGCTACACAAAGTAGAGTAGGGTCATTAAATTTTTCTGCAAGCTCAACTGCGTTAAGGGATGAGTGTTTTGCTAGAAGTAAGTAACTCTCATTTTGGGTTTTGTCAAATAGATGACGAAAAACCAGAGCCTGCGCGGAAAGTATGTCAACCAATTTCTCCTCTTCTCTCTCATCAATGGAAGCAACGATTGCGTCTCCAAGTAATTCAAGTGCTCTCTTAAAATCTCCGCGCTCCCGAGCTTGTTCGGCCTGGATAAGTAATCCCCGGACATCATTATTCATAAAGTTAATAAATAATCCACGGGTTTACACCCGTGGTATTTAGCTGAATTCAAGCTGTGCT
>CAZVGS010000041.1:0-1797 GCA_964627245.1 uncultured Gammaproteobacteria bacterium | reverse complement strand
TCTAGAATTGAAAAATTCCAGAAAAAAATGGAAGCCGCACGTCCTGTTGTTAAGAAAGCTCAAAAAGCAGACGACAAAGATAATTCTCCAAAAACCCTCAGAGAGATGCTTGAAGCACTCAAGAAAGGATAACCCCATTAGTATTTAGTATCAAGGATTAAGTATTAAGCTTAATAAATTGGTTATACTAAATACAAAACACCCATAAACTCTATGAATAAAGACGAAATATTAGCCAAAATTTACGAAATAGACTTTAAGATATCTGAGGCTGAAAAGCATCTTTCTGATCCCGAACTGGAAAGCCTAGCTCAAGAAGAAATCGCAACACTGAAAAAAGAAAAGGAGGAGCTTGAAAAAAATGTTGATCTTTCAGAGTTTCAAAATTCCTATGAAGATACACCCGAACCCGGCTCTTCACTTGACACAAGAAATGCCATTATTGAAATAAAAGGTGCTGCCGGAGGCGATGAGGCAAATATATTTGCCCGTGAATTACTCCGGATGTATACAAGGTACTGCGAAAGACATAATATCCAGAAAGAGATGCTTGATGAAAATAGCATAAAAATAATCAATAAAAGGGCGTTTGGTACTTTCAAATTCGAGTCAGGAGTGCACCGTGTCCAAAGGGTTCCATTGACTGAAAAACGTGGACGCGTTCACACTTCAACAGCGGTTGTAAGTATATTACCTGAGCTTAAAGATATAGACCTTCACATAAGACCTGAAGACATAGAATTTGAAGCCTTCAGAGCCGGAGGACACGGCGGGCAAAATGTAAACAAAGTTAGTACTGCTGTCAGGGTCAAGCATATACCATCAGGAATAATCGTTACCGCCTCCCGTGAAAGGTCCCAAAACCAAAACCGCGAAAACGCTATGGAGGTCTTGCGCTCTAAATTGTGGGAAGCAGAAGTTGAAAAACAACACTTGGAAGTAGCAGAACTCAAGTCTACCCAAGTAGGAAGTGGCATGAGAAATGAAAAAATCCGCACCTATAATTTCCCCCAAGACAGGGTTACAGATCACAGAATTGGTAAGTCCTACCATAATTTGCCAACCTTTATGGATGGGGAGATTGATCAGATGCTTGAGGATCTTAAAAACTCCGAAACAGAATGATAACAAAATGAGAGAACGCGTTGTAAATTTTTTCCAAAATCTTCCACCGGAAGGAATTGCAATACACGGCACAAACAAATCGCGTGCAAAAATAATTCAACAAGAAGGCTTTAATCCGCAAAAAGAAAAATCTTTATTGGATACTAAGCCTCTAACTTGGTATTTAGTGCAACCTCCTAATATTAATCAATTGTATTGGAAAATCATTTTGGATGATATTAAGCGTAGAACGCTTAACGCGCAATCGCATGCTATAAAAGCAGCACAAAAGCCAATTTACTGGACAGGTCAAAACCCCGAAGACGACAAAACGCCATCAATTGTTGTTTTTCGGCCGCTTAGAAAGTTTGACAGATCATCAATAGCATTTAACCAAGCTCCATTTCCTATAATAATGTCAGAAGAAAAGCCTATCCCGCAAAACCATATACTGGGATTTTTTGATGTAGATCGAAAACTCAATCCTGTGGAAATGACAAGGGGAATAATTAATGTATTAACTAGCGCTAGCACAATATACCAATCACCCAATCAAAAACAACATGGAACTTGAACCATACCACCCTTTCCCTGCCCTTGAAAGACTGCTAAAAAATCTTCCTCCTGAGGGTTTGGCGATTCACGGCACTACGGATGAGAATGCCCGTAAAATTACTGCGGAAGGATTTTTGA
>CAZVGS010000040.1:0-1923 GCA_964627245.1 uncultured Gammaproteobacteria bacterium | reverse complement strand
TTGACTACTTCCCTGGGCTTACGCCCTCGAGGGAAATACGTTGGAAGCATTATACCAATTGAGAGTATGATTTATTAGGGGTTGACTTTCGAACCATCAAGAAGTTCTCCTATCTGCTTTATTATTTTGTTTTTGTTCTTAAATTGCTTAACTATATGAAGTATGTAATAAGCCTCTTTGATATCCAAAAGCCATGTAAAGAAAATGTAGGCAACAACACCCGTTGCAGATGCAATACCAGTAAGAATCAATAAGTTGACTGTTCTTGTCGTATCAAAAACCAACTGATCTAATAGTTTTATCGGTATATAGAGTGCAACTCCCATAACCAAAGTTGCGGTAACTATTTTCATAGTCGATATGACTATTTCAAGTTTTGGAAGTGTTATTTTTGCATTAAGAGTAATTAAAAGTAAAAGAAAACTTATAATGCTTCCTATGGAATATGAGACACCCAAATAATAAACAGGCAGCTGCAAATGCAGTATGAAGTAATAAGAAAGAGCAATATTTACTAGAACCGAAAATAAGGTTATGAAAAATGGAGTTTGCGAATCCTTCAGCGCAAAAAAAGCTCTCGCGCAAAGATAAATAGCGCTTTGCGCAGCAATAGATATACCTAATAGTGCCAGAGTGAGGCCTGTTGCGACTGTCGCATCCCAATCAAATCTTGATGCACCAAAAAACAATCTCACAACCGGAATTCTTAACACAATCAGAAGCGCGCTTACCGGAAGAGTTAAGTACATAATTTGATTTAGGGAAGAAATAAAGATTGAAACAAATTCTTTGGGGTCTTTTGATCTCACCGATAATGATGGAAATGTTGCCTGCGCAATAGATTGACCAAATAATATTACAGGGGCAAGCATGAGAGTCTGGGCAAGTTCAAGAATAACCAGTCCTCTTGTTGTTGTGAAAGAGGCAAAAAAGACATTTGCAGTAATTGCAATTTGAGATACAAGAAGTGTTAAGGACCTGGGAATCATCAAAACAACAATCTTTTTTACCGCTTCTGTTCTAGTAAATGTAAGCTGAAAATGAAAACCTGTTCCTTTCAGTAGAGGAATCTGAACAAAGAAAAAGAAAAAGGCACCAACTACAACACCCAACGTTGCTCCGTATATCCCCAAGTGAAATACTCCGGATAAAACAGTCAATCCTATTATTATCCCTAAATTGTATAAGGCAGATGCAAGACCAGGAATTAAGAAATGCTGATGGGATTGAAGTATACCCGAAAAAACAGTTCCAACGACAAAAAAGATCTGCGATAATTGAATAATGATCATTAGATCCGCCATGAGTCTTAGCTCTCTTTCCGAAAACCCCGGAACAACGGCCTTTGACAAGGGGTATGAAAAAATTATTACAATCAATGAAATAGCTATGAAGATCAAGACTCCGTAACTCAAAATCGCTGAGGAAAATCTATTAGCTTCGTCCTTCTTATTTTGTGAGATAAAATCCGAAAAAAGAGGAATAAATGATGTCGAAAGCGCTCCTGCTATAAAAATTTGAAAAAGAAAATCAGGCACCCTAAATGAGGCAAGAAACACCCCTAGGTCGCTGGACGCTCCAAAGTATGAAACTAATAATCTGTATTTCAAAAGTCCCAATATTTGCCCAAATATTGTAGTTGCCACAATAAAAAAAGCAGCAGTAAAAATATTTGACTGTTTTTGAGTGAGAGCTTGAATTCCTTTTCTTACAATTCCGTTTACCATATATAAGTTAAAACAGTCTTTTTTGAGATCCCAAACTGGTTCTGTGATCTTTTCTATGAACCTTAAATACTCTAGTACAAAACTCTGAATAGGTTCATTATTTGTTGTATTTGGTCTTTATCCATGTTAGAATAACAGCGATCTATTTACAAGAAGACTAAATATTATGCCTGTAATAAAATCAGCAATCAAAAAA
>CAZVGS010000039.1:0-2080 GCA_964627245.1 uncultured Gammaproteobacteria bacterium | reverse complement strand
TTGGTGGCAGTTTTTTTCGTCACCTATTGTCAGACATTTTTGCAAATAGTTCTAATTTTTTTGTTTGTAAGTCCATATGGTGCTTAACAGTTTTTTCATAATCGTTTTCTTTTTCGTTTACTTTACTAATCAATACAAGCATCTCAAGTCCTAAGAGAAATAAAAACCAAATGAGCCAAATACTTAATGCTACTCCTGACCTTGTTATTAAACTGTACATCACTTCTAACTCGTCTAAAAATCCAACTTTTGAGCTGATTTCTTTTTCAAGTACTGGACGTATATTTAGCAAGGCATTTTCTTTTTCTGCTTTTTGAAGCCTTAAATTCTTTATAGTCTCTTCCAAAGGAGCAATTAATGAGATTTTTGGATTTGCAACATTAGAACTCGTTGTCACTGTAACTGGTACTGATTTTTCTGTTGTTACAGGATTGTTTGTCGTTGGGTCAATTGTTGTATTTTTTTCTGTCTTTATAGTTGATTGAGTAGCATAAACAGTTGTTGTAGGGTTCTTAGATACGTCGCTTATTAAATTAGCTCGTTCTATTTCTTTTTTATAAATAGCTGTATCTAAATTATTAATCTGATTATGTAATTCTTCGGTTTTAGGACCTAAAGCTTTTTTAACTCTTGCTTCTATAAAAGTTATTTTTTCTAAATCAATATCTTCTTTAAAAATAATTTGGTCAATAATGACTGCACCTATAATAGCCATCATCATTGCAATAATACCTCTAAAGATATAAAGCCATTTGGTTGGATTTATTGATAAAATAATTTGTCTTTCAATTTGTATTATTATGACAACAAAAATGATTGCACCAAGTAATGAGCCCCAAATACCACCATGTACATACCTATGGGTGAATGTATAACCAATAAACGACCATAAAATGCAAACTATTAATATTGCTGAGGTATATCGTTTAACTGCTTTCGCAGATACTTCACTAGAGTTTCTAACTATTCCATAATTGTATCCAGTCATGAAACAACCAAAGCGTATCCACCAATTTTTCATAATATAATTTTAAAAGGTTTTCTTCATTATTGAGTGATGTGAAATGGCTGCCAATCCATTTCTAAATCCTCTAGTATAACTGATAATTATTCCCTGTCCAACACCTTTGTTATTCTTAGCGTCATTTTCGATTTCAAGTATTTGTTTGATATGACTTTCTGCGGTGTCCTTTTTGACAGTTAACTCCTCAACTGTATCAACCATACCACTTCGACTTCTACTCTCAATGTGAAAATTTATGTCTCGAATAAAATCTTCATAAAATGTTTTTATTTTTCTTATGTTTCTTTCAAGGTCATTTTTTAATGCCTCAATATTTTGTTCAAGATGTGTATTGTCTGGATTAATTAATGCATCATCATACCCTTTTCCTTCATAGTTTTTTTCTAAAAACTGAAACAAAAGTGTGATACCATTCTCGACTTGTGGTGAACCATTATTTTCATCAGAATAATTAGTTGGAGATTTTTCTTTTTCAACAAAAACGTTTTCAGGAATTTCTGGAAAGTTTTGCTGATTTGTAGAGGCAGGATTTTGATTTTCAAATCCATTTGAATTATTATCTCTACGGTTAAAAAAATTGAATAGTCCCATTTGATTTTATTTTAAATGTTTATTGTCGGTACTTTAAATTTACTATGTCCTCTTTTATGGCAATTTTCACATAGAGTAATTAAAAGATGTCCTGGATATTCCCATGGTAGTTTAAACTTGTTTTCACGAACTACAAAGTGATATTGCCTATGATGAACCTGCAAAGTGTTTTCTCCATTACAAATTATACAACATTTGTCTCTACTTATAATTTCTTGTCTTTTTGCTTTCCATTCTGGTCTGAATAATAGAGCTCCGTAAGTACCATGTGCTGGTATGTCCTCAAGGTTAACTTCTAAGTTACTTTGTTTAAGATTTTTTTCTTCCTGAATAAAACGTCGATAAATAGTCTTGCTTTTAAAGCTAAGATGTCTGTACCGACTTCTAGTTGGGTCGTTCATGTAACTAAAATTTTAGAGATTAAATTAAAAAGTATAATCTGTCCTATAAAATTGCCACCAACGG
>CAZVGS010000038.1:0-2189 GCA_964627245.1 uncultured Gammaproteobacteria bacterium | reverse complement strand
CGTTATGCGTCACCTTGTTAGCGGAAACCTTATGACGTGCATAAGCTCTGAATAATATACGTTTACAAACAAATATATCAATATGAAATCAATCATATTTCTTATAGCACCTGTTATCCTATCTTTTCATTTAGTCACACTTAAAGCGTCAAGTCAAATATTGAAAATTGACTATTTCGGTGAAATAGTTTTACCCGATGAAATGGAAATCCAGTCTGGCCCATTCAAGGAGCTAACGGACGCATATGGAAAAACTATTCTTGGAAATTTAGAAAATCACCAAAGTTTAGTGTTTCAACAAAAAGGTTTAAACTCAGCTGATCCAAAAAGTTTTAAGACTTATGCCAGAGTAGTAATTGATACCTACAAGGGTGAGAAGGGAACATATAAAGAATTATCGGAAAATAATAATCTCACACAAGAAGACATAGACTTCTATAAAAACAACTTTGACACCCAGTTAAAAAATTTTTGGCCGAAGATCAATCAGAAACTGATTAGTTCAAATGAAGTTACTATTGAAAGGATAGGGAACTTTTATTGCACTAAACATAGTTTTATCAGGCAACTTGAAAATTCACCACAAGTATTTGTTGAAGTATATAGATTTCAAAATAATGACCGGGTTCATCTTATTTCTTTTTCTTATAGGACACAAGATGAAAATGATTGGAAACACATTATGGATGGCATTTTAAAAACTATTAAACTGAAAATGTTTTAATTCTAACATCACTTAATCCAGTATTGACGTTAAAGTTCCTTTAAGATTGCAAAGCCACAAGTGGGGGCCCGACGTTGTAACTTCGGCTACAACTCGCTATCTGCTTTGGTTAGGGGCTGGACTCGTCCTAAGAAACTTTTCATTAATTTTATCATCATTTTCCAAATCAACATTGCCACAGGGCGGACGTTTTTCAATATCCTCGCCTGCGGCGTTGCAGATCGTTTGACACTCCTAATAATTTAAACAGGCATGAAACTGGCGTCTATATTTTCTCTGCTTATCTCCATCGCTTTATTGGGTCTTTTATTTTGGGGCCTGTCAAAGTTTATTGTTTGGTATCCTACGTTTAACAGCTTCTTGTTTTATTTTTTAGCCTTTTGGTTTGCATGGTCAATAAGACTTATGCCTTCAAGATTTAGTGCCATAAAATCAGGAATTAGTTTAAAAAAGATTACTGGTTATTCTACATTTGAAAAAATTAAAGTTTCTATTCAATTTATTTTCTTGGTTGTTTGTTGGTGGTATTTAATACAAGCAATCATTACTAATTATCAACTTTATCAAGGGTGGACAATTATTGGGCTAATATGCTTTATGTTATTTGTTATTCTTTCGACGCTTACCTTGATCGCAAGTATTATTGTACCCATCGATTAAAAAACTATCATTAATGACAAAAGAATCAATTTTTCATTGGACCAAATAAAAGTATCATGTATAACATCTTAAAGGAAAATAGTGCAACAAAAAAAGAAATTGAAATAAGAGGTAGATATTTAATGATGGCTTGCGATATTGAATATTGTCTACTAAATATTATCATGTTTTGCAATCCTGACCCAGGAAATCATGAAAGAGTTGGCCAATTTAAAGAAATGCGAATGGCTGGAAAGATAAATAATGTTATAGCAGATTTGATAAAATATAAACCTAATTATTATATAGAGTTCAAGACTGACTTAGATGGTTTGGAAGAGTTTAGAAAAGTCCGAAATGACATGTCACATTGTAAGGGAGATTTTCCTAATGACCCCGACCTTTCAGTATTTAGGATTGTATACGTAGAAAAAGATGAAACAGGAATTGAAAGAATTAAGTACAGAGAATATTCAGATGAATGTATGGCAACAAGCTTTGACAATTTTGCAAAATTAAATGCAAGACTTTCCGCTCTTTGGTTTCGGTTGAGTAACGAGTTTAATTCAAGTGACCATCCACTTGCTCATCCGCCCAGTTTAACATATAACTTCAAAGATTAATTCTGTGAAAGGCGAACGCATAACATGTGGTTTTGCGCCAGCGGCTGACGAGTAAAGTCATGTGCAGTTTCAAATCAAGTTCACCGCCCGGCTGACGAAACACAGATGATCGACAGAACAATTGCCCGGCTTTTGTATCTTTAATGAGCTGACGCCAGGGGGCTGACCGGCTCCGGAACCCGCCGGCGCAAAGCCCCAACGTT
>CAZVGS010000037.1:0-2573 GCA_964627245.1 uncultured Gammaproteobacteria bacterium | reverse complement strand
ACATTATTGACAACTTGCAACTTCGGGAGTAAATTTTATCTATGGCAGCATCTTCCGAATTACCCTCGCGGTCTTCAATCGAAAGCATACCCTCTACAACTTATGAATATATTGATGGAAGAATTGACCAATGGGATGTAGAACCAAATCTACCCTTTACTCCGCTAAAAATTGCGCTATTTGGTAAAGGCCCTATGGCAGACCAACTCCTGGAAGTACTTCACAACCTTGAATCGGGACATCAAGTCGTTGCAGTAATCGGCCCCGCAAAGAAAAAAGGCGATAAAGACTTTGACACGGTCAGGCTTCGGGCTAAAAGTCTGGGAATACCTGACTATAAATTTGAAAGCATGGAAGATCCCGGTTTTAGAAGGACTCTTGATGATCTCGATGCGGATGTTTTTATTGGAGCAAGTCTTACGGCTTATATGCCCCAAGAACTTACCGAAATGCCTCCTCTTGGCGCATGGGGTCTTCATCCCTCCAGGCTTCTGGCCGATGAGGAACAAGATGGCGACCATCGTGGAGGAGACGCAATTCAATGGCAGATCTACAATGGCGAGGAAGAAATCGGTCTTTCAATTCATGCATACGGCAGAGAGAGCGATTTAATTCCTCCCGAACAGCCATACATGAGAAAAAAACCGCTACCGCTTGGTTCAAAAATTGATGATCCGAATGACAACGCCGATAAGGGTCCTATCCTTGCACAAAGTGCAATTGCAAGAGATAATGTTCGGACAACATCCGAAGTATTTCCTAATAAAGTTGTCCCTGAAGCAGTCAAACTCTACACAGATACCCTTTACAAGATGGCAGTCGCCAAAGAACAAGGACTTGTATTCCGGGGTCAACCTCAAATTGAAGGGTCAGGAAGTTATCAGCCGAAAATGGAAGTTAAGGATGTGAAGATTGATTGGGAGGGACCGGGGCAGTTACAGGTTAACAAAATCGAAGCCGGTTCATTTGGATTGCCCGCATGGGGAGAAGATACCAACGGAGACAGAGTTGGAATGTTTGACCCTGAATTTATCGAATCCCAAACAGAAACACCCGGAAGGTTGAACCAATTAATTGAACTGGAGGATGGGGTAAGCTACTCTTTATTCGAAATGAAAGATGGCCTTCTAAAAATAGGGCGGCTCAGAAAATTTTTGAAGGATGGATCAAGGGGCAATATTACTCAGTCATCAGCTTTTGCTCAGCAAGAAGGCTGGGAGGCCGGAAAAACACAGCTTCACTAAATTTCCAGTACCGCTGTCAATGGATAGTGATCTGATACATCAACTTTAGGCATTTCTTTTGACACAACACTTAACTCTTTTGATGCAAAAATCATATCAACGGCTGCGGTTGCGTATCCCGTTGATCTTGGATCTTTGTGCTTCATATTGAATGTACTGACAAGCTCAGTTCCGAATAAATTAACAAGAGATAATTCGTCACTAATTCTTTTTACAAATTCGGTTGTCGGGTCAAGGTTAAAATCTCCTGCAACTATCAAAGGCGATTTGCCCTTTAGCTCATCGATCATTCTTCTTCCCATTGCAGTTCTTTCATTTGTATCACCGCCATGAGTTCCCCAAACACCGTGAAAGCTGTAAGCTTCTACAATTTTACCCTCAACATCAATTTTTGCACCCATCATTCCCTGAGTAACATTTTGAAAGTCGTGCCTTTTTGCAAAATCAAAATCTCCAATTTTATCCTCAAATAGAACGTTATTTTTTGATACTATCGGGAACTTTGAAAAGACTGCATTTCCCCAAGGAAGATCATCGTTGCCATGATCTATTAATGTTGCACCGAATGCCGAATATTTGAGGTCGGGGAGTGCTTCATGCAGTACTTCAACCGATCTAAATCTCCTCTCCCGTGAAGGCGATCCGCCATCATAAACTTCTTGAAAAAAGGCGACATCGGGATTTTCTTTTTGCAAAAAATCTATGACATTGTCAAATAATTGTCCGCCATTCCAAATATTTAGTGTCAAAAATTTAATTTGCATGGGTATTATTATAGATTATCATCCTCCTTCCAACAAACCCTAAACCCTAAACCCTAAACCCTAATAAACCCTAAACCCTAATAAGTTATAATACGCATCATGGAAGGTGTTTTTGCTGTTAACAAACCAAAGGGCGTAACTTCTCATGATGTTGTTGATATTGTAAGGCGCAAAACAGGCGTCAAGCGCGTAGGTCACGGGGGAACATTAGACCCAATGGCAACAGGGGTCTTGGTAATTGCAGTTGGTCGTGAAAATACAAAACTTTTGGAAACTTACGTCAAGGGTGAAAAAGAATATGATGCCCAAATTTTTCTTGGTGCATCATCTGATACATATGACGCTGAAGGAATTATTAAAAATGTAAATGAAAATATAAAGCCTGAATTAGATAAGATAAAGGAAATGATCAAATTATTTGTTGGGAATATTTCTCAAATTCCACCTGTTTTTTCCTCCGTGAAAATAAAAGGAAAGCCTGCGCACAGAAGAGTCCGGAAAGGCGAGAAAATTGAACTTAAATCAAGAAAAGTTGTCGTGAAAAGTATTGAAATTTTAGACTACC
>CAZVGS010000036.1:0-2844 GCA_964627245.1 uncultured Gammaproteobacteria bacterium | reverse complement strand
TTGACCCTAAAGGGGTCGTTTTTTTGAGGAAAAGCAGATTTATAAAATATGGCACAATCAGCACCGCAAACAACAGTTACAAAAGACAGAAATGTCGCACTAGACAAAATACGGAATTTCGGAATTATTGCGCACATAGATGCGGGTAAAACGACAACTTCTGAAAGAATTCTTTATTACACGGGTCGTACATATAAAATCGGCGAAGTCCATGAGGGGGCTGCAACCATGGATTGGATGGACCAGGAAAGAGAGCGTGGAATAACAATTGTTAGTGCTGCAACTACAACTTTCTGGAAAGACTACCGCTTTAACCTGATTGATACCCCGGGGCACGTTGATTTTACTGCCGAAGTTGAAAGGTCTTTGAGGGTTTTGGATGGTGCAATAACCGTCTTGGATGCAGAAGAGGGCGTGCAGTCACAGTCTGAGACTGTCTGGAGACAGGCGGATAAATACAATGTTCCAAGAATCTGTTTTATCAACAAGATGGACAAGCTTGGTGCAGACTATGAAAAAACAATTCAGTCGGTTATCGATAGACTAGGCGCAAATCCGGTCACAATTGGTCTTCCAATTGGAGCTGAAAATGACTTTAAGGGGATTTATCATGTTTTGGATGAGAAGTCATATATATGGTCTGGTGAAGAATTGGGTGCAAAATTTGAGGTAAGTGACTCTATTCCTGAAGGTATGGAGGAAATAGTCAAGAAGTACCGTGATCAGTTGATAGAAAAAATCGCAGAGACTGATGATGCTTTGCTTGAAAAATATCTTAACGGAGATGAAATTGGCTACAATGAATTAAAGGCAGCTTTAAGAGCTGCAACAATTGCATATAAAGTAGTTCCTGTATTTGCAGGCACATCATTGAGAAATAAGGGAGTTCAGCCATTGCTTGATGCGGTAGTTGACTTTTTACCTTCACCTTTTGATCTAAAAACCGTTACAGGCATCAATCCAAAAACAGAAACAGAAGAAGCAAGAAATCTTACCCCGGAAGAATCATTCACAGGTTTTGCATTCAAAGTGCAGGTTGACCCTCATGTTGGAAAAATTACTTACGTGCGTATTTACTCCGGAAAAATCGCATCAGGTAGCTATGCCTATAATTCTACAAAACAATTGAAAGAAAGAGTCGGAAGACTGCTTCTTATGCATGCAAATCAACGCGAAGAGATAAAAGAAGCATATGCAGGCGAAATCGTTGCAATTGTGGGTTTCAAGGACACAATTACCGGAGACACTTTATGTGAAGAGTCAAAGCCGATTGTTCTTCAGAAAATTACTTTCCGTGACCCAGTCATTTCTCTTGCTATTGAGCCAAAGACTAAGTCTGATCAAGAGAAATTAGGTGCGGCGATTAAAAGACTCATGGAAGAAGATCCAACTTTTTCAGTCAAGATGAACCACGAAACAGGACAGACTATCATGTCCGGTGTCGGTGAGCTTCAGCTTGAAATTATGGTCGAGCGCATGAAGAGAGAGATGAATGTTGAGGCAAATGTCGGCGCTCCACAGGTTGCTTACAAGGAAACAATTAAAGGTAAAGCAAACGCAGAATACAAGTATATCAAGCAGACGGGAGGTCGCGGACAATACGGACATGTACTTATTAATATTGAACCAAAGGGTAGAGGAGAAGGATTTGAATTTGTGAATAGCATTAAAGGAGGCGCAATTCCGCAAGAATTTATTCCTCCAGTCGAGAAAGGTATAAAAGAGGCGATGGAGAGGGGAGTTGCTTTTGGTTATCCTGTTGTTGACGTAAGAGTCGAATTATATGACGGAACTTACCATGATGTTGATTCATCAGAAATTGCTTTTAAGATTGCAGGATCACAGGCTTTTCAGCAAGCAGCACGAAAAGCCCAAGTTACACTTCTTGAGCCTATCATGAAGGTTGAGGTGACAACCCCTGAAGAATTTATGGGAGATGTAATCGGCGACCTATCTGCTAAAAGAGCTCAAATTTCAGGTTCCGAGGAGAGAGGTAATTCAAGAATTATTTTGGCATCAGTGCCTCTTGCCGAATTATCAGGATACGCAACTACTCTTAGGTCTCTCACTCAGGGTCGTGCAAATCCTTACATGGAGCCTTCGCATTACGAGGAAGTGCCTGCACAAATCCAAGAGCAAATAAGAGCAAAATCTAACTTCGTTCCTAAAGAGGAATAGCTCACAAATTTAAGAGCGAGATTTTATTTTCTGTTACAATATACGTCGTGAAGAACCTCTTCCCAAAAGACACTTCAAATTATAAATTAATTGTCAGTGATTTTGATGGAACGCTTGCAGGAGCTGATCATATTGTTACTCCAAAAATTATAAAAGCTGTCAAAAAATGGATGAATTCAGGTAAATTTTTTACTATAGCAACCGGTAGATCCTATCAAATGCTTGATGATGAATGTAAGAGACTTGAGTTGATAACGCCTGTTGTTGTAAGAGGAGGAGCAGAAGTTGTAGATCCTACAAATGACAAGGTATTGCATTCTGAATATATGCCTGAAGAAGATGTAACGACGATCCTTCAGATGATGCGCAAAAGCAATCTCTTTTGGTACGCAATTGAGGATGAAGATAAATTGTATCTGGATTTTGATTTGGTAGGTATATTCCCAAAGATAAAATACAAAAAACCTTCGGAATTCACTTTCAAGAGCATCCCGAAGATCCATGCAAAGCCTATCAATAAAGATATAGAGTCTGCGGAGGATTTTATAGAAGAAATGGTTTTTAAGTTGCCGAATGTGCACGCAATAGCAACACACAATAATAAATTCGGTAAAGGTTGGGATATAACATCAGTTAAGGCTACAAAATTGCACGGAATAGTAAAAG
>CAZVGS010000035.1:0-2898 GCA_964627245.1 uncultured Gammaproteobacteria bacterium | reverse complement strand
GATGAAAATTTGAAGGTTGTCCACGAAGAATCAAATGTAATAAATGTTGTAAAAAAGGTAAGCCCAAGCGTCGTTACAATCGGTATGAAAAATAACCTTTCCCAAGCAATTTCTCCCTACTCTATCTTCTTCGGCATTCCAGAGCAAGACGGGGAGGAAGAAAATGAAAACGAGGATTATATCGGAACAGGATTTATCATAAGAGAGGAAGGAATAATAGTTACCAACAAGCACGTTGTATCATCCACAGCCGAGTACTTCGTTGTCGATGAAAAAGGAAATAAATACGATGTAGATAAAATTTACCGTGATCCTGCAAACGATATAGCCATTATTTCAATCAAAAATAATTCTTCAAAGAATCTACCTGTAACAGAGCTTGGAACCTCTTCAACTCTTCAAGTAGGACAATCAGTCATTGCAATTGGAACTGCACTCGGAGAATTCAGAAATACCGTCACAACAGGTGTCGTATCGGGGCTTGGACGGGGAATTACAGCCGGAAGTGCATTTCAAGGCTTTTCTGAAAGACTTGACAACGTTATCCAGACTGATGCTGCTATAAATCCAGGCAACTCGGGAGGACCACTGCTTAATGCTTCGGGTCAAGTTATTGGTGTAAATACAGCTGTATCGGGATCAGGGCAAAATATCGGTTTTGCTATACCTATTGATATAGTAAAAGACTCTCTTGATAATTTTAATGAGACAGGACAATTTTCGCGTCCCTTCCTGGGAGTCTCATACAGCCTTATTTCCCAAAGAGCGGCCCTTCTCAATGAGATTCCTCAAGGAGCACTTGTCCAGCAGGTGATTGATGGCTCATCAGCTGATGAAGCCGGAATCGTGAGAGGAGATATAATAGTCAAAATTGACGGAACCCAGGTAAATGACAATGATGGAACTTTAGCTATATTAATATCCAAGAAAAAAATTGGAGACAAAATAACAGTCACACTTTACGCAGATGGCGAGACTAAAGATGTAAAAGTTACCCTTAGACAAGCCCCATCGGAAGAAGAATAAATTACAAAAATAAAAAAACAAAAGGACAACACCTTAACACTTTATTCTTTGTACTTAATTCACTATACTGTTGTTATGGCGGACGGTGACTCAATTGGAGGAATATTAAAAGATCTTGGTAAAGAAACGGTTAAGCAGATAGCCACCGTTCCAAAATCTTTGGTAACCGATGCCGCATCTCAGGTTGTAAATACCAATTCCGAAGAAATAGAAGCAAAAAAAAAGGCTGAAAAAGCAGCTACGCATCAACGGATTTTGCAGGTTGAGGCTGAAATGAAACAACTTGCTTCCCAAAACTCACAAAAGAAAGGACCTGAAATACCCTCTTCCGATAGTCATCAGATGAACGATTTAAAAACCGGAGAAAGGGATAAAAAGCCTGATGAGGCCTCCCGCCAGGCACTCGGCCGTGCCGAGCAAGGAAGAAATTTCAAGGGATAGTATTGACTTTAGTTAAATAAAGTGTATACTTTACTTTGTTAAAGTAAAATTACTAGCTAATCGAAAATCACAACAGTTGTATAAAGCCTTACTTTCTCTTCGAACAGAAGATGAATGTAGAAGGTTTTTAAGGGATTTGCTGACAGAAGATGAGATAAAGGAATTTTCCAATCGCTTGGAAGTTGCTAAGCTTTTACAAGCAAAAAGCCCTTATCTGGAAATTGCAAAATCGACTGGCATGAGCAGCACAACCATTGCCCGAATAAGTAAATGGCTAACAAAAGGCATGGGAGGATACAGAATAGTTTTGAAAAGAATATGAAATACGAATTTAATTTTATAAAGCATTACACCTGCTTTGCGGCGGTGTAATTTAGTGCTTAAATTTTTATCACATAACCGCCTATAAGGCGGTTTTTTTATGCCCAAAATATGGAAAAAGAACGAAGATTAAAAATATTGTATCCAGGCGGAGAATTAGCTGGTGATTTGGATAAATACCTAAAAGCCGCCGGCCTCAACTTGAGTAGCGCTAATGGATCCGAAAGGTGCTATTTGAAACGCGTGGAAAATATGCCGTTAGATTTTATTGTGATCCGCGCAACAAGCATCCCAGACATAGTAAGGGACTCAGAATCAAGCATAAATACAGGCATAACTGGTAGTGATATATTGTGGGATGCTGGATGGGGAACAACGGCTGGGATTGAGCTTGATATTCCAAAACTAGTAAATAATGCGACTGAATCGAAATTGTACGTAGGCATTAGTAGCCAATACATAGATCGCACATCCTGTGATGAGTACTTTATTAAAAGGCTTCAGGGAGGAATTCTAGCAACCAAATACTTGAATGTTGCAAAAGATTACCTAGCCCAACGCGATTTAAAAGATGTAGGGCTAAAATTTGCGCCCGGCAAGGATGAATCTTATCAGTATGCTTATAAAAACATACGGGGAGTTCTGGGGATTTGGTCATCAGGAAAAACGGCAAGGGCTAATAATATAATTCCGCTCGAGATGTTTCACTCAGTTACAACCAGACTTATCAGTAATGCTGATAATTCGATGAATACGTGGGAAAAAAGCTTGTTAGATGACTTTAGAGAATTATGCTACACCGCCGAGCAAGGAAGAAATTTTAAGGGGTAAGTTGCTGAACACTAAATTAATCCTGCATTTTACGGGGAGTATTCTGGTCTAATACCTGCCCCATATTGTCTGCAAAAGCATTGATTGACGCTTGAGAAAAATTATATGCATTATCTTGAATGTTGTCGATCGTTGCATTAACCCTTTTTCTTAAAAGCTTTAGACGCACTAAAGGAGCTGTATGCTCATTCATCAATTTTGATAAATCAGAAAAATCAATATCTGCAGAATCCAAAACCTGAAAGACAACAGGACTTCTTGATTCTAATACAGCATCTA
>CAZVGS010000034.1:0-3937 GCA_964627245.1 uncultured Gammaproteobacteria bacterium | reverse complement strand
CAACGAAAAAACAGAACCGATACCACGGCCTCTCAGGCCGTGTGAGGTTCATTTTTTTGTTCTAAATATCAAGGCTAATTGCATACAGAGAGTATGCGAGATCTACTAAACTTTCTAACCTCTCCCACGATGTGGTCATAAGCCCGGTCTAATTTCTGCTGTTTGTTGGTGGGTTTACCTCTGTATTCAGCTCGCCTGACCTCTTGCTCCAACTTCTCAATTTTGTTCATAATCTTTCTGGAACGGATCCAGGAATTGAGGCTGTAATTGGTGTTATGTTTTCTGCATTGGTAAGTAAGGTTGTAGCAATGCCTGCACCCAAAGTAGTCACCAGCTTTATATAAGACTGCTGATAATCTGCCACAAGTCATTCCACTTCTAGGAAGTGGGCACATAAACCAGTAGCGATACCCACCGTAATAGCAGGGAGTCCTGTGGAGGAAGATTTTGTAGTCAAAGGATTTTTTGTTTCCTTCAGCATCGGTTTGAGTGTAAAGCAGACGAAAGTAAGGGTGATACTCGTCCATATGACTTTCCAACCTTAAAGCGCTGGTTTCATCTCCTTCACCCCAGCGGACTGTTCCGCTCACTGAGCAGTTTAAATACCCCTCCTTTTTGAGAAGCGAGATTCGCAGCTGTTTTATAAAATCAGCCTCAAGTTGTATGTTTTCGTCTAATGTTTTCATAAAAATATGCCTGCCTTTTTGTCGAAATGATTAAAGATTTGGTGTAATCTTGACCAAGTTTAGCCTTGATAATTTGGACCAACTTTTTAACATTTTTGCAAAACGAACCCATTTAGAAATCTCCTGAGACATCTAGGTCAATGGCTAATGGTGCAAAGGGCTTGTCTCCAGCCCTTGCTGCCTGGATTCGCTGCAGTTCGTGCAAGGCTTTATAGATTCCTCGCTCAATCGTTGTTTCATAGCGAAGTATCTTTTCTGTGCCTGTGTTGGCGACCATATTGGTTATTTTTTCTCTGGTTGGCTGTGGATTAAGGAGTGACTGGACTCCTCTCTCGAAGTTATTGTGTGATTCCTCGTATGGGTCTTGGTAATTTTTTTGCCATTCCATTGAATTGCGTTCTACCCGCATGGCTCGTTTCAACCGCCAGATATTGGAAATTATCCTGTCTGTTAAAAGTAGTTCCAGCTCACCAACAGGCTGAATGGCTGCCCGGATGCTTCTCTCCAGCTGTAGAAGGGTCTTTTCATCCTCGCCTTCGATCAACACCTCTTTACAAAGTAGTCCGTGCCTCATGGCATTGAAGCGGCTGACCGCTTTGCCTTTGGAGGTTTTTACCCCTCCTTTTAAGGCATTTTGCTTATTGGCTACCAGTTGCTTGGTTGTGATTTCTTTTTGTTCCATAGTTAGGTTTGAATTACTGCTCCTTCACTTTTTGCTTTCTCAATTTTGTCTTCCCAGTTTTCCTTGATACCAAGCCTGCCATACACCATTTCTAAGTCTGGATCGGGAAAAGGAGGCTCTGAATAGCCTCTACCGTTAATCCTGGCGTTATCAATTTCAGCACGGATTTTTCTTTCTGTAGCAATATCGCCAGTCCTTACTGCCTCCTTCATTCGTAAAAAACGCTGATATGCCACTCCCTGACGAGCTTTGGCATAGATGTCCTGCCAGACCTTTCGTCTTCTTTGATATTCCGCAGCAGTAATAAGCTCTTTGGGAATTTTTAAGGTTTGTTTTTCGTCTGATTGTTTGTTTCTTTTTGCCATATTGGTTATTTCCTTTCGAGCCACTGGGCGACAGTAGCAAAATCCCAGCCTTTGTCTTGGTAAAAGTTATTCTTTTGAATGGCGTTTAAGGCTCGGTTCATGTCGTTGAAATCAAAACCTGCCCGGAGGATTCTATGCACGATGCCGAATTGCTTGGGGAGGTTAATAAACTTGTGGCCTTTTTCTTCTTCAACGGCAGAGATAAACTCCACGCACTCACTGTGACCACCTGGGTATTTCTCTGCCAGTCCTGGGTATTTTTCCTGTAAGAGGAGTGGACAACCAGTATTTTCCTTCTTATTAGCTATTTCTTGCCGAGATTTGCCATTAGGCAAAGTCTCGGAAGTATTTATTTCTTCTTTAACTGGTTCTTCTTCTGTGTCCTTCGTTTGCGGTTTAATATCCCGCTCTAGTGCAACTTTATCTTCATTAACCGCACTGGTGCGGTTTTCTTCTTTGCTATAAAAGTCGATGTTTTGCTTCCATAAATCAACGATGGCGTAAGTTTGTCTGGGTTTGTGCCCTGTAGGGATTTTCCCTGCTGTTTTTATCCACCCTCGCCGTATAAGCGACTGCAGAAGCCGATAAACCGTGTCATCCGAGATTCCACACATCTTCCCCAAATCCCGTGCTGAGTAGCGAACAGTGCTGTATTCGCCTGCGATTCGCTTGAGTGTTAAATAAAATCCTCGTTCCTCCAGAGTAGAGTGGTTGATGATGTAATTTGGCACAATTGA
The DNA here is from genome assembly GCA_964627245.1 of uncultured Gammaproteobacteria bacterium. Taxonomy (GTDB): domain Bacteria; phylum Patescibacteriota; class Microgenomatia; order Levybacterales; family GWA1-39-11; genus JAUSNA01. The sequence goes on along the minus strand of CAZVGS010000034.1, from coordinate 1,467 downwards.
GAAGTATTTCCTCTCTTGTGACTCATCTTTAATGTTGAATTTAGTTTGCCTCATAGGTTTGCTGTCTGCCTTCTTCGCTCTTGTAACTTCTGGTAATCGCTTTCGGTCATTGGCTTATAAATCAGCTGCATCATTCGGACCAACTTCATTCCTTTTTCCAATGCTTCAGCCTTACTCAGGTCTTTGTGAAACCTAGTTTTATAAATTGCCTGGAATCTGATAATTTGTTGGTTGGTTAGGTTCATACAGAGCTGTAAATTCGGTTTTTAAGCATCTTTGTGTTGTCAAAAAGAGAACGAGCGGGCACGAGAAGCCGACCTGCAAAGTAGTCATCGACACATTTCTCGATGTTTTGTGTTCGGAGGAAGATAAACTGAACTTTTTTGGGGTTATCCCGCATCAAGGAAACAAGCTCGAAGCCTTCGGTCACAAGAGCTGCGCTGCAGCCGAGGTCGTATGTGGCGAAGTATTGGTTTTGGTCTAATTGATTGCTCATATAATTTGGTTGGCTAACAAAAAAGCCAGAGTTTTTAAGCTCTGGCTTAAGGGTAAAAGAGGGCGTTAATGCCCGGTCAATCGGAGAGTTTTAGGTGGAAATGGGAGGAAAACGGGTGACTTTTTGACTACTCGCTCACAAAGACTTTGATTCCGTTGTCGGTTTGGATGGTTATCGGCACTTCTTTCTTTATAAATTCTTTTCTCAGTTTGTTCATCGTTATTCTTATCGCTTTATTGATTTGCCAGTTCTCTCCCTTTTTATCAGGATATTCTGCCTTTGGCTTTGATTCAAAAAGTTCCCTATAAGGAACTACCTGGTTATATTTACTCCAGGCATGCTTGAAATAGAGATATTTATCCGCCCAGAGATTAGGGAAGGTGAAGACAACGCTATTGTTTTTGCTTATCTGAGCCTCTCCTTCAACCTCCTGTAAATTCCATCCTGTTGGTATTTTCTGTGTTGCTTGTTGGGTATTGTCAATTACTACCTCTTTATTATCACTTTGCTTAGAAGGTTCGGGGTTCTCGTTTAGTAGTAGCTCGCTTAGTTTCTCTCTGTCAACCTCAACCACTACCTTGTCCGATTGTAGAGGCAAGATGTGGCTTTGAAGGTCGGAGAGATTGATTGTTTTGAGGATTTGTTGCTCCAGTAGTCGTCTCAGGACTTTTTCGATGATATCTTTTCCAATAAAAGTTCCTGTTTCATCCCTGAAATTATCCAGAGGAATCACAATACTGTTTTCCTGCTCAGGGGATAAGTCTACTTCTGTTTTAATAATTTTAGCGATGTCCAAGACCGCCTTTGGCATGCTCATAGTAATGTTGGGTAATATAAGTCCTCACTGGACTTTACCTGTCTTTATTTTATCGAGAACGAAGGGAAATATAAACCTTTTTGAATTTAAGGCATTTTTATGTATAATGCCTCGCGCCTATCCACCGGCATGTAATGCCGGGGCAGGAAAGCGT
>CAZVGS010000033.1:0-3979 GCA_964627245.1 uncultured Gammaproteobacteria bacterium | reverse complement strand
GCAGAATCCAAAACCTGAAAGACAACAGGACTTCTTGATTCTAATACAGCATCTAACAAATCGGTCGCACTAACCGACCTGGACATACGCAAATTGGACTTGCGGACAGCAAAACCTATAACTCTTTCAAGCTCTTCTGATATTGGGAGAGTACCGCTAGACCGCTCAGACTTTGGAAGGACATCCTGGGCTTTTTGAATAAACACTTGCCTTGGAACGCCAAATTCAGCTAACAATTTTCCTATCTCAGGATGGTAACTTAGTCCGATAAGACAAGTCCCCAGACCAACTTCAGTATGCCCCATCTCCAATGCATACGAACGGCCATCCCTCACAACGTTTTTTACCTGAGTCATCCTTGGGTCATACATTTCAACCATGTACGCACCTGCTTCATTTTTCATAGAAAGAATTATACACCCTCTGGGCAATTAGCTTGCCTAGACTCCCGCCAAACAGTACAATATCACTATGAATAAAATTGAACCAAGAACTCTAAAAGGTTTTCGTGATTTTTTACCAAAGGAAGCACGAAAGAGGCAATATGTTATAGAAACCCTGAAAAAGGTATTTGAGTCTTATGGCTTTGAGCCTCTTGAGACCCCCACTCTTGAATACGAAGATATTTTGACCGGTAAATACGGCGAAGAAGGAGACAAGCTCATGTACCGATTTGAAGATAATGGACAACGACGGGTAGCGATGCGATATGACCAAACAGTTCCTCTTGCCCGCGTTGTTGCACAGTACGCAAATGCACTCCCCTTCCCCTTCAAGAGGTATCAGATTCAAAATGTGTGGAGAGCTGACAATACACAAAAGGGACGTTTTCGTGAATTTTTACAGTGCGATATTGATACGGTCGGAAATGGACATGTCGGGACAGATGCCGAAATTTTGGCAGTGGTAAACGACAGTTTGCAAAGACTTGGTTTTACCGACTACAAAATTCTTATTAATGACCGTGCAAATTTTGAAGGAATAGACCAAAAAGCGGTTGCCGTTATAGACAAGCTTGAGAAAATCTCCGAGGAGGGCGTTAGGAATGAACTTTCAGAAAAAGGTTTTGATCCAAACCTTCTTGACGAAATTAAAAGAAAACCGCCAACAGAAAGGATTCAGATAATTTTGAACAATAGTGAAGTTACTGGCCCAAATGTTATCTATTCCCCCACCTTGGCACGAGGACTTGACTACTACACCGGAATTATTATTGAGGTGGAGATTGAAGGCTTTGATGCTGGCTCTGTTGGAGGTGGAGGAAGATATGACGGACTTATAGGCATGTTTTCCAATCAAGAATATCCTGCCGTTGGATTCGCCTTCGGGTTTGACCGAATTATGGAAGCTCTGGAAGAAAAAGGATTGTTCCCAGCAAATTTAACGACAACAAAAGTTCTGGTTGCCGTAGAGTTTTCCGAACTCGAAAATACCTCTTATAAAATTAGCGAGATGCTTCGCACGAGCAACATAAATGCAGAAACATACCTGGATAACCAAGCCACCCTTGAAAAACAATATAAATACGCTGAAAAAAAGGGGATTCCATTCGTCATAGTGCCAATTGATAGCGAGTCGGTAGAGTTACGCTCAAAAGATTCTAATGGAACTCTCACTAAAAAAAAGTTTCGCATTGATCAACTTGCCGACCAATTCAGATACTCGATATAGGCAAAAAATACTGCTAAACTTCTATTCATGAGTCTGTCCAAACACCAACTCGCCGTTTTTGCTCTTATCGTGACGAATCTAATTTGGGGCGCAGCGCCTCCGATTTTCAAATGGGCGCTTAACGATATCCACCCGTATACCCTCGCCTTCTTACGGTTTTTTCTCCCCGCTCTTATTATGCTTCCATTTGTTAAAAATGATCTTAAAATCAAAAAAAAAGACTGGCTAAAAATGCTAGCTGTCGGCTTTTTTGGCGTAACGGTTAATATCCTCTTTTTCTTTCAGGGTCTTATGATCGCTCCCAGCATCAATGCTGCACTTATTGCAAGCTCCGCTCCTGTATTTATTGTATTATTCTCTTTTTTCTTTTCGCGAGAAAAGCCTAAAAGAAAGGTTGTCACAGGTTCTCTCATTGGGCTTGCGGGTGTGCTATTGGTACTCAGCGCTCCTCTAATTCTCAATGGAAAAATTGCAGCGCTTGGAAATCTTTTCTACGTAATAGCCATGCTTGGCGGAATCGTTGCGGTACTTCTCGTGAGGCAAATTGCTAAAAGAAATTCTGCACAAAGTATCACTTTCTGGTCGTTTTTCATCGGAAGCATCGGCTTTGTACCCTTTTTTGCGCAAGAAGTAAGCCAGTATGGTTTTCTACCCAACCTCACCCCCCATGGACTGATAGGACTCCTTTTCGGTATATTTCTCTCCTCATTAGCCGCATATTTCATGCAAACTTGGGCTCTCAAATACTTAGCAGCTGCAGATGTAGGCGTATTTACCTACATTGACCCGGTCGTGACGATACTCGTCGCAGCTCCTCTTCTTGGAGAAGTTCCAGATGCCACCTTTGTCGTTGGCTCTGTTTTGGTAATATTAGGAATATTTCTTGCAGAAGGCAGATTTCACTGGCACCCGCTACATCTGTTTTTTAAAAAGTGAGAGCGTGTATAAGTTAAAATACATATGCGACATTGAAGAATAGTGGCAAGTAGTACAGGAGTACCTACGAAAGCATACCCAATCTTTAGTAGAATCAGAAACCTAAAGGGGGTGATGAGTATGCTATCAAGTTTAAAGAGGTATTCCGAATCAGAAGTAGCTCAGAAAAAAATGGAGATAATTAACTTCTACGATGAGTTTGGAGAAAGGGCTACAATTCAAGCATTTGGATGTGACCGTAAAGTTATTAGCCGCTGGAAAATACGATTAAAACAGCATGGTGGAAAACTCACAGCTTTAATCCCCCACTCAACAAAACCCAACAAGACAAGAAGCGTATCCTACAACTCAAAGATTGTTGATTTCATTAAGGAAATACGGGATGAGCACCCAAGGCTCGGTAAGGAGAAGATTAAACCTGATCTTGATGTATATTGCAAGAAAGAAGGAATTAAAACAGTTTCCGAATCAACAATTGGTAATATCATAAAAAGACACAAAATGTTCCATCAAAAGCAGGGGAAAGTTTATCATAACCCTAATAGTAAATGGGCAAGAAATGAGGTTAAAAAGAAGAAACGGTTACGGGCAAAACGTTCCCCAAAGCCAGAGGATTTTGGATATATATTGTCAGATACTGTAGTGAGACTTGACCATGGGATTAGAAACTATTACATTTCAGCGATTGATGCAAAACTTAAGTTTGCATTGACCTTAAACTACAAAAGATTAACAAGCCGTAATATGAAAGACTTCTATCATAGGTTTAAAACTGTTTACCCGGGAACTGTCAAAACATGGCAGACAGATAATGGTTCAGAAAACCTTGGGGAGTTTGATGAGATGCTTACAACAGATCAAATTCCCCATTATTTCTCCTATCCCCATTGTCCTAAGATACAAACCTACATAGAAAGATACAATAGAACTGTTCAGGAAGAATTTATTGAAAACAACATTGGTATTATTGAAGATAGAACATTGTTTAACCAAAAACTCTCAGAGTACCTTATCTGGCACAACACAAAAAGACCACATAAATCACTTGGTCTTAAAAGTCCTCTTCAATACCTTATTGAGAAAGGGGGTATGTCGCATAAGTCATTGACTTATACAGAGCGTTGCTTTTCAAGCTAAAATTTATTATAATACTCTGATATGAAAGCACAAATTCATCCAAAATATTATGATGCAACCGTTATTTGCTCCTGCGGAAATAGCTTTAATGTGGGTTCAACAAGTGAAAGAATAACGGTTGAGCTTTGCTACAATTGCCACCCTTTCTACACAGGTCAGCAAAAATTCGTTGACACGGCCTCTAGAATTGAAAAATTCCAGAAAAAAATGGAAGCCGCACGTCCTGTTGTTAAGA
>CAZVGS010000032.1:0-4041 GCA_964627245.1 uncultured Gammaproteobacteria bacterium | reverse complement strand
AAAAACACCTATTGAAGTTATTAAGATGTCACAAATGTCTTGAGAGATTAAGGACTGCAGGTAAAAATTTCTAACCATGGGGGATCTTTTCTCCGGGAAAACAAGTAATAAGTTCCGAACCATTTTCAGTTATAACAATCGTCCGCTCAAACAAACCCGCTAGACTACCGTCTTCGCTTACAATTGTCCAATCATCGCTTCCGTCATACTTAACTCCAGGTTCACCCATGTTGTAAATGGCCTCAACCGCTATCGTCATACCCTCAATTAATTGGGGAGTTTTGCGTATTTCTTTTTCCAAATAACCCGGCACTTCAGGCTCTTCATGAAGTTCTTTGCCAACCCCATGCCCAACTAGACTTCTTACAACATTGTACCCGTTTCCTTCAATCCTTTCCTGCATGGTTCTTGAGATATGTCCAACTCTGTGACCTATTTTCGCTTGCTTTATCGCCTCATACATTGCTTTTTTGCCAACCTGTAGAAATTTTGTAACTTCTGGGTTGGATGTAGAACCCACAATAACAGTTTCTGCCATGTCTGTATGAAACCCTTCAAGAAAAACCCCGCAGTCAATGCCAATTATATCTCCTTCATTTAACACTTTTTCCTTGGGAATTCCATGAACAACTACCTCATTTGTGCTCACGCAAATTGTATGCTGGTACCCATCTACTTTTTTAAAACTGACTTCTCCCCCTTTCTCAAGAATCAACCTCTCTGCAAGTCTATCAAGCTCAATCTCGGTAACTCCAGGCTTAACGGATTTCAAAACTTCAAAAAGCACCTCCCCAAGCATTTTTCCGGCTTTTCTCATTATTTCAACTTTTTTCTTTGTCTTGTCGTCCATAATTAAAGATTTTCGCGGATCTTCGCAGAAACAACAGATATAGGCTGTTCTCCGTCTATTTCCACCAATTTGCCTATCAAACTGTAATGGGAAAGCACCGGAATACGGTCTTCTGATTGAACACTGCCTCTTGTTTGAAGTGCTTCTCGCGTGTCATCTTGCCTTCCCCTTTCTGGAGACTGCTCGAATCTCTTCATCATCTCATCATGCCCTATCTTAAGATAAAATACTTTACTAACCTCAAGCTGGTTTTTTTGGACGTAAACATTAAAAGCATCCAGATCTTCTTGCGTTGCAGGAAAGTTATCAAGAATAAAACCCCTCTGACAAGCATCCATCTTTTCTCTCAATAGGCCAAATTTAATTTCTATCGGAACATGTAACCCTTTAGCTGTGTATTCCTGAAAAGCACTTTCTATTTCAGGGTTTGAACTCCTTGCCTCACGTATCAGTCCGCCCATGCTAAAAACGGGTATATCCAACTCATGGCTTAAGGGTGTTGTCTGAGTTTCCTTACCTGAAAAGGGAGGGCCTATAAATATATATATCTCTTTATTTGACATGTTCCTCTAAAAATTTGTTGAGCTTTCCTTCAAACTCCGTTAATGTGCCGTTGCTTTCGATGTATACATCTGCAAGTGCTATGCAAAGCGCTGTCTGAAGACCAGTTATTTTCTCATTTACTCCCAAATCACGCAAGTCAAGCTTATCAAATAAATCCTGAGTTAATTTCTCACGCCTTTTCAACTTTTTTAGTCTACTAAATCTAACGGAACGGTCAGCAACTATGGCAAGAATAAGACTATTATTATGCTTTTTTATCTCTTCTATCTCGGCGACATTTCTAATTCCGTCTATAACGATCTTGCCTTCATTTTCACCCTCTTTAATCGCCTTTTTAACCAAAATGCCGGACCCCATTTTTTTACGCAACTTGTTACCTAGATCTTGAAGGTTTTTTCTCGTTAATGGGAGATTCTGCCTTAACGCTTCTTTCTCCAGAAAGAAAGAAAGAGATATGACTTTATATCCTTTATTTGAAAAGTAGGTAGAGGCTGTTGTCTTTCCGCTTCCAAATGCACCCGTAATACCTATTATTTTTGTCCTTGAGTGAGACTTCATTAAGAGCTTTTTGTGGATTCAAGTTTACTAAGTATTTCTCTGTTAATCTCATCAATCGATTTTTCACCATCAATCTCAAAAAGTATACCTTTTTGTCTATAGAATTCGATAACGGGTTCTGTTTTTTCATGAAAAAGATTTATTCTTTTCATAATAGCCTTAAGAGTATTATCTTCCCTGACTCCTCCATCGTCACGCCCCGCAAGTCTCCAAAGAGCTTCTTTATCACTGACCTTAAGATAAATAACTGCCGCAATCCCATTCTCAAATTCTTTTGCCTGAGGAACCGTTCGGGGAAAGCCGTCTAAAATGTACCCTATTGAATATTCAACATGACCTAGATACTCCTGAACAATTTGAAGTGTTTTGTCATCCGGAATAAGATATCCCGCATTCATTGTTTCTTTTATATAACGCCCCAATGGTGTTTTTTCCTTGGACATTTCCCGGAAGATATGTCCTGATGAAAGATATGGGATAGATAACCTTTCAGATAACAAATTACCCTGGGTTGACTTACCGCTGCCTTGTATTCCAATTAATATAATCTTCATTTATATTTCCTTTCTCAAAGGTTAAATCTTTCGTATGAACGAGTCACAAGCTGGGTTTGAAATATCTTCACAGTTTCGATAACTACAGATACCACAATCAAAACACTTGTTCCTCCAACTAACAAAGCTTGAACCCCTGTTAAATATTGGAGTATATTCGGAACAATTGCAACCAGTCCCAAAAATAATCCGCCTACCAAAGTTATTCTTGTTACTACAAAGTTGAGGTAATTTGCTGTTGGTTTACCTGGCCTTATGCCAGGCACAAAACCTCCGCCTTCCTGTATATCCTCAGAAACTTTTTGGGGATTTATGACAATTGCTGTATAGAAATATGTAAATCCAAAAACCAGAAGAAAATAAACAACGTTGTAAGAAAGACTTGTCGTTGAGAAGTTAAGTGCCAAAAATTGACCAATCCCAGCTAGCATTTCATTTTTAGAAGCAACGAAATAGTTAGCAAGAAGAGATGGGAGCAAAACCAATGATATGGCAAAAATTATAGGTACAACTCCTGCCGAATTAAGCCTAAGAGGCAGAAATGTCTGCTGCGCGCTTTCACTCCTATTGCCTCTTAATCTTCTTGCATAAATTACAGGAACTTTCCTTACTGCTTCGGTTACAAAGACAATCGCCGCAACCAATCCGCAAGCGGCAATAACGATAAGTCCATAATTTATGATTTGATCGGCTGTAAGAGTTGAGAGAGTTTGAATGATTGCAGTTGGTATCGTTCCGACTATACCTGCAAAGATAACAAGTGAAATTCCATTACCAATTTTTTGCTCTGACATAAGTTCTCCAATCCACAGAATAAGCATAGTTCCGGCAACCAGAGTTGTTATGAAGGTAACTAAAAATAATGGGTCAAGCTCTGCAATGAGACCCTGACTTCTTAATAACGCATACATTCCTATTGCCTGCAATATCGCCAGCGGAATTGTTATGTAACGCGTGAATTGGTTGATTTTTTGCCTGCCGTACTCGCCTTCTTTTTGCAATTCCTCAAGCTTCGGATAAATTTGTGTCGCAAGCTGCATTACAATTGATGCGTAAATATATGGTCCAATTCCAACTGCAAGCACTGAAAAATTTGCGAGTGTCCCCCCACCTAAAAGATTTATAAGTCCTAGAAGCTGGTTTTGGTCAAAGAGTGTTTTTAGCTGATTTATATTTACTCCCGAAACAGGGACGTGCGCTAAAAATCTAAAAACGAGGAATAAAGCTAAAACTATTAGGGTCTTCTTTCTTAAATCTTTATCTTTGAAGATTTTTTTGAAGACTCCAAATAGCTTGCTCATATTTATTCAATCTTACCGCCTGCTTCTTCAATCTTTTGACGGGCTTTCTTTGAGATAGGCAGCTTTACGGTAAACGCACTTTTTAACTCGCCGTCACCTAAAATTTTCACGCCAAATTTTTTCGCATCTGAAGACACTATTATATTATGTTTTATTAACGTATCGATATCAACCACCGATTTTGCAGGTAATAAATTAAGAGCTTTAAGATTTA
>CAZVGS010000031.1:0-4233 GCA_964627245.1 uncultured Gammaproteobacteria bacterium | reverse complement strand
CGTGGCAAACGCCTTCGCTTTATGGGCTTCAACCGCTTGGAACGGCTACCCTTGCATTTATCCTGCATCCCAGGCGGTTGACCCCATAAGGCGATCCCGTTCTTCGAACGGGAACGGCGTTTCCCACGGGCTCCGGGCTGCGGAGGGCAATGCAGGGACAAGCCGTTAGTTATGGAATAGCCTAATGGGTGGGGAGCCGCCCGCAAGGTCCAATTGCCAAGCGTTGCTTGCTGAAAGCGGTGGCCGGCCTCGGAGAGGCCCAAGGTTGGTAGACCTCGTTGCGAAAACAGGAAAAACCTCTTTGAAAAGGTCCGCCAGGTCTTCGATCTCTTACCTCGTAGATCAATCAACGTGATTTACTGGTTTATTGCAAAGGAAATTATTCGTAATTTTCCTTTGCCGGAATAATTTTAGATTTTAAACCGTGAATCGCTGATTTACTATGAATATTAGAATTTTTTTTGAACATAAGCTTAGCCTATTGGAAATTGAAATTTTTATATTTTTTTTTGCAACCATTGCCTGTTCATCAAATTGCCATTTAGTGCCCTGCGATATTTTCAAGGAATTACAAAGGAATTCCCAAAATTCGTTCACCCTCGGAATAATTAAAAACACTAAGGAAGATTCTTTGAGTTGTCATTTATCCCTTTTCGAATCAGAATTTTCCTCTTTGTTTGACAGCGGAATTTATGCGCAAAAGATAAATAAACTTCTTGATGAGTCTATGATAGAAAAGAATTGGGAAATAAGGCATAATGTGCTGCTTTATGCATTTCATAGGTATTTAAACAAGGAAGACCTTGATTTTAAAGAAATTGAAAACAGGGTCAAAAAAAATATCAAAAAAGAACAATTAAATGAACTTATCGCAGAACGACTTAGAATTGAAAGCGTGCTTGAAACAGTGATTTACAATGACAGTGCTTGGAAAACAGGAGATACTTTGAACTTGTATTTTCAGGCAAAAAGTTCATACAATCAAATTGAAATTTATTATCAAGGTTCAGGTTCGGAGTATAGCCTGTTAGGGCCAAAATATTTTGCAGTTGCTAATGTTCAAGGTATCTTAAGGTCCAAAAAGTATCGTTCAGAAACAGACAATAGCCTTATGCCAAAGGAGAAGTTTGGGATAGTATTCCAAACTGAAGTGATACATGTAGGCCCTTTAAACGCTTTTTATGGTGACGAAAAGCTGCTGCAAGGAGATCTTATCTTTATACCTTTGTGGAGGTACGCGAAAAAAATTAATTAGAAGCATATGAAACCCTAATGGATCTTGTCCTTTCCCCCATGGACTAAACAAAAGCCGGTTCCATGCTGTAGCCGAAATCCGGGTTTCGTATTCATTGCGTTCGGACAGGAAATCGTCTTCTATCGTCATAAGGTCCTTTTTGATAATGAATTCAGAGGGTATCCTGTAAGCAAGGAAGAAATGAATAAGTTTGGCCCACGATCTATACGCCCTTACCGTTTTAAAAATTAATATTCCATGAGGGAATTTAAGATTCTAATCCTAGCTATTGGTTGGTTATGTCTCCACTTTTCATGTATAAGACATGGTAGTAAACATGCGGATTTAAACGAATTCTTTGAGACTTTAAAAGAAAAAGTCGAAAAACCTGATTTAATGGCATTCCAAAATGCCCCAGTTGATTCAGCCGACATTTACTTTGGCGAGTTTTATGACGAGTACCGAAAGGCTTTCAATGAGAAAATTGCGACGGATGATAGAATGATGGGGTATCTAAATGAACTACAGTTCGATTTTCCCGATTATCTATACTTAGTGTACAATTTTCATGGGTGGTTGAACGGTAGGGAATATTCTTTATCCGAGTGTAATGAAATTTATCAGCGTTTTAATAAACTCAAAGATTTTTATTACCAAAAACTAGAAGGAGAAGCATTGCGGATAGTGCTAAATAATTTGACCAACTGCAAAGTTGGAGATACAGTGGAACTGATTTTTCCAAGTTCTGCAAAAGCCAATAAGTTAAATATTAAGGAAGCCCTTCCGCTACTATACCCATACTCGCTAGAGATAAATCCTTATGAGGATACCATTAGGTTGCACGCTTTGCTACAAGAAAAATCATTAGATACCAAGGATATTATTTTCAGACTTCAACTCACTAAGTTAAGTGAAGAAAGGGTGATGCTGCTAGGTAATGTGTATAGCGTTGGTGATACAATAGACTTGCCAATTGAAATATATGCCCGCCCGTTGACTGTGGTACATGCGAAATAGCATACCGTTGCTAACGCCATGTGAATCAATTCTTGTTCTTTGGCCTCAAAATGGAAAAAATTCAAAAGCCATAAATACTTTTTTCCCATGATGCTCATAAGGTTTTTTTTGGTTTGTACCCTATGCGTTGGAGTTGGTTTTGCCGGCGTTTCCCAAAACCCATATACCGCCCGAACCTTTAAATTGGTCTATGAGGAGCACGATTCAACTGGCAGGTACCAGCCAAGGTACTTTTTCATTGATGAGAATGGAGCCAAGGTAGCTAAACTTGGGGAATGGGTATCTGCTCGCGATTTCGGCAACACAGGGCTAGCTATTGTGAAAAAAGAGGAAAAGGGAGCTGAATTTTTTTTAGACACCATGGGCATTCTCCACAGGGTATGTTATTATTTTGAAACAATAGATCCGGGCTGTGCCGCTTTAGATTTGTCAAATCAAAATTTATCCGCGATTCCCGATAATGTCTTAAGATTCAGCCATATCGAAGTGCTGATTTTGGCCGAAAACAACATCAACTCCTTACCTGCTGGTATTGGGAACCTGCAGAAGCTAGCTGTTCTCGATTTGGGTCATAATGCTCTTTCAACCCTCCCGAATGCGCTTTTTAATCTTAAAAAACTGAAATACCTGGACTTGCGCTATAATGAAATAGAGTACCTACCGGCTCAAATCGAAAATTTACCTGACTTGCACTACCTTGACTTACGTTCGAATAAAATAGAATACCTACCCGCTCAAATTGGAAATTTACCTGACTTGCACTATTTGGATCTCACAATGAATCAACTAGTGGATTTACCAGTTCAATTTGGAAGCCTGGAAAACTTAAGAGACCTGTACTTAGTTGGAAATGAGTTATCGAACTTGCCGGAAACATTTGGAAAGCTAAAGAACCTGGAAAATTTATATATGTCGGAAAACCAAATTCTGACATTACCTGATCATTTCGGAGAGTTGCAACATTTATCCATTTTGGATATCAGTTACAACCAACTTGTTGGATTGCCTTCCCATTTTGGAGGGTTGAAAAATCTGACCGATTTAAATTTATTTTCGAATCATATCGAAAACTTGCCGGAAAGCTTCTGCCATTTGAAAAACATGAAGTCCTTGATTTTGGGAAATAATTATTTGAAGCGCTTGCCCGAGCAATTTGGGGAGCTTGCTTTAGCGAGGCTATTGCTAAGCCATAACCATCTGGAATTTTTGCCCCGGAGTATTGGAAAAATGGAAAAACTTATCGATCTAATTGCCAACGAAAATCATCTTTCTTCTTTGCCTTCGGAAATTGGCAACCTAAAGAATCTTACTCACTTGAGCATCAGCGAAAACAGATTGGAACATCTGCCGGAAAGTATTGGAGATATGGAAAGCCTGACAGGATTGTATTTGAGTAATAACCAGTTGAGTTCGTTGCCTAAGGAGATGGAGAAGCTAGAAAGCCTGAGTGCCCTTGAACTATCAAACAACAAAATTACCAGTATACCTGATTTTGTATCCAGGCTGAAAAACCTTAAAGAAATTAGTATCAGCGGCAACCTGATCCCCCCAAAAAAGGTCAAAGCGTTTAAAAAAAGATTGCCAAAACACATAAAAATAATGTAAAGGAACGACGCCTCCATGCACCCGGCTTCCCGAAGCGCAGATCCCCGCCTGGTCATATGCCAAGTTTAACCCTTTTTTCTTAATTCCTTATTTTGTGCTAATGGGTGGGAAGATGCGCTAGAAAACAAAGCCGCAACGTTTTCAATGAACTGGCGCATGCCATCAATGGACAATCTTTTGTATTACAGTTAGCGCCGGTGGGTAGCTAAATAGTGACGAATTTTTTAAATCAAAAAGGAAAAAATGGCATGAGGAAAAAAAGTATGGAAAGTCATTATTGCTGGGTTTTAGCATTAGCATTAATGCTTTCGTATTCTTGTGGCAAAAAAAGCAAGAATCAAATCGAAAAAGATAAATTAGGTATGTCATGGATTTTT
>CAZVGS010000030.1:0-4643 GCA_964627245.1 uncultured Gammaproteobacteria bacterium | reverse complement strand
ATGAGTACGAAATAGCTCTCAAAGCGACAAATGAACTACACGAGCTCCAGAGTTGGCGACAAGCAACAAAAGAGTCGCCCTTTCCCCAATTTTATCAACTTTTTGAAGTAGCAACCCGAATAAACGGCGTATCCGCCTCTGAAAAAGACAAGAAAATTTTGCATGAAAAAATTAGAGATACTTTTTTCCCAGTAGCAAGAACTTTATCTCCTCGTGTTCGTGATCTTTATGAAAGTGTTCTTGCAGAACTTACTGGAGAAGATGCAACTGCAAAGTTTGCCATGACTGAAAGTCAACGCACGGCATTAAAAGAATCTGGAGACTTAGATATTTTACAAGACCCGTCAATTCCCTGGAACATCAAACAAAACAGAATGCAAAACCGAATAGAAAGTGAGCTATTGGGAAGGAAGGCTTTAGACAGGCGTGAGAAAAAACTACAAGAGCAAAAGTCTGAAGAAAGAGTTGAAGATGAAAACCCACCCACACCTCCTCCCATGCAAGATGAGAGCAAGCCAAGTATGGATGAGATGTCCAGACTCAAAGAAGGTGAAGAGGCTCAAGCCATATGGACTATAACTCCGGGATACGGTGGGTATTTTAAAGAACAGTCGTTTGATACTTGGGATAGTGAGAGGAATACTTGGAAACAGTCAGACTATGGATTTATGGGAGATTTCCCTATGGAAAAAGGTAAGATAGCTATGTCGATTAAAGCTACTATACCAGGTGGCAAGCATGTCCGATTACCCATTCCCTACACCTATAGATATCATAGTCCTGACCGTTCGTGTACAGCAAGTATGGACAAAAATGGCGATTTTATAATCTGGGCACCAGGAATCAAAGGGACAATACCGGTTGAAATTTTTCTTTCAAAAAACGATGGTTCTATTACAAAACCTAAATCTGAACCTCAAGTGCTCACATTTCCTGCTACATTAAGCCCTGAAACGGAACGGGTATTACAGGAAATAAAAACCAAAACAACAACTATAGAAAAGGCTCGTGCGCTTAGAACTTTTACCTTAAAGCATCTGGAATATTCAAACGATAGTTCATATAACGTTTTGTACGAAAATTATGAGAATGGATATATTGGGGCAATAGACAAATTTAAAAAAGCAGATTGTGATGTAGCAAATACTTATTTTGCGGCACTTTGTTCAAAGCTTGGGATTCCTGTCAGACATGTTGTAGGACACATGGTAAAAGGAAAGGATAAAAGCGGCAATTCAAAAATAACTTCAGGAACGGGGCATGCTTGGAGCGAAATTTGGGATGATGAGACAGATTCTTGGGTACGCATGGATGCAACTCCTGCTGGGGACCCTCAGTTTGAGCAGGAGCAAAATGGTGATGAATCTGCTCCAGGGGACTATGGGGAAGGTCCAGAAGCTCTTATGCCAACAGATCAACAGCTACAAGAGCTTGAAGAAAAATTATCACACCACACTGAAATGTTAAGCTATACGCCTGAAGAAAGGCGATTAAGCGAGGTAACGGGAGTTGATTTGAGAGAGGCACGACAAATTGTAAAAGAAATTCAAAAGGCAGAAGATTCTCGCCTTCCAAACGGTGAACGGGTTGTGGATGTTATGTCGCAATTGTTTTCACTTATTATTGATTCAAGAAAACAAACAGTTCCAGACTATACAGGACCAGTAAGAAAACGGGAGGGAGGAGAGGAAATCGATGATATAGTTGATCACAAAATTGGTATTGTTGGGGGGAATATGGACCCCGCCTCTCGAAGAAAAGAAGACACCACTGAAAAGGAAGAAAAAAATATGGGCGGGTTTGATGTATATATAATTGGAGACAAATCAGGATCTATGAGTGAAACAGTTGATGGAGAGACAAAATGGGAATTACAGCGGCGGGCGATATATTTACTGTTTTCCTCTTTAAACAGGTTTGAGCAAAATTTAAAACATGCTTCGGTTCGCATGACCGA
Organism: uncultured Gammaproteobacteria bacterium; assembly: GCA_964627245.1. Lineage (GTDB taxonomy): Bacteria > Patescibacteriota > Microgenomatia > Levybacterales > GWA1-39-11 > JAUSNA01. The sequence continues at coordinate 2,686 of CAZVGS010000030.1, read as the reverse complement.
CCCTCTCTCTGTTCGAACACAGGCAATCTCGTTTCGGGACTCTCGCTTGATAGATATTGACAAAGAACTTTCAGCAGATTTTTCTTTGCATGACAAAGTAAAGCTTTGGCATAGCATGGGAAATCAAGGCATGGGAAATGGTGATGTCCCGGCGCTTAATCTTATCCAAGAGCAAATAGAGGAAGAAAAAAACAAACTAGAAAATCAGGGAAAAGAAGATGATAGATTGCGGATTATTATCGTATGCTCAGACGGTATGCCGGACAGTACAGAAGGAGTTCATGAGAAAGCGCAGCAACTAGGAGAACTTAATGCAGTTGTTGTAGGGGTTGGTTTGACAGAAACTGCAAGTCAAGTTCCCATTATTTTTAATACGACGCATAGCCAAGGAGACATTGCAGCAGATATAAATTCTCTTCCAGGTATAGTTGCAAAACATATTGTGACACAAGCTGTAAAGCTTTTTCCTCAAAAAGCCGCTCCCTTTTATGAAAAGCAGGTTCAAACAATCCTTGCAAAATTTGACAACGTTGGCATAAGATAAGTATTATGGACGACAATATGCACGAAAGACAACCTATAGGAGTAAAGCCTGAGCAAAATGTGCTCAACAAGCACGGACAAGCGTTGGAGCATTGGGTAGAAACAAGAGTGCTTACAAATGAACCAAACTTGTCAGCTCTTGACGTTGAAGGTATAAAAGAAGGATTTACCACTCTTTCTCCACGTGAGAAAGTAGATTTGCTTTACGAAAAACTAACAGCCTTCTATATTACTGACAAGATTATTAAAGAAGAGCAAAAAGGTGAAATTCCCCCTGACCCGGTTGACCCTTATTTAGTAGCTGAAATTAAAACACTTTGGAATGATGAAGGAGCACGAAGACTTGCTCTTGAAAAATATGGGGAGGCAAGAAAAGACGCAATAATTTTTAGGCTCTCTCCTCTTGGCAATAGATGGGGAGAGATAAATGAACTAATTGATGAAACACGCCAAACCTTTGAAAGTGAGACAAGAAGATTATTCCTCCAACAAGTAACCCGCCCCGATCAAGTATCAGCAACTGTTGGTAGAACAAAAAGACTTGCTCAGGGGCTTATTAAATTTGAGAATGAACGCGATGATATCGTAGGTCTAAAAGACAGAGAACATGTCAAGGAAAATACTGATATTGCTGCCGAAATCATGTTTCAGCAGCTTTCCAAATACCACAATCAGCTAGATCAAGGATTTGTATGGCTCCCTTCAAGAGACGTTATCCATACAAGAATTATTGAGTCACTTCAAAACGGAAGATGGCCCGTATTAAAAGGAGAGGCAGGAACGGGAAAATCCGAGCAAGCGGATGCGGCCGCCGTGGCACTCACTGGAGAACAACCAACACACATTGCATGTAGTGAAAGAACGAATGAGAGGGATTTAATAGCGGATAAAGAGATAGATCCGCAAACTGGCGGAAGCTACGATGAATACGGTCCTGTTATGAGGGCGGCAACTGGTTTTGACGACTCAAGGCACACTGAACCCCAACTTCATACCGGAAGAATTGTGAGGCTTGATGAATCAGGAAGGCTTGGTACGCAAGGCTATGCAATTATAAAAGAGTTAAGACAAAAAAGAACAGCAACCCCAGAAGATATTAAAAAATGGCAGGAAGGCCAATCAATTGATGCTGGAAAGCTTTTATATGGAAAGCCTGTTCTTCCAGGATTTTCATCTATCTGGACGACTAACCCTGTCGGCTCAAGATACCCCGATAGGTCTGAGCCGGATGCGGCTCTGAGGCGAGAGGTTGCTGATATTGTTGTTGACTACCCACCTATGACTAAAGAAAACCCTGAGCTTTATGAATTTATGCTAGCTGCTCTTATGGATCAGAATCATCATATATCAGTTGCAAAAGAAGAGATAGCGCCCTCCTATGGGGTTGAACCTATTCCTAATGGACAAGTATTAGAAGATGGTAGAAAAATTGTAGGAGAGGAATACATCAAACCCTCAACTGACAAAGAGCACGGCACATTATATCGATTAGCATTTGCTATAAGGTCTTTACAGGATGCGTTTACATATGGTAACTCCTCTTCGATTCCCGAAGATGCGCTTAGATATACAATTGATGATAGTGGCAAAATGCAAGTTGTTGAAATTGGTGGGGATCCTTTAACTCTTAATTCATCTACAATTACTCTTCGTGAAGTAACAAGCTGGATGAAAGGATTTTCAGAGAGGGCATTAAAAGATGACTCTGAATATCAAACAGAAACACTTACTGACTGGATTAAACTTAAAATCAATACGTATATCAACCAGGTAAACCCTGATGACAGGGAAAAAATACGAGCGTTGTTTGAGAGCTATCATCTTTTTGATGACTCTCCAAATTTGGATAACGCAAAACCACTTACCCCCAAGGAAATAGGATATCTTTCTCCTCGGGTGCCTCGTCCACTTCATGCAACTGAACCAACTGAGAAAAAGCAGCAAGATGCAACTTCTCCCAATGAAAATCTACCAACTATAGGTGAGAAACGACCCGAGGTATTGCATGATAAAAAAGTTATGCTTGAGGAGGGTGATACTCTTCTTATAAACCCCGGAACTATTGAGGTTAATATGCAGGAGCAATAACCATATGGAACTTCAACCAGGTGCATATTTTAAAGTAGGAAATGAAGGGTTTGAG
>CAZVGS010000029.1:0-4835 GCA_964627245.1 uncultured Gammaproteobacteria bacterium | reverse complement strand
GTGCCATATTTTATAAATCTGCTTTTCCTCAAAAAAACGACCCCTTTAGGGTCAAAGGTGATTGTACCAAATTGAGCTGAAAAAATAAAGAGTTGAATGAGGAGCATCGCGGGGAGTTAAACCCCACGACGCTCCGTTGCTGAAAGGACAGGGCCTAAAGCCCCTTGCCGGCGAGAAAGTCCGCCAGGTCGCTGATGCGGCAGGCGTAACCCCACTCGTTGTCGTACCAAGCGGCCACCTTGATAAGGTTGCCTCCGACAACGTTGGTCGATAGACCGTCAACGATGCTGGATCTTTCGTCCCTTTTCATGTCCATGGAGACGACCGGGTCCCATGTGATCCCAAGGATTCCCTTCATGGGGCTATCCAGTGCATACGATTCGAAAAGTGAGTTCAACTCTTCCTTGGTCGTTTCCCTTTCTGTGAGTGCAACGAGCTCAACGATAGAAACCGTCGGAGTCGGCACCCTGTAGGCAAGTCCGTCGAGCCTGCCGTCGACTTCAGGGATCACGAGCTTAAGAGCCCGCGCAGCCCCTGTGGACGTGGGAACGATGTTGCTGCCACCAGCGCGCATCTCGCGAAGATCCGTCCCGGCAGCCTTGTCCAGGATCTGCTGGGAGTTGGTGTAGGAGTGGATCGTCGTCATCTGGCCTTTTTCAAGACCCAGGTTGTCGACGATCACCTTAACAACAGGGGCAAGCCCGTTAGTTGTGCAGCTTGCGTTGCTAATGACATGGTGAGCGGTTGGGTCGTACTTATCAGAGTTGACGCCAAGAACGAGGGTCACGTCCTCATTCTTGGCCGGAGCCGAGATGATGACCTTGCGGACTGAGTCATGCTTGTGCGCGACCGCTTGGTTGGCGTCGGTGAAGACGCCCGTTGATTCGATAACGATGTCGACGCCGACCGCACCCCACTGGATCATGGAAGGATCCTTTTGTGAAAAGTGAGGGATATAACGGCCGTCTACTTCGATGAAACCATTGCCAGCGGTGATCTCATGATCCCACCTGCCATAGTTGGTGTCGTACTTCAGCAGATGGGCTGTCGTGTCAGGTTGTGCGAAGGGATCATTGAGGGCGACAACTTTGAGCTCGTCGGGGTAGCGGTCGGTGATTGTTTTCATCGCCAGCCTACCGATGCGACCCGCTCCGTTGATTCCGATTCTTGTTACCATGATAATTCCTTCCTGTGTTAAAATTTGTGCCTGCCTATTTTTCTTCTTTCTACATTTCTAGTCCTTTCAGTTGTGAATGTGCAGGTGTAAGCGGGCACATGGCCACGCTTATGACCTGTCCCATTTACACAAAACGGTAAATTATACTACTTTTGAAGTAAATAACAAAATTATAGGACTCTTATATGAGGTAAACAGTAGATTAAAAATTTATTTGGTTGCGATATGAAGTATGGGGTGTACGACCCCCATTGTCTCCGGCCCTTGTCCAACACCTTGCATATCAAGTAACGCAGTTACACCATCAATTTTCGTCTTTGAAGCAAGTTTTTTATCTCCACCCAAACCCTGAATCCAAAAGATATTTGGCGTTTCGGAAGAGTCAATCTGATCATCCGGTATTGTTCTTAACTTAACACTGCCGTTTAGATAATCCTTAATCGTTTCGACTTTTACCTGAGATCCAAGGTGGCCGAGGTACGCAGCAACAAAACCTCTTTCCGGGTGAACTGAAAGATGAGCATCAGTATGTGAAACTACTTTGCCTAAATCTCCCTGGATTGGTTTATGTAATCTTTCAATGGCTTCATCAATCCAGTTCTGCTTGAGGTCTCTGTTTTCAGGTATTTCATAGACCGAATCTTTCTCAGACAATGCTTCAATAAGCACTCTTCTGGTTTCACCCATTTGCATGCTTTCAACAACTTCCACTTGGTCTACTCCACTTTCATCCATTTTTTTAGATGATATCACAAACTACTCCCATTCCATAGTGGCGGGGGGCTTTGTAGAAATGTCATAGACTACACGTGACACATCAGGAACTTCGTTAACTATTCTTGAGGAAATTGTCTGTAAGACATCGTATGGAAGACGCGACCAAGTGGAAGTCATAACATCATTTGACTCGACAACTCTTAGTGCAACTACCTCTGAAAAACTTCTACCATCACCTTTTACCGCCGTTGACATGGCACCTGTCATAACAGGGAATGATATAAATACTTTGTCTAAAAGATTTGCACTTTTAAGCTCTTCAATAACAATTCTATCAGCCAAATCCTCCATTTTAAGCCTTGCTTCCGTCACTTCCCCACGAATTCTTACCGCATATCCGGGACCCGGAAACGGTTGCTTATGCACAAATTCCTTTGGCAATCCCAACTTTAGACCAATTGCTCTTACCTCATCCTTGTAAAATTCGCGGACAGGCTCTAACAATTTCATCCTCATGTGCTTTGGCAAACCTCCAACGTTGTGATGAGATTTTATTTTTGCGGCGTGACGCGTTCCTTTGCTTTCAATAACGTCTGAGTAAATTGTCCCCTGCATTAGATACTCAGGCTTGATCTTTTGTCTTTCAAGTTTATCAAGCTCCCTCTCAAATACTTCAATATAATGCCTTCCTATAATTTTTCTTTTCGTTTCGGAATCCTTAACTCCTTTTAACAAAACCAGCATTTCATCTTTCGCATCAATAATTATTGGTTTTATTCCGACGTGTTCAAATATTTTTTTTACATGCTCTGTCGTATCGTGGCGCATAAGCCCATTGTCTACAAATATCGGGAAAAACCGGCTGCCAATGGCTTTTGCTGTTATAACCGCAGCAACCGTACTATCAACTCCTCCGCTGACCGCACCAATTACATAACTTTCTCCTACTTTTTCTTTGACATCATCAACCAAACTTTGCGTTGAAATCGCTTGCTTTGAAATTTTCAGGCCGCATATTGTCAAAAAATTTCTCAAAAATTCAAACCCAAAATCTGTATGCTCAACTTCGGGGTGGAATTGCAGACCATATTTCTTTGCTTTTACATCACCTACTATTGCAAATTTCATATGCTTTGTCGTGCCCATTACTTTCATACCTGTTGGCACTTTAACAATTTCGTCACCATGGCTCATCCAGACGGTCAATTTAGGAAAAACATTTTTACAAATTTGTGCTTCCTGCCCTCTTAAATTTAGAGCGAGTTTTACAGGTCCGTACTCCTTCCTCCCCTGAATTACTTTTCCCCCGTTCAGATACGACATCAACTGCAGGCCGTAGCAAATTCCAAGAATTGGAATGCCTAAGGAAAAAACTGAAGGATCGATTGTCGGTGCACCTTTTTCATAGACTGAGGAAGGCCCGCCTGAAAGAATAATACCTGATGGCTCAGGAAGCATATTCGGTCTGAATTTTTTTGGCTCAATAACCTGCACGGGAATACCTAAATCTTTTATCCTTCTTGCAATCAAGTGCGTGGTCTGAGATCCGAAATCAATTATTAAAATCATTGTAGAATTATCAATTTACACTTTTCAGTTTCCAATAAGTTTTCAACTATCAATTGATTACTGATAATTTATTGTAAACTTGAAACTGAATATTGAAAACTTAAAAACTTGGGGAATTTCATAATTCAATATATAGAAAATATTTTTTTGTGTCAATGACTGCGCTTTCTGTTAAAATGAGCTATGTTTGAGACCAGAATAAAAAGCCTCCAAGACAATCTTGCCGGGCATGAAATTGAAGCCTTGTTAGTAACTTCTGCCTACAACATAGCCTTTCTTTCGGGTATACATGCTTTTTCTGTAGAAGAAAGGGAAGCAAGAATACTGGTAACAGGACAAAGCATTTTTCTCTTTACGGATGCAAGGTACATGGAAATGGTGAAGGATAAATCACCATTTGTAAAGCTTGTTGAAATCTCTTCCGAAAACTCATTCTCAGAACAATTAGAAGATATTCTGGAAAAAGAGAATGTTAAGAGTCTAGGATTTGAAGAGGAAAACATTACATACAAAGAAATATCAGATCTTGAGGAAAAAATAAACGTGTCTGAATTTATCCCGACTGTTGAAATCGTTGAAAATATACGCTCAACGAAGGATAACAACGAAGTTGAAATGATAAAAAAGGCGTGCTCACTTTCCGACCTTGGATTTGAATACATCTTAAAACAATTGAAGCCCGGAGTTACGGAAATTGAAATTAAAGCAAAGCTTGAAAATTTTATCAGAGAAAATGGCGGTGAAATATCATTTCCCTCTATCGTTGCTTTTGGTAAGAATTCTGCAATCCCCCACCACCTATCTTCTAACTACAAGCTCCAAACTTCTGAAATTATCCTCCTCGATTTCGGAGCAAAAATTGGCGGATATGCTTCAGATATGACAAGAACGGTATTTATAGAAAATCCCAATGAACAACAAAAAAATATGTACAATGCTGTGAAAGAGGCGCAGGAGGTAGCAATTGACTATCTAAAAACCCATATGGATGAAGGTTTTGAAACTAAAAAGGCAGCAGAGCTTGCCAACAGCCATTTAAAAGCTGTAGGTTTTGATAAAATTCCCCACGGCTTGGGTCATGGAGTAGGACTTCAGGTTCATGAATTGCCTTCTCTATCTCCATATTCAGATAAAAAATTAATTCCCGGAATGGTTATAACAATTGAACCCGGTGTGTATATTCCTTCACTTGGCGGTGTAAGAATAGAAGACACTGCCCTTGTTACAACTGACGGTATCAAGCTTTTAACAAATTCGCCCAAAGATTTAACCATTCTATAAAAACAGCTTTCCGGAAGAAGTATTTTTTTGGCAAATTGATGTGTAGGCTGAGATACATCGGTTACACTTCTAAAGTAGAATGATAGTCTTT
>CAZVGS010000028.1:0-4914 GCA_964627245.1 uncultured Gammaproteobacteria bacterium | reverse complement strand
CGCTTTCCTGCCCCGGCATTACATGCCGGTGGATAGGCGCGAGGCATTATACAAAATTACTCTGGCTACATCCACATTCCCGACTTACAGCCACAATTAGCTACTTGTCCCTCCGCTATTTGACACAACCTTCTCTTGTCTGAAATAGCCATCCTTCTGTGCCTTACTCAGAATTTCAGCGATAACACCTTCAGCCCAAGCCAAGTAAGATTTAACATCAGAGATTTCAACTAGTGTCTCTCCAATTTTTATGGCATCTTTATCAAACCCGATACTTATTTGAAGTTTTGGATCAAGACCTAACCTTTTAGCTCTATCGTTTTTAACTTTATCGTTCTCTCTGTCGTATTCTTCCCTGATAGCGTGCCTGATGTGATTACGGATATCAACCCAAAGTTGGTGAGATTTATGGTCTTTGCCACATTTTCGGATATAAACGACCACTGTATTCAAATCTTCAAACAGAGTAGACGCTTCGTGGAAGCACTCCATTGTGGCTATCGTGGATCTAGTAGGAAGCGTTGCAGCAACCGCTTCATATCTTCTGACCTGTGTTTTAGCACCCAGGAGATAAGGCAAAGCTAAAGCCGAAAGTAAATGAGGAAGCGCCTTATTGGGTGAGGCATTCAATGAACACTCTTTCTTTAAATCCGTGACATTAAAACCTCGGTGGGACACTTGTATAACATAGTGCATTTTCCTTGACATAAGGCAATTATAAGACTTTACCTATCACAATTTCTTCTCCTTGTAGCTTATAATGTAACTATGCCGAGTAAACGATTGCATACGACTGGCAGAAAGCTTAAAAACATCTCTGACCCCAAATTGGCGCATTCACATGCTGCAGGGGCAAAAGTGTATTTTGCCCAGCCAGCTATTGACAAAAAATGGGGTCGTTTTTACTTCTACCACTATCCTCGAAATTATCATCTGTTTGTCGCAGGACAAAAGGCTTACAAGAGAACTTTCAAGCTTTTAGAGGAATGTCGAAAACTCCCAGTGAATCCAAAAACCAACGACAGGACTGTCCCAGAAAAACTTCGAGATCTACTGGAAATTGCTTCAATGAGCTATTTTGTCCTTACTAAAATGGGTTTTGAGTATCTAACGGCTGAATATCTGCTTGCCGTTAAACAAAACAAAGATCACAAACACGAACCATTTACCATGCCAAGTGACGATGATGACCTATTGGAAAAAGTTAAGTCTTTGGTTAGCGGATTAGGGATAACACAACCGATTCCGCAAGCAGTAATGACTGTCTTGGAGCGAAGAGACATTGTAGAGCATCCTACACAAAGCAGACTCTACAATTGCACTGAGACTGGTTGGAAAAACAACCACTTGGCTTGGGTGTTGAGCGGTGAAATAGAAGGACTTCCTGATCAAATAATTCCTTTTGTAAACACGGTTGTTAAGGCAGCGGAAAAATATAAAGAGGATAATCCTGTCCCAGGAACATTGACTGGTCTAACAAGAGGACTTAAATCTGGAGAGCCATTCAAGAAGCCAAAAATCTGATTTTCTTGTGTAATTTCTGGTAAAATAGCAGTGTCAATAACTATGAAGAAAAAGATTGTAGAGCACCTAAAAAAGATTGCTAAATCGGTAAAAGCCGACAAAGAAACTAGAGACAAATTCGTCAAGAGGGCTGATGAAGGAAGGTTTACAAGAGATGAGGATCCTCAAACCCATTTTTGTGTTTATTTTGCAGCTTTTGATCCGCAAGCTAAGCGAGTTTTTGTTGGACACCACAAAAAATCAGGACTCTGGCTATTTAATGGAGGACATATTGACGAAGGAGAGCTGCCGTCAGAAGCTCTTGAAAGAGAAATTGGGGAGGAATGGGGAAATGGAATACAAATACCAAATGCCTATTTACCTACTTTGCTAACTGTGACAGAGATAAACAATCCCACCAAACAGACTTGTAAGTTGCATTATGATATTTGGAACTTTATACCTCTGGATGAGAATACTTTTTTTCCAGATAGAGCACTGTTAGAGATAGAGTTCCACCAGACAGGCTGGAAAACAATTCAAGAGGCAAAAGAGCTTATAACAGATACCAACACCCTGCTAGCCTTAGAAGAAATTGAAAAGCTATTTTTATGATCAATGTCTTAACTTCTACCAAATCAGTTTTGGATCAATTTAGGAGTGTAAAAATCGACCTGGAAGCATTGCGGTCCTTAGTTTCTGAAGTTAAAAGGGATGATTTGCAGGTTTCAGAAATCAGTCTAGCCAAGAACAAATGGACTCTCGACACCCTTCTACAGATTATATTTGTTTTTAACACAATAAATTACTGCTTTTGGGCAGGTAAGGGAGAGAAAAAATGGACAGTTAAGATTGACAATGAAGAGTTGGATGGATCAATTGCACTTTTTAGGTGCATAGAGAAAGAGGTTAAACGAAATGCTAACTTTCTGGCAGGCGACGAACTAGCCGATTTATCCCGCTCACACTTGAGAGACATATTAGCAGGTAACATAACAATCCCCCTGTTTGAAGAAAGGCTCGAATGTCTACATGAGGCAGGGAAAGTTATTGAGAAACATTTCAAAAACTCTTTTATGGGTGTTTATAGGAAAGCAAGCAATGATGCAATTGCTCTAGCAGATCTTTTGGTGTCACATTTCCCTTGTTTTGACGACATCTCCGAATATAAAGGCACAAAGATTGGTTTTTATAAAAGGGCACAACTAAATTCAAAAATGGTAAGTGATGCGCTTGTCGCCAATAACAAGAAAGAATTAAAGAACTTGGATAAATTAACAGCATTTGCCGACTATAAAATCCCGCAGATACTTAGAAACTTAGGAGTTATTCAATACACTGAAGAATTAGCCAATAAGATTGATTCCTATATCCTTATTGAAAAAGGCTCAGAAGATGAGGTTGAAATCAGATCAGCAACGGTATGGGCAGTTGAGCTCATTAGACAGGAACTACAAGAAAAATACGATTTCGTTACTTCCTCACATGTAGACAGCATGTTATGGAATAAAACCCAAACTAAAGCTAAAGGGGACAAGCCTTACCATCGGACGCTTACAATAGCCTATTAAGTTAGAATTCTTAATTTTTTAAACCACTCTAACCAAACAGGCTCAATACCAGGAGATTGTTGCCATTCTTCATCAGAGATCCTTCCAGCCAAATACTTTTCGGATCTTTGGGCAAGTTCTTTTATTTGATCTAGAGTAAACCATCCCGCCTGTTTTGTCTCATCCTCGCTCCTTTTAATATCACCGCTTGTATTCACTTGGTATATTTTCCAGTAATGCCAAGATCCACCAGGTCGTCTACATGGGTTTTCTTTTTTCCCTTCAGCGAGTAATTCGATCTCAGTTGGTATTAACCCAACTTCTTCTTCAACCTCTTCTCTCGCAGCATTCTCAAAGGAGCCTTTCTCATCGATATGCCCTGCAGGCGGGGCAAATCCGAAAGGAGGTTTTCGGCGTTCAATTAACAACAAATCATCTCCTCTTCTTATCAACATCCCCACACTCTTGTTGTCGCAAGTTTTAGTTTTCACTTCACGCCTTTCTTCATCAACCATTTATTGCATCCAATTTCCCATTGAGGATAATAGGGTCAAAGGTCAAAAGTTCGTCAATGATATACGACTGATCAGGGAGCGGATTAAGAGTGTAGATTTTCTTTTTTCTGTAATAAGCAAATCCCATTTCCAAAAAAGTGTTAGCTCCAATGTAATTTACAATTTCCTTTTTAGTTATATTGATAACCAATATCGCATCAGACCCTTCAATCTTGTCTAAATGCTCACCTATAAACTCAAACTTTTTCTTAGCTTCGACTCGGGCTTTATTATCTTCCGCCCAGTAATCAATACCCTTTGCCTTTGTGGGCATAAGGACTGCATGACCTAACTCTTCAAGCCCTTTTTGAGCCTTAAGCATATCGTCGTAAAACTTTATCGATCCGCAGATTGTTATCTTCATTTTAATTTTTTAATAAACACCTTTGGGTCAGAGATAATCTCACGAAACAATACTTTTCTGCACAACTCCTCGTCTTTGTCAGACAATGCGTAAACAGGTTTTCCCAGAGCTACTGCATAGCCTAGTTCCAAGGTAGAACTGTTACCAGAGTAACCATCTTTATTGTAAAGAAAAACAACATCAGCCATTTTTATTTTGTAAAAGTGATCGTGGGTTAAACCAAGCGCAACAAATCTTTTATAGTCTTCGGAGAGGTGTTCCCATTCCTCCTGACCAGAGTGCAAATACGGTTCGTAAACTGTTACTCCAGCACTTTTTAGCTGCTTAGCAAAATCACGAATTTCAGGTTTGAATCTTCTGCTACCACAAATTACTACTGTTTTCATTTTTCTAATTTTAATCCCTTTAAGTTGTTATTACCAGATGTTTCACTCGAGTTTTTAAGAGCAACATTCAAACCTTTTAATTTCTCAATTGCTTCTTGAACAGTCTCAACAACCCAACCTGTCTTATTTACAAATTCGATAGACCACCTTGGTTGTCTCTCTTTTTTCCAAATGATAATTAGCTTATTACAAAAATCGCCTGGTTTACTTGTATTCAGCTCATAAAAACAACCGATCTCGATCCAAGTTGCTTCTGATGGTGCAATTCCAGGGTTTGCCACTAAAAAGTCGGATCTTTTCACAGCCTGTAGATCTTGAGGGAAAAATGTGTCGGGAGAGGATTGGTCCGAATCAAACTCCCAATCGTAGAAGTCAAAATCCGTTAATAAGGATTTAAATTCCTCTTTCCAGTTGTTTTCGTATTCGTTAGCCTGTCCAGCTAAATATACTCTCGGTTTTTGATTTTTTTCTGTCATATCTCATTCAAAATTACCAGACATCTCAATGAACCTCACACGGCCTGAGAGGCCGTGGTATCGGTTCTGTTTTTTCGTTGA
>CAZVGS010000027.1:0-5500 GCA_964627245.1 uncultured Gammaproteobacteria bacterium | reverse complement strand
TTAGGAAACTAGGTTCTCATCCTAGTAAGGGGAGTTCGACTCTCCCACGGGTCACTTAAGGGAACATCCGGTGTTCCAAATGTACGAATAGATTGATATAACGGGCTAAACCCACGGTTCGAAATCTCATTTTTGCTATATACGACTCCAGAGGCAAATATCGAACCAATCAAGGCACGCTTTTGCGTAAGCGATGATTCTAAATATGTATTGCCCAGGTTTGTCAAAAGATTTACTGTAAATTTTAAAAGCTCGTCAATATTATACTTTTGTAAAATTTCATCGTTTTTAGCATTTTGTGCTTCAACTATTTTTTGTTCCACTATTGCGTTCTGTTCTTTGAATATTTCATCAGAATATATCCCTGCAAGGTTTTTCTCAATTAGCTGCTGGCGAAGGCCATGTAACTTATTTAACTCCTCATCTGCAATCATTTTTCTCTTTTTAATAATGGCGGTTCGCTTTTTGTAGGTTTTAAGCATAAAATTTGCAAAAATCGATAAACCTTCTTGGGTTGGACGAATCATCTGCAGATAATTTGCAAATTTGTTTTCGAGCTCATAAACCCTGATTGACTTATTCGTGCACCTGTTCCTACAGAAATAATATGCATACCGTTGGGTTCTCCCTTTACTAAATGCTCCGGTAAAAACACCACCACATTCACCACATTTTAGAATTCTTCTTAATGCAAACTGTTCATTATCCCTATTGTACTTTGCAACCGAAAAACGCTTTGTATTTCTACCATCTAATATTGCCTGTATTTTGTAAAACTGTTCTCTTGTTACCATAGGGATGTGTTGACCTTCAATTTCTTCAGGATACTTTTCAGAAGTCAAAATGCCCATGTAAAACTTATTACGAAACATTCTCTGTACTATATTTGGCCTTAAAAAGCAGGGTCTGCCACGATACGTTAAATCTTGCCCATTAAGAAATGCACATATCTCCCGTAAGGATTTTGTTCCAGTTGACATTAGGCTCCATGCTTCTTTAACTTTGTCAAAATTCTCAGGGTCTTTCAGCCCGTATCCACCTTCATTTATATATCCCAGAGGCGCTTTAAAAGTAAGAAGGCCTGAAAGGAATCTAGCTCTCATACCGTTTTTTGTTCGCTCGGACCTCACGTCATTATCTAACTGGGCAAACCCTGCCAAAACGGTTTCAACAAGTCTTTCTGTTGGGGAATTACCAGTTGGTTCGGTTGCCGAAAAAAGTGCAATATTACATTCGAATAGCTTTTTTCGTATCGCTAGATAGTCTGATGTTTGACGGGAAATTCTATCAAGTCTATAAACAAACACTGCCTCTATTTCATGCTTATTCTTACGACAATAATCAAGCATTTTTATTAGCTCCGGCCTGCCCGTTATTGTCTTTGCAGATTTCCCTTCTTCTCTGAATATTTCAACAATTGAAAAACCACGATTCTTAGCCTCTCGAAAACATATTTCTTCTTGAGTTCCAAGAGAAAAGTTTTCTACTTGTTCTTCGCTTGATACCCGAAGGTAAATCACTGCCTTTTTCTGTAATTGTAGAGTTTGTAACATTTACTTTGTCCCCAATAATTCTTTTAAAGTTGTGCTAAAAATTTGCCTTTCATACTCATCCGCCCATTGGTTTGTTAAATAGTCAATTTCAGCAATGTAACCTAGGAGTTCAATGTCAGAGATTAAGGATTCCTTTTCACCTAGTAGTTCTTTTACTGTTTGAAGATTGTTTTGCTCTAAGTCTTGCTCAACAAAATATGAATTAACCTGTTCGTATACCTCTCGTTTATCGTTCTCCATACCCAACCTTTTACTCTTATTAACTATCTCTATAGAGATAGTATATATCCAGATAGGGATAGTTGTCAAGAACGAAAACTCTCTTTCCATTTAGTATATGAAGCGGGATTTTGTAGGTTAAAACGTGGTATACTTACTTAAGTCTTGCCTGATGCATTATGGAAAATTTAGGTAGGTATATTAATCTTCACGAAGCATTCTTAACAGTTAATATATACATTCCGCACATTATTTATCTAGTGATTAGTATTATTGCTTTCTTGTTAATCAAAAAGGCAATTCAGCTAGTTCTCTACAATAGGGAGACCCAAATATTTTTAGAAATTACTCCTCCTGCAAATTCAGAAAAGTCATCATACACTACCCAGCAATTATTTTCTGTCATTCATAACTTAGGTCTGCAAAGATCACTTCTAGAAAAAATCTTTGGAAAAAAGAGTATTTTTTCATTTGAAATTGTTTCGACAGCCGATAAAGGAATAAGGTACATTTTAAAAGTTAGAAAATCAGACGCTTTAAATATCAAAAGAAGCATTATTTCTTATCTTCCTCATGCTGAAATAAAAGTTACAAAAGATTACCTTCAACCTTTTAAACAAAATAGCTCCAAGACCATTGAGTTTTCATTAAGAAAACACTTCGCTTTTCCTCTTAAAGAACAGGAACAACTTTACGAGCATGATCCTGTGTCATATATCACCGGGACAATGACTAAGCTTAAAAAAGATGAGCTAGTTTCTTTTCAGATAGTTTTATCTCCAATTATTAAAAAAGAAGTTAATAAAATTTCTCGCATGATTCTCAGAAATGATGATGTTTTGAGTTTCTTAAACAGGGGTAAATCAGAAATGACTTTCCCTATAAGCATATTAGCGTCACTTATAAGCGTAATAGCAGACCAGCTCCAATGGGCTATAGGTGAGTTAATAAATGGATCTAGCAAACAATATGCTTATTCAAAAATAATAAACTCACCTGTTTACGTTCAAAAAAGAACTGATAAGCCTGCAAGAACAATTAGTACCTTCGAACAGGAAGCAATCCAAGCCGTGCAGGACAAAGTCCAGCAACCGCTCTTTGAGGTTCAAATAAGAGCATTAGTATATGGTAAAACCAAAGACGATCGGGATGAGAGAGTAAGGGGAATTACCTCATCTCTTGCTACATTCTCGGTAAGCAACTACCAGTCGTTTCAGAAAAAATTATCAATTCCTTTAATAAATACCTTGCTGCTTGTTAGTTTCAAAAACAGACAACTATCTCTCTTTCAGAAAAGTTCTGTTATTTTGTCTGTTTCAGAAGTTGCCTCTTTATATCATTTCCCATTTGCAAGAAGCAATCATACAGAAAACATTGTAAAGCTTTATTCTAAACAACTTCCTGCACCGTTATCTTTAAAAGATAACCCTAGACTTGATGTTGTGTTTGCAAAAAATATGTATGCAGGGTGGGAGACTCCAATTGGATTAACAAAAGAGGAGCGGGTGCGGCATGTGTATGTAATTGGAGCAACAGGAACTGGAAAATCCACAATGCTTTTATCAATGATTAACCAGGACTTACAAAATAATAAGGGAGTGTGTGTTGTAGACCCCCATGGAGATTTGGTAGAAACTGTTTTAAATTGTGTTCCTGAAGGCCGCATTAAAGATGTTATTTACTTTAACCCGTATGATATTAAGTATCCGATTGGAATTAATCTTTTAGAGCTCACACCAAATCTTGATGAAGATGACTCATTGATAGAAAAGGAGTTCGTTGCTGAAAGCGTTATTTCTCTTTTTAGAAAAGTCTTCTCGGATGCCTTGTCATCTCATCCTCATAGAATTGAGTACATTTTAAGAAATACTATCCACACTGCTTTTACTCTACCTAACCCAACATTGTTTACCATCTTTGAACTTTTAAATAATCCTGTCTTCCAGAAGAGGGTCATTCAAGGTCTTCAGGATGAGGATTTAAAAAACTTTTGGAAATATGAGTTTGGAAGAGCTGGTGATTATCAAAAAGTAAAAATGGTAGCGCCAGTGACAGCCAGAATTGGTAGGTTTTTATTTTCACCGTCTGCAAGAAGAATTTTAGAGCAGGAAAAATCAACCATTAATTTTTCAGAAATTTTAGATAGTGGAAAGATTTTAATATGTAACTTATCAAAAGGAAATATAGGTGAGGATACATCGGAGGTTATGGGAATAATGATTTTAAATAAGTTACAACTTGCTTCGCTTCAAAGAGCACGAATTGCACAAAGTAAACGTAAAAGTTTTTACTTATATGTTGACGAATTTCAAAACTTTGCAACCCCCTCATTTGTTCAAATGCTTTCAGAAGCTCGCAAATATGGCCTTAATTTAACAATGGCAGAGCAATCTACTTCACAGCAAAAAGATAAAAACCTTGTCCAAATAATTCTTGCAAATACTGGAACAATAGTTACCTTTAGAAGCGCAAACCCTCACGATGAAGAATTGCTTCTTTCGCAATACCGCCCTTACGTTGAAGAAGGAGAAATTGCAAATCTACCTTCATTTAACTTCTATATGAAAAAAGCAGCAATACTTCCTGAAGAACCATTTTCAGGTGTAACAATGCCTATAAAAAATACGCTCGATAAAGAAAAATTACAGAAGATTATCCAGTCGTCCAGAATAAATTATGCAATTAAATATCAAAAACAAATTAGAAATACTCGGTTAACGAAGCAAGATGTGTCAGAAAAACCTCATAAAACTCAGATTAAAAGTGGTCTTCCAGCATAAGATTTTGCGTGTGTCCGTACACACAAAAAATGGATAAATTTAAAGCTAAAAATTACAAAAGTCCTATCTTCTTATACCTTATATAAATATAAGGGAAGGTATTTATATTCATGACAAAAGCTAAAGAAAAACAAATAACCAAAAAGCAAAAAGAGATAATCCAGCTTCTGTATAAATTCAGATTCTTAACGACCAATCAAATCCAACAACTTTTAACTCATAAAAATGCAAACAGAATAAATGCTTGGCTTAAAGACCTTATGCAAAAAGGTATGTTAAGACGTAATTATGACAGAGGATCATTTATTGATAATTCAAAACCAGCCATTTACTACTTGGGTCCTAAGTCGAGAACAATTCTTAAACAAAAGTTTGAATTAGATTCTGAAGATCTGGAGTACATCTACCAAGAAAAGAGAAGAAATAACAAGTTTATTGAGCACTGTATTTTTCTTTGTAATGTTTACCTATATTTATTATCTCAAACTGAAAAACACGAAGAATTAAAATTTTTTACTAAAACAGAACTTAAAGACTATGAATATTTTCCACAACCTCTTCCAGATGCTTTTATAGTTATTAAGGAAGAAACGAGTGCAAGACGATACTTTTTAGATTTATTTGATGAATATACCCCTCCTTTTGCTCTTCGTAATCGTGTTAGAAACTACCTTGACTATATAGAAAATAGTACATGGGACGAAAACACCGACTTTGCACCATTTCCCTCCATACTATTTGTTTGTCCATCTGAAAACATGAAAAGACATATTCAAGAGTATGCAAAAGCTCTATTTGAAAAAACATATGAAGATAAAATTTCACTCTTTCTAACAACCAAATTGTACTTTAAGTTGAAAGAGGGTAATATTTGGCAAAAGGTCGAATAAAAAGTTTATATCCTCCCACGTTTTCTCCAAGTTTTCAAGGGGACAAAATACCAAGGGA
>CAZVGS010000026.1:0-5523 GCA_964627245.1 uncultured Gammaproteobacteria bacterium | reverse complement strand
TTAAAAACACCTATTGAAGTTATTAAGATGTCACAAATGTCTTGAGAGATTAAGAAACTCTAGAAATTTTAGTTATCACTTGAGATCATAGGAATAATGCCTTGCTTTATCAGTTGATCCCGTAGCGGATTTAGACTTTTATCATTTAATATTCGTTTTACGAATTGAAAATTAGTGTCTCCAAATTCAGTTGTTGGAACCACACTTCCTCCCTCAGTATAAGTATTCCAACTATCAAAATTCACACCTTTAATATTAGATGAATATTTTTCAAATAAATTTCTTATTTTGGAAAGCCATTCGTCTGAATTACCAAATTTTTGAGTAACAGGTCTATCTGTTCCTGTATCATCAAATCCTGTTATCAGCGGCAAAATGACTGGAATTTCCGAATCTGTCCATCTTTGCATTATGCTATCAGCCTTTTCAATTCTTTCATCTTCGGTATCGCCATCTGAAAAAATATTATAAGGTGTGATAATAACGGAATTTATCTTTTTTAGCTCCTCTATATTAGGACCTGCTTGTGATCCGTTGGGAGGTAGTGGAGTAGGATCAATTCCAAAAATTACTTTCTTCCCTGTTTTTTGAAATATTTTATCAGCAACCGCATCAAAAGTTTGGGCAAATTTTACCTCATCTACTTGACCCAAATGAATCGACTCGATAAGCCTTATGAAATGCCTTTTTTCACCATTCTTATCGATAATTTGTACCCAATTCTCGTTCTCCCCGTAAGCACTAAGAAGCGATTCAAGTCTCCTTTCAAATTCACGAGTATCATCCGGGAAATCTTTGAAAAACTCAAACTCGGGACTAACTTCAAGAACAGGTGCTACTAGTATGTTTCTTTCTTTTGCCTCCCTAAACACTCTGTCATTAACTTCCTTACTATTTATTGTTGGTGCCCACTTTTGCGTTTCATCGTTGTCACCCCACCATGATAAATTTATGACATTTACATTTGTGTTCTTTATCTCCTCAAATATTTTTTCAATATTGTCATCACTGCTCCAATCTGTTACGGGATGTAAATGAGGATATTTTGAATTAGGATTAGGTGGTCCTGCAAAGAAAAATATTCCACGGGTAAAATCTTTTTCATGCCCTTCGTTAGCTAATGTTCCCCAATCCGGGCTATTTTTTTCAACTTCAATATTTTTTGGCTCTTCTGCTTTTCCGACCCCTATTGGAGTTGCCATTGCAGTAAGTCCTAATGTTACTTTCCCAAGTTTCTTTAAAAAATTCCTCCTACCTACATTTTCCGGTAAATCCTTTGATACAACATTAATTTCTGGTCCATCGATGTCACTCATACGATCTCAATCTCTACTTCTGGAGTGAAGCCAAATTCCTCCTGCATTTTGCTTTCAATTTCAGTTATCAAGCTTTTAACATCACGGGCTTTTGCGCCACCCTTATTAATAATAAAATTCTGGTGCTTTTCAGAAATTTGCGCGCTTCCAGCCTGCTTTCCCTTCAGTCCAAGACGGTCAATTATATATCCCATGCTAACTTTACCGTGCCATTTATCACCGACCAAATTTTGGATATCCGGCCACTTTTCTAGAATTTTTGATACTTCTGAAGGGTTTGAGATATTCTTAAAAACACTCCCGCAATTAGGGTAGTCTAGAGGGTGCTTCTCCTGTCTATACAAAATATTTGCAAAATATTTTTCATGAGCTTGCAGTAATTCTTCAGGAGTACCGTTCTTCAACTGAAATTGTGCGGAAACTACAATTAATTTTTCCTTCTTAACTTTGCTTGACCGGTAGGAAAACTCCATTTCATCACGTGTTAAAGCTAACTCTTCATAACTTTTATCAGCATTAATCCTTATACAATGCGCTTTAATAAAGGTGTCTTTTATTTCTCCTCCAAAAGCACCTACATTACCCCTTACGGCTGCGCCAACTGTTCCAGGCAATCCTCCTGCCCACTCAAGACCCACAAGACCCAATTCGAATTGAGCTTGAATTGCGCTATCTAAAAATTCTCCGGCAAAAATCTCTACTTTTCCTTCACCCAAATATTTTACTCCGCGACCATCGTCCTGGGATTGAAATCTTATAACTGCACCATCAAAACCTTCGTCGTTAAATAAAAGATTTGATCCAAGGCCTAAGAAAAAAACGTTGTCTATATTTTGCTCTTTGATATATTGAAGTGCTTCGGAAAGATCATCCTTTGAAGCAACATCTATAACTGTCTTGGCTATACCTCCAATCTGATACCAAAGAATAGTGGAAAGAAGAACGTTATTGTATATTTGCATCGGCTACATCATCTTCCGATAACCGGAGTAAGCCCTCATCGAGTCTTTTTTGATCAAGGAAATGCGCTATAAAACCAACAGATCTTGAAAGAACGAATAGGGCGTTAAAAAATTCTTGCTGAATAAGATCCCAAAGTTGTTCATCTGAATAACCTTCCTTTTCCGACAAGAAGTCGAGGAGTAGAGCGGCAATTATTCCATCAACATTCAGAATTAAATTGCCTTTCTTTTCCGTGGTAACTTTCTCAATATTCAATGCAAAATTTAGATATCTTTTTTTATCTAGCTTATCCGCAAAAACTTTCAGTTCGGCAACTCTTGGGTCAGGCATATCTATCCTGTATTTTTTGTGTCCTATACCTTGAATGTATTCTTTTCTTGACGCAAACTCTTCAACAAATTGAGATGCATCTTTCCCGTCAACTACTCCCGAAAACCAATTTTTAGCTGCCTCATTAAGAGCTCCTCCAAATCTTGGACCTATTGTTAAAAGCCCTGTTGATAGTGATGAAACAAGATCTTTACCGGCACGCGCACTAACTATTGTGTTAAGAGCACCACTAACATACGGACCGTGGTCAACACTGACTTTAAGTATAAAATCTACAAGTTCTTCCGTCTCGGAAGAACTTATTTTTTTGCCTAAAAACATCGACAAGGCAATTTTTGCGAATGAATTTCCCTTAGCAAAAGAAAGCAGGTCTTCACCAAGCACTTTAACTTCACCATCTACATCCTTTGAGATGCTTGACGCAATTAACGCGTGTTTTCTGTCATCCATTGTTTTTATTGTATCAGAAGGACCTTCAAATCCAAACTCAGGAAGCTCTTTTATCATATCGACAAACTCTGAAAAGCTCTCAGGAACTTTGGCACCTGCATTTTTCAATGCTTCCCTTTTGGCTTTAGCCGATTCGGAGTAACCCTTTGCCATTGCTTTTGCGTGACCGAATTGCGGAGGTGTCTCAAAAAGATCTGAAATTGTTCCTGCAACGTAGCAAATTACGGGCTTTGTTATGTGTCCGACTTCAATAAGTTTTGCCAACTTGTACTCGTCTTCGCCTCCTAATTCTCCATAGTAGACTATAGCCTGAGTAGCATCGTCATTTTGTGCCGCCATTAATGCCTCAACCGGCTCGTAGCATGGGAACCTGTCGCCTCCGAATGACAATGAAAAACTCACAAAATTGTGAGTACTATTTACAACATTTATTATTTCATTGACCATACCTCCTGATGCTGAAAGAACACAAACTCCGCCTTTTGATAAAATTCCAGAGGACACAATTTGTTTTTGAGAAATTCCGCCGATTGCTCCAAGCTTAAGATTTCCCGGGATTAGTAACCCGACGCTTGCAGGACCAATTAAATCAACTCCCCTATCTTTTGCGTATTCAAACAAATCAATCGAATGCTTCTCGGGTATTCCTTCAGCAAATAGAGTACCAAGCTTTATATTCGGGAATGTATCTAAAGTCTCAATAGTTGATGTTAATGCTCTTCTTCCTGATGAAACGTTAAGAAGTGTATTTACTTCACCTTTCAAAGTTTGATTTACACTAGATGAAGAAGAGTATATAGGTACTAAAACTTCACGCTTTCCGTAGAACAATCTAACGTAATTTCTACCAGACGCAATTATTGCAACAATAGAAGGCTTACTTCTTCCTATCAAAAAATCATAGTCAAGTATAGACTGAATAATTCCGGGGTGAAGACCGATTGATACTATCTTAGGTTCAACTTTTCTTAGATCATTTAGATTTAACATATTACTTTACATGTGCAATCGCGGGCTCGACTATGTCAGTCAAAACCAATTCCGGTCCATGGATTTCTCCAAGGAGATTTTCTTTTTCCAAAAATTTTTTCATTAGCATCAAGCCCTCTTCTTGATGAGGACCGCCGCGCCTGACAAAAATTTTCACATTTTGCTGATTTAATTCTTTGCTTACTTCTCTTAATGCTTTTATTATCCCTTTGAAGGTAACTCTAACGTCGGTAAAATTAGCAACACCCCCAGAAATTATTATTGATTTATTATGGGATTTAGAGCGGAGTAGGGCGCTTAAAATATTTTTGACATATGTGTATGTTTCTTCTTCCGTTGGACTCCCGCTATACTCTCCGTAATTTGCTAAAGCCTCGCCCATTCCTTTCTGATAGATTTCATCTGCTGTAACAAGACTCGCTCCTCCTCCGGATAACAAAACGAATATTGAACCGTTTGGATTGAGAACTTTATAACTTAATGCTGCAGGTGTTGTTTCTTTAAGCTTTTCGATTGCAATTTCCTCAATGCTTTTTCCTTTTGTATCAGCTTCTCTGAAGTCTTCGCTGGTCCACTTTCCTCCAACAAAAAATTCGGCTGTACTGTCAACCTCAACAGCAGTATCCAAGAAATAAAACAGGTCTCCCATTACAATAAGAGGGTTTATTTCCAAAAATGAAAAATAGAATTCATCAAAAGCCGTTATTATACTTTCCAAAGTCTCAACTTTTAACTGAAGTGTCTTTGCTATTTCTTCATACTGCTGATAGCCGGTAAGCACTTCTGTCGTGATATTATCTTTATTCTCTTCAATATCTATTCCACCCATTGTTGAATAATAGATTTTTTTGCCTTCTCGCACCCTTTCTATTGCCAAATAAAATTCTCCAAATCCATCGTGGGGAATAAATTCTTCAAGTATAAAACTTGAATACCCCTTTTCTGAAAGTTTTTTTAGCGCATCGGCAACGTTCTGCTTAGTCACATCAAAAACAACAAGCCCTTTTTTCTTTCTTTGCTTTATTCCTTGATCTACTTTTAGAACATATTTTTTATCTTCAGAAAGGCGTTGAGATACATCAGGATTTGAATTAATATCAATAGAAATTCCGCTGTAAGGAATATTCAAAAACTCAAATAAGACTCTTTTTGCCGCAAACTCTGAAATCTTTTTTCTAGCCATGTTTTTATTATACAAAAATTACACTCAAACTTTGGAGTTTTCCAACAATCTATCGATAAGAAAAGCTACCCCGTCTTCTTCATGAGATGGAACAATTACATCAGCAATTTCTTTAAGTTCCTTGTGGGCATTTCCCATAGCAACTTTCAATTTTGCTGCTTCAAGGAGAGGAAAATCATTATAACTGTCCCCTACTCCAACTATTTCATCTCTCTTAACTTTCAAATACTCCATCACTTTTACTATTCCGTGCAATTTTGTAGCCTTAACTGATGTTATATCCCAACCTTT
>CAZVGS010000025.1:0-5892 GCA_964627245.1 uncultured Gammaproteobacteria bacterium | reverse complement strand
ACCGTTCACTTTTTTTAACCTCTTGCAAACATAAGAAAAATTGTTTAGGATGGTTTTTACTACGTTAACGTCTTGCATCATCTACCCAAACGCTGTACTCTATTATCTGAAACTCTAATTTATGGCAAAATCATCTTCAAAAAAATCCATTTCCAAACCGACAGGTATCACTCCTGACTCGGGAAAAATGGGAGCAATCCAAATGGCAATGGATCAAATTGCCAAGCAGTATGGAGCCGGTTCAATTATGAAATTCGGTGACGCGGCCGCCAATATGGCCATTGATGTGATACCCACAGGTGCTTTCCCGCTCGATATTGCTCTCGGCGTAGGAGGCCTCCCCCGTGGGAGAATTATTGAGATTTACGGACCTGAAGCGTCCGGTAAAACAACTGTCTGCCTTTCTGTCATTGCCGAAGCTCAGAAAAAAGGAGGAGTTGCTGCCTTTATTGATGCAGAACACGCCCTGGATCCTGTCTGGGCAAGAACCATTGGGGTCAATCTTGACGAGCTTCTTATCTCTCAACCTGACACCGGTGAACAGGCACTGGAAATCGCCGAATCACTCATCAGAAGCGGAGGCATTGATGTTCTGGTCATTGATTCGGTCGCTGCCCTAGTCCCAAGAGCTGAAATTGAAGGCGAAATGGGAGACTCGGTCATGGGTATGCAAGCCCGGCTCATGTCCCAAGCTTTAAGAAAGTTGACAGCAGTTATTTCCAAAAGTAAGACAGTCCTTATTTTTACCAACCAATTAAGACAAAAAATTGGAGTTATGTTTGGAAATCCCGAGACAACAACAGGAGGCATGGCTCTTAAATTTTATGCGTCAGTTAGACTTGATGTCAGAAGAATTGAGACATTAAAACAGGGTGATAAGGTTATTGGAAACAGAACACGCGTTAAAGTAGTGAAGAATAAAGTTGCCCCACCATTTAGAATGGCGGAATTTGATATTCTATCAGATGGTATCTCAAAAGAAGGCGGAATACTTGATGTTGCTATTGAGACTGGAGTCGTCAGTAAAAGCGGTGCTTTCTTGCGGTATGGAGAGGAAATGCTCGGTCAAGGAAGGGAAGCTGCAAAGCAAATGCTAAGAGAAAATCCAGACATGACCAAAAAAATAATGAAAGAAGCAACTGAAAAAGTAACGACAGGCAAAACAATGATTGAAGTAGGCACGGAAGACGAGGATGAAGACGAAGATAACTAGTATTCCCACTGTTCAAAACCCCTTTGATAGAGCCCTAAAATATTTATTACTAAGATCTAGAAGCGTAAAAGAAGTAAACGATTACCTGACAAAGAAAAAATATCCCGAACAAGATATAAATCTGGCTATAGAAAAACTTGTTGAATTAAAGTTGCTGAATGATGATAATTTTGCCCGAAGCTTTACGGAACAAAAACAAAGAAAAGGTAAAAGTAGAAAGATGATAGAATTTGAACTAAAACTAAAGGGAGTCAATAAAGAAATTTCTCAAGATGTATTAGAATACTCAAAATCGGACTATAAAACAGCTCTGGAATATATTTCTAAACGCATGAGACAATTTGAAAGATATGATCCTAAAGAAAAGCAAAAAAAAATAATTAGTAGACTTAGAAGCCGCGGTTACAACTGGGAAACAATAAATAAAGTACTGAGAAAACTCTAGCGCTTTGGAGAGGATTTCTTTCGTCTTGCTTTACCGGCATTGCCGACCTTTCTTCTTTCACGAGCACGGGCGTCTCGAGTCAAGTATCCTTTTTCTCTTAAAGTTGTGTGGAATGTATTAGTATCAAATTTATCCAGCGCCCTTGCCACGCCTAAAATCAATGCATCTAGCTGCGAAGACAAACCGCCACCTGCTACTTTTGCAGTAATTGAAAATTTCTCTGAAATACTCGATTCGAGTTGAAATTTATTGTAAACAGGTGCATATGTCTTAAAAGTAAAATACTGACTAAAAGGCTTTCCGTTAACATATGTGTCTCCTTTTTTAACTTCAATACCGTTAAGATCGACTTTGTTGGCTCCAGTATGGAGTCTTACACGTGCTACTGCCTCGCGTCTTCTTCCAACAGCGTGGATATAGGGTTTTACTCCTTTTTTAGTAGTTATTGATGTTACATTTGCCATAATTATTCAGAAACTTTTATTTTATCTTTATATTTATGATTTTCATCGGCAAAAACATACAGTCTTTTCAACATTTTTGCTCTTAATTTATTTTTAGGAAGCATTCCTCCAACTGCATGAGTGATAACCTCCGCAGGATTCTGTGCCTGAACCTCTTTAAGGGTTCTTGTTCTAAGGCCCCCAGGGTATCCGGAATAATTAGTATATTTTTTTTGCAAATCTTTCCTACCAGTTGTTGTAACATCTTTTGCATTTATTACAACAACATAATCACCGCAATCCATATTATTCGCAAAATATGACTTATTCTTACCCATCAATTTGTGTGCAATTACAACTGCTGTCCTCCCCAAAATCTGATCCTTAATATCGACTAGATGCCATTCTCTTTTTATATCCTTTTCTCTTGTTGGCTGTGTTAGTTTCATATTAACTGCTTCCTTTCTTCTGTCTAGTTACCATTTGCTTAATGCTTGCTAAGGGCTTGAATGCGGATTTCTTCTCAGGAATAACCGCTTTGGCCGTTGAAGCGGAAGAGGCTGCTTTTTTCTGTAATTTCTTTGCAGTAGCAGATTTTTTAGTCTTTTTTACTTCCTCAATAACAGTCTCCTTTTCAACTAGTTCCAAAAGTACCATCTCAGCATTATCCTTTATTCTTGCACCCATTCTTACTATTCTTGTATAACCACCATTTCTTTCTTTCATTCTGGGCGCGATATTTTTAATAAGTCTATCAACTGCATCCTCTGATAAGTGCTTTACCAAATGATACCGCGCTTGCTCACCCTTTTTTGCCTTTGTGATATGGCTTTCAAACTCTCCTTTTATTGCTTTTGCCCGAGCTTCTGTAGTTTTGATGCTCTCGTTAAGAGCCAAAGAACGCATAAGCCCTCTAAAAAGTGCCTTTCTTTGATTTAAATCCTTATTAAATTTTCTTCCGTAAATTCTCTTTTGCATATTTTTATGCCTTTATTCAAAAAATGCGTCAATATGACGCAGTTTTTACTTATCTAAGTATTTTTTTAGTTCTATACGTTGAACTGTATCCCTTTTTTACTTAAAGCCTCTCCAATTATTGAGAGAGACTTTGCGCCTAAATTACGGTAAGTCATGAGCTCTTTTCTTGGAGTAGTAAGCAAATCTCCGACTGTCTCAATTCCTGCATTCTTAAGGCTATTGTAAATTCTGGTTGGTAAGTCAAGCTCATCAACAGTAATGTTTCCACCATCAGGAATTATGCTTTCAGAATCTTTTGATACTTCACTTATCTCAGCTCCGTTAGGATCAAAAACCTGCTTAAAATAACCGACCAATATGTTGCTTGCTTTATCTAAAGCATCTTTTGCATCGATTGTTCCATCTGTCCAAACCTCTAAAATAAGTTTGTCGTAATTAGTCTGACGGCCAACACGCGTTTGTTCTACTTTGTAATTCACTTTATTTATAGGGGTAAATATAGCGTCAATTGGGATTACTCCAACAGTTGAAATTTTTCTTTCTTCAGCCAGTGAATAACCAAGATTTCTCTCGACAGTCATCTCAACCTCAATTTTTGACTTCTTGTCGGAAAGACTTCCTAGATAATGTTTTGGGTCAACAACCTCAACTCCGTCTTTAGTCTCAATATCCGAAGCAAGTATTTCTCCTGGGCCAGTCTTGGCTAAAGAAATCGTTGCTGAGTTAACTCCTTCGGGAAGTTTTACTCTCAGGGTTTTTATATTAAATATGAGTTCTATAACATCCTCTTTAAGTCCGGGAAGAGTTGAAAACATATGGCTAATGCCGGCAATCTGGACAGAAGTAACTGCGGCGCCTTCAATGCTTGTTAACAAAACTCGTCTCAAAGCAACACCTAAAGTGTTACCAAAACCAGGCTCCAGAGGTTCAATAACAAACCTTGTATAACCCTTTTCCTTTTTTTCTTCAATAACTTTAAAACTTGGCTGTATCATAATTAATATCAGCTGAAATCCACAAAAAGGACGTCAACAGATGTATATTCTACTATTAACGTGAATAAAATTCAATAACCAATTGATAGTCCGCTGGATTTGGCACTTCTTCCCTTAATGGCAGCCTACAAAGCTTGCCGGTTACATCTTTACGCTCTAGATAAGGAAGCACATTCTCGGCCATTTCATCAATTCTCAATTTTAAAACCTCATTGCTTAATAGTTTTTTTGATAACGCAATTTTTTCACCGATTCTCACATTATAAGACGGAATTGTAACTTTTTTGCCATCAACTAATACATGTCCGTGACTCACAAACTGACGGGCCATGTTTCTGGAATTGGCAAAACCAAGCCGATATACTACATTGTCAAGTCTGCCCTCTAAAAGCTGGATAAGCATTTCATCGGTATTTTCCCTGCTTTTTTGTGCCATTTCTACATACTTTCTGAATTGTTTTTCAAGTAAACCATATGACCTTTTCAGTTTTTGCTTTTCCCGCAGCTGCATTCCATACTCTGACATTTTTCTTCTTCCTCCACGCCTTGACTGAGGTCCGGGAGTAACATTAAGGCGTCTCTCAAGTGAAACCGAAGATTTCTCAAGGATATTTACCCCTTCTCTTCTTGCTAATTTGTGTTTTGGACCTGTGTACCGTGCCATAATATTTACTATGCTCTTCTTTTCTTCTTTACTCTTGGACCGTTATGCGGAATTGGAGTAACATCTGCAATCATTGATATGGAAAGTCCTGAATTTCTAACCGCTCTTAAAGCAGCATCGCGTCCCACACCTGGTCCTTTAATAAAAACTTCTACACTATTCACTCCTACTTCTTTGGCTTTTTGAATTGCTGTCTCAACTGCCGATGTTGCTGCAAATGGAGTAGACTTTCTTGTTCCCTTAAATCCTGCGTTACCTGAAGACGACCATGCAATTGCATCTCCTTTTTCATTAGTTATCGTAACAATTGTATTATTGAAAGTTGTTGAAACAAAAACTTTACCATTACCGGTTGTAACTATCGTTTTTGGTTTTTTTGACGTTGTTTTTTTCATTTATTTTACTTATTTAGACCCATTTTTTCGGCCACTTCTTTTCTAATTGCACCAATAGTAACTCTCTTGCCTCTTTTGGTTCTTGCATTTGATCTTGTTCTTTGCCCTCTTGAAGGAAGATTTCTGGTGTGTCTGACTCCTCTATATGCCCCTATTTCCTTTAATCTTTTTATATTGGACACTACTTCAGCTCTAAGATCACCTTCTGTTTTGATAGTGTCTAAAACTTTTTGGATTCTAATCACTTCCTCCTCGGATAAATCTTTAAGCCTTCTTGATGCGTCAATTTTTGCTTCCTTCAAAACATCCATTACATTGCTTGGGCCAATACCATATATATAGGCCAAAGCCCTATCGACTCTCTTTTGTTCCGGTATGTTTACTCCTGCTACTCTCATTTTAATTTGGGGGAGATATATCTGGACAGAGGTTACTTAACGATATCGATAAGTAATTCTTCCTCTTTCCGTGTCGTATGGGGTCATTTCGACTCTTACTCTATCTCCCGGCATAATCTTTATGAAATAGATTCTCATCTTTCCCGAAAGGTGACAAAGTATTAATTTGCCTCCTTCAATCTCGACTCTGAACAATGTATTAGGCAATACCTCTTTAACAACCCCATCTATTTCAATTGACCCCTGATGCGCCATACAAAAAATAATTGTTTTAGGCTGAAGTATTATACAGTAATAATGACCTCAACGCAAAACAATTATTGCTTATTTTAACAGATAACTTGAAGCTAAGCAAGACTGC
>CAZVGS010000024.1:0-6599 GCA_964627245.1 uncultured Gammaproteobacteria bacterium | reverse complement strand
TTGCAAGAATGTAGTTGTGAATTAGATTGTAAATAATAGACCCTACCCTCTCATCCTTTAAGTATCCAACCATTGATATATCGGGAACTAGAAATAACAATATAAATAACAGCCAGTTATTTGAAAAGTTGTGGAACAAAACTAATCCGGCAATAAAAAATAGAAGATTTTCGAACCTGACTATAAATTTTAACATTCTATTTCGGCGCATTATCCAAGCTTTCCCAAAGAATACGACAAGCATAAGTCCTATATGGACTCCATTTTCTAGAAAGTTTTAGAAGTTTGTCATCAGTTGGATTTTTTAATCCGTATAGCTTTACCATAGCATTTCTCAACCCTTGGTCTTTGACTGAAAAAACATCAGGGCGGGCGAGCGCAAACATCAAAAACATTTCTGCAGACCATGTACCTATTCCTTTTACCTGCGTTAAATTGGTTATGATTGTTTCTTCGTCTGCGTCTTCAAAGGTATGAAGTAATAATTGTTTTGTCGCCACTTTTTCAGAAAGGTCCTTAATATATTTGATCTTAGGATATGAAATTCCGCATGCGCGGATTTCATCATCATCAAGCTTGAGGATTTTCTCGGCTGTAATTCCCTTTTTGAATAGTTTTTCAAACTTCCCCCATATGGTTGAGGCAGCTTTGACTGACAATTGCTGTCCGACAATAGCTCTGGTAAGTCTAACAAAATTATTTTGACTCTTTTCGAGTACAAAGGGATCTATACTTTTTGCCAATTCATACAAAATGGGATCAGCAGTTTTGAAGTGTTTTACGGCCTTCTCAAACATAAAGGTATTGTACATCAAATGCGTGGTAGAATTATTAGAACAATGAATTTATAATCCTTCTATGGATCTATTTGGTAAAAAACCTAGACTTACTTTTTCAATAGCGGATATTCCTCTAGGAATTGCTCTTGAGGAATATTTTCTCCTTGCATCGCACCTAAAAGTAGATGGTCTTGAATTGGTTGTTGGATGGAAGACAAGATTTAACATGAGAAAAGTTGCTAGACTTTCAAAAAGATACAATGTACCTATTGTTTCGGTTCATCAGCCTGCTTGGTCTGTTGCCGGATTTTTTAGTGACGCCGGTGCCTTTAAGTTTGCTCAAAAATTCAATTCCGTATTTGTTGCACATCCTTTGGTAAATCAGCATATAAATTCTCCAAAATCCAAAGAGTATTACAAATGGTTATCAGAAATGGGAAAAAAATACGGTCTTGAAATACTCATTGAAAATATGACCAATATTTATCAGCTGATGCCGCTACTTCATTATGTATCTAAAAAGCATCACGATAGCGCAACCGATCTTGAGTACTTTGATACCTTGTGTAATAAATATGGGTTTGGCTTTACCTTGGATATATCTCATCTCATGGCATCAGAGCCTCAAAAAGAGAAAGGTTTTTCAGAATTATGGCCATTTATGAAAAATATTCACCTGTCAGACTTTACCCTAAAAAAAGAACATATGGGTCTTGGTGATGGCTTGTTAAATTACGACAGTTTCTTGTCTTACCTAAAGAACAAAAAATACAGTGGAATTATTAACCTGGAATTATGTCCAAGGGTTTTGAATGCAAGGGAAAAGTACTACAAAGACATTGCTAAGTCTGTCAAGGTAGTCAGAGAGTATTTTGATTAGCGATGTCTTTGCGAAATAAGGATATTGCTAAGTCTGTCAAGATTGACCGTGAATATTTCAGCTAGATCCTTGCAACTATTACTATTTTGATACATACTGAAAAGAGGAAAAATCCATGAAAGGGGGTGATTGTTATGGCAAATAAGAAAAAAACAGCAACAAATAATGATATGTCTATGAAGGTTGTTCTTGTTGTAGCTTTGGCACTCGCTTTTATCGGTGGTTACCTCGTTTCCCGCGCAAGGTATAAGCCGCAAATTTTAGAACTTAATAAAATGGTTTTGGATAAAGATCAAGCTTTGAATAAAATGAAGGCTAATTCCAATAAGGTCATGATGAAAGATGGAACAATGTGGGTTGTTAAGGATGGTATATTAGGTCCACTTGAAGAGGAAATGGAAATGACTAACGGAACAAAGGTTATGCCTGACGGAAAAGTATTGAAAGCGGACGGGTCTGAGTCTATGATGCAAAATGGAGAAAGCATGGATATGGGTGGAAACATGATGATGGTGGATGAGTCTTCCGAGGAAACGGGCTTCTAGTTAAGCGTATTTTTGCAGTAGTTTTACTAATGCGATTTCATTCCAGGTAAGACCATGGCTTTCTGTTTTTTTACCCTTTAGCGAATCAAAATGAGGGATAAGTAGTTTTTTGGAATAAGATCTTATTATCGTTGGGTGTATGTAATAGTTGCGGCATACAGCAACAGTGTTATTTAAGTGTTTTGACACCTCTTTTACCGCTAGGTTAATGTTTTTTTTGAGTGATACGGTATCTGTTGCCTCCCCAAGACCATATAGTATTTTTGAAGAAAGATGTGTCGCGCCCCAAGTCCGGAAATCCTTAGCCGTAAAATCATCATTTGTTACTTCTTTCAAGAAATTATTTATATCCGCAGAGTCCACAACATGCCTTTTTCCATCTTCATCTATATATTGAAAAAGTTCGTATCCCGGCAGTTCAATACATTTTTTAATAGTTTTTGCGATTTCCTTATTGGTAATTTGAACAATATTTTCAACACCGTGCTTGCCTCTAAATCTAAATATTATTTCATTGCCGTGAACTTCAGCGTGCTTATTTCTAAGAGTCGTTAGGCCGTAGGAATCATTTTCCTTCTGGTATTCTTCGTTTCCAACTCGAAGGAAAGTGTGTTCCAATAGCCATATTACAGTTGCGATAATTTTTCTTTTATCCATATTATTTATCTCCAAATCATGTCTGACTTTTCTTCTTATTTTTGGTAAAGAAAAACCAAAATCAACCATTTTTGAAAACTTATTTTCCTGTGTTATTTTCTTCCAAGCTTCGTGATAAATGTACTGCTTGCGTCCTTTTTCATCTATTCCTGTTGCTTGAAGATGACCGTTTCTAAGCGGAGAAATCCATACATTCTTCCAGGCAGGCGGGATTACAAGATCTTTAATTCTTTCAATTGCATTTTGACTCGTAATTCTTTTGCCATCCGTATTGTAGTAGGTATAGGTATTTCTATTTTTCTGTCTGAAGTATCCCGGATTGCTATCTGAGACATAGCGGAGTGATTCACTCTTCATCTCCTCAATAATTTCTTTGTCCAAATTATCCATAGATATATAAAAGAGTACAGCATTTGAGGTAAGACTACAAGATTAACGGTGCACTACTTTGCAGGTAATAAGAGGAACATTAAATTCAAGGAAAAGAACTTTATATGTTTTTATTTTTGTTGTGCATACTAAGTCAAACGAGGGGAATGAGGCAACCGGAGTTGGTGACGGTGACACTGTGGCAGTCGGTGTCGGGGAATCGGTGGGAGAAGGAGTAGTGGTAATTGTAGGTGTGGGTGTTTCTGTTTCCGTTGGAGTCGGAGTATCCGTTGGTGAGGGAGTCAAGGTTTGGGTAGGAGTTTCAGTCGGAGTATCCGTTGGTGAGGGAGTCAAGGTTTGGGTAGGAGTTTCAGTCGGAGTATCTGTTGGCGTCCCTTCAATAATAGGTTCAATCTCCGATCCGCTATTTTGTGGCTGCGGAACGTTTCGAAGTACAAAATCTTCGGCGTTATTGTCCGAGTCTTCCCCATTTCCCATGATTTCATCATCCCCGCCGATTCCCATAGACTCAGATGTAGAAAGGGAATTTGCTTTCCTCTCACGGCTTGTACCATTTGATGGATTTGTCTCAGCATCTCCTTCGCTGTCAACCGCTGTACCGAATCCGGCTTTATCAACAAGCGTAACTCCCTCATCGCTATATAGCAGGATAGTATTATTCGAGGAGATCGAATTGTCTTCGCTATATTCCTGATCTGCTGAATCTGAGCCTGTGAAATCCGAGTGAGCAATTAGAAAGAATCCATGAGCAGGTATGCTTCCGGAGATGGAATCGACCAGGGTTGACTCTGTTCCCGTATTTGTTTTTCTGGTAAGTCTAAAGCCCGAAAGATCTACGGCGTTTTCGGTTGGATTATAAAGTTCTACAAATTCGTCTGTGGGCACATCAGCAGAAGCTATTGAAACTTCGGATATTACTACGTGTTCAGCTTGTTCGGCTTTTGCATTGGGTACGTTAGTTATAAATATGGTTGCAAGAATTGTAAAAAAGAGAGTGATTAAGACCTTGGACAGTGTCGATCTCATAAAATTATTCTACAAAACATACTAGACCGGGTCAACTATTATTTAAGGTATTAATTTGCATCAATAGTGTGCTGTCTATATAATAAGCACTGTACTTGGTTTTCCTTTTCTATGGAAGATAAGAGAAAAGTTCTCTTAAATGTTTTTACCTCTCATGTTCTGAGATTGAGTATGATCATCTCAGTAGTATTATTGGTAATTGTAATAGTAATCACAAACACGGCCGCGAAAGCACATTCGGATTCGGACGTTGAATATAAGCAGGAAAGTATATTTAGAGGGGCAGGGCTGGGTGCAAAAAATAATATTTTGGCAGATAATACGCCAACCGAATTAGGTAAGGTGTCAATTAGTTTTGAGGTAGACAAGATCACTCCAACCCCAACTCCTGCTGTAAATCCGACTGAGAATGATATCTGGTACAAGCTTGCAGATTGCGAATCGCATATAAACTGGAAAGCCAATACCGGGAATGGTTATTACGGCGGACTGCAGTTCTCGTTGGGCGCATGGACATCTGTAGGAGGTCAGGGAAATCCTGCGGACGCTTCCGCAGAAGAGCAAATATCAAGAGGTAAGCTGTTGCAGCAAAAAAGAGGTTGGGGTCCCTGGGGAGGATGTTCAAAAAAATTAGGATTAATATAGCTTCTGTAGCCGGTACACCTGGTTCCTAATTCCAACTTGTGATAAAATTAGCCTCGAAGTGCATAAAAATATAGTTTTTCTAGATACTGAAACAACCGGAATCGATCCATTAGTTGACCGGTTGGTTCAAGTTGCATACAAGTTCCAGGGAAAATTAATTTCATCATATTTCAGACCTCCCGTACCAATATCTGTAAAATCTATGAGCATTTCCCACATCACTAATGAAATGGTTGATGACAAAGAAGAGTTTTTCGTATCGCAGATGAAGAAGGATTTGCAGGAAATTCTTGCGGAAAATATTTTAGTAGCACATAATGCCGGATTTGATGTGGATATACTGTATAAAGAGGGGGTTAAAACTCCTATATTTATTGATACCCTCAAGCTGATAAAGTACGTAGATGAAGAAAATGAAATTCCGGAGTATGGCCTTCAGTATCTTAGATATTTCTTAAAGTTTGACATTGAAGCCCAGGCACACGATGCTGTCGGGGATGTTCTCGTCTTGGAAAAGTTGTTTGAG
Organism: uncultured Gammaproteobacteria bacterium; assembly: GCA_964627245.1. Taxonomy (GTDB): domain Bacteria; phylum Patescibacteriota; class Microgenomatia; order Levybacterales; family GWA1-39-11; genus JAUSNA01. The sequence goes on along the minus strand of CAZVGS010000024.1, from coordinate 1,151 downwards.
TATCTTTACAAAAGAGTAAAAGAGCAGGCGAAAGAAAGTGAAGTTTTAGAAAAAATGATTGAGATTTCATCAAAACCGCTTCTTTTGAAATTATTCAATTACGGCAAACATAAAGGGAAAAAAGTAGAAGAGGTTCTTTCATACGACAGAAACTATTTAGAATGGATGCTTGAGCGAAAACTCAATGATGAATATTATGATGAAGATTGGATTTTTACATTGAAATATCATCTTAAGATTGGTTGATGGAAAGAAAAATTAAAACAGCAAAACTGTTGGCAAAGCTTTTGGACTCGCAATTTCAGGTAGCAGGAGTTAAATTCGGTCTGGATCCTATCATTAATATTGTGCCCTTTGTTGGGGATATTGCAGGTGCATTACTAAGTCTTTTTATTCTTCGTACCGCATATCAAGCGGGAGTTTCAAGGTCTGATTTTATTAAGATGATCGGCAACATACTTTTGGACTTTATTTTAGGAATAGTTCCTTACCTGGGTGTTATTTTTGACGTTTTTTATAAGGCAAATATTAAAAATGTCAAAATTCTTGAAAAATACTCCCATGGAAAATTCGTTGAAGGTGAGATAGTCGGTTGACACTATTTACTGCCGGTAGTACACTGTTTTTCCCATGAACACAATTATTTGCAAGCACTGCGGAAAAGAAATTGAGATTTCCGAGGCACTGCTTCATCAGGTTGAGGAAAAGGTGAAGGAAGAAATCTCCCGGGATGTAGAAAAACAAATAAAGGAAGCTCAGGTTGAAGCGTTAAAAAAAGCCAAAGAGGAGTTTGAAGAAAAAAATAGAAAGGATTTGGAATTGATAAAAAAACAAAACGAAGACTTCGAGAAAGAAAGACAGAAATTCGAAGCTGACAAGAAAAAGGCAGAAGATGAAATAACCACAAGAATTGAGGAAGAGAGAAAAAAATTTGAAGAAAAGGCTTTTAAGGACTTTGAGCAGTCGCAAAGGATGAAGGATAAAGAGAAAGAGCTTCAAATAGAAAACCTCAAGAGGATGCTTGAGGAAGCTAATAGAAAAGCATCAGGAGTTAGTCAGCAGGTTCAAGGAGAGGTATTGGAAATTGATTTGGAGCAGAGTTTGATGCAAGCCTTTGCCACGGATTCCGTTGAGCCTGTCGCAAAAGGTGC
>CAZVGS010000023.1:0-7321 GCA_964627245.1 uncultured Gammaproteobacteria bacterium | reverse complement strand
CTGTGCAGGCTACAATTAAAGCGTCTATTGCATGGTGCCGGTGATCTATTCTTTTACTCCATCCTTTAATGACCAGTTTGTTGTTTTTCATTTGAATTAAACCTCGGCTATATGCTGCAATAAAACTGTCTTTATCATCTATTTTATCTTTTCTTTTTTCATATTCAGTCTCTGCGATAATTTCTTTTAGCTCTTCATACCTTTTTTTCAACAGGGTTTTAAATTTGTCAGTTAGTCCCCATTGGTTTCTCAAATAATCAGTTACACCACCTGTGGTTGTTTTAACATTACTATTACCTACAATTTTATTTAATTCTTCTTTTACTCGTACAGATATATATTGTGTTTCCTTGATCTGCCGGCTAATTGGGTCTTCAGGTACTTTCGTTGCTAAAAGATTTTTACGTTTTATGCCATTGAAATACTTATTTACATGATCGATAAATAAAGTTTTTGAAAAAACAGATGGAATTAGTGAGCCGGTTTCAAAATATTCCATTGCTGTTTTATTTCCCTTGTCTTTGTTGATAGATTTTTCACAAATAACCTTGTTGCCAAATGAGTCGTCAAAGTAACGGGATTGCGGAATGATATGGTCTATGTCGTAGCGTTCTTGATTAAATAATTCAGTTAGTGGAATGGGTTGACCGGTATATGGGGATATATGACCTTGTTCTTTCCAAAGCCGCATTTTTTCTATCTCTGATTTTGAGGGATCTTTATATTGTTTAACATACTCTTCTTGTAAATTCTCCTGTGATAGCCATAGCTTATACTTTTCAATATTTCGTAATGAAATATCTTGTTTCATTTCTATCAGAAGATTTTTTACTTCCTCATTTGCCTTTTGATTTTCTCTGTTGGCTGTATACATTTTAGCTCTTCTTTCAGCATTGTTCTTTAATTCCCGTGCTAATTCCAGGTGTATTTCATCTGGCTTAAATCCAAATTGTTTCCATATATCTTTTACTATTACCAAGGTTTCGCTTATTAACTGTTCAACTAGGGGGTTTCGCAATTCACCCTGCTTTAATCGTTTTATTTCGCTATAATGTTTTATTTGTTCATCTTCTCTATAATCTTTTGCTGTATGCCTGTCGTACACTAGTATAGTGGCATAAGCATTCATCATACCTCCGTGTACCAAAAGCACGGTTTGATTTTTTTCTATGAATTCTTGAACTGACTTTTCAAAGGGGTCAGTTACAGTTTCATTCAATAGCCGTATGATATTTTCTTTTAGGTCAGGCGTTAATGCCGGGTTGAAATTTTTGCCCGCCCTTACCAAAGGCAAAATTCTTTCAATTGCTTCAAGGCTTAAAGAAGAATAGTTTCGGCTGAACTTTATTTTGCTTATTTGTACAGCCACTTGTTCAATATTAGGTAGGTCTTTCACATACTCTTTTAGAAATGCCAAAATTTTAGAAGTGCGGTCACTTTCAATATCATATTCATTTCCTTTGCCATTATATAAAATTTCCCAAAGGCGAATCTGTTGGTTAACATCCTCCATGCCTAATTGTTGCCATAGCGGTTCCTCCAACGATTTTCTTAAAATGAGTTTTGTATCATTTCCTTTTAGCTTGGCTTTGGGGTTGAGGCCGTTCAGGAAATCTATTCCATCCCGCAGGCCATATTCTTTTTTTAATTTATTTAGAATGGAGCCAAAGCTTATTTCTTTCTTTTCCTGTAATTCATCATAGAGCCATTCCTTTAGGTTTGCATGAATTGGTCTATCCTCGTAATCGTATTTTATTTCTCCTTTTTTGTTCAGCCCCTTTTCAATCTTTGTATTAATTGTAAGCTTATTGATTTGCTCCCATATTTTATACTCCTGGAAAATAGGATGACTTTTTGCAACGGCTTTTTTGCCTTTCTCATAGCGACAATCGGATATAAGATGGGTTTGATCTTTTAATTCTCTTTGATAATAAATGATTTGGTTCCTGATAATATGATACAAGCCTTTTTCAAGACCGTCTTTACTATACTTGATCTGCGTTTCTTTAATTCCGGGAAAAATAAAGTTTAGTATTTCTGAATTTTTAGCTTTATCGGAATCGTTGAGAATGTCGTGATGTTTAGCTTGCTCTATCCATATGGCATCAAACTCCGATTGATAACGGGAGCGAAGGATTACATTATTACGGATTTTTGCCCATTTGTTCTCTTTAAGTATCATTAGAAAGTATTCAGACAAATAAATTTCCCTTCCCTTTTCTTTTGATAATTCGGAAATCTGCTTTTCCAAATTTTCCATTTTCTTTCGCCAGCTTGTTTTATTGGGTAATTTGAAGAATATGGTTTCTCCATGCTTTTTTGATACACTTATATTTACAAGCAGCTCAATCGAATCCCCCTGCTTTAAAATTTCCAGAAATGTATCACCCTCTAATATGCCTTCTTCTGTTTCGAATACTATTTTTGATTTTTTTATTTCCTTGTTCTTGTAAGTAATCTTTTCGGGTTCTGATACCGATAGTATTTTACCAAAAGCTATATAACTTTCTTTCCCTTTTTTCTCTTCACTGTTTTTTTCTTCTTCATGATCATCTTCTTTTTCAGGTTCATTGCCACCGCCTGAATAACCCCTTAGTTGATTAAATAGGTATATTATTTTGCCCAGTTCCTGAAGTGATATCTTTTCGTGAAGTGCTTTTACCCTCAGTTCCAGTAAATCAGTTGCAGAATACTGCTTTTGATTTTTATCAACAGGCAGAATTGAAATACGGTCTATTTTCAGTGGGTTAGTAAATGGCTCCGATAGCTTTATCTGGGATGGCAGCATTTCATATTGCTGCAAAACATAAATCAACTTATTTCTGCGTTGTTTATAACGCTTATTCAGTTTTCTTGCACCTCTTATAATTCGCCTGTTTGCATTTTTTGTTTGTGCCTGGCCTTGTTCAAATTTACTAAGCTCTGCGCCCATTGGAATGATTCGGCTTCCCATTCCAATAATTTTTTGGTTTTCCGGTTCAATTAAAGCCCACCCAATTGAGTTTGTTCCTAAATCGAGTCCAAGTATTTTTTTGTTCATATGAAAAGTTTTGTTAGTTTTGATCCTGAAAGCAAATCACAATAAGGATTATTCCGTTGTGTAATTTATTAAAGCGGCGCAAGTCGCTTTTTCTTTTCCTCATATATAGTAGTTCCCAGGCTACGGGTAAGGTTGTGGGAATCACTAAATTCTAAAGTACAAAATATTTTATAAATGTAATCCTATGCCTGAATCAAATGGGGGAAGAGTATTTTTTTGGGGGCAAAATATTTTTAATTCGGGTTCACTCCCGGCAGCCGGAAGTGCTGCCCGTCCAGCACAAATAGTCCTCAATCTCGTAAGTTCAGAATTTGAAAAAAAATGTCCAGTTTATAGGGGGTTAACCACTTCATCCCGTTGTGATTTGCTTTCAATTTATGATGTAGCTTTGCTCTTTAACAACTTGTATAGTGATTGTTCCTGATGTGTTGCCGTTGTGATTTGCTTTCAATTTATGATGTAGCTTTGCTCTTTAACAACTTCACAGGTTGCTTTAGAAACGGCGGATGAGTTGTGATTTGCTTTCAATTTATGATGTAGCTTTGCTCTTTAACACCTGCATCAATCCACTCTGTCCAGCAGTAAGCATCAGGTTGCCCACAGAACGACTACGCCTGGATTGCCACAGTGGGCATATCGCTCAGCCTCTCATCAGTCACCCAGGCGCCAGGGCCAGGTGTGTCGGGTACGTCCACCATTCCGGCTGAACAATTTTCAATACCCGGTATATGCAGCCCGCCCACACACTTACCTGCTCACGGCAGGTATGGGTTGGAATGTTTACAATTAAGCAGAAGCCGGGCAGGAAAAAAATATTTTGTAATACAATATTTACCTGTTTATTTGCAGACCCCGGACAACTGAGAAAGAAAAATCAGTCCAAACACCAGCCATTAATACAGGTATTTTGGTCTTTATAAACTTCAATTTTATATATCTTTTCCTGTCTGAAAAGATTTACATCCCAAGTAGCAGTTGGACTATACCTGTTCATATGGGTGTATTCTCTAACATAGATATTGACCCCAGGCCCATCAATATTATGTACAAAACTTACTGATAAATAATTTGCCCTGAATAAAGCGCCTTGACTATTTGACCCTCCATATACTTTCAAATTATAAAAATTCGCAGGTATCGATAATAAAAATGAATCTACTGGTTTTCCGTAAAAAATATTAATATCCATTTGCTGTAAGTATGTAATTAGCTCCAACGTAGGAAGGGTATCTACAGAACATTTTATATTGTTAGCAGAAGCGGATAAGTGATTCCTTGCTGGTACTGTTTGTGACACACATATAACCAATAAAACAGTTAATATATTTTTCATAATCTTATGTTTAGTTGATTTTAAAAAATGTTGTTCCATTGGCTGAATCTGCCTGGTAAAGTCCTATCCCGCAGGTAGATGCACTTCCTATAGCAGTCTGTAATTTCTCTTTAGTCATACCAACATATGTAGCTCCAGACGAATAGGCTCTCGGATCAGACATCACTGAATTATATACCCTTTTGGGTAAAAGGTTAGGCCCATTTCCAAAGATATTCTTCCAATTTTACTTTTTGAAGCTGTTGTGACCATCTTGTCCCATCTCGGATATCCGATCTGTTTTACGGTTTGCGCCACAAAATGTTCTTTTTCGTTTTTTCTCCTGATAAAATCAACCAGGGCTTTTTCTGCAGGGTGGCCTGTACGATGTGAACTGAAAAACCGGGTTTCAATTACAGAAGTATTTTCGGGGGGGGGGTAGATACCTGGTCGGTTTTACGACAGCCGGCAACCATACAAATGCCTGTTGCAGCAATCAATGTCCGGTATAGCAAAGAGGTAATAGTCATAAAAACGGTTTTGATGGTACTTCCTGCAGGTCTGCTTCTGTTATAAAGATAAATGTGTTTCCGGAAAAAATAAAAACTCTAAACTGATTGGCCGAACTTTGCGGGAGCTTACAAATTCGTCGTAATTATAACTGTATATCAAATCATGATTTTTAATATAGATTATAGACTGTTTGCATGGATTCAGAATTTCAGGCGATGCAATACCCGGTATGAATATTATGAATCCAATTTCCTTAGCTTTATTCAACTGACTTGTATCGTTATTTTAATAAGAAACTACTTTTAAGATGGCTTGTAGTATCTTTTTCACTCCAGTACTTTAATATCTGCAACTATTCCGGAAGAATAGAAGGATGCTACATTTGATGTCCATACACCTCCATTGCTCCTAAATAAAATACCAGATTGGGTTGCATTAAGAGATGGTTGCCAATAAATTTCTAAGGAGGGATATGTCAAATATATTTCTTCAGGCGATTGCGGATAGAAAAAGCAAAATTCAGTTGATGTTTCTTTAATTTTATCATAAGAAATTCCCGGAAATCTTGAAAAGTATTTAATCTGAATTTGCAAACTATCTAACAACTTATAAAAAGGCTGTCCTATATACTGAGCTTTATTTGTAACAAAACTTTGCAAATATGTCAAAGTATCGGGTACTCCTTGCGCCTCTGTTTTTTTTGAAGCGGTACAAATTAAGCAAACGAGTATTACTATTATATTTTTCATATTATATTTATTTTAATTTTGGGTATTATAAACATTCTTGGAGATACGCTTTTTTCCTCGGTTTATTTGGGTTTGGAATGAAAGTCTTTACAACAAGAGGCTTAAAATTTCCTGAAGCGTCTCTTTTACTCAAAGATATTCCGATGTTGAATTGCTTTATTACTGCAGTCATTGCCATTTCGTACGCAAAATTGTCTTGGTTTGCGTCACTCTTATACACTTGTTCATAATATTTAAATGCATCTTTAAATGCTTTTCCAATTACAGAATTTTCATTCCAATATTTGTAAGCAAGATGCAGTTGGCCGGTGGGATACTGAACAATCTTCAATACCCGGTATATGCAGCCTGCCCACACTTACATGCACACGGCACTCATAGGCTGGATCGTTTACAGGCAGGCACAGGCAGGCAAGGGAAAAGATGGGCAGGAAAAGGTATCTTTAATTTAAAGGAACAATTTTTGTGCTTAAATCCTCTTTTAATATAAGTTTGTATTCTTTCTTTAAATCGACATATAAATCATCATAACTTACAGCCCCCCTAAATACTGTATCTTTTATATACAATTTTGCAATGATTGTAAGACTGTGCGTATTGAGCCTGAGTGAATCAAGATGTACATTTTCCCTTATATGAGTTTTTGGCGGAACGTTTGATATTTTATGTATATAATTATGAATTATAAAGACCACACTATCAACGGTGATATTCGAATCATTTTTAAAAGACAGGATCGTTATATTTTGATTTCTATATACGCATGCATAATGTGGCAATAATAAAGAGCAAAATACTAATAAAGTTTTAATGTAGAACTGTATCATTGATTCGTAAAAATAAGTCCAGTTGAAGAAGTAATTCCATGAGTAGCTGTTTGAATATTATTTGAGCCGTTTAATCCATAAAAATTCGGGTCTCCATTCGGATTGGGGGTTCCATCAGGGAAAAAAGGCGGCGGTAGTGTGGGGAATAAATACACCATCTCACCATTAATCACTTTTAAATAAATAGCGTGTGCAATAACGTCAGCTAAAGGAAGTGGGTTCGTTAAGGTTTCCCCGTATTCGATACCGATTAGGTTGTTATGAATATCCATTAGTTTTTCTTTATGTAACTGGCCTGGAACTTCTGTTTCGTGTGCATATGCAAATTGCCGGGTGAGAGTCGCTCCGACAGTGATGCTGTTCATGGCATGTAAAAAAGCATGCCTGAAAGCATCACTTTTATCATTTAATCCGTTTATGCCAAATTTTTGAATTGTGTAGTTTACGGCCATTGGTTTGATATACTGATACATGATATAAGCCATTGTAGGATGCCGAAAGACCAATTCCTTTTCGGCAGCTGTTAATTCTCTATAATCATCATATGGATCTAAGTTAAAATTCTGTGGATTGCTCAACCAGTTCGCATCCATCCACCAGGCAACAGAGAGATTTCCTGTTGAATGATGGTCGTTTACAAATTGTACATATGCCGGATCGGTCATGAGCAAATCAATATGGTCTTTGCTTACTTGAACCGATTCGCTGGAATAATTCTGTGAGATGAAATTACAAAGAGGTTGTTGATAAAGTGGATATTGTACTAAAAAAGAAACCTGCGAAGATGATAAACCAAGTGTATTCGTTAAGTAGGTTAGCGGTGGCTCTTCCTCCTCCGGCACCGGCTCCCATCCCGGCTCACAGGTTTCATTGATTTGTA
>CAZVGS010000022.1:0-8203 GCA_964627245.1 uncultured Gammaproteobacteria bacterium | reverse complement strand
TATATGTAAGCGGGAAGTATGCGTATGTGGCAGATGGTGGTCCAGGGCTTCAGGTTATTGATATAAATGGAATTGAAACACCCTCTCTTTTTGCAGGATCTCTTGGTGGAGGTACACTTACTATTGATGAGAATGGAGATATTGGAAATAACTTAAATGTCAGAAATGCGCTTAATATAGGATTTGGAGGACTCTACTCCAACGGAGCATTCTCATTTGTAACTGCTTCAGGATCAGGAAACCTTATCCAAGGCGCACCCACAGGACAAGCACTTCTGACACTCAACCAAACGGGTAATCAGGACATCTTCACAGCCTCTGCGTCTGGTGTAGCTAGGTTTGTTATTTCAAACAATGGAAGTGTGGGAATTGGCACATCTACCCCTACCTTCAAGTTGGATCTTGTTGATTCCCAGACAGCAACTATAACTGCTCTACTTACCAACTCAAGCACCAATTCAGATGCTGATGTATTAGCACTGAAAATTGGAGCTTCAAGCGCGGGCACGGGCAACAACTTTTTGACATTTCTTAATGGAAATGGTCAAATTATTGGCAAGGTCGCAGGCAACGGTACAGGAGGCGTCACCTACAATACGTCGGGTATAGATTTTGCAGAGTACTACAAGAAAGAAGATACATCTGAAACCTTTAGCGCCGGTGACCTTGTATGTCTTGGGTCTGCCGGCGGCGTCACAAAATGCGGAAAAGGCACATCATCAATCCTTGGAATTGTCTCCGACCGTGCGGGCTTTGTCGGAGGATCACACCGTGAGAATGATCCGTCATACGTCTTAGTCGGAATAGTCGGCCAGCTCGAAGTAAAAGTAATTGGAACTATCCAACCCGGAGATCAACTCACCACTTCTGAATTCCCAGGCATTGCAAAAGCTTCAGATGCAACAGGTTATATCGTCGGTCGAGCCCTTGCCTCACACAGTTCATCAGAAGTCGGCAAAGTCATGATAGCACTAGGTGTCATGTACGCCTTCCCCGATATGGCAATTGATACAAATGGAAATATAAATGGAGCTGAAAATATTCCTGATGACGTATTTGACAATCTTACAGATGAAGATACGGAAGAAAATGACCTTATTGCCTACGGACCTGATCAAAGCTCTTCAGCAATAGAGGAAGCTTCTGCCTCAGCAAGGCTTACAAATCTTGAGGAAGACATGGATGCTCTACTTTCAGAATTCAATAATATGAAGGACAAACTTTCTCAAATGCCTCAAACCAACCTAACACTTACTCCTTTCGCCTCTTCTTCAGGCTTTGTCACAAGTATTGAAAACCTGATGGCACACGGTACAAGCACATTCAACGATGTAAGCATCGAAAATTTGACAATCGGAACCTCGATGAAGATAACTTCAAATTCCATAGATACGATCGGAGAGACTTTGAGCCTTCAAACTTTGAAGCAAGGAACAATTAGCCTCATGGCTGATGCAGTTGTTATAGAAACAGATGGAACTTTGAAGGTAAATGAGAATGCGGTATTTGCAAAAGATGTTGAGGTTAAAGGAGTCTTGTCCGCAACTTCAATCAAAGCAATAGGCGAAGAACTTTCAGTTTCAGGCTCTGCCAGATTTGAAGATGCTATATTCAGATCTATTGAGTTAGAGAAAAACGGCACTGAAAGAATAAATGATACTACCGTCAAAAACAACGGTTTTGCAGGAAAGGTAATTCTTAAAGCCGGACAGACATCAGTCACCGTACTTAATAATGGCGTCAAAATTTCAAGTCTGATATTCATAACGCCCTCGACCCAAATCACCAGCCAAACTCTTTATATAAAAGATCAGACTGAAAATCAGTCATTCACGGTCAGCCTGCCTCAGGCTGTTGAAAAGGATATTGAATTTAATTTTCTTATTATTAACTAATTCCTCCCATTCCCTTAAATACTATTCTAATAGTTTTGGGCATTAACTTCCGCGATTACAGAAATTTGTGCCTCTTTTCACTTCTGTATGCTTCATTACTCACTCAATAAATCAATACTTTTTTTTCATTATTCAACAATTCACGCTTCATAATTCATTATTCACTGATCTTGTGCTAGACTCTATATGGGCAGGGCTTCATATGAAAGCCGGCAAATCCCTACATCTTAAAAGTATTGGAAGCATATTGGGGATCATTAACCTCATCCTTCAAATATTTGCCGTGCTCCTTTTACCATCCATGTCATATGCCACAGTTAGTGACTGCAGTGTTGCTATCAACACGAGTTCAGTACCCAAATCATCAACAACAAGCGTTGCCTTTACTATTACAAATGGCGATTCTTCAACTTATGATTGGGTACGGATCACCAGGCCAAGCTCCCGATTTACTATTAATTCGGGGTATTCTGATAATTGGAGTAGCCAACTTGCTGCAAGCACCATAACCTTTTCTTCGGGCGACTTAGAATCTGATAATTCATCTCATTTTTCCGTCAATTTGGCCACATCTGATTCAACTTCAAACTCAGAAGATTGGACTGTTGAAGCATCAGATGACGGAGGCTCAACAATATCATCCTGTTCAGGCACAACCGGGCTTGCAATAACAGACAGTTGGTCATCGTCTGTCGAGCAAAACCCGCTTTACGTTTCAGACATAACATCAAGTACTGCAACTATTAGCTGGACGACTTCAAGACCTGCCGCAGCTCAATTAGATTACGGGGCAACGCAAAGTTATGGATCAACATTATCAGATTCGGATTTGCTAGTTGTTCATATCTTTGGCATTGATGGACTTAGCCCAAATACAACCTATTACTTCAGGGGACTCAGTACAGATAGTGAAGATGGTGAAGATAGTGGTACTGGTCAGTTTACCACGACATCGGGATCAGGAGGAGCAACAGCACCATCAATAACAAATGTCTCTGCGGGAAGTATTACTTCATCCTCTGTTATAATTACATGGAATACTAATATATCAGCAGATTCAACTGTAAATTATGGCGCTACCTCAAGTTATGGCACTACATCTACCGATAGTGAGCTGTCTACATCTCACTCGATTACTCTAACGGGTCTTTCAGCTTCAACAACATACCATTATCAAGTCGTGTCAACGTCCGGATCCAACTTGACAGCGGAAAGCAGTGATAATACATTCACAACTTCTTCCGATTCATCACCAACTAGTACCCCTACGCCAACGAGTACGCCTACGCCAACACCTACCTCTATACCAGCAACTGGTACTCCTACGCCAACCCGCACACCCACCCCAACACCAAGCTTAAGCAGCTCAACAGAAAGCTCCGAGAATAGCTCTTCTGACTCCTCAGATCAAAATCAATCATCCACCGAAGAAACAACACAACTTTTACAAGACACTATTCCTCCTGACGTAATATTTACAGCCGATGTCTCAAAACCATTTATCAATCCTCCCCAAATGAGCGCATCAGCTACAGACAATAAAGGCATTCAATCACTTGAGTATTCTATTGACGGAGGAAATAATTGGCTGCCGATTGAAAACAACAATTTCACCCCAAATCTAAAGGAAGACGGTAACTATAAAATATCAGTTCGGGCGATAGATACATCAGGTAATATAACAGTCAGCGAGGAAAAAATACTTATTATTGACCGACTACCCCCGCGTGTCGGTACAAGTATTTTATCCCTTGGCCCCCAAGTTATCTATCCTTCAAAAAACGGCAACTTTCTAACTGTGTCGGGTTTTGATCAAAAAATAATACTTGATTCAATAGGAGGAGCAACCAATATTGATCTTATTACTGAGGGTGAAAATAAACAAGTTTTTTCACTGGTTAAAGACCTTCAAAATGGATTATGGTATGGTGCAATGAGTTTTGCCGAACCAGGCACATATAAAGTCAGAGTAAAAGCTCAAGACGGTGCAGGAAATAGAGTCGAACGTGATTTCAACACCGTCACAGTAATTGAACCTGGGTCGGTAAGACAGCAGGATAACTCTCCTATTGAAAATGCTAAATTAAGTCTGTATTACAAAAATCCAAGAACAGGCTTATGGAAACTGTGGGACGCAAGCGCCTTCAAACAGCAAAATCCACAAACAACGAATGCAAAAGGCGAATACCAATTATATATTCCACCGGGTGAATATTATATAAAAATTGAAGCCCTAGGTTACAAAACCACCCTAAGCAGTATCTTTACAGCAACAGATACTTCACCTATCACAAATGTTTTCTTACTCAACCCCACGTTGAAAATCAATTTAGGACCACTAGTACTTGCTCTCCCTTCATTTATTCCCGATTTTACTGAAATTACCACCATCCAGCAAGAAGTTAATCCTAATAACTCGAATCTTGTCGGAAGAAAGCTGCCAAAAATGGAAATATTGAATGCAGCAAATGAGATACTTAATGAAAAGACATTTACAGCTCAAAAAACTCTTATAACTGTTGTGTCCACTTGGTCACCAGCAGCATCCGAGCAAATCGGAATCCTCGAAAAAGCCAAAAGCGATATAAACCTCAAAATCTTGACAGTCGGCGAGAATAAAACAAAAATAGATCTCTTCAAAAAACGAGGGAAATATATACTACCCTTTGTCTATGATTTAGATATGTCAACGGTTAGCCGTCTTAAAATCTCAACCACACCATCACATTACTTTATTAATGAATTTGGCACGGTCAAGGCAGTCTCGTATGGTGTTCTTGATGAAAGGGAAATTAATAAAATTTGGAATAGTTTTTGATACGATTGAATGAGTATGCAGTTATTTTAAGAATTATGAGACCATCAGCTATAAACTATATAAATTATGCTTGAATATCAATTCGCACTACAAAACCTCCACTTTGCAATAAGCCTTTTTGCATCCCTTGCTTTTTTCGCAGTTGCCTGGCTTTATTTCGACGCATGGTTAGCAAGAAAAGTAAAACGCGAAATTCCAAAAATTGTAGGCTTCTTTTTACTATCGCTTTCATTTATAGCCTATGCACCGCTTGTCGAGCAAACAATTCTTACAAACCCTCTTCTTGGAGAAGGAACTATCAGCCTTATTTCAAGCTTACTTAGAGTAATTGCCTACACGCTTATAGCGATCGGGATATTTCTTGAGCCCATCCAGCCCCGTCCAAATCAGACAGAGGCAAGTCTACCTACCGGTCTTCCTGCTGTCGGCTTTGCAGGCAAAACAACCGGTTTTCTTACTATCATATTTCCTTTGCTTGCCTTCACAATTGCAGGACTTTATCTAAGACGGGCGACAACCGGTCTTGAAAGACATGTAAAAAGAGTGGCTTTTGGTTTTATTGCACTTGGAATAGCTGAATGTTTTCATGTATCATCAATCTTTAGAGGTTCTAACCAAATAATCACAAACGAATTGGTTTCTTCGTATGGTTTTTTCTGGATTATTGAACATATATTCTTGATACTAGCAACTGTTATTTTTTGGAACTGGGTATTTAGATATTTGCTAAAACGTTTGCAAAGTCAGCTTTTTATCATATTTACATCATTCGGACTTTTGATCTTTATATCCGTAACGCTTATTTTTTCCTTTCTACTCTTTTCGAGCCTGAAAAGCGATGCTCAGAATAATTTAAAAACGAGCACTAAAGTCCTAAGCTTTGCAATAGACAGCAGAAAGTCAGAAGCACTCTCAGATGCACAAATGGTCGCTCAAAATCCTCAGGTTATTACCGATATAAAAGAAAACAATGGACAATCCCTGGAAAATATCACAAATGAAATAATCTCCTCAAAAAACCAATCTTATCTACTCGTAGTCCTTCCCAGTGGTGAAGTAATTGCTCGGCCGGACAACAACGAGAAAGTTGGGGAGTCTATCTCAGAAGATCTACTATTCCAAAAAGCGAAGGCAGGCAATTCCTACTCGACTGTTGCAAGCGAAAAGGGAGTTCTCTCACCTCAAATAATGGTAAAGGCTGCAGTGCCGGTAATTGATGAAGGTAACACAATTGGCGTTATTATAACCGGCACAATTATAGATAATGCATTTGTTGACGGGATCAAGTCGGCAACAGACCTTGACAGTAGTGTTTATGCTGGACTTGAAATGTCCGCAACTACATTAATTGCGCCTGACGGAAAGTCAAGATATATCGGCACTCCACTTGAAGAAGGAAATCTCATTTCAACAATCTTTGTAAAAAGACAAGATTTTATTAATGAAGTTGACATACTAACTACTCCTTATCTTGTCGCAATAGCGCCACTCAAGGATTTGGAAGGAAATAGCATTGGAATGCTTCTTATCGGAAAAGAAAAAAGCGAAGTATTACAAAGTGTTAGCCGCGCCATTGAGGCAACTTTCTTGTTGTCAATTCTAATATTCATACTCTCAATCCTACCAATTTATGTTACAGCGCGCTATATCGCAAACCAATTTTCCCATTAACCTACCAACCTTTGTTATTCAAACCACTTGACTAATCAACAATCTTCCCCCTATTCATAAGTTCTAAATTCCAAATACTAAATCACTCAACTAGTTTTTCCTTTCCTATAAAAATGTGCACTCTATTCTCCTCTACTTTCAATATACCGGTAGTAACAGGAATCTCTTTAACCCCATCATCATTCCTATAAATAACCTTGTCTTTAATTATTGTGATAAAGTTCTCATGAGCACCCAACAGATCAAAAACCCCTTTTGAATTCGTTGTTGTTACACTATCAACAATTCCCTTAAAGATTAGGCTGAATGGGTCACGGATATAAAGCGCAAGCTTCTCCCTGGCAGGACTCAGCTCTTCAGTTTGTCTTGGTTTTACTGCGATATCATCCATTTATACCTCCGCATATTCATAACTCAAAACTCCCAACTTCTTGCAACTAACTACTTTTCGTTAAGTTCAGATAATAACCCAATATTCAATAACTTTTCTGGCTGAAGCGAGTCATAATCTCCTCTCAATATCTGAGAAACATCATCTATCGTATCTTCACACTTAATATATGCTCCTTTATGTCCGCTTTGAGTTTCCATTACGAAGAAGTTCTGAGTCATATAATTTAAGATAAGCCTGTACCGCCGGTATATCTGTTGATCTTGAGCAGATAATTCGGACTCACCGATAAGTGATACTATTCTCTCAAGCTGACTTGCTTTCTTGAGCAAGCTTTGAGCTTCAATGAATGTTTTGTAGTGCTTTTCACCAACTGCATCAACATTCAGAGCGATTGAAGTTGACGCGAGTAAATTAATTGCAGGGAATCTTCCTTCCTGGTAGATATCCCTAGACAAAACAACGTTTGAATCTAAATAAGGAAAAACACTCTGGACCCCAAAGTCAGTTAGGTCATCTGAAGGGACATAAACAGCCTCTATCGAAGTTATTGACCCATTGTCTGATGAAACTAGCCGTTCATGAAGCTGACCCATTTCAGAGTAAAGTGTCGCCTGATACCCTCCTTCACCTGGAATTGTATTCATGTCGGTTGCCAATTCGTAACCGGCTTGCGCAAACCTGAAAACATTATCAATAAAGAACAAGACGTTTTTGTTCATTTTATCCCTGAAATGCTCGGCCAGTGTTGCGCCTGCAAATGCGGTTCTAAATCTTACGGCGGGATTTTCAGCCATTTGACCGAAAATTAAAGCAACAGATGGCAATACTCCGCTTTCTTCCAGAGTCTCATAAAGCTCTTTTCCTTCTCTTATACGCTCACCTACTCCTGAAAAAACCGAAACGCTCTCATTTTTATGAAGTATAACAACATTATGAATAATCTCGGTCAAAATGGTTGTTTTACCGACCCCTGCTCCACCAAAGAGGCCTACCTTTCCTCCCTTTATAATCGGACAGAAAAAATCTATTGCTTTTATACCTGTTTCGAGTAATTCACTTGGCGTTACGACTTTATCAAAATCAACACCATCATTAAATATAGGCGTAAATTCTTCGGCCTTCAACGTTTCTTTACCATCAACAATTCTTCCAAAAATATCTATTGCACGGCCTAAAGTAACATTTCCAACGGGTATTTTTATTGGTGAATGGGTATTTACAACTTTCTTGCCTCTTGAGAGCTTTGGTGAGCTTGAGAAAAGAAGGCAATAGTATGAATTAAGACTTGCCGAAGTATAAACTTCCATCGTAACCATGGGGTCATCCACCAATGACAAAACGTCATGCATTTTAGGCGGGTTTTTAGAGTCAAATTCAACCTCTATAATTTGTCCTAGTATTGCTACTACTTTTCCTTCATCCATA
>CAZVGS010000021.1:0-10666 GCA_964627245.1 uncultured Gammaproteobacteria bacterium | reverse complement strand
CCAAGCGTTGTTAAAATAAAAGTTATACAAAGAAGGGACAGTGCAAGTTTATTCATTTATTGGAGGAACGCTAGATACAAGCCCACAAGTGCAAATGCAAATCCCAAAAGCCAGCCTCGCATAACAACTTTTGGTTCCTCCCATCCTTTTTTAAGAAAATACAGATGCAGAGGAGCAATCGGAAAAGCTTTTCTTTTTAGGAATTTTTTGGAGAGAATTTGAATAAGCGACGAACCGACTTCAACTATATATACCCCTCCTATAACAGCAACTGCAATTTCTTTTCCTGTCATGAGTCCAATTACGGCAAGAGCTGCACCAAGAGATAGTGAGCCCACATCACCAAGCCAAAGTCTAGCTTTGTAGGTATTAAAATACAGAAATGCTCCGACTGATCCCAATAAGATAGCAATATAAATCGCCAAGAATTCATTCAGTAAAGACTTTGATATGACCAAAAAAGCACACAAACAAATAAGCAAAACTCCGCTTGCTAGCCCATCCAAACCGTCGGTTATATTGAATGCATTTGTAAAGCTGACAATTACAAAAGCAGCAAAGAGTATATATAGTGGCCCAAGAAACAAGGTACCAAATGGGGAAATATGAACAAAAGTATAACCGTTAATGTAAAGTACCCAGCCTATCAAAAGAGCAAGTATCCATTGGATAATAAATTTGTGCTTGAACCTAAGACCAAAAAATCCCGCTCTGTCAGCATTCAAGATTTTCTTTAAATCATCATAAAATCCCAATGCACCAAATCCAATAAAAGAAAAAAGCAGTACGAAAAGTTCCCAAAGCCTTACTTCGATCCTAAAAAGGCCGTACGCCCAAAGAGTAAGTATGGCTACAACAAATATTATGAGAATTCCTCCTCCTATTGGGGTTCCAACCTTCCATTCATGGAGCTTATCAAATACATATGTTCTGTTGTTGAATATATCCCGTGTTTTTTGTTTTTTCCTTTGAAGCTTGATTTTATATAAAAAATCTATGAAGGGAACAATTAATATTGATGTAATAAAAAGAGACAGAATTGCAAAACCAAATACTTTTTCCATATTTTGAATCTAGATTTATCTATTAATAAAAGGTGCACGGTTTATTGTACAACCCAAGACTGGATTTTAATCGATAATGTTATATTTTACAACGAAGTAAGCTTAAATTGGAAGGGATTGCCTATTTAATCGTTTCCCGCTCTAAATGTACACCTTTTACAGAAACCAAAGGAAAAACCAGTGTTTTTTTGGAAAGAATTGTACCCGGATTAATAACCGCATTAACCCCTATAAAACTCTCATCCCCAATAATACTCCCTAATTTTTCCATACCGGTAGGTATCTCAAAGTCTCCACCCTTAATCTTTATATCCTTTTTATCAAATCTCCAATTAGCAAGTGTTGCTCCGCCGGACAAATTGATATCACTTCCCAAGATGCTATCTCCAACATAATTTAAGTGTGCAAGAGCTGTGTTGGAAAGCACAATAGAATGTTTTATCTCGGTCGCATGACCAACATGTACATTGTCTGAAAAAAGTATACCGCCCCTAAGATATGCTGCGTGTCCAAGCGTTGAATTGTGACCGATTATTGCTTTACCGTCAATTTTTGCGCTTTCATCGATTTTTACATTTCGGCCAAAATACAGCCCTTCGCGAATTTTTGTATATGAAAGCTCTAAGTATTTTGAATCAAAAGCATCAATAAATTCTTCAATGTGCGGTATCGCCTCCCAAACGTTTTCAAACCTATCAAAAAAATCTTTATATATACCCGGATTAGAAAAAAAATTAGGGTATCTTAATTTGTTATTCATTTAACATCGCCTCCGCTTCATCCAAATCTTGTGGTGTATTTATCCCTTTCCATCTTTGATCTTTTAATTTGTAGGCTGATATTTTACCCCCCTGCTTTGATACTATATCGATTATATCTGTTATATAATACTCCTTGCTAATTTTATTTCTTTTTATGTTTTTGATATTATCCTTAAGAAAGTTAAATCCAATCACGTAACACCCTAAGTTTATTTCTTTTATTTTCTTTTGATCATCGTTTGCATTTTTTTCCTCAACTATACCTACGATTTCGCCATTATCATTTCTAATTATCCGTCCAAAACTCGTTGGACTATCAGAATCCATGGTAATAAACGTAACATGTGAATTGTTTTCGACATGTGTTTTGTAAAGCTCTTCGTATGTCTTTGGGGTATGCAAAAATGAATCATCGCCGTATATTATAAGCACGTCCTGAGCATTTGTCGGAATTTTAGGAATCGCACAGTCAACAGCGTGACCTGTTCCAAGCTGTTCATTTTGATACGCAAGAATTATATCTTTTTCAAGTAGTGCAGTCACTGAGTCGCTTGCAAAGCCTACTACAACTACAATATTTTTTATACCCGATTCTCTTAAAATTCTTATGGATCTTTGCAACATAGGCTCACCGTTAACGGGGATTGCAACTTTATTAGTATCGGTAGATTTCATCCGAGTACCTTTTCCCGCAGCTAGAATCACTGCGCAAAGATTATCCATCATGATAATTCCTCCAATTCTTCGATGTCAGCACCAAGACTATTTAACCTCGCAACAAACCTCTCATACCCTCTTTCTATGTGCTCTACTCCATAAACAATACTTTGATTATTTGCTATTAGTGCGCCCATTACAACAGTTGCGCCTGCGCGAAGGTCCGAAACATCAAGAACAGCGTTATGTAAAGCAGAAGGCCCCTCAATCTTTATTGCTTGTTTGTAAGACATGTCAGAATCGTAATTGAAGTTATAAACCTCATTAGGATTCTCAACTTCAGGATCAAAAAATTGAATGTTTGCTCCCATTTTTTTTAGCTCCGATACGTATCCGAATCTATTCTCGTAAATTGTCTCATGTATTGTTGATTCTCCTTGAGCTTGTGTCATAAGAATTGCCCATGGACCTTGCCAATCGGTCTTAAACCCCGGCTCGGGGGATGTAACAACGTTTGAGCTTTGCAGCTGGTTTTCTATATAAAATCTTACTCCTCCGTCTTCTTCAGCATACCTGCCTCCGCACTTCTTAACCTCTTCAAGAAAAACGCCAACATTTGAAAGATTGCAATTAGTGAGTATGACTTTACCACCGGTTATCATCGACAAGACAGCAAAGGTAACCAGCTCATTGCTGTCAGAAACTATCTCATGAGTTGTACCGTGAAGACTGTCGACTCCCTCTATTCTTATTGATCTTTTACCAAATCTTTCAATTTTTGAACCCATATTGTTAAGAAGCATAATGAGATCATCTATTTCGTGTTCCTCGGCGGCATTTTCAATAATAGTCGTACCCTCCGCCAAAACAGCTGCCAAAATAAGAGTTTCTGTTCCTGTATGAGTATTTTTCTCAAACCTGTAGGTCGTACCTACAAGTCCTTCGGTCGTTGCATGATAATAACCGTCCTCGGACTTGTATTCTATCAATGCGCCCATCCTCTCCAATCCCTCAACGTGTCTCTCAATAGATCTAGCTCCTAGCCTACAGCCTTCAGGGTTCGGAACGATAGCATTTTTTGACCTTGCAAGGAGAGGTCCCAAAAACATTGAAGATGTCCTTACTCTTGCGCCTTCGACAAGTGAAATTTTACTTTTCTTAATTTCTTTAACCGTAATTGTTACTTGACCATCTTCTCTTAAAACCTCTCCTCCTATTGATTCAATTACTTCGAGCAGCGCTTTGATGTCAGATATTTCGGGTACATTTTTTAATGTAACAGGCTCTGCCGTAAGACAGGCTGCAATTACCGCTTTTGTAGCAACATTTTTTGAACCTGAAAGGCGTATAACCCCTTCAAGTTTATTGTTACCGTTAATTAAATATTTTTTAATCATTTTTCAACTTATATCCGATTTTATAAACATCACCTGCGCCGATTGTTAGCAATATTCCATCGGAAGAATCCAATTCTTGCTCAAAATATTCTATCACATCCAAAAATTCGCTAAAAAAAATGGTATCTGCATACCTTTCAAAAGCTGAAAGATAGTTATTTTCAATAAAAGTGTCTGTCTCCGTATCTCTTTGGGAACTAAAAACCGGTAAAACAATTAATTTGTCGGCTCGCTGAAAAGACTTTCCAAAATCTTCAAGCATTGCCTTTGTCCTTGAGAAAGTGTGAGGCTGGAAAACACATGTGAGCTTTTTCCCAGGATATGCTTCCCTTAGGGCGGCTATCGTTGTAGAGATTTCTAATGGGTGATGACCGTAATCATCTATGATCAATCCTCCTTTTTTTGTTTTGCCAATACTCTCGAGCCGTCTCTTAGTTCCGAGAAACTTTTTTAAGCACTCTCTAATTTTATTTGCTTCAAATCCAAGCTCCAAAAGTAAAGCAATCACAGGCAAAGCATTTTTTGCGTTGTGCACGCCCGGAATAGACAGCTCAAACACTCCGATCTCCTCTTCCTTTTTAAGAACGGTAAATTTGGATTCAAGTCCGAAAGACACAATTTTTACAATTCGATAGTCACTGTTGTCCCCCTCACCAAAAAAAACCACTCTTATATCTTTCAATAATTTCCGCTCAATGTTTTTTAGCCTCTGATCATCACCGTTTGCAAAAAGCACACCACCGCTTCTTACACTATTTGCAAACTCAATAAAAGCCTTTTCAATGTCGTCCACCGTTTGGAAAAGATCCGGATGATCAAAGTCGATATTGTTAAATATCGCATACTTTGGCCTAAGATACAAAAATTTTGGAATCCTATCATGAACAGGTTCTGAAGCATATTCGTCAGCCTCTGCAACAAAAAATTCACCCTTTCCATAATGCCCGGGTGACCCAAGCGGGAAAACCTCACCCGTTCCAACACTATAAGTACACTCGTTTCCAAGATATGTAAGCGTGCTTGCAAGAAGTGATGATATAGTTGTTTTTCCATGAGAACCGGCTACTGCTACCCCCTTAAAATCTCGGTCGAATATATCACCTTCCATGAATAATCCCAAAGCCTGACCTTGTGACAAAATTTTAATTCCCATGTCTATTGACCATTTAACAAGTACATTATCAAATCCTTTGTGAGCTCCCGTTGTTATAACAAGGCATTTATCAATATCCTTTTCCTTAAAAAATTCAGCTATGTCATTTTCCCTAAATCCTTTAAAGATATTGATTTTTGCGTTTTGAAGATACTTATCGGTTATGAATTCTTCTTCAACATCAGCGCCTGCGACATTGACACCTGCATCGTGTGCTATAAGAGACAAGGGCATCATTCCCACACCCTTTATACCAACGAAGAATATGTTCTCAATATCTTTTATTTCGGGAAGGTCTTTCAATTTGTAAATCATTGTTTTAGTATTTTTTTTATCACTTCTTGATCGCTCCATTCAACTTCTCCATTCCCTAAATTCATGGACCTTTCGTGTCCTTTACCCGTAACTAATACAACATCATCCCTTAGAGCCTTAGAGATTGCAAAAGAAATTGCTTTTTCTCTGTCTTCAATTTCGTATAATTCTTTTCCATTATTTATCCCCTTTTTAATATCTCTATTTATATCTGCTATTTTTTCACTTCTTGGATCTTCTGACGTTAATACAATAATATCATCATAATAGGAAGCTACTTTACCCATTTTTGGCCTTTTTGCCTTGTCCCTTTGTCCCGCAGAACCAAAAACATGAATAATTCTCCCCGTACATTTTTGCCTTAAAGCCGGCAACAGATTTTCAAAGGAGTTGGGAGTATGAGCAAAATCGACCATAATAAGAGGATTTTTTGACATTACTTGTTGTCTTCCTATGGGGGCGTTAAAATCCGTTATTGCGGATGCTATTACTCGATACTCTATATCAAGTACTCTTGCGACACCGACAGATGCCAAGATGTTCTCCAAATTAAAATCGCCGGCTAGGCTAGTATTAATCTTAAAGGGAAGATTTATTAGTGTTACGTCGTCATCTTTTCCATGAAGAGAAAAAGTAATAAATTTATTATTGTCTATTATTTTTTTTACGTATCCGAACCACTCACCGCTGCTGTTAACGACAGAAACACGCGCTTTCTTTAGTAACTTTAACTTTGCAGTAACATACTTTTCATAACTCTTGTGATAGTCGAGATGCTCGTGAGTTATATTCGTCAAAACTCCAATATCAAATTTGATTCCCGAAACCCTATTTTGATCCATCGCGTGAGAAGTAACTTCTATCACCATGTGCGTACAACCTTTCTCTCTGGCGAGCTTTATGTATTTTTGGACCGCAAATGGTGAAGGAGTTGTAACATGAAATCCTGTTTCATAAACTATATCATTAATAACAGCACCTATGGTTGATATTAATGCGGTCTTAAATCCATTCTTTCTTAAGATATGATATATCAAATTTGATGTTGTGGTTTTACCATCTGTACCGGTAACACCTATTATAGTAAGACCTTTGCTTGGAAATCTATGATAAACCGTTGCTGTCAAAGCCAAAATCAAATGAGCTTTATTCTTCAATCTTCTTAATGCAGAACTCATAATAATATTATATTACCTTAAAGGCTCTATGTTGTAATATTGAATCAGATCTCTTGCAACGCTAAAAAATATAGGAGCAGCTGTCTCCGATCCGTATATTGAGGTTTTAGGTTTGTTAACTATAACAAGCATTGTAATTTTTGGATTTTGCGCAGGAAAAAATCCAATAAAGGATGCATTCGTATTGTCAGGATCGTATTGTCCCTCGACGGCAATCTGAGCAGTTCCTGTTTTGCCTGCCACTGCGTAATTTGGAATTTTTGTGAATTTAGATTCGCCTTGATCAACTGCATTTACCATCATCCATGTAATCGCTTTTGCTGTGGCTTTAGAGATAGTTTGTCTAACAACCTCGGGTTTGATTTCAATTGCATCCTCATCCGGAGGTAAGATTTTATCAACAACCATAGGTTTTACCAGTTTTCCCCCATTTGCGATTGAATTTACTGCAGTAATAAGCTGAATTGGCGTAACTAATAGGCCTTGCCCAAAGCTTGCGGTCGCAAGATCCAACTCCTTCCACTTCTTCTCTGACCTCAATGGATCAATTGCCTCGCCCTGAATATCTATTCCCGTAAGACTCCCTATTCCAAATCCTTGCATATATGACAAGAATTTTTCAATTCCCAACTTCTGTCCAACATAAACCATGCCCGTATTATCCGAATGTTGAATTACCTCAGTCATTGTCGAATTTGGGTAATATTTATCGTTCCATGTTTTAAGCTGATACCCTGTAAGCTTTACAGGACCGCCGCAAATAGGGCACTTAGTATCAGGCTTTATTTCACCACTGTCGATGCCCGCCGCCATAACAAGAACTTTAAATGTCGATCCCGGTTCGTATAGACTTGAAACAATTGGATTTGTATAATGCTTACCGTCATATTCCCAGTATTTTCGGGGATCAAACTTCGGATAAGAAGAAGAAGCCAATATTTTACCTGTCTTACTCTCCATAACTATAATAGAACCACCCTCTGCACCATATTTTTCAACGCCGGTTTTAAGTGCGGTGTCAGCCATATATTGAATTGACCTATCAACCGTTGTGACCAATGTCCTGCCGTCAATTTTTTTATCCTCCCGCACATCGGTTAGAATTGGGTTTCCTAAAGCATCTTTAATCAAATATATACTGCCTTCTCTGCCTCTCAACTGCCTATCATAAAAACCTTCAAGGCCAAAATAGCCTTGGTTTTCACCATCCTGATTTTTTCCGACAAACCCAATTAAGTGTGCTGCCATAGACGCTTCGGGATAATCCCTTTCGGTCTCTTGCTCAAATCCCAAGGCAGAAAGTTTCAATCTTTCAATTTCTTCCCTCTGCTCATAGGAAAGCCTGCTTTGCAGACTAACCCAATAGAGGTCTTGGTTGAGCCTCGCTGATATAGAGGCTTCATCAACGCCAAGAATTTGAGATAATGATCTTGAATAATTTTCAAAGGAGTCCACTTTTTTTGGATTTGCGTAAAGAAGATAACTAACTTTATTCGTTGCTATCGGAAAATTATCGCTGAAAAGAACATCGCCCCTTTTTGCAGTCGAGACCAAAGTTAAAGAGCTTTGCCCATAGCCCTCAAGCCTTAGAGCATCGGCTTTCAAAACCTGCCAATAGAAAAGTCTAAAAATTACCGCCAAAAATGCCGCAATTGAAACAACAAATATCAAGATGAGACGACGGTCTCTTTTCATCGAGAGTATGAGAATTTGGGTTCGTGAAGCGATATATAACCAGGATTCTCAGAAAAACCAAGCATTGCTGCTTTTTTGGATATTTCCTCAAAAGACGTTTGGTTGAGAAGTTTTGCGTTAAGTATTTGATTTTCTTCATCAAGATTGGCAATACTTTCCTGAAGTTTTCTAACGATTATGCTGTCTGAGGCTAGTTTTTGCGAAAGATGAATGCTTAGAAGCTCAAGGCAAATCGTTGAGATAAGTAAAATTACTACCGGTATGTAAAGTGTTTTATGCATATTAATTTGATTCAAATACTCTTAGTTTTGCGCTTTTTGATCTCCTATTTTTCATAATTTCATCTAAAGTTGCAGTTAGTGGTTTTTTTGTTAAAATTCGACCCTTTTCATTTTTGGCAAACTTTTCAAACATTTGTTTTGCGATTCTATCCTCCAGGGAATGAAAAGATATCACAGCAAGTTTGCCGTTTTTTCCTAATAGACCAAAAGCGCCTTCCAATCCTCGCTTGATTGCCTCCAACTCATCATTTACCTCAATGCGTATTGCCTGATAAATTCTAGTCGCCGGATCGATTGCTTCAGGTTTATGGCTTATACTCCTTACGATATCTGAAAGATCTCTTGCTGTAATAATTTCTTTCTTTTTTCTCTCGTCAACAATCTTTTCTGCAATTTTAGCAGCGTTGTGTTCTTCCCCGAATTTTTGGAAGATATCGATAAGCCGTTGACGCGGGTATTTATTTACAATTTCATACGCAGTAAGTTCTGTAGAGATATCCATTCTCATATCCAGCCTTTCATCTCTCTTAAATGAAAAGCCACGACCAGATTTATCAATTTGGTAGCTTGAGAGACCAAAGTCAAACAAGATGCCATCAACCTGTACAAATCCGTTCTTCTTTGCGACATTTTTGATATCTTCAAAATTCGCTTTAACAATTAAAAGTCTATGCTCCCGGATATACTTACCAAGTCTTATTTTTACAGATTCAAGCGCATCATTGTCTCTGTCTATTCCAAGAACAACTCCCCCATTTTCCAAAATCTTCTCTGTATGCCCTCCGCCCCCAATTGTTGCATCAATGTACTTTTTGCCTTTTTCAATTTTTAAGCCATTAATTACTTCATTAAGCAGAACGGGTATGTGAGAAAAGTTATTCATGATTTTTTAGTTTTTCATATGCCCTTAAAGCTCTGTCTTTGATTTGTATCCGGCTCATATCACGATAACTTTCGTAATTATTTAAATCCCAAAGCGATATGTACCACATACCCCCGATAAAAACTGCTTCTTTTTCAATTTTTGCGTAATTTTTTAAGTATTCGGGCAGCACAAACCGTCCCTCAATGTCCAAATTCACTTCAAATGACCCTCCAAATATAAATCTTTCCAAATCTCTCACGTCCGGTATCAAGTAAGAATTTACAGATAACAGGTCTGTTGTTAATTTTTCCCATTCTTTTTTAGAAAGGATTATTAGTGAATCCTCAAACCAATTCGTAATATATAATGTGTCCCCTGTTAATTTTCTAAATTTAGATGGAAATGCCAATCTGTTCTTTGCGCGTAACCGCACCTCATAGTTTCCAATATACATGATCAGATTATATCATTTCCGCCACTATCCGCCACTTTTTAATGTACTTATTAGTTATAGATAACTTTTCACGAGAAGTCAAGGAGTATATATGCTATATTTGAGCCTGATTAAACACTATATGGCAATATTTGACTCTGCGTGAAACGTAATTATTTTCTGCTGGAAAATTTATAGAAAAGATTTGGGGCTGCTTCTTTGTAGTTAGATTGTACTATTCCAGTTCAAGATCCTTTTTAACAATTCCGGTTTGTCCGTCTTTGAGGTTGAGACGGATAATAAACGAAATTTTTGTTACACCAGTATCATATTTACATTTTCCGCTGCTGCATGTACCGATTGTAATTTCCCGCTTAATTGGTTTTCCATCCTCTACCTCACCTGAGCCGATTGCACCTCTTGGTACTACTTCCCCATCAACCTCAGTATCATAATTCATTTCATACTCAAATGAACTGAACTTGCTAGTATCATTTATTGTCATCACGACCTCTGTATTATTGCTGTTGGGGGTTAAAATAAGCTCAATGTCCTCGGGACTTATTTCAATAGCCTGTTCTTCAATCGTCTCATTATCTACTATTTCCTCTATTTTTTTTGTGTTCTGGAAAAAAATAAAACCTGCAATAACACCAACAATCAAAACGGTTAAGATACCAATAAGTGCTAATTTGTTTTTCAATATTTTGTCCATGTATTTATTCTAAACATAATAAAAAAACTAAGTCAAGCAACTTAAAGACTCACTTCCCTCCACTTTGTATAGCTTGTCTTGTATCGCAAGACAAGGCTAGGGACTTACTTCTTTCCATTTGGTATATGAAGTCTTGTAAAAGTCTGTTAACT
>CAZVGS010000020.1:0-10960 GCA_964627245.1 uncultured Gammaproteobacteria bacterium | reverse complement strand
CTAATGGCTAATGGCTAATGGCTAATGGCTAATGGCTAATGGCTAATGGCTAATGGCTAATGGCTAATGGCTAATAAATTATGGATTTTAACCAGCTTCTTGAAAAAGCAATACAAACAAACGCCTCAGACCTTCATCTAATGGTGGGAGTTTCTCCTGTCTATAGGATTAACGGTTCACTGCAGCAGTTATCTACGGTGGCACCGCTTTCCCAGCAACAGATCGAGCAAATGCTCTTTCCCATCCTGTCTCCCGGCCAGAAAGAATTTTTTCTCACAAACAGAGCCCTTGATTTTTCTTACGGATACGGAGGCGGAAATTTTGGAGACAAGGGGAGATTTAGGGTAAATCTCTTCTTCCAAAGAAATACGATTGCAGCAGCATTCAGGCTTTTACCTCCCAAGGTCAAGACGATTGAAGAGCTGAAGCTTCCTCAGATTTGTCACAGACTGGCAACTCTAATACAGGGCTTTGTACTTATAACAGGGCCAACAGGGCATGGTAAAACCACAACAATCGCTTCTATCATAAATGAAATCAATATGACCAAGGCAGCAAATATCATTACTATTGAAGATCCTATCGAATATGTCTATCCAAAAGGAAAAAGCATTATATCTCAAAGGGAGCTGGGTCACGACACATTATCATGGAGTGAAAGTCTTAAAAGTGCTCTTCGCGAAGATCCTGATGTCGTACTTGTTGGTGAAATGAGGGATCCTGAGAGCATCGCAAGCGCCATAACTATTGCCGAAACAGGTCATCTGGTATTCTCAACGCTTCACACAAACTCCGCTGCCCAAACGGTTGACAGGATCATAGATTCTTTTCCCGAAGCCCAGCAAAACCAAGTAAGAATCCAACTCGCAGCAACCTTGGAGGCTGTTGTTTCACAACGGCTTATCCCAACAATTGATGGTCAGAGAATTGTTGCGACTGAGGTTTTAATTGCAAATAACGCGATTAAAGCTAACATCCGGGAAGGCAAAACCCACCTCATCGATTCTACTATCGAAACTTCCTCAGATGAGGGAATGAATACCATTGAAGCATCGCTTGCCGATTTAGTCAAGAACGGTGTTATTTCCCTCGATATTGCCCAGGCATACGCATTAAGACCCGATACCCTTACAAGGCTTATGGGCTAATGGCTAATGGTTGATGACTAATGGTTGATGACTAATGGTTGATGTATAACGACTAATGACTAATAACTAACGACTAATATGGAATTTACATTTCTTGCCGTTGACCGAAACGGCCAAAAACAAAAGGGCAAGCTTGAGGCAAACGACCAGAAAGAAGTCATTGAATATCTAAGACTCAAAGGCCTTACTCCTATTAATGTCAAAAATCTTACAAAAAAGCAGTCAAGCATTTTTTCCTATTTCTCAAGAGTAAAAGAAAACGACATAGTGCTTTTCACAAGGCAGCTTTCTTCCATGATCACTACAGGCTTAACGGTTATTGAGAGCCTTAACATCCTAAAACAGCAGGATAACAAACCGTTGATGCAAAAGATTATTGATGAATTAATAGTCAGCCTTTCCGAGGGAAATTCCCTTTCAAAAGCAATGTCAAATTATCCGGGCGTTTTTTCGACTACCTACATCGCGCTCATCAGATCTGCTGAGGAGGGGGGAATATTGGATAAGGTCTTAGCAAGACTAGCCGACAATCTTGAAAAAACTGAAGAGGTCAAAAAGAGGGTAAAATCCGCACTCTTTTATCCGGGCATAATTGTCGGGGGAGTCATAACGGTAATAGTTATGATGAATATATTTGTTATCCCGCAAATGGGATCTTTATATGAAAGTCTTGATCTGGAACTTCCTCTTATGACAAGAATCGTTCTTATGGGGTCAAAAATAACACAGACTCTTCTCCCATTTTCAGTTTTTTTTATTATCGGAGGCATCATAGGCTACAAAAGGTTCTCCATAACACCGCTTGGAATAAGAACTATAGACAAGGCGAAATTGAAAGCCCCGGTATTTGGAAATATTGCAAAACTTTCCATTTTATCAGAGGTTAGCAGAACAGTCTCCTTGCTTGTAGGTTCTGGGGCGTCACTAATTGGTGCAATAGATATTGCAGGAGATGTTTCGGGAAATTACTATTATAAAAGAGCTTTAGTTAGCACCAGCGGACTAGTTGAAAAAGGTGCATCACTTTCAGTCGGCCTTCAAAATCAGACGGTTTTTCCACCTCTTATGATCCAGATGGTAAAAGTAGGGGAGTCCACAGGAAAAATTGATGAAAGCCTACTTAAAGTCAGTGAGTATTTTGAAAGGGATCTTGATATAAAAGTCAAAACCTTAACAACCGCAATTGAGCCAATACTTATAATTGTTCTGGGTGTGTCCGTTGCTTTTCTTATAATATCCGTAATTACCCCGATTTACTCCCTCGTCTCACAAATTCAATAGATAAAAAGGTATAATTTTGATATAATATAAACACAAAATTTAATAGTCTGAATTCATTTTGAAATACATCAATCTTCCAGCTTGCATCATTAAAAAAATCCCGTTACAATAGTTTTTTGTTAAATAATGGCTACTAAATCAGACTATACAGCGCAAAATATCCAAGTCCTTGAAGGACTTGAACCAGTCAGAAAGAGACCAGCGATGTACATCGGCTCAACCGATGTTATTGGCCTTCATGAATCCCTTCGTGAAATCATAGACAATGCTGTTGATGAATCATTAGCGGGACATGCAAGGAATGTTTGGGTCCTTCTTAACAAAGATGGAAGTGCAACGGTTGCTGATGATGGCCGGGGAATTCCGGTAGATGAGGTTCCCGGCTATAAAAAATCGGGTCTTGAAATGGTAATGACAAAACTTCATGCCGGAGGCAAATTCGGCGGAGGAGCATATAAAGTCAGTGGAGGTCTTCATGGTGTCGGAAGCTCAGTAGTAAACGCTTTGTCAACCGATATGTGGGTTGAGGTTAGACGGGACGGCAAGCTTTTCCGTCAGGAATACAAAGTAGGTGTACCAACCACAAAACTCCTCGAACTTGATCTTAAAGATTCCAAACTCAACGATGTATTCCCAAATAAAAGACTGACAGGTCTCAAGACAGGAACGACGGCCACATTTTATCCTGATGGATCTATATTCCAGACAACAGAATTTGATAGAAATACCGTCATGAAGCTTATCCGCGAACGTGCATTTTTAGTAAGCAAGATTTATTTTCATCTGTATGACTTCAGAGATGAAAAAGTCAAAGAAACACACCTTTATTACGAAGGCGGAATTGCAGCCCTCGTTAAAAAATTAAATGAGAATAAAGTTGCAATACACAAACCATTCTACTATTCAAAAGAGGTAAAAGATGTCCTGGTTGAGGTCGCCCTACAATACAATGACGGAATCTCAGAAAATGTAGAAAGTTTTGTCAATGTAATAAATACCATCAACGGCGGAACCCATGTAACAGGGTTTAGGACCGCGCTCACAAGAGCGATCAATGATTATGGCAAGAAAAGTGGTGCAATTAAAGAAAATGATGAAGCAATCACAGGTGAGGATACCTCTGAAGGACTGACAGCTGTTGTTGCTATACGGATGGAGCAGAACAATATCCAATTCCAGGGACAGACTAAGGGAAAATTGGGCAACACAGAAATTCAGCCTCTTGTATATCAAGTAGTAAAAGAGGGGCTTGATGCATTTTTTGAGGAAAATCCATCTGAGGGAAAACAGGTTGTTGCAAAAGGGCAGCTCGCTGTAAGAGCTAGGCTTGCAGCCAGAGCAGCTAAAGATGCGATTCTTCGAAAGGGAGCATTTGAAGGTGGGTCTTTACCCGGAAAGCTTGCTGATTGTCAGGAAAAAAACCCAGCAGTTAGTGAGCTTTATATTGTAGAAGGAGACTCCGCAGGAGGCTCGGCAAAGCAGGGCAGAGACCGAAAATTTCAGGCGATACTCCCATTAGGTGGAAAAATTCTAAATACCGAGAGGGCTCGCTTGGATAAAATCGTTGAATTCGAAAGTCTTAAGGATATGATAATTGCGCTTGGCATGGGGATTGGCGACACAATAAATTTGGACAAGCTTCGCTATCACAGAATAATTATTATGACCGATGCTGACGTTGACGGAGAACATATCGAGACACTTCTTTTAACATTTTTCTACAGACATATGAAATCAATTATTGAAAATGGATACTTATATGTAGCAAAACCGCCGCTTTATAAGCTATCTTATGCTAAAGAAGAACACTATGTATATTCTGATGATGAAAAAGACGCAATAACAAAAGCGGGCGGAAGCAAAAACTATGCAATACAAAGATACAAAGGTCTTGGAGAAATGAACCCTGAGCAGTTGTGGGAAACAACCATGAATCCTGAAAATAGAATTCTTAAGAAAGTAAATATTTCTGATGCTGAAGACAGCGACATGGTATTTACCATGCTTATGGGAGAAGAAGTCCCGCCACGAAAACACTTTATTCAAGAAAACGCGAAGCTCGCTAATCTCGATATTTAATAGTTGATAATTTATAGTTAAAAGTTACAGAACTATTAGCTACAAACTATCAGTTACTAACTAACAGAAGGGAGGTGACAAGTACTATGAAATTAACTTACGGAGAAAAAGCGCCTGAAGTCGTAAATGTACTCATCGAAGTACCAATGGACTCAAGGGTAAAATACGAATTTGATAAGGACATTGAAATGGTCATGGTGGACCGTTTTCTTTTCTTTGATAAAGGGTATCCCGCCAATTACGGCTTCGTACCGGATACTTTGTCAGGAGATGGTGATCCTGTGGATGTTTTGGTTCTTTCTCCTTTGCCGATTGCACCTGGAACAGTCATGATTGCAAAGCCTATCGGCATGCTTGAGACGGAAGATGAGAAAGGAATGGACGCAAAACTCGTCGCCGTTCCGCTTGAGAAGGTAAATCCTGAATTTGGAAAGTATAACGACATCTCAGAATTGCCAAGCGAAATTACTGAAAAGATAAAGTTCTTCTTTGAAAATTATAAAAAAAACGAGCCCGGTAAATGGGTTAAAGTTGCAGGTTGGAAGGGACGAGAAGATGCAATCAAGGAAATTGAAACAGGAATCGCAAACGCGAAGAAGTAGTTTAGAACTAACGTTCGGTGTTTAGTGTAGCTAAACCCTAAACGCTAATAACTAAACCCTAAATTATATGGCTGAAATTGGAAAACTTGAACAAATAGATATTTCTTCAGAGGCTAAAAAGGCCTATCTTGACTATGCGATGAGCGTTATAGTGTCACGTGCACTTCCTGACATCAAAGATGGACTCAAGCCGGTTCATAGGCGCGTACTTTACGCCATGTCTGAGATGAACCTTGCACCGTCTGCAAAATACGCAAAGAGCGCAAAAATAGTCGGAGAAACAATGGGTAAGTACCACCCGCATGGAGACATGGCAATTTATGACTCACTCGTGCGACTAGCCCAGGACTTTTCTATGCGCTACCCGCTAGTTGATGGCCAAGGTAATTTCGGTTCCATGGACGGAGATTCAGCTGCTGCCATGAGGTACACAGAGGCAAAACTTACTCCCCTTGCTATGGAGATGCTTTTTGATATCGACAAAAATACCGTGACCTTTTCCGATAATTTTGACGGGACAATGAAAGAGCCCGACTTTCTTCCTTCAAAGCTTCCCAACTTACTTCTTATGGGTAGCGAGGGGATTGCCGTTGGAATGGCCACCAAAATTCCACCTCACAATTTAGGCGAAGTAATTGATGCGGTTGTTCATACAATTGATAAAACAAAATATGACACTGCAAAAGAAAATGTAGTCAGAGAAACAACCGATGACGGAGAAAAAGGAACAAAGATAGCTGAACCGACTGAAAAAGATCTGGCACTGGCAGAAACTTTAGAGTCAAAGCTCTCAAGACTTACCTCCCATGTTGAAATTGACGAGCTATTGGAATTTATAAAGGGTCCTGATTTTCCAACAGGAGGTGCAATTTTTGATATCGCAGAAATTAAAAATGTTTATAGAACCGGTCGCGGAAGAGTTTTGATCCGGGGCATAGCAACAATTGAAGAAATTGGCCAAGGTAAAAGTGCTATTATTATCACCGAACTTCCATACCAGGTAAATAAGGCTTCCCTTGTTGCAAAGATCGCCGAACTTGCAAAACTCAAAAAACTTGAAGGAATAACTGATCTACGCGATGAATCCGACAGGAGGGGAATTAGGGTAGTGGTTGAGTTAAAACGCGATACAACTCCTAAAAAAGTATTAAATAATCTATTCAAACTAACAGCGCTTCAAACATCTTTTCCTGCAAATTGTGTGGCTCTTGTCGATGGCGTACCAAAGACCGTTAATTTAAAAATTATGCTTGATGAATACATTAAGCACCGCTTTTCAGTAATTACCAAGAGATCCGAGTTTGAACTAGCGCAAGCAAAGGCAAGGATTCATATTTTGGACGGGCTGATTATTGCCGTTAATAATATCGATGAAGTTGTTGATATAATCAAAAAATCAAAAAATACAGAGGACGCCCGCGAGAAATTGATGACAAGATTTAAGTTGTCTGAAATTCAAGCAACTGCAATTTTGGATATGCAGCTTCGCCGGCTTTCAGCGCTTGAAGTTGAAAAATTGGAGGCCGAATGGAAAGAGATAAAGGCACTTATTGACTACCTTGAAGGTCTTCTTGCTGATCCAATAAAACTTTTGAAAGTTGTAAGGGATGAGCTGGTTGCCATAAAAGAAAAATATCAGGATGCACGGCGTACAAAAGTCTACAAATCTAAAGTTGACGAATTCTCTGAAGAGGATCTTATCCAAAACGAGCAGACGGTAATTACTATCACAACAACAGGCTATATTAAAAGACAAAGCGTCACATCTTTCAAAACCCAGGCAAGAGGAGGTAAAGGAGTTATGGGAATGAAGACAAAAGATGAAGACTCGATAGAACACATCGCATTTTCCGAAACACATGACCATATATTGTTCTTTACAAATCTTGGAAAAGTATATGCGACCCGTGTATTTGAAATTGCAGAGGGGTCCCGTATCGCAAAAGGCCAGGCAATTGTCAACGTTATTGACATTTCATCAGGTGAAAAAATTCAAAGCATGCTCACATATTCACCGAAAGAGGACCTTTCCGGCAAATTTGTGTTCCTAGCGACAAACAATGGAACTGTCAAAAAAACTGCGCTATCCGATTTTTCAAATATCAGACGCAATGGGATCATTGCAATAAAACTCGATAACAACGACCGCCTTGCCTGGGTTAGACTTTCGTCGGGCGCAGATGACGTGGTTCTTGTCACCAAGAAAGGCAAAATTATTTCTTTCAAAGAGGACCAGGTAAGACCAACGGGAAGATCTTCTCAAGGCGTGAGAGGAATTAAAATAGGCAATGACGACCAAGTTGTATCTATGGATATTGTGGCCGGAGGTGACCGCGATGCAGAGCTTTTGGTAGTAGCAGAAAATGGTCTTGGAAAACGTACGATTGTCAGTGCTGTCAGAAATCAGAATAGGGGAGGGCAGGGCGTAAAAATACAGAACCTGTCAGCCAAAACAGGAGACCTTGCGTTCTCCTCAGTTATTCCCAAAAACTCAACTGAGGTTATTATTACTTCCAAAAAAGGGCAGGTTGTTAAAATACCGCTGGAGTCAGTTCCTGTTCTTTCAAGAAATGCCCAAGGAGTAATTCTTATGCGCTTTACCGATAAAGAAGAAACCGTAAGCTCGGCAACTCTTGTCACCGAAGAAGAGGCCGAAATCGCACCCACAAAAACTTAGGGCTGTGAACTGTTTTAAGTTGCCAGCAACATATCCCACCCAAGTATCCCACCCCCGAGGTGGGACATACTAATGCTCGTCAACATCGTGGAGTGCGTGTTTTACAAGCTCCAGGCTAATCCCGTATTCAAGATTGTCAAAAACAAATTTGCTGTATTCTTCTTTATTTTTAAAATGACTTAGAATAATTTCCTTCATACATATACCGTTATCTGCACCAATATATTCTGTTAGAGAAGAGTGTTTGTATTCTCTACCTTGAGATATCAAACCAGAAACATAAGGGTTGAGATGTATATATCTGGAGACATGTAACAATTGTGCATCTTCTTCCACCAGAACAGCCTTAAATGGTCCCTGCAGTAGCGGTCCAACCCTTTTGTATTTTGTATTAAAATATTTTGTGTAGCTATTACCCAACTTACCCATTGATTTTGAAACACCACCTTCAGCAATCTGCTTAACCAAAAGATGAAAATGGTTGGGCATAAGGCAATATGCTACTACTTCAATCATTTTTTCACCAGAAAATGCAGCATTGCCTAGTTTAAATTTCGATAGTTTTTTGGGTGGATTTTTAAACTCATAAAAATTCAGAGTGTCTAAGAACCGTTCATAGTCGCGCTCTGCCAAAAAAATCTTTCTTTTTTCAACACCTCTATTATATATATGGTAAATATTTCCATCAAGTAAAGGCGTGATCCTATACGGCATATATCATTAATTTAACATACATCCCACCCCCGAGGTGGGATGAGCAAAAGACTTACATTCATTACGCAAAAACCTTATAATACTACCTATGGAAATTGATGGAAAGAAATTGCAAGAACAACTCTTGCCTGATCTTCAAAAACGCACTGCAAAACTTAAGAAAAGTGGGGTAGTGCCAACGATTGCCATTGTCACTCTCGGCCCTGAGGAAACTTGGAAAAGCTATGTAGGACAAAAAATAAAGCTTGCGAACAAGCTTGGAATTAACTATAAGCTTATCAATTTGAACCCAAAATCGACTGATGACGTACTAAAGGATATAGAACTGCTCAATGCTGATAATACTATGCACGGGCTTATAGTACAGAGACCTTTTCCGACACATATTGATACAGAAAGAGTAATTCAAAATATATCAAAGTGTAAGGATATTGATGGATTTAGAAAAGATTCTGAATTTGAAAGCCCCGTCTTTTTAGCAGTGATGCACTTTATCAAACATATCTCAAGACTGCTAAAAGTGGAGGATTATGACAAATGGCTGTCAAATCAATCTATTCTGGTAGTTGGAAGGGGTCAAACGGCTGGCCAACCGGTCTTAGCTGGACTTAAAAAAGACAAAATCCTGACTGAAATTATTGACACCAAAACAGTTGACCCAACTCCGCTTTATAAAAAAGCTGATATCATAATTATTGGAACAGGCAAGAGAATAAATATTCCCTTTGATTTACTCAAAAATACAAGCATCCTAATAGGAATTGGTTTGCATCGGTTTGAAGATAAATTAAGGGGTGATTTTGACGAAATTGAGGCTAGGACGCATGTCTTATATTATACGCCCTCCCCAGGAGGAGTGGGACCTCTTAACCTTTACTATCTCTTCGAAAATTTAATAAAAGCAGTCGAATTAAAAGCTTGACATGTAGAAAGACTGATTCTAAAATCAACTTTAATGTCAGGAAAGAATAACAGCAAACTGCTTTCTAAAATCTCAGACAACTTTTTTCAGAAAGACATTCTTTCAATCTCACAATTCGACGAGTCTTCACTTAATTATTTGTTTGATGTAACGGAAAAGATGCGCTATATAGGTGCCAATGCGCTTCCCTTAGACATCTTAAAGGGATGCATTGTGACCCTTCTTTTTTACGAACCCTCTTCAAGGACACGCGGGTCATTTGATGCGTCTGTCAAACAATTGGGAGGACAAACGGTAGTTATTGAGAACCCTCAGCAATTTTCAAGCGTTTCAAAAGGCGAAACCTTTGAAGATACAATTAAGGTATTTGAGAGTTACTGCGACCTGATAGTATTGAGACATTCGGAAATAGGATCTGCACTCAAAGCCTCAGAGGCCGCTGCTTTTGTTCCAATAATAAATGCAGGAGACGGTGTCGGTGAGCATCCGACTCAAGCGCTTTTGGACATGATAACTATCAAAGAATATTCAGGCAGACTTTCCAATTTGACGGGTGTTGCCGGGGGAGATATCAAAAACGGCAGAACGATCCATTCTCTTCTAAAAGGCTTAAGTCTTTTTAAGGGAAATACGGTTTATCTTCTTTCCCCTGAAGTTCTAAAATTGAGAAGAGAAGAATTAGCTTCATACAAAAAATTAGGGCTTAAGATTGTTGAGATTGAGAGCATGTCGCAAATCCCCAAAAATGCTGATTTTTGGTATTGGACAAGAGTTCAAAAAGAAAGGTTTGAAAATTCTTCAGAATATGAAAAGGTCAACAATAAATTCATTGTAACCAAAGAATTATTTAATAAATTGGCAGGAAAAAACACAATTCTACTTCACCCGTTGCCAAGAGTGGGGGAAATAGAAGAAAGCGTTGATACTGATCCTAGAGCGCAATATCTCCGCTCGCAGGTTAGAAATGGAATGTATGTAAGAATGGCATTAACATCACTTATTCTTGGTAAAATAAAATAGTGAAAAAACTTCCCCTGACAGGGATTTTAATAATACATTCTCTTTTTAATATCTAGACTTTAGCAATATAAAGTGCGATATTCTGCAAGAGTATGTACGGGAATTAAATATCCACATAACATTAGCAGACTCAAAATAGGAGAAAATCCTGATATAGGTCTTAAGATTAATTAAAATGCAAATTAGGTTTTTTTTGATGAAGACCATGTTGCAAGGCTTGAACCGACCTCATAGCATAGAATTTTATAACTGAAAATTTTTGCGTAGTCTTAGAAAATACGGCCGAAAGACACACCTATGGCACCTCAGCTACAGCTTTTTTGGACAAAACTATTTTAACTTCCAATGAGGGGAAGGCACCTTACGGGAAACATGCTTTTAGGCAGTAAAGTAAGCCATACTCTGAAAATACAATAAATCTATACTATAAAACTCCCACTCACTACTTTTTTAATCGGTTGCAAAATTGTAAGAATTGAAACCGCGGGTACGCCTTCTGAAAGTGATTTTATAACCG
>CAZVGS010000019.1:0-12441 GCA_964627245.1 uncultured Gammaproteobacteria bacterium | reverse complement strand
AGGCTTTCTTTTACCTGTGGGAGTAAGGGAATGGTTGAATTCTGTGGTGAGCTGCTGATTGTAATAGCAGCTGAGGGAGTAGGTATATTACCCGGCAGGATTAACTTTTCAGGTTAATAATCCTTGGTGTGAATCCAGATACTTTTTATATGCCCAATAATAATTTTTGTAAACGACTGGTGCTCCCTTTTTTCAATTCTTCAGATAGCAAAGGGAGGGGGTACAGGAAGGTCACTTATATGAGTGGGTGTATTTTTTGGAAGTGTACTCTTACCCCCTGCATACAATAAAATCACAATTACCTTCCTACTTGTCTGGCTTGGTGGATTACCGGGCTACAAAACAATCCTTTTGCTTCAGTATGCCATTATAGTAACAGAATGTGCAGATTATATCTAAGTTGCAAAATGATTCAAATTAGAGTGGAAATTTCTTTTTGAATGGGTCAGAATTATTACGAACTTAATCGTTACAAAACATGTAAGTAAGTTTATCAATAATAAAATTTCCTGAAATGTTAGAGACTATAGGAACACTAACTGTTATTTATTTAATTATTTTCTTAGTGATTAAATTTTCAAATCGAGAAGCTGAAAAAAGTAAATCATACAGCGAGGATTTTGAGTTTTATAAAAAGCACTCTAGGGCTTTTTATAAAAAAGCAGGAAATCTTTATTGGCCACGAAACAAGGATGAAATAATACAAATCTTGAAGGAAAGCTATATTGATAAAGAAATAAAAAATGAAATTCAAAAGTCTACTGAGTTCGAGAGAAATCAAGAAATACTTGCTAAATCTAAAAACTTAATGGTTTTTAATAATCTCGAATATTTGGATGCTCTTTTTAAAGAAGATTTTGAGATGATTTCGAAAACAGAATTCCAAAATAAATTAAAGGGAGTATTCGTCTCAGATGAACAATATTATAACTGGGTGAAAAAAATGGTTGATTTGGGTATATTACAGGAGGGAAGCAAAAGTTATACTTTATGTATTGGAATAATTACGCATCCCTACAAAACTGATAAATATGGCGCCGAATTACGAATAACATTTGGAGAGTATAAAAAATATACAAATAAGAGTGAGTGGACTTAAGATTATAAAGACAGCATATATTTATAAATAACTTTTAAAAATTAATAGCTGAAAGCAAGTTGGCAAACTTGGCAAAGGGTATTTTTAATGGAATGGGTTGGGATATATGAATAAGAATGAAAATACTGGGTTGCCAACTTTACCAAATTGCCTAATATGTGTTAGAGCTTTAAATAAGAGTTCTTTCAATTGAAATTTAGAATGATTTTTCTATCTAAAAAGCGTTATTCTTCTTTAGTTCCTTCTATATAGGATTTATACATTTCTATGACATCATCATGCAACGCCTTTATCTCCAAATCATGGCTGTTACTGGGAATTCTATTTACATAATTCATAATCTGCTCCACATATATAGATTTTATTCTAATTTCTTCCCTTGCATAATTTAAAATGGCAATCCAGTTAAGATTTGGATTCTTCATTCCTCTTGTTTTTTCTATCGCTTCCAAATATAATTGCCTTCCTGAATCAACAAATCCTCGTCTAAATAATGCAAGCCCTCTTGTAGCAAGCAAACAAATTTCAGTTTCATTTTCAAGTGTCAATCCCGGCCTTATTTTTTCCAATTGTTTTAATGCTTCATCTGGCTTGTTGTCTAAGGATAAAGAATATGCAAGATTATTAATGAGTTGTGGGTCATATGGGTGGCTTAAGAGGCCAGCTTCTAAAAATGATATTGCTTTTGGCTGGTCTTTAAGAATTGTGCTTGCCAAAGTCGAACCAAAAACAACTGGTCTCTTTGAGAATGGCATATCTGCAAACCACCTTGTTGCATTGTTCAAAGCATCTTCATGCTGATTGTTATAAAAACTATCCAGTGCTAAAGCTTCAAAATTGAGCTTTACTTGAAAGTTTGACGGATTGATATTTAGCTTCACATCCTTTTGCGAAGCCCATTCAATTTGGGCAAGCGAATTATCATTAGGATGAATTAAGGCTTTATTAAAGAATTCCTTGCTCTTCTTCATACTGCCATGTAATAACTCGACTGTTGCTAAGGAGCTTGCGAGTTCAGTGAAATTCAAAGGGGCAATATTCTTTGAGTTGATTAGTTCTACCCCCTTCTTAATAAATTTAGATGTTTGATTTCTTACTGTAGCAATAGAAATCTCAGCAGAAGTAAGCCACGGGTCTAATAGAGTGAGAGGGCTATTTCTTAGTACTGAGTGAATGTAATTCAGGTAATCGTTATTGTCGTTTTGGTAATGCGCGAATAATCGTGTTGCACTTCTTAGCACAAATCGATTATTAGGGGCTAAATGTAATGCAGTTTTCATTGCCCGAACTGCCTTCAATTCAGAGCCAATTATAGAGTATAATCTCGAAAGTTCGACGTGGTAAATTGGATTAAATGGATAAAAGGAAATCAGTTTTTTGGTTTCATTTATTCTATTTCTAACGACGTTGGAATTAATGTGCTCATGCAACTCATTTAAAGTGAGACGAGCAAAATCAACAGAAAAATCTTTATCCTCCTGATGATTAATAATCTTTTTGGATAACGATACCTGTGATTCGGTTGCCTGATGCCTATTCGCAATTATATATCTAGCAGCTTCTTTTACAATAGAGTTTTCAGTGCGACTATTGGCAACAGCAGCACTTATAAGGTCCGCAGCAAAGGATATCGTTTTATATCTCTCCCAATCGAAAATATAATCATCAATGCTAATCTCCTCCGTGGGAGTTGGATTATTTATCAAAAAAGAGTTTAATTCACCAAGCTTTGTTGACCTTTCGAAGCTTCTCCAATTGGGTATCATTCTTCTGTCCTTATGTTCAAAGAAGTTCGCCATACTACCCTTTTAGGTTTAATTCAGCTTTGGTTTTCAACACATCAAGTTTTGTTATAAATCTCTCAAGGCTGTAATTGCTGCCATTCATTGCAATATTTTTGGGGTGCCCTCTTTTCTCAGGGTATGGATGACAAAGCATTTCGACAAGACATTTTAATTCATTTTTGAACTCGTCCGGCCTAATATTCTGCTCAAATTCTAATAGTGCTTTTGAAAAGCCGTCCATCAAATACGGCTTTAATTCATCAAAATCTCCCCTCCATTTTTCCCAACTAAAGGCATCTGGTATATGCTTCCTTAATAAGGCAGACATACTTATACCGGCAAAATAAAATACTATTAAACTTCCTAAGAGATAGCAGTCAGTAGCGAACACCCTTTTTATCCAATCAATCTCATAATATCTGTACATTATTTCAGGCGGTGCATAAGTATAATCTCCCGAGAACGGTATTTTATTGTAAGGACCATCAATGTCTCTACACATAGACCTTCCTAAGTCACCTAACTTACTTTCCGATTTGAATACTAAAATATTTGATGGTTTTAAATCTTGATGGGAAACTTCAATTTGATGTAGTTGTTTTAATCCAACTGCAATATCATGCAATGACTTCAATCGCCATGCATAATCAAGCTTTGCGGAAAAATCAAGCCTCTTTCTAACATCACCATCTGCTAAATCAAATATCAGGTATGGAACAACGGGTATCGCCATCCCTTGAATAAACTCCTGACCAGCTTCCTTTACAAATGTTACTTTAGTAACATGCTTATCTCGACAATGCTTTGATAAATCTCTTTCATAAATAAAGGCAGTTGTCATGTCATTTATAACATCTACTATATCAATTTCATTTTGTCCATCTTTAGGAACTGCAAAAGCGAGAAAAGCCCCAAAATCAAAGGCCTTTAAAAAGCAAACTTCATTTTCTCGCTCAACAATATATCCGACTGAAAAAGTTGAACCGGTATGGTTGTAATCTTTTTGGATTTTTTCTTTTACAAGCCACCCTGTTTTGAGAGTATGGTTTAGTAAGCTATGAGCTGCATTATTATCCATAGGAATAATTATTAGTTTATTAATGCTTCTTTCAATACTTGCTGTAAAAACAATATATTCTGCTCCCGGCTGGTTTGTATGCTTAACTGTAAGCCATCACAAAGGGTCATTAAATCAATGATTTTATCTACTATACGATATTGCTCTCTTAATGGAGGTAGCGGTATCAATGTATTAAGAACTACTCCTTGATTAATTTTAGGCATACTTTTTTGAGCACCAAACGCATTGTCTGAAAAATAAGTTCTATTAAATGGAGAGATTAGTACCTGATGAATAAACCTATCATATGTGAGATTCTCAAAAACTCTCACCTTAATCATTAAATCTGGATAAATATACTCATTAGATTCACCTTCATATAAAGCAGCTATTCCGACGTATTCAAGTGCATTTCCTCGTTGTAACAAAATATCACCTTTTGAGAGCCACAAATATGAATCGCTTGTAATTTGCTCATCAACAAGTTTATAATGTTCGCCTTTAAATTTCCCAGATGTAGTTGCAGTAAGTGTTAAACATTTAATTCCTGTGCCCTTTTTACTTTCCTTTGGAGAGTAGCCGTTTGATGGGCCAAATGAAATGATTTCCCCCAATCTACACCACACCCAATTCTCCGGAATCTCAAAAGGTATATCTTCCGGCTTTATAGGTGGCAATTCTTTTTCCTTCTTACCTGACTTAGCTTTCTCTGCTTTTATTTTCTCCAGCAGGTCTTTGGCATGGCCTTCTTTGGGGTCTTGTTTTACCAGTTTGCCCTGCATAGCTTCCTGTAAGAAGGATTGACGGAGTTGGGTGAGCAGTTCTTGCTGATTTATGATTTCAGTATCTACACTTGCAGTTAACTTCTCTATGCCTGTAAACCTTTTTACAATTTTCTTTTGGTCAGAAATCAGTGTTGGAATATTAACTTCTAACGGCAAAAGGTGCTTTGGTTTTATCTCAGTCTTAATCCCTCCCGGCACTTGTTCTTTTAATGCAGTCTTGAATTCAGGACTTTTCAAAAACATTTTTAAAAACTCAATATCAATTTTCTTATCATCAAAGCTGTATGATGAATAATGAATCGTGGCTGTAACATCTTCTTTACCTTGATAAACACTCATTGCTCCTTTCTCTACGTTGATTCCTGAAATGACCAAATCTCCCTTCTTTACTATAATCATATCAGTGTTCGAAGGCTTATCAGATAAATAAATGGTTCCTGTAAAGTCAATCTTGTCAATCCGCTTTAAGCCAGCTATTGCCTTGTCATTCGGCTTGAATCTGCTTTCTCTGTTAATGAGAAACTCACCCATCTTTACTTTACGCCAATTCATTTTACTGCCTCCTTTAGCTGGTTCAACAATTTATCACTTTTCAAAAACGACTGGTGCAGCATCTCCATAAGTTCAGCACTGCTATACTCATATTTCCCTTCCTGCTTGGTGGGGTTCTTTATATCCAAATCATAGCCCCGGTTTTTAATGGTTTGTATATCTACCTTCCAGCACACCTCACTTTCCTTTCTTTTCTTCCACCATTTCTTTATCGGGTCAAACTCTTTTACCTGTATGGGTTTGGTTTTGCTATACGCTTTGTAGCCATCCGGCATCCGGTGTTCATAGTACCAAATTTCTTTGGTGGGTTTTCCCTTTTCAAAAAACAACAGGTTGGTAGCCACGGTAGCGTAAGGCTGGAAAACGGAATTGGGCAGGCGGATAATGGTATGCAGGTTACATTCTTCCAGCAATCGTTGCCTTACTCTTTGTTTTACTCCCTCACCTGTCAGGCTTCCGTCTGGTAACACAATGCCTGCCCTTCCTCCCTGCTTCAGCAGGTGTATCATCAGTATCAGGAACAGGTCAGCACTTTCTTTTGTCCGGTAAGTTTGGGGAAAGTTGGCTTCATTGTTATTGGCTACAATGCCTC
The DNA here is from genome assembly GCA_964627245.1 of uncultured Gammaproteobacteria bacterium. Classification (GTDB taxonomy): domain Bacteria; phylum Patescibacteriota; class Microgenomatia; order Levybacterales; family GWA1-39-11; genus JAUSNA01. The sequence continues at coordinate 6,569 of CAZVGS010000019.1, read as the reverse complement.
CAAAGGGCGGGTTAGCCAATATGGCATTTACCCGATGCTTCTCTGTGTAATTGGTCAATGGCTGGTCTAAAGCATCCCGGAAAGTGATATTGGGTATTTCAACATCATGCAGGATAAGATTGGTCGTTGCCAGCAGGTAAGGCAATGGCTTATATTCCCATCCGGCCAAATTCTCCGCAATGCTTTGCCTGTCCTCCACGCTATTGGCCTGCTTCATCAGGTGTTCAATGGCACAGGTCAAAAATCCTCCTGTACCACAGGCAGGGTCTAAAATCTTTTCTCCCAGCTTAGGGTCAATCATATCAGTGATAAACTGTGTAATGGCTCTGGGTGTATAAAACTCCCCGCTTTTCCCGGCACTCTGCAGTTCCTTCAATATGTTCTCATACAACTCTCCAAAAGCATGTCTGTCTTTGGCCTTGTTGAAATCAATCTCGTTAAGCTTGTTCAATACCTTGCGGATATTGATACCGCTTTTCATGTAATTGTTATTGCCCTCAAACACTTCCCTTACAATCAATGCCCTTTGGTTTCCTGTACTCACATTGATGTTTCGTAAAGCAGGAAACAGCTTCCGGTCAACAAACTCCAACAATTCATCCCCTGTCATTCCCTCATCGTTACCCGCCCATTTATCCCAATGAAACTGTGCCGGTATTGGGGATTTATATTTACTGTCCATCAACTCCATCTCCAAATCCTTATCCGAAAAGATTTTAAGAAAGAGCATCCAGCCCAATTGTTCTATTCGTTGTGCATCACCGTTCAGACCTGTATCCTGCCACATGATGTCACGGATACTCTTTAATATTCCTGAAATGTTACTCATATTATTTCCTGTAATTAAAAATCCAGATAATATTACGTTCTATTAGTAAACGACGCTGTAAAATAATACACTGATATAAAGTAGAATCTGATGAAATGCTGTTGCTTTCTTCAGAGAAAAAAATAGAATTTAGAATCTTTACTATTTCTGAACCTTTAAAAGTTTCTTCTGAATTGTGACTATTAGTGTCTGAATTGAATAACTCAGCTTTAATTTTAATTGGTTCAGAGTAGCAATAACAAAATCCATTATTAACGCTTCTGTTATTATAAATTAATGTATGGTCATTATTTGTGCCTATAGTTCTCTGCATTCCATCAAATTGTGAAATATCAATGTGTGCATAATGTCTCAAATGTGCTAAATCATTTCTTATCAATCTAAAAAAAATCGCTTCCTCAAAGAAAATTGGACTAATATATTCTGCTCTTAAACCTCTTCTGGTTGCTAAGATTAAATTATTAAGCTGATTTGTCGGGTTATCATTTTTAATGTAAAATCTGTAATAAGGTGGGGCAATATCTACAGGTTTTGTATAGGTCATAAATTCTTTTATCCCATTGGTTGTAAAGAAAAATGGCCGTTTGAATTGAATTAGATGATTATTATTTACAATAATGTCAGCTCCGGGGTATGGGAATCTAATACGCCCTCCTTCTTGACGAATAGAGGGCAGCATAAACCCTCTTGGTCTCCTTACATTCAGAAATGAATGTAGATAGCCAAATGCCAATTGTGTTTCTGAAATATTAATTAATCCCATTAAGCAGTTTTATATAATTCATGTTCTAATTCTTTCACAGCTTCAAGATATTTATCCTTATTTCCAAACTCCTGTAATATTTCAATAGGAGAACCATAATCAGTAAGAGGTCTAACTTTTAAAACTTCCATGCTTTCAATATTTTCGATTCCTTCATCAGCATACTTGTCTAAGAGTGCTTCCAATACTCTCCTTGCCTGTTCACCATATTTTTCAAAGTAATTCCGTTTCCTCACATTATTTGCTCTTTCCCTTCTTGTTAGAGGTGGCTGGTCATAAGCTACATGGCAAATAAGGTCGAACAAATCTACTTCTCTCCCTACAGCATCATATAAGGCCTCCACTAAAACTCCCTGATTCTGTAACTCCTCAATGATGGCTTCTTTCTTTTCTGTGTTGTTCCATTTCCTCAGAAATTCATCCAACGAAGCAAACTGTTCCTGAATGATTTTTTTTGTATGGTCTTTTAAGCTGGTGGTAATTGGTTTGCCGTTATTATCAAAATACATTTCCCTACTTACTAGCACAGATACATCAACACCATTTACAAATATTTTTTCTCTTGGCTCTTGGGTTTCTGTAAATTCTCCTCCTTTGGGGTATCTTATTTCAGGTTTCTTTACCTCAATTTCATCCCCAGATACTTCATCAATGATTGGAGAGGTATCTTCCTCTTCTTCATCTACAATACCAGCGAGGTCTGTATCCTCTGTTACTGGCTTGATTCTAATTGGGTCTCCATCAAAATCCTTATCAGCAAAAAGGTCTGTTACATTCCTAAAATCAAGGATTGTAAAATACAATTTGTTAAATTCTTCATTAATCCGAGTCCCTCGACCTATTATCTGCTTGAACTTGGTCATTGATTTTATCTCACTATCGAGTACTATCACTTTACAGGTTTGAGCATCCACGCCAGTAGTCATTAATTCGGAAGTAGTAGCTATTACAGGATATTTCTCTTCCGGGTTGATGAAGTTGTCCAATTCCCTTTTCCCTTCATCATTATCCCCCGTTATTTGCATTACATACTTGTAATTAACACCAGCTAGGTCAGCATTCTCATTCCTTAACATGGAAGTAAGACTTTCCGCATGCTCAATATCACAACAAAATATAATGGTCTTTGCAAATCTGTCATAGCCTTTAAGAAACTCTGAAATCTTTTTTACTACAAGCTTTCTTCTTTCCTCTACAACAAGGTTAGTATCAAAATCAGTCCGGTTATATATCCTGTCCTCTACTTCCCTGCCATTTTTGTCCTTAAATCCTTTTGGCGGTCTCCATCCTTCCAAATCAATATCCAGTCCAATCCTGATAACTCGGTATGGAGCTAAAAATCCATCGTCAATTCCTTGCTTTAAAGAGTAAGTATATATCGGTTCACCAAAATATTCAATATTGCTTGTTTCCTTGGTTTCTTTTGGTGTAGCTGTTAAGCCAATATGAGTAGCTTTTTTATAGTAAGTCAAAATTTCTCTCCATGCACTGTCTTCTTTAGCACTTCCACGGTGGCACTCGTCAACTACAATTAAATCAAAAAAGTCAGGTGAGAATTGTTTATAAATATTGGCCTCTTCATCTGTACCTGACAACCCCTGATACAGTGCCAGATAAATTTCGTAACTCTTATCTACCAACCTATGCTTTACCACCGTCATTTTATCCTTGAAGTGCTTAAAATCACCTCGTCTGGTCTGGTCGATGAGGGCATTTCTATCTGCCAGAAAGAGTATTCTTTTTTTGGCACCGGCTTTCCATAGCCTGTGAATGATTTGAAAGGCCGTGTAGGTCTTGCCTGTGCCGGTTGCCATCACCAACAATATCCTGTTCTGCCCATTTGCAATAGCTTCTACCGTTCGGTTAATGGCAATCTGCTGGTAGTATCTTGGTTTACGTCCTGAGCCATCGAAGTAGTAATCCTGTGCAGTTATTTTCTCCGCTTCCGGGGTAACAATGCCTTTAAACTTCTTGTATCTCTCCCAGAGCGTTTCAGGAGAAGGAAAGGCATCTAATGTCAGTTCGGTTTCCAGTTTACCGTCTGTGGATGTTCTGTCATGGAACAAGAAGCCATCTCCGTTGCTGCTGAATACACAGGGTATGTCAAGAATCCGGGCATAGTTTAACGCCTGCTGCATGCCTGCACCAACCCTATGGGTGTTGTCTTTGGCTTCAATAATGGCAATAGGGATGTTAGGCTTGTAGTAAAGTATATAGTCCGCCCTTTTTTGCTCCCCTCTGGCGGTCATTCTTCCCCTTACATATATCTTTCCATCTGTAAATGATACCTCTTCCAGATACTGGGTCATTTTATCCCAGCCAGCCTTTTCAATAGCAGGGGTAATAAATTTGGTACAAATGTCCCTTTCAGATAGAGTTTTCTTATCGAGCATTTTATGGAAGAGGTTTACTCCACAAAATACTAAAAATGCGGGAGTTGTGAAAGTGAATGATAAAAGGCGGTATGATTAAAAAAGGCAGCCGAAACTGCCCTTTTATAACCACTATACATTTCAATTACTGAGAATCATCCTTGCCAACTTTGCCATCTTGCTACCTTATTTATTTCACATGCCAGCAATGGAGGTTAAATAGCAGGGTTGGCAAAGGGTATTTTTGATAAAATAATACTGTCCCTAAATTATCATAATATCCTTTGCCATTTGTGCTAACCTGCTATTTGGGGCCTACTCATTTTTTTCTATTAAGTAGGAGCCGAACCCCTGATTTGTTAAGTATCCTTTTTCAACCAGTTTTTCAATATAATTTCCTACTGTCCTTTTACTGATACCAATAGTGCCCCCAATTTCATCAGCATTCTTGCGTTTGAATTTTTCACCTTTGGGTAGTAAGGCATAGAAATTACGCATTTGAGGTGAGACCTCGGCTTTTGATTGCCTTGGCAACAAGGAATACATCACCATTGAATGCTCAAAATACACATCAACAAGAGTCATGGCAGTTTCGAAATCTTCATCTGAGCAGACAAGGTTAAAATTTCCCTTTAGATTGTCCTTCTGCCTCAGAGTGGTAAGTATCATGGCAATCCGGAAACCGATCAATCCAAGCCGCATAACAGCACTTGCGGCACCCTGTCCTTCAAACATTTTTATCTGCTCAAGCTTTTTACCAAACCTTTCGTTCAGCGTTTTGAACTGTTCTTGGGTCAGGCTGAACATATAGCTATCCTCATCTAGCTCCTGTTTTATTCTCTCGACCTTATAACCAAGCTTGGTGAAATGTACAGAATAATCAATGCAATCCTTACATGGGGTCTGGTCTATCCAGTTTAACCCCTGATTATAGCAGTAAAATAAAAACCGGCTGCATAGTCCATCCTCCGTTGAACCAATTAATCTCGGTACTTGGTCGGGTGTACCAGTCAGCAATACTGACAGTGCCGGGTATTCAATTCTTAAATATAAACTATCCCCTTTTCTGCTCATTGCAATTGGTTCATGCTGGAATGCACTACGGAGTAGATGACTGAAATTACCCCAGTCTTGTTTGATAGCTCCGGTAAGACTATCTGCTTCGGTTTCACAAATAATGGCCTTTCCATTGCTTTCATCCAGTAACCAATAGATGGCGGATGCACTTGAATTTCCGGGTATAAATAGTATAGGATACTTTGGCCTTTTAGGCGGGTCACCCGCTTCCGCATGATTCTTTTTTGCTGCTGCTTTCCACATTTTATACTCGATGTCATAATTAGCTCGAGCTTCAGCATTTGCTTTTTCAAAATTATCCTGAATCGTCTTGCCCAATTTAGCACTATACTTCATTGAACTCTTACCGTTTGCCGGAGGAGCTACAATAAAAGAAAACAGGTTTGGGCCAACGGCATCTTTGCCATAACGTCCTTTTATTGCATTCAAGCACCCGCTCAATATTGTTAAAGAGCTGGTAAGAACGACATCCCTTTCTCTTGGGTCATCAAATTGTTCAGTTGCCTCCTTTAATATTGAAGGCAGTTTGTCATATACACCTTGAGGTATTGTAGGTGTATTTGTTAAAACTTCATAATAATCATTCCTTGTCATCACTTTTCATTTTTAAATTTTTACTAAAATGTTCGTTTAAGAAATCTGGAAGATGCCTTTCTATGTAGGCAAGGTCTTCTTTCATTTCCATTTCGATACTTTCCATTGTCTCATTCATCAGAGACTCAACATCCCATTCCGGATGTTCTTTCATTAATTCTTTGGCAGTTTGTTCTGCCATTAAATAAAAATCCATACAATTTGTTTTGCGATATGTCATTACAATCAATGACACATCAATCCCTCCCGGTCATTTTTTGTAAATGAGTTTACGGGCGGGGTTAAAAAATTAATTTCACGACTGCCGGTGCACCAGCAAACGTGTGATATAGAATCCAGTGTGAGTGATTGGATATACCTCTCCCACAGGATTTATATCCCCAAAAAATTGAAATATGATTTGGGCATGAACGCCTTTCGGCTAATTGCCCTATTGTAAGTATCTCATCGGACAGGCACAAAAAAGATACTTGGTGCTTATGCTTAACCTGTCATACGCCGCATAACGCAGCAGATGCAAAAGTACATCTAGTTGTCGGATATTTTTACTTACAAAAAAAAGTTTTTTACAAAATATATATTGAACCACTCACTATAACATTCATACCTTTGCAAAATTTTTAAACTAGGGTTAGTTACAATTATATATTCAATCCTGCTTTTTCTTTGAACATGCGAAAGCACCGTGTAAGGAAAAAACTTGGTGTGCCAATTAATCAGATGAAAAAAGGTGCCGGGGATTTACCAGCACCTTACTTTTCTTACATTGATTTTCTATGCTGGAGCATTTCCTTAAGCTTAAGCATTTCCTGACTGACTTTGTGGTCTGTTACAACGGCATACTGAGATGTAATCTTGGTACTGGTATGCCCCAGTATTTTACTGATTGTTTCCAGACTGATACCATTGGCCAATGCAATGGTTGTAGCAAATG
>CAZVGS010000018.1:13105-15628 GCA_964627245.1 uncultured Gammaproteobacteria bacterium | reverse complement strand
AGAATCGGACATGTCATTTACTTTTCCTTCCTCATCAGTAATTTTATTTTCCTCCTGTAATCTTATGATGATGTTTAAGATCTCTTGGGCAACTGCATTCTTGTTATCTGAAGTAAACATTACTAGTTAGAATAGCATGCTTGATAATAAAACGTAATCATCTAAAAGCATTACGAATTAAGGCATGGGGAATTCTTTCATGTATTTTTTGACTTCGAGAGAGATATTGGTAATTTCTTTATTTAGATTGACTTCTTTCTTAAATTTCTTGAAATACGCTGAGCGTTCTTCTTTATTGTCCGGAAGCTTGTAATCCGCGCATTCTGAAAGTGTGCTGCTTATCCACCCTGCCAAAATTTTCATGTCGGCCTCTTTCATGCCTCTGGTAGTAGCCCCCGGAGTACCGATCCTAACCCCTGACGGGTAAAAAGGAGGATTTGTATCAAAGGGAATGGTATTTTTGTTAGTCACAATTCCTGCTTTTTCCAAAGCGTAAGCTGCTAGTGCGCCATTAACCCCCTTTGACATTGTGTCTATTAGGATAAGATGGTTGTCGGTACCATCCGTCACAAGTTTTAGTCCATATTTTTTTAGACCCTCAGCCAGTGCTTTGGCATTTTTTATTATTTGATGAGCATAATCCTTAAACTCTTTTGTTGACGCTTCATGTAAAGCAACGGCAATTGCTGCTGTCTGGTTATCATGAGGTCCTCCTTGGAGTCCGGGAAAAACAGCTTTGTCTATTTTTGATGGGAGGTCAGGATCTTTATCAATACCTTTTTGCGTTACCATTAAAATTGCGCCTCTTGGACCTCTTAAAGTCTTATGGGTTGTTGTCATTATTATATGTGCGTGCTTGACTGGAGAAGGGTGTGCGCCTCCGACAATAAGGCCTGTTATGTGGGATACATCAGCGAGTAAATATGCACCTGCCTTGTCTGCAATTTGCCCAAATCTTTCAAAATCAATTATTCGCGGGTATGCCGTAAAGCCACAGACGATTATCTTTGGTTTTTCTTTGAGGGCCAATTTTTCGATAGCATCATAGTCTAAAAGACCGTCTTTTGTTGTCGGAAAACTTACGGTATTGAAGTATTTACCTGAGAAGCTGACGGGAGAGCCGTGAGTCAAGTGGCCTCCTGAGGAAAGAGAAAGACCCATGATCTTGTCCTTGAAAGGGGTAAGAAGCGCAAAATACACAGCGGTGTTGGCAGGTGAGCCTGAGTAGGGCTGAACATTTACATGCGGAACCCCAAATAATTTTTTTGCTCTTTCAATAGCAAGTGTCTCAATGTCATCTGCGTTTGAATTTCCCTGATAGTATCTTTTCCTTGAGTAGCCTTCCGAGTATTTATTAGTAAATATTGAGGCTAATGTGGACCTTACTTCCAGTGAAGTATAGTTTTCCGAAGGGATCAGAGTCAGCGTGTCGCGCTGTCTTTTGTCTTCTTTTTTAAGTATTTCATAAACCTTGGGATCTTTTTGAGACAACATCTTGAATAGCTAATAGACAATCGTTAATAGTCAATAGCTAGAAAAAGGATAAGGCAGAGTGTATGAATTGTCAATGACTCCTTTTGTCTACTGTCTGATGTCTATTGACTATTAACACTTTCTGCTAAACTTAATGCATGGAGGCACTTCTTGAAAAGTTGGGATGGAAAAAATCTGCAATTCTTATTATTGCAATTACTCTGATATTTCTAGTTCTTTTTATATCTACACTTTCCCAATCCGCAAAGCCTGGAGCATCTAACATTTCAAATTCATCCAGCAAAACGGCAAAAAGTACAGGCTATAGTGAAGAAAATATAAGCTTAAATAAAAATTATTCTTCTGAATATTATTCAGTCAAATACCATGATAATTTTGACTTAAAAGTTCTGACTGTGTCTTCGCCAATTCTTGATAATATCGAGTTGTGGGACAACAGCACATCATCCAACATCCAGATAGTAGTTTTTGACAGAGAGGGCAATACCGTTGATAGCCTTTCAGTCCCTTATCAAAATGATAATTTTACCGGAAAAGTCATTGAAAAAGATAACAACTACGGATTTTATTTTGAGGGCAAATTATCGGAAAAAGTCTATCAAAAGGTTTCAATAATTCAAAAAGGTTTTTCTATTATAAGATTTAGTCTGACCTACGGTGGTGACAAAAATTCTATACTTGAGAGGCAATTCGATGAGATATTTGATAGCCTGAAATAACTAGTAGTCAATAACTCCCCCCCACTCAACTGCTGTAAATCCTATGCGTTTTGGAGCAGGCGGAAGAACTAACGGTTCTACTTTTTCTTCCGTTTCCAAAGGTTTGAAGTAGGCAATAAATTCTATAAATGTATCGGGTTTTGGTTCAATTGTTACTTGATCTATTCTTTGTTTTTCATCATTCTCAAGAATTGAGACAAAAATGTATGGAGAATTTAGAGCTTGAAGTTTTGGAATCCACCAATCTAAAAATTCCTTTTGCTCATCACTTCTTGTTAGTCCAAGTTGTGTGATATATTCCAGGAGTTTT
>CAZVGS010000018.1:7718-13005 GCA_964627245.1 uncultured Gammaproteobacteria bacterium | reverse complement strand
ACATCAACCAGCATTGGGTACTCAGGGTAAAGATAAATTACCGGCTTTCCTACACAATACCATCCGTCTCCTTCTCTACCATATATATTGCACCAACTCTCCCGATTGACCCTTTCGCAAGTATAATCCTCATACCCCGGAGAAGATTTGCTTTGATCAATTTCAACGCACTTATTATTTTCACATCTGAACATAAGTGCCGTGCATTTGCATGTTAGGGGGTCTGCTTTTTTGAAAGCGTCATGATTGCAAGTGTCTGTTGCGGGTGTTGGTTTTAATTGGAATTTCAGGCTTTTTAGCTGTAAATTTTGTTTTTGTGTATCGGATGAAGTAGTGGGGTTTTCATATTTCTCATCCGGGTCTATCCACGAGACATTCACCAATTGTCCGCTTGTAAGTAAAATTGCAAATGCTATTACTATGAATAGAATTGGCATTACAATACTGCCATTACTAGTTATTAGCTTGTAGTTTTTAGCTTTTGGATGTATTTTTCTAATACGGTTTGCTTTTAACATTTTAACTTCTGTCTATTATTTATAAGATGACGGTTCAATAACTCCTCCCCACTCAACAGCTGTAAAGCCTTTTCTTTCAGGTGCTTTGGAAAGAGTTAAAGGTTTTGAAGCAAATACTTCATCAACACCATTAAAGTATGCCATAAATTCTATGAATGTGTCGGGTGTAGGTGTAATCTCGACTTTATCAACCCGCATTTTTTCACCTTGATCAACTACTGATGTAAAAATATATTTTTTATTTAAGCCGTAAAGTTTTGGAACCCAATAACTCGTAAATTCCTCTGCTTCCCAATCATTTAATCCAAGGCCTTTCACAAATTTTGATAGTTCATTTTTTAGATTTCTTCTTTCAATGAATATTCCATGATCAGGTGCTTTTACATACGAAAGGGAAGTGTCATAGAAAAGTTCTTTGTAATTTGAGTTTTTATAGAAAAGATCTCCACTTGGATAAGCCATAACACCCGTCCATCCTGCAATGGCTACGCCATTATCATTCCCAAAAAACTCAAGAGGAGGGATGTGGTCTACGAATCGGCCGGGGGTTGTGATTTTGACATTAACAAACATTGGTTTTTCGGGATATAAATAAATTACTGGCTTTGCCGCACAATATTCAATACAGCCTGTTTTTCCTCCAAGGTCCGTACATTGGGCGATAGGTCCATCACAGTCGGGAATGGTCGGAGGCTGTCTTCCATCACACCATGTTGCAATATGAAAAGGCGCGTAGCAGGTGCAAGCTGTAGTGGGTTGGTATCCTATGCAGGCATCCGGAGGCAGCGATGTGGGGGTAGGAAACACGACCGGGGGTCTGGTTGGCTGTGGAGTTACTTGAGTAGGCGAGGGGGTAGTAAATTTAAGGTCGGATATTTGAAGTCCTTTGCCTTCAATTTCTTCTGAGCTTGTTGCCTGGTATCTTTCTTCATCTTCAACCTCTGACTCCGGAACATTGAAAAGTCCTGAGGCGCCCATTATGAAAAGCATCGCAAGCCCGAGTAAAAAAAGACCGATTGCAGAAAATCCTTCCTGATCTCTCATATTAAAATCACCCAATTTTTATTGTCAATGTTTTTGGAAAAAATGTCAAAATAATGCCAGGATAGATTTATTCTATGGGAAAATCAACTACAAGAGTGCCTTTTTGAAGAACTATCACTTTACCCGGATTCCGGTCGTTAATAAGGGCTGTTGACAGATCAAAGGAGAGCGAAGTGGTTGTTACATTTGAGTCTTTGGGAATAAAAGAAAGCTTGGCCACAATTCCTCTCCCTTTTTGCATTGGGGTGGTACTTTTCATATTAAGTGGAAGTGATATAACTCCTGTTCCTTGATCATTTGTTGATGTTACTTCTTCAAGGGCTAGCGAAACTGTCGAGTCTTTATCCTTAAATTGCTCAAGCGTGACATTTGAAATTACATTCGGGTTGTATTTGATGGCAATATTTGCGCCTGAAATATCCTTTTCCCATGTATCGATATAAACGTCAACGATAATTCTTTGTCCGGTTTTAGCAGTAACAGTTGCAGGATAGAAATATACTTGTGCCTCGGGAGATGTAATATTGACTTGTTCTTCCGATGACTCTTCTGACGGGATGGTATCCGAAGCGCGGTTTGCAAGAAAGACAAAGATAAGTACGAGAGCCAGTCCAATAATTAAGACCCCAATTAGAAGTTTTATTCTACCTGTTAAGAAACCTTTTTTAGAAGGTGCTTTGACTTCTATTTGTTGGGGTTGGTTTTCTATTTTTCCATCCATATTTAATTTGATGTACAGCAAACTCCTCTTATTGTTCCATAAGCTTTCTCACAGTCCGCATTTCCGTCCGGTTTTGCATTCGGATAAGAATCCGAGCAGGAGGCTTGACAGCTGTTAACTCTTCCGTCTCCGTTGTCAACGGGGCAGCCCGGGGGAGTCGGCTTTGGAGTAGAGGTTACTAAGGATGGATTTTTGGTTGGGGTAGCAACTGCCGTAGTGCAGGATGATAACGGGGTTGCCGACTTGAAGTAACATTTTGGGGTATCGGGATTCCAGCTGGCGCAATCCCCATCCGCAATAGCGTCATTTTTAGGTCCATAACCTTCTACGCATGAACCTGCTGCCGCACATACGTGATTACCGTCATTGGGGCACCTTACCGATATTGTTGGCGTTGGGGTAGGAGTTGTGTAGACGGGAGCAGTCGCACATTGTGCGGGTGGAATAGCAGTTTGGGATTTTTCGCACCATTTAAGTCCAGATGCAAAAGGTACACAATAGTATTTGGATGGATTGTCAGTTGCGGGTTCCGGATTATGTGAAGTTGCGCATCCGCAAGTCGTAGGTCCGGCATCGCAAGCACACCCGGTTCCTTTAGTGCCGGAAGTACAAGTTGAAGAAATACCCGGAGTGGGAGATGGGGCAACTCCGTTTTTCCACTGACATGTTTTAATACCTGCTTTAGTTGAATTCACGCAAATTGCGTCAGGATATCCATTGCACTGAATATCCTCTCCGCATGTGTGACCCTGTCCGGCGATTCCTTTGCACGATCCGCTTGAAATGATTTCCTTCTTTTGTATAGCACACCACTTAAAGCCTTTTTTGACACAGCTGTATTCAGAAGATGATTCAAAGTCAAGAGTACATTCGCGGTCTGCAAATTGCGAACAGTCTATTTGTCCTCCGGAATTAGGCTCTTTACACATTGTCGGCTTTTTATTTATCGTGTCAATCCAAGGGTACTCATTGCATAATTTATCTGATGAAGGTTCCGGAACGTCTTCATGTGTGCCGTCTGAGCATTTGTACCTGTCAGCATACTTTCTGCCTTCTTTAGCAGTCTTGGGATCAGTCTCTCCTATCATTTTCCCGTCACACGTAGATCCCCAGAATCCACTTGGCTTGCTAAAGACGGTATCCGGTTCTCCATGGGAAGCGCAAATACCTGTTGAAGTTGATGCGGTAGAGCATTTGAAGAAGTTACCCAAAGATCCTCCGAATTTTTGGATGCAGAATTGGCTTTCACTCTCATAAGGGGCGTTATTGACTCCGCAGGTTGCTTCTCCAACAGCTTGAGGATTTTCCCTGTTAGCCCCTGCGCAGTATCCTACTCCCGGTTCTGCCGGTAGTGAGCTCCCGCTCCCGCCGCCGCCCGTTGGTGTAACTGTATCCGGAACACAACAAACATAAATTTCATCTGTGTCGGAAGAATCTTCTACATGCGAACCGGCCGAGCAAGAAATTTTCTTAAGGACTCCTTTTTGCTGTGAGCATGTCTGGAGTGGGGCCATTGTTGCTGCCGGAGTGTAGTTGCTGTAGTAAAAACAACATTTATCACTGCCACTGCAGGTTAGTGATTTATTGCTTGATTCTCCTCCCTTGGATGAGTCTGTTGGACAAGATGCTTCGCATGAGTATTTGACAACGTTACCAGTCTGATTGTCGACAGGACATGTGATTGCAGGGTCTGAGGAAGAACAGTAATTTCCATTTGAGCATTCTTCACCTTTGTAGCAATGACCACCATCCCTACATAATGCATTGTTGTTCATATTACCATTGTTGTCTACGCAGGAAGGGCTAGAATTTACTCCACCAGAATACCAGAAACATCTTCCTTTTGAATTGCCCTCACAAGCACTTCGGCCCGAGTCTGTGTAGGAGCTGCAGTCTCTATCTTTTAATATATCTGGCCAGCTATCTGGTAAATTTTTACATCCATATTTAATGATTAGTTCTTTCATCTTAGGTGTACCCATAATGAATGGATCCATGATTACTATTACGGCACATGCATTACCTCCGTTTGCATTTACCTTATCTAAGATATCTATAGTTTCGTTAAATGATTTACCCACTAATTTCCCAGCAATTTTACCCGCGTCTTTAATATTTCCAGAGTCGATTAGGCATCCCCCCGGTGTGCAGACAACCCCGAAGCATGCCTGTGGAGCTGGGACAATGCAGAAAGCCTTAGCTTGGGGTATTAAAGGCTTGTTGTTAATCTGTAGAAAAAGTGTGAAGGAGCCAATTATAATAAGCGATAGTAGAAAAATAGTCTTTCTGAATATATTCATGAATAATTTGAGTTTGCATCATTTTAATACTTTTTGTCAAGCCTGTCAGCATCCGGTCGGCTTGCCGTCGTTATAAGAGGCTTTTTCAGTGCCTCCTTCCCACTGTCCGGCGACCTGACTGCCTCCTTCAAAAAGTTTTAATTTCCATGGGTTGTCGCTAAATCCTTGCGCTTTGTGAAGGCTAAGACTTCCCTTTTCTGAAGGAGAGTTGAATTCAAAAGTCGTTACAATTTCTGTCTTGCCATCTTTTATTACTTCAAGAGACAGATATCCGTTAGATGTTCCTGTTGCTTCAAGATTTGTACTAAGATAAGGAGTTTGTTCTTGGGTGAATTTACATTCACTTCCTGATATATTCACTTTCCACGAAGGTCCGGGAGAGGCTGATGGAGAGGCTGACGGGTTACTTTCTCCGTCTGATGGTGTAGGTGTATTGGTTACAGATGATGCAACATCTCCTGAAAGAAGAGATGAAGTTCCTCCGGTGAACATGACGGCAAAAATTATGACCATAAGAATTATTACTATATATATGGTTGAAGCACCCCGTTGTCCGGAGGACAAAAATAGGGGTTTGGGGTGTAGGGTTGAGGGTTTGGTTCTTAGGAAAAAGAATTTGGGCATGGATCCAGTATAGAATATCTACTGGCTACTGGCTACTGGCTACTGGCTACTGGCTACTGGCTACTGGCTACTGGCTACTG
>CAZVGS010000018.1:0-7618 GCA_964627245.1 uncultured Gammaproteobacteria bacterium | reverse complement strand
CTTCTATCATTATCCTCCCATTTTGACCCTTGCAGGACAGAGAGATCTTGAACAATTTGTTGTAAAAATTGCTCAAGTTTTCTATCAATCACTTCTTCTGTCACTAATTTATCCTTAGCAGCCTGTTTTTTCATAGGATTATAAGAATAACAAATAACCCTCAATAATTAAATAACTCAATCAGTAGCAAGAATTATTTTTAACATCTACCAACCATCGACTATTGACTATTAATTACTGAGCCGGTGTTGGAGTGGACTGCGAATCACATATCCTTTTTGCAATTTCCTTGTAAACTCTTTCAAGATCTTTGGAGCTTTGTACTATGACCGCCTTGTCAGGAGAAGAGGCTATTGCATTAATAATGTTAGGTCTGACTTGACCAAGCCCAATAGCGTATACGGTTACTCCCTGATCTTTTATTGTCTGGGCGGCTGAGGCAATGTCTGCTTCGGTTGATGGTCCAACATTAGGGTTGCCGTCCGAGAAAAAAATGTAATTAAATTCCCTGTCGGGAAATTGCGGAATTGCCTCAGCAAGCAGTTCGCCTGAAAAAATAAGGGCGTCGTATGAAGGAGTACCGCCGTCTGCAATCAGTGAGTTGACACGGGGAGGAATATAGTCCTTAACATCTTTATTATATGAGATAGGAACAACAATGACACGTGAATTGTATTCATTATATGCCTGTATGCCGATAACCGATTCGTCATGCAAGGGATTTGTAAAAGTTAAAACAGCGCTTTTAAGGTCGTTCAAGTAACTGCCCATTGAGCCAGTAATGTCAAGCTGCATAGAAACAGCCGTAATTGCGGAGCATTCCTTAAATTTTAGGGTTTTCAGCTGGAGACCTTTTTGAGCTGGATCGGGAGTTTCTTCAACAATCTCTATGTCTCCTGTTTCACCCGGATCGGAAAGTATAACTTTCGGAGCGGGACCGCGGGCAAAAAGAACCCCCATTCCTATGGAGAGTGCAATTATTCCAATTGTAAAAACAGTTCCGGGCCCCGTTAGGTTAACCGAAAACCCATATCCGCCACGCTTGCGCTTGTTAGCCATATAAATAGTATTAAGTATTTAGTATTAAGTATCAAGTGCTGGGGGAAAGGATAGAAAGTTAGTAGAGAATAAAGTATAAAGAATTAAGTATTAAGGAATGGAGAAAAATAAAATAAAGTCATTTAAAGATCTTGTAGCCTGGCAGAAGGGTCACCAAGTAGTTATTTGGATTTATCATGAAACAAAAGCCTTTCCAAAAGATGAGCTATTTGGTCTTACAAGTCAAATGCGAAGAGCATCTATCTCGATAACCTCAAACATAGCAGAGGGTTTTAGTAGAAAAACATATAAAGACAAATCGCAATTCTATTCTATTGCATTGGGTTCGGTTACTGAGCTTCAGAATCAAACACAGATAGCTTATGATGTCGGTCTGTTAAGTAAAGCTAAATTTCAGGACATTGATGACATGCTTCTTGAAGTTCACAAAATTGTTAACGGATTACTTAAAAGTGCAATAAACCACAGCAGATAAGCTTTATACTTGATTCTTTATACTTAATTCTATATAATTCATTCATCAAACATGCTTTGAATAACTTCCTGGCTGAAAACGCCTATCAAAGCAGAAGATAAAAGGAATAAAAACTTTTTCTAGTTTGTAAAATATATGAGACAGATAACACTTGAAGAGTTATTGGAGGCCGGCTGTCATTTTGGTCATCAAGTGAATAGGAGAAATCCTAAGGCTAACCGTTATATTTTTGAAGCAAGAAGCGGAGTAAGTATAATAAATCTTGAGTCAACTCAGGAGGGTCTTATTGCAGCCGCAGAATACATCAAAAACTTAGCGTCAAGAGGCGGTAGTCTAGTGGTTGTGGGGACAAAAAGACAAGCACAATCAATTGTTAAGGAAGAGGTAGAAAGAGCAAGGGAGGCAACCCCTGACACCATTCACCATGTAACATCCCGCTGGATAGGCGGTATACTTACAAATTTTGATGAAGTAAAAAAGAATTTCAAAAAACTTGAGGATCTTGAAAAAATTGTAACATCTGAGGACCGCGGGGGATACACAAAGCGTGAAGTCGGCCTTTTTGAGAAAGAACTTTCTAAATTGAAAGATATTTATGGTGGGCTTTACACAATAAAGGAAGCGCCGGATGCTGTTTTTATAATTGATACCCACGGTGAGGATACAGCTGTCAGAGAGGCAAATAGGGTGGGGCTTACAACCGTTGGAATAACCGATACTAATGCGGATCCGTCCGAGATAGACTACGCAATTCCTGCAAATGATGATGCTGTTGGATCAATAAAACTAATTACGAATTATTTGATAGACGCCTGGATTGAAGGGTCAAAGGAAAAAACAAAATCAGATAATAAAATAGCTGAAATTGCTGCTAAAGAAGCAGCTAAAAAAGCAAAGCCGGGAGATAAGGGAAGCGTTTAGTGTTTGGTTTTTTCTAAACTCTAGACTCTAAAAACTAAATCCTATAAATTATGGCAATTACTGCACAAGACATCAAGTCACTTAGAGAAAAAACCCAGGCCGGATTTTCGGATTGTAAAATGGCGCTTGAAGAAGCCAGCGGAGACATGAAAAAAGCAGAGGAAATACTCAGAAAGAGGGGATTTGAAAAGGCTGCAAAGAAGTCTGATAGAGAAACAGTACAAGGGCTAGTAGAGTCTTACGTGCATCAGACCGGAAAAGTTGGGGTTTTGGTTTCTTTACTTTGTGAGACAGATTTTGTTGCACGAACTGATGAATTTAAGTTGTTAGCTCACGAAGTTGCAATGCAGGTTGCTGCCATGAATCCGAAAGATGTTTCGGTTTTGTTAAAACAAGAATATATAAGAGACTCATCAAAGACAATTGAAGAACTTATTAAAGAGACCATCGCAAAGTTAGGTGAAAATATTCAGATAGGTGAATTCAAAAGATCTGAAATTTAAGCTATGACTACCCCTGAAGGACAGGCGCCTTCCCCGGATGATTTTACCGGGATCAAATCAGATATCAAATATCTTCCCGAAGTTCAGAAATCGCATACACGCAAGATGTCGTTGATTGGGGAACACAAAATGGATCTAGAAATGTTTGGCACAAAAAAATTACGAAGGATAAAAGCTAAAAAAGAGACTGTGCAATTCGATGCAGGTTCATGTTTGGATGAAGATAAGAATCATTTCCCAGAATAAGGATAGACAAAATCTTGTGCTAACCTTTCTCAACTTTGCTATAATCAAACGATATGTTTGTGACATTAATTTCTTTTGCGGTAATTCTTTCGATTCTCGTTCTGGTTCACGAATTTGGCCATTTCCTCGTTGCTAAAAAATTGGGAATTAAGGTTGAAGAATTTGGAGTAGGGTTTCCGCCAAGAGCATTTGGTAAAAAGATCGGTGAGACTGTTTATTCCATAAATTGGCTTCCCGTTGGAGGGTTTGTAAAGCTTTATGGAGAAGATAGTGCCGGGGGTGGATCGGTCAGAAGTCAGAAGACAGAAAGCAGCAGTCAGAAAGAAGATATAGGTCGGGCATTTTATGCAAGGCCGTTGTGGCAAAGAATATGTGTTGTCACAGCCGGGGTCAGCATGAATTTTGTTTTGGCTGTTTTTATTATTTCATTTCTCTTCAGCTCGCAAGGGGTTCCTCTTCCAACAGACACTGTAATCGTAAATGGTGTTTCGTTGAATTCACCGGCATCAATCGCAGGAATACGTGAAGAAGATAGGATTTTAAAAATTAACGGCATAAAAATATCAGATACCGCAACATTCATCAAAACGACTAAGGAGCTGGTTGGTGAAGAAGTTTCGCTTACGGTTAAGCGTGGGGATCAAAATTTCACAACGAAGCTTACCCCACGCCTAAATCCTCCCAAGGGAGAGGGTGCTATGGGGGTTAGTATTACTAATATTGAGGTTAAAAAATACACTTGGTATGAGTCGCCAATTTATGGGACTATTGAGGCTGGTAAATTTTCCTGGCTTATTTTAGGAGGACTTGGCGGTATGGTAAGGGATCTGGTGTCGGGCGGATTTAAGCCCGAAGGTGTTGCAGGGCCAATTGGAGTTGCTCAGATGACGGGTGAGGCTGTTAGAGCGGGCTGGTTTGCTGTTCTTTGGTTTGTCGCTCTTTTGTCGCTGAATTTGGCGGTACTAAATATCATGCCTATACCTGCCCTTGATGGAGGAAGATTTTTCTTCATGTTAATAGAGTTATTTACGCGTAGAAAGGTTAGTCCGAAGTATGAAGGATACGCTCACGCTGTCGGACTATTTGCGCTTTTGGCTCTTATGGCTCTTATTACTGTTTTGGATCTTTCAAGACTTGTTCAGGGCAAAAGCATACTGCCGTAAAAAGAATTAAGAATAATGAATTAAGAATTAGGGGTTTGAAAAATATATATTACTTGCGTCTTGATACTTTATTCTCATTTTGCTAATCTAGCATCCATGGACAATCAAATTCAGCAAAAAACACGCGACAGGATGGAAAAAGCATTTTCCGTGCTTAAGGAGGACTTTGGAACAGTCAAGACGGGTAAAGCCAATCCCCAGCTTGTTGAGAATATTATGATAAATGCTTACAGTGGTACTGCGCGTCTTAAAGTTATGGAACTTGCAACAATTCATGTAATGGATGCACAGACAATTTCCGTTGCTCCTTTTGATCACTCAGTTCTTGGGGACATTGAGCGGGGGATAACCGAAAATCAAATGGGTCTTGGTGTATCAAATGATGGTACTGTTCTTAGAATCTCGATTCCGCCTCTTTCCCAAGAAAGGCGTGAGGAATTCGTAAAACTTATTCACAAAAAAGCAGAGAATGGAAAGATTATGATAAGACAAGCCAGGGCAGAGTCAAACGATGACATTTCAAAAATGAAAAAGGAAAACGCAATTACTGAAGACGATGAAAAAAGGCTTGAAAAAGAAGTCCAGAAAATAACCGATGAATTTATTGAGCAAATCGACGAAGTCAGCAAAATGAAAGAGCAGGAATTGATGACAGTTTAAGAGCAGAATTCAAAATGCAAAGTGCAAAGTTAATTTCTCCGATTCAACTTTTAATTTTTCACTTTTAACTTTAAACTATGAAGATCCCAAAAGCATTAGAGCGAGTCGTTGAAGGTTTTGAGAGGCTTCCTGGCATTGGTCCTAAATCTGCTCAAAGGTTAGGGTTTTATCTTCTTCACGTACCGCAGTCGGATTTGGATGACTTTGCGCAAAGCTTAATAAATCTTAAAAAGAATACAAAAATTTGTACTAATTGTTATAACATAGGCACGGAGGATCTTTGTGAAGTCTGTCAGGATAATGAGCGTGACACTTCAATTATTTGTGTTGTTGAAGACGCTTTGGATGTTATTGCATTTGAAAAGTCGGATAAATTTAAGGGTGTTTATCATGTTTTGCATGGAGTAGTTGATCCTCTAAATTCCATAGGACCCGATGATATATATATTCCCCAATTGATAAAAAGGCTGGATATGACTACTCATCCTGAAGAGGTAATCATTGCGACCAATCCGACAATGGAGGGTGAGGCGACAGCAATGTACATAGTGAAGCAATTAAAGATGAGTCATCCTGAACTTAAGATTACAAGAATTGGCCGAGGACTTCCTGTGGGAGCTGATATCGAGTATGCGGATGAAGTAACGCTTACAAGAGCATTAGAGGGAAGAAGTGAATACTAAAATTTAGGCTGCGGCAGGTTCTTCTTACGTTGGTGTTTCTCCGGGTTGAGCTGAAGGACCATTTGGTGCGGCTGTAACTTCCGAACTTATTGGAGAAATATTTCCAGGAGTTTCTGAACCGGGGAATTGAGAGACATTAGTAGAAGTCTCATCAGTTGCTGACGGTTGAGCAGGTTCGGCTGTAGGCGTTGGGGCTTGTACTATTGGTGTTTCGGATGTTGGTGTTTGTCCTGCAAATACCGTTTCCTGCTGTTGCGGGATATCTGAAGTAGGAGTTTCTACTGCGGTTGCTGTGACAGGAGGAGACGCGACGGGTGTTTCAACAGCAGTAGAGTCGGCCTCAAAAGGAGCTGAGTCATCACTCTCAATAGTAGCAGGAGGCATTTCTTCTCTGGGCTCTGTTGCTTCTGCAGTCGGTGCCAGATCCATTGTTAGTGTTTGGCTGATTCCGCTTAATTGCTGAGGTGCCGGTTCGCTTGTTTCTGCGACAGGTGGCACAACTTTTTGCGTGTCGTCCGAAATTTCACCGGCCGGCGCAGGCGTTCCGGCTTGAACTTGCCATTTTGAAGAGTCGTCCGCTTCAGGAGTCGCTTCAGGTCCGGGAATTGGGAGGGGATCTTCCGATGATGCTTCTTCATGACTTCCGTCCGTTCCGCCATTTACTGCAGGATCTCCAGCATGTTGGGTAAGTGCGTCACTAGAAAATGTCGGAGGTTGTGCGGTGCTTTCTGCGCCGGTTGGTGCAGGTACCGCCAAAGGATCTGGATGCGAAGCAGGAGCCTCTACATGCCATTGCTGGTCTTCCGGGGTTTTATCAGGTTCTTCTGCCGTTACATTTAAGTCTCCGCCTGAGGCGACAGCGTCGGGATTTGGTACAGGCAGACTATTTTCCTCAGCTTTTGAAATATCCGCATTTGAGGTCTCTTCAGTGGGGTGAAACTCGGGAACTGCAAGGGGGTCAGGCGGTCTATTTTCGACGGTGTTTGTTTGTTCTGCTTGAGCTTGTGCTTTTTCATCCGCTTCTGTTGCAGTAGCAGCTTTCATAAGATCCGTCTCATGGATTTCTTGATGCTCTTGTCCATTTGCGGTAAGGTCAGGGGGTGGCACAGGGGTTGTTGTTTCTAGCCCAGGTGAGACAGGCGTATCTACTGCAGGAACTGCTACTTCGGTTGCAACTGCGGACCTTTCAGGTTCTTCTACAGGAGTTCCAATAGTAATTTCTGCAACAGTTGCTTCAGGCGTTATCTCGGCCGGCGTTGCTGTCGGTGTCATCGGTTCAGGAGATGGAGGAGCTTCAACCGTGGGAGTTGGAATTGTAGATGCTTCTGCTGAAGGTGTTGTTTGACCAAGGTCTGAAATAGGTTCTATGACTGGCGGAGGCGGGGTTTGTGCGGGGGTTTCAGCGGCAGCTTGAGCCTCGGGTGTTACATTTTTCATTTGGGGAGTTGTAACTGTACCGTCAGGCCGGGTTTCAAGAGGTGCGGCGTCGGGCGGTTGCGGTGCAAGACCCATGCCATTTCCTTCAGGTATTTTTGAGGTTGGCGCACCGGCATCATTAGTTTTGGGGCTTTCGTAGGTTGCCTTGATGCCAAAAACGCTGCCAATTTTTCCTAACAATCCAGGTTTTTTATCGGGAGCTGCCTGTATTGCTGCTACTTCTCCGGCTTTTTGCTGAACAATTGCACCGGGTCCTTCTGTTGATCCCATATTTCCGCCATGCATTACACTACCAATCCCACCGAGCTGAGGTTCAGCTGGTTTTGGCATTTCAACAGCAGCGCCATTGCCATTATTAAGGGCATCTTCATTCATACATACTAAGTTACAGGAATGACTTATTGCTTGTCAAGACGCTGTTCTGGCTGACCACATCGGTGACACTTTGAAGAATTGATATTGAGCATACTC
>CAZVGS010000017.1:0-22291 GCA_964627245.1 uncultured Gammaproteobacteria bacterium | reverse complement strand
TTGACTACTTCCCTGGGCTTACGCCCTCGAGGGAAATACGTTGGAAGCATTATACAATAAGTCAAACTTTCTTATTCCCCTGGTGGAATTTGCGGTGGACATTTTTTAATTGCGGGTTTGTGACATGTGTGTATATTTGTGTTGTTGAAATATTCTTATGACCCAGCATTTCCTGAACGGACCTAAGATCAGCGCCATTATAAAGAAGGTCTGTTGCAAAACTATGACGCAAAGTATGAGGTGTTGCATCTACGGGCAACTTTGCGGCTCTGACATATTTTGAAACAATACGCTCAACTGAGCGGGGAGTGATCCTCATCCTTTCCCCTTGATTGATAGGGTCCACTCCTTTAGCATATCTAATAAATACCGGGTTAAAATTATCTTCACGGCTGTCAAAGTACTTCTGAAGCCAAAAAATAGCGGAGTCGGACAGAAACACTACCCGCGCCCTTCCCCCTTTTCCGATAACACCAAACTCCTGCGTTTTGAAATTCAGCTGCTCGCGATTGAGCCTGCAAAGCTCGCTGACACGAAGGCCTGTTGAAAATAGAAGTTCTAAAATTGCCCTGTCGCGAAGTCCTTTTTCTGAAGATGTATCAACCGCATTCATAAGCTCTCTGAGGTGATCACGGCCCAAAAATTTGAGACTTTTACTTTCACCCTTTGGAAGGTCAATTTTCTCAGGAGAAAGGGTATCCATATCATTTCTTACACAAAACCTCAAAAAAGAGCGGAGTGCAATAATGTGATAGCTTTGTGTCACGCGCATAAGCGTGATACCGCGCTCATCTACATAGTCTGATAGCCAAAGCCTGTATTTTCTAACAATATCAACATTGATTTTTCTGAGGCTAATTTGAGGTTGGTTAAAGGCTAACCACTCAGAAAAACGCCTTAAATAGAATCTGTAATTTCTGATTGTAAGCTTACTGGCATTTTTTTCAATTTCCAGATATTCCAAAAAAATATTTATCTGTTTTTCGATTTCGTGTAGAGAAGTGCCTTTTCTTGCTTCTTCGGGCATAATATAAACTATAATTCATCTCTAGCAAACATTCAACAATGTGCGACATAACACGTCAAATTTAGCCTCAAACTTTCCCTTTTAAGATGCGGTTTAAGGCTAATGAAAATAAAACGATGTACGGCTAATCCACTCATTTTGAACTCAAACTATAATATCTGTAATTAATAGCATCAAAAATTTTCCCCCTGAAAATGAGAGTAGTGCACTACTCTCATTTAGCCTCATTTTGAGGCTAGAAAAACCTCGATATCCCTTTTAGCCCGTTTGTGGCTTAATTTATTGAACTGCTATAATCACCGAAATGTCAGTTGAAATAAAAAAAACCTACTTAAAATAATAACCAAAAAAACATTAAAAATGCCGGTTAATATCTTTAATTTTTTATCAATTCCCGACGGAATTTTAATGAGAAGTTGCGGTTGCAAAATTTTTTATAATGAACCTATAACTAGTAATCCGGATATTGATAATCCACGCAATAACATAGATTGCTTACAAGAATTAGAACCCCAAACTCCGGAAATTATTGAAAGAACTGACCAACATACTTAGCCTCACAACAGCCCTTCCAGAATGCGATTTAAGACCTCTTAAATATATAAGAGCACATACTGACCGTCTAAATAAATCCGAAGTAAACTCTCAATATACAGTTTATTGAAAAATGTCAATAAAAACCCATAGTATACATGTAAAAAGAGTGATTTTAGCTGTGTAAAAAACGTAGTGAAATGTTTGCAGGGTCTGTACTTGAGGTACTTAAATTTCATGCTTAAATTTTCTTTATCTTATTCAAGAATAGTCAAATTCTGTTCAGCCTCAGAAGTGGTTGTTATGTCGTAAAAGTATTATTGTGCGACATAGGGCATAGCCCTGGGTTGAGATACTCTCTTAGAGCAGAGCTTACTTATCCTATCCGGCAAAAAAACTTGAATTTCTTAATGCTTTTATAGATAATTCTAGCTTCAAAATTCGCTACTCCGGGCAGCTGCAGCAATTCCACTGCTATGGAAGTGCTGTTATATAGGTATTTTACCCTCAAAAAGTGATGTATTTAGCCTCAAAATGAGGCTTTCTTTTCGATTTTTTTTCGTCCAACTACCCCACATCGAGGCTAATTGATTGTACGTGTCCTCAAATCTGTGAAAAGTTATCCACATTTTCCGTGAAAAATGCTACTGCTCCGTTGCATTGTTATGTCGCATTTTTTGTTGATATATCAGCAAAAGCTCTCAAATTTGAGGCTAGATGAATGTATTAGCTATTTTATCTGCTTTTACTTACAAAAAGTAAAGTACAGCCGCTGAGGGGCGAAATAAAGTTGGATTTGGTTTGAGCTAACCACTTGCAATAAGAAGCATAAATAAAAACCTTGCCACGTAGGTAAACATGGATTATTCATACATTATTATGGGACAATAACTAAATTATAGGATATATTCTACTACTATATCTAACTATATCATTTGAAGCCAGAAATACTCTACTCACTCCTCTACTTTGTTATTTATTAGCACCAATTTTCTGTTTTGATAAGGAAATAGAAAAACTATCTAGCATACCTGTCTCTTAAAAAATGAAAAAATAGTCATTCTATATGACTATAGGATGTTTGTAGCTGGAAGTATTATACCCCCCACTTGGAGAAGATTATAAGAAAAAGAACGGAAATAAAGCCTACCCAAACATATTCCCACAATATACCCTTAAAGAGTCTGCGCTCTAGCCAAGCATGGCATAATCCCGAATACGTATAAAATACTCCCGTCAGAAAAAGCGAATATATTGAGGCATTAACAGGCCAAAGTACCAAAACATAAGAGAGCTCGAGTATACACAACGCTATTATTGCCGAAAATACCGCTATTGGCTTAATCTGAGATGTATCCAGGGCGTATGTCCAAAGAGATTGAATGTTCATGAAAAATGACAAAGGTAGAATTAATAAAGGTGTTAAAAGTACAGGTAAGCGAAGTGAAAAAATAAAATTTACAAGAAAATAGAAAACCAAAAGAGTTATTACGAATGCAACAATTCTGGCGCTTCTTAGTAAATTTATTGTTCTAATTCCTGACACTGCAAAAATATTTTGAGTCAGAAAAAGCGAATAAAGACCGAATGCGTAAATTGTTGTAACAAGTACCCGGCTTAATAGTCTTTCAGGAACCAGCGAGTAGAAAAAAGGGAAAGCGAGTGTAAAAAAGAAAGGAAGAACTAAAATTGGAGCAAAAAAAGTTCCCTTGACATCTTTTCTTAATATGAAAAGGAGCATTAAAACCGTAAAAACCGCAAGCGTTACAGCGGCAATTGTTAGTGCCATGCCGGTAATATATTCGCTTAGAAAAACTCCTGCGGAAAGTATTAAAACTGCCGCAACAAATTTCTGCCTTTTATTTAAGCCAACAAGTCTTCTTATGGTATTCATTATTTCTAGCCAAATTTAGCAGCATGGTGAAGAGATTTCGCCAAAGCATCAGCCCTGTCATCAAATTCCTTTGATTTTTTGCCGAAAAAATCAATATCCCTACCGTTATCTTTCAATGCCCTTCTGACTGCCATGAAATAAGAACTAAATGTTTTAACTAATTCACTGTTTTTTCTGATAACGCTCACTGCACTATTAGTCGCGAGATTCATTCCAAAAGTTATCATAAATTAATTATACAAACAAAAACTTATTCCAAATTCGCGTAAACCCTCTGAACATCATCCAATTCTTCAAGTTTTTCAATAATAGAGAGTGTTTTTTCTCCAAGCTCATTATCAACGGAAACTTTCGAAACAGGCTTATAAATTAACCCCGCATCATTGATTGTAAAACCATTCTTTTCAAGACCGTTTTTTGCCTTTTGCAAATCCTGAGGCTCCGTATAAAGCGCTATTTCATCCCCTGCCTCTTCATAGTCTGACACTGCATTCTCAAGAGCAATTTCAAGAATTTCGTCCGTAGATTTTCCATTTTTCACCAGTATTATTTCGCCTGACTTTTGAAATTGATAACTGACAGCTCCCTGCCCTGCCATTGTTCCGCCATTTTTTTCAAGCGTAGTCTTTACCTCAGCAACTGTTCTTTGCTTTTTATCTGTTACTGCCTCGATCAATAAGCCGACTCCACCGGGTCCAAATCCTTCATAAAGCACCTCATCAAGTTCTCCACCGTCACCTGCACCTGCTCCCTTATTAACCGCTCTGTCAATATTTTCTTTGGGCATGTTTGCCGCTTTTGCTCGGTCAATTGCCAGTCTTAATGCCGCGTTAAATTCGGGATCAGCATTACCACCGCCCTTTTTAACGGCAATTGTAATTGCGTTGGCAAGCTTTGTGAAGGCTTGTCCGCGCTTAGCATCGTTAAGTCCCTTTTGTCTTTTGATGGTTGCCCACTTACTATGTCCGCTCATAATGGTTTTATTCGCCTCTGAAAACTAAATTATATTGGTTTTGAACTTCAAAAACAAGGATATTTAACCTTGACATTTTTTTTTAATTTCTCTACAATAGGACAATTAAAATCAACAGATTATTTATTTAATCAGTTAAAAAACCTCATGCCGTCTCTCAAAGATCAAGCAATTAAATTAGCTCTAGAAAATAACTGGGAAGAAGCAATTTCCGTGAATAGAGAAATGCTTCAGGACTCCGCTCAGGACATAGATACCCTTAAAAGGCTCGCATATGCCTATATGCAGTCAGGAAACTATGAAGAGGCTAAAGATACATACTCCGACATCATTGCCCTCGATAGGACAAATCCTATTGCAACAAAAAATCTTAAAAAACTGATGACCCTCTCTCGGCAAAATGGTGTTTCATCTACCAATCATAGTAACCACATGGATAATGTATTCATCCAGGAAGCAGGAAAAACCAAAACGGTCGATCTTTCAAATATTGCCGACAAAAGAACTTTAATGTCACTTCAGTATGGAGACGAAATTCTGCTCACAATCAAGCGTTCAAAAATTTTTGCCCTCTCAAATGATAAGACCTACATCGGAATGCTTCCCGATAGCGTAGGCATAAGACTGATTTCTTTCATGAAGGGCGGTAATGAATATCAAGCATGCGTAAAAGGAGTTGACGATAAAAATATCACTATTTTTGTAAAAGAAATTAAGAGAGCAAAAAAATTTGAAAATCAACCCTCGTTTACATAGCTTTTCACCTACCTAAGAAAACGTCTTGTCCTTTCTTAAGCTCATGAAATTTTCCATTTTTCTTCTTTAACTCTTTCCTCAAGCTTTCTAGCGCCATCAGTAAGGAAATTAGAAGCAACACGAAAATAACAAAAAAGATCATATATCTATTATACAGATTACGGAGTAAGCATGGACTCAACGTCATCACCAAGAAATATCGATATATCAGAAGCCGGAGAAACCTTTACATTTTTTCTCTCAAAAGATGTAAGCCCTACCAGTGAATCGACTACCTTACTATTTTCCTCCTGTGCCGAAATGTATGAAGATGCCTTTGATTTTGCGTTCCTGACAGCAATGACATTATAGCCTTGCTTTGTAAGTATTATTGCAAGCAAATTACCAAGGCCATTGATTTTCGTACCATTATCTATCTCAATTGTTTGATTCGAGTTCCTAATTGCAGAATCTACAAAATACTCATCAATTTTTTCCATAGCGTCTCGATCAAATAGATTAATTCTTATCTCTTCGCGTCTATCCCTTATTGAGTTTTTAACAGAGGCAACCAATTTATGCAGATCATATCTGTTAACACTTTTAAGCTTAATGTCATTTCCAAATACAAGCCTGAATTCATTACCCGAATTTACAAAAGCATCAAGATTTTGGGGAGGATTATTATCATAAATTATCCCATTTACAGGAATCCCCAATACAAATGTTACTTCAAGTGCGCTCTTCCCTTTAACAAATTTTGAAATATCCCCCAGTGCCAAAAAAAGAGCAGACTTCTCTTCCTTGTCTACATAAACAAACTTTGAATCTTCTGAAACTATTAGAAGCGCATAGGAATTATTCTTAAATGTTGAAGTTTGAAATTCATTAACCAGTCTGTATACACTCATTCCCATAACGGACAGTATTACCAGGGTTATAAATATTGCCAAATAATTAAAACCGGGAACTTTACCTTGAAACATAGCTAATGAACAAAATGGAACTTACGAAGCTTTCTCAGCAATTCAATGGTGTTTTTTTCGTTAAAGCCAAGCATCTCCAATACTTTTTTTCCAATCCTAAGTCCTGCCTCAAATTCTGGAATGACTATGGTATTTACTCCGAGGTTTACCAATTCATATTTATCATCATCTATATGAGAACGGCACAATATGACTAACTTTGGATTCAGTCTTAGTGCTGTTTTGACAATTGCTTTCTGCGCATAACTGTCTGGAAGGGCAATAACAACAATTTTTGCTCTTTTGATGCCTGCTCCCTTCAAGACATCCTCATCAGTCGGATCTCCATAAAGAGCATTCTTCATATTTGACGTCAAACTATCAATCGCTATTCTGTTAAAATCTACAACAACATAAGGAACCTCACCCATGTCCAAAAGGTTTCTTACCTCCTTACCAACTCTTCCGTGACCCAAAATTATCACGTGATCTCGTACCTCCTCGTATGCAGACTTCATAAAATAATGAGAGTCACCCATGAATTTTTTTACAAATTTGGTATTTTTATATTTCTCAAAAAAAGTTTTTGCAATTTTTGCCGTAAGAGGAATCGAAATCAATGACAAAAGAAATATTCCCAAAAGTTTCTCGTAATCGTCAAGCTCTATAAAATTTGAAACTAAAGCAATCTGAGCTATAACCAACGCAAACTCCCCGACATTGCTGATATAGGAAGAAATAAAAATATTGGCACTTGGAATGAATTTATAATACCTGAGTATTCCAAATGTGATTATGAATTTTACTGAAAGAATTGCGATTGTCGCAAGCAGTACTAATGGAAGATTTAGAATTAATGTTTGAACGCTTATCATCATACCAACCAAAACAAAGAACAAAACAAGCAAAATGTCTCTTAATGGTTTTATACTTGATAAGGGCGCCAAGTTTTTACCTTCCTCAGATACTAAAACTCCCGCAAAAAATGCAGCAATAGACTGCGGAAGGCCAGCATATGACAGAATTCCGATTGAAGCAACAGCTGTAAATATAGTTGCCAAAATAGTCAGCTCTTGCTGGGGATATCTAAAGAGCACATGAAAAAGCTTTGAAATAAAAACCCTAGCAACAAGATAAAGCAGCAAAAAAGCAATTAAAGGCTTTATTGCTGTTACAAAAAATGAAATTAGGCTTTGGGGAAAAACGAAATCAGAACTGAAAATAAGGGGCATCAGAAATATAACCGGAACAATAAAAAGGTCCTGAATAAGAAGCATTATGAACACATTGTTACCCGGGAAATTTGAGACCATACCCTTTTCCTCAAGTATTTTCAAAACGACAGCTGTTGATGAAAAAGAAAAAAGAAGAGCAAATAAAAGAGATATCTGCAGTTCAAACTGAAAAATTAAAAGTATTGGGAAAACGGCAAGTGCAGTTACCACAACCTGCATTATCCCAGCAAGAATAATCTTTCTGCTCATTTTTCTAAAAGTCTTAAGAGAAATTTCAAATCCCAACGTAAATAAAAGCAGGGAAATCCCGACATGTGAAAGTTGGAATAAGTGTTCATAGGAAGGAATAAAAGCCTTTCCAACCGTTCCAAAGATAACACCGCTAACCAGATATCCAACAACCGGCGGCAACTTTATTGACCGCGCAACAAAACCTCCGATAAAGGCTGCAACGATCAAAATGATCATTTCGTTTATGAATGTCGGCCCTTGCATGACTGTTAAATAGTATATAACTACTCTACCCTCACAAACAACAGTTTCTAAAGAGAATTTCGTTCTAACCGAGTTTACTCAAAAGAACATCAAGCTCCGGACTAAGAGGAGCTTCGTATGAAACTTCTTCTTTGGTGCCGGGGTCTAGAATAGTTATTTTTGAAGCGTGAAGAAAATGTCTTGATAAGAATTTCTTATCATTTTGATAAGTCTTTCTTCCTGCATAAAGTGAATCGGCAAAAATGGGATACCCTGCGTACTGAAAATGGACCCTTATTTGATGGGTCCTACCGGTCTTCGGAAAAACCCTTACAAGGCTTAACTCTAACTTTTTTTTATCCGAATAAAGATAGTGGTGAGAAATGGTTCTGAATTTTGTAAGTGCCTCCCGGCCATTTGGAATAACACCAAAGCGCATCCTATTCCATGGCAGTCTCCCGATAGGAACATTTATTGTTCCTTCATCAATTGTTCTTCCATGGCAAAGAGCTGTATATTCTTTTTTTACAACTCTTTCCTTGAATTGCTGCTGAAGAAAAGAAAAACTATTATCATTCTTGGCAACGACAATAACTCCGCTTGTTTGTTTGTCTAATCTATGTACAATCCCTCCTCTTTTTGAAAATTCCGTTCCAATATTTTCCTCTAGCTTATAATGCGATTCTACATACTCCTGTAATGTCACTTCTCCTTTTGATGTATCAGCCTTGTTGACAATCAGACCCGAAGGCTTGTTAAAAACTAGATAATTCTCATCTTCAAACAATAATCCGGGTTCTGTCATTGCTTGTTGAAAGTGTCTTTTTGAACTAAAAACATGAAAATCGAAGAAGAAAGTATTGAGATACCAAGAAGAATGTTGAAGACTAAAAAGTGGATGCTATAAATTCCATATTGTGCAATTGAAAAAGCAAGAGTAACAATAGAATATGTCAAAACGGTCATCGCTGTTATGAACCCGTCTTTTGTCGAAAATCTGTTGTGGATTTTAATAAACCACACATAAAAGCAGATAAGCACCAAAAGAGCAACTACTTTTATTGATAGCATAACAATACTATTGCTTTTAAGAATCACATCTAAAATTATGAGAGGTGTGAAAGATATGAAATAGATATCAAGAATCCTCAATTTGTTTTTCTTCTTACGGAACAAAAAAAGTATACTTAGGATAGTTGCAAGAATTCCCGCATAGGGCAAAATACCCCAGTACCGCGTTAGGTGCAAAAGCTTAAGCGGATTTAGAAGATCGTAGTTGCTGCTCGTAAGAATAAATCCTATTCTTGATACGAAAAAGAAAGTAAAAATTGTTATAAAAACGTTATCAAATACTGTTCTTAATGCAATGCTCTGACGTAAAAGAACAAAATCATGCCTTGAAACTCCGTAAAGGATAAAAAGAGAAATAAAAACTCCTGCTAGATATAAAAAAATCATATCGTAATTCTATCGTGAAATATAAATTTCTTTGTTAATCCCAGGATTAAAAGCGCAACCCCAATTCCAAGAAGTACCCATCTGACACCCAAAACATCTGCAAAAACCCCGGTAATAATAAGCGGCGCAAAGGCAAAAATACCGACAACAAGATAAAGCAAACCAAAGACTTTCGATAAAGATCTATTGCTTGTGTGGGTTTGTATTATTGTTTGGGCCGGAACAAATATGCAGGCATTTGAAACGCCGGCAAGAAATGTTACTACCAAAACAAGAAATACAACGTTAACCGAGGACAGAAGATCTATTGTCGCAAATAGAAATAGAACCACACTAGATAAAAATATACCGAAATCAACAATTTTCTCATGGGGTATTCTTGAAAATTTTCCACCGATAAGAAATGCACCAACCAGCATACCAAGACCTGCAGGTGCAAATATTAATATCGATATATCCTCTGCAGGAACGTGAAGAGTTTTCTGCGCGTAATCCGGAACAACGGTTGCAAGGACAAGAATTATAACTTGGGAAAGCGCAAGAAAAAGGAATGAACTTGAAACAACCTTTTTTTCCCTAAGAAGAGATACAACATCAGCAAACTCCTTAAGAATTAGTTTATATAAATGGAAAAAATTTGCAATGGCAGTCTTTTCCGTTCTGAGTTTTTTTACACCCGGCGCAACATCGGGCATAAACTGAACACAAAGATAAGCCAAAACAAAAATGCCTGCTATAAAAAGAAAGACCCCGCTGCTTCCAAATACCCGTATCGCTGGTCCAGCAAGAACGTATCCAACCAAAACAGATCCGAATAGGCAAATTCCAAAAATGGCGTTTGCAGCAAGTAACTGTTTTTTCTTAACAAGGTGCGGAATTAGAGGTGCCTCAGCCGGAATATAAAACTGCGTTATTACCGACACAATAAGCATGAATACGTAAATAAACGCAAGGATGTCTTTCACAAAGAAAAAAATAACAAGAACAAGTGCACGCGATATATTCCCGATAATAAGAATCTTTTTTTTGTTTTTGGCATCAGCAACAATTCCTCCTAGGAAGCTGAAAAATATCTGCGGAAGCAAAAATGCCATCACAAGTATTGATACGGCAAAGTTGGATTTTGTGATATTATAGGTTAAGACAATAAGGACAATATTAAGCATGTTTGAAGCAATTTGAGAAAAAATGACTGATAGTGAAAAAGCTGAAAATTGGGGTCTAAGCAGTAATTTTAGTAAGTAGTTTTTTGAATATTTGGATTTTCCCATACCAAGAATTTACGCTCTCTTAGTATAGCTTCCATCTCTTGTATCCACAACAACACTATCTCCCGTGTTTATGAATAAAGGAACTCTAACTTTCATGCCGTTTTCAAGTTCGGCATCCTTATAAACATTGGAAGCGCTGTTCCCCTTAACACCCGGAGCGGTATCTGCAACCTTTAGTGTAACTTTTGGCGAAAGCTGCAAGGCCAAAGCCTTTCCATCATACATCTGAACAATTGCGTTATTGCCCTCAATTAAGAACTCGTGTCCTGCAAGAGTCTTTAGAGGAACCTCAACCTGCTCGTATGACTTAGGATCCATAAAAAAAGCATTTTCATTGTCTTTATAAAGAAACTGCAAAGTCCTGCTTTCTAAAAAAATGTCTTTTACATTTGCGCCGTTAATGTAACTCTTCTCAAGTACTGCTCCGTTAGTAAGGCTTCTGACCTTTACCTTAATATTCGCACTGCCCCGCCCCATCTTGATATGCTCGTATGATATGACCTGCAGTATATGACCGTCTTCTTCATAACAAACACCTGATTTTAGATCTGTAACTGAAAGCATAGGATAATTATTTAGTTCTTTTAACTCTAATGAGTCCTGAGCATGGAATTACTTCAACTCCTTTTTTCTCTAATTGATCCAGAAATATATTTGCCCCAATACTATCTGCTGCCATGTGCCCGCAGTCGATAACATTAACGTGCATTTTTCGTAATTCCTGGACTGCGTCTTCAGGAACATGCATTTCGACAATGGTTCCAACGCCTGACCTTGCGAGTTCTATATATAACTGCTTGGAAGGGTTGGTTCCCCCTGTAAAATTAACAACTACTTTACCAGTTCTGGAATCCGGTGAACCCGCTACAATACTTGGACCGTTTTTACCCTTTGCTGCCTCTCCAAACTCTGGAATATCGTTTATCGCATCAAGCAATTCATCCAAGGTGTCGAATTTCTTGTTTTCGATGTTTTTATTCATAAAATCATTTCCCAAGTTATCCCAGACAGTGTGGATTGACATTAAAGGAATTTCGAGTAATCTGGCCGCATCAACCGCCTGACCGTGGTTGAGTGGCCCCACTCCTCGTCTAACATGAGATTTTCTCTCATCAAATAAAGCTTTTGCGATATTTTCAGGAACACCAGCTGCCGCATACATATCTACCTGAACATCCATTACCTCATCAAGACTTGCCAATGCGTGTCCAGTTGGATGGTGGGAAATGACAAGGTCAATTTTTTTACCTTTCTGAGTAAGTCTATCCGCGATAAGAATTTCTGCGGCAGACGCATCGATCCCTGCCATCAATCTTTTAATCTCTGTTTTGGGATTACCAAACATTATCCGGCTATCTGAATATGGATTGTTAAGTCGCTCCATATCAAAATACTTTTTCTTTTTGTCGGGAAGTTCTTTGTACTCTTTTTTTATTTTAGCCAATACCTTATCCACACCACCCTTTCCTCTGGGATCTGACTTTACCCCCATTTCTATTGCCAACTTATAAATGTCTGAAAGTAACATACTTTTATTGTTCTGAACGACAATAGAGTATATAATAATGAGGTTAAAAAAACAATCTTTAGGCTGTTTTCGTTTTTTATAACAATGATTGGGCGAGTGCTGGAATGGTATACAGGTTAGTCTCAAAAACTAATGAGGGTTTTCTTCATGAGGGTTCGAGTCCCTCCTCGCCCACAGTAATTAACACATTAACCGCATGAAAAAACCCACACTGAATGAACTCTGCAACCAAACACATGAAGTTGTTAGCGCTATGCCAAATAAAGGCGACTGGACTATTCACAATAGGCTGGCAGAACTCATGGAGGAAGTCGGTGAATTAGCTAATGCTATTCAAACTGATGAAGGTTTTAAATCCCAGAAAAGAAAAAAGTCGGACCTTGTCGATTCTGTGTGTGACGTCTTGTTTGAGGTTTTTGCCATTGCCGCGCATTACAAAGTGAACCTGAACCACGAGTATCCTAAAGTTTTGAGATCTATCGATGACAGAAGAAAATCCGGTGAATTTGATCACACGTAATCCTCTTGCAACTTTCCTCAAATAGCTCTAATATAATCGTGAGTGAAGAAAAAACTGCAGAAAATCAATTTCAAACGTTACGCTCTTTACCTTATCCGTTGGCAACTCTCGACCCCAATTCTGGCTCCAATTGTCGCGATATTCAAAAGGTCTGACTCGATGTTTGGAACCATGGAGGACTGGATAGCAGCCAGCATTGCAAATCTTATCGGAGGGCTTATTTTTTTCTGGATTGATAGCTTCATATTCACATCAAAACTTTTAGCTGCCCAATGGGAAATAAAGGACAACGTCAAATGTGTTGATTGCGGAAAGCTTTGCCGTGGTTATAGACTGGTAAAAAGTGTGAATTACGATAAAACATTTGACAGATATCCCGAATTCAGATGCGAACTTCATTCCAAGAAAAAAACCTCAAAGCTGCGAAAAAAGGGAATAAAAATATAGTGGACCTGAGGAGATTCGAACTCCCTACCTCTTCAATGCGAATGAAGCGCTCTACCAACTGAGCTACAGGCCCATTTTTATGTTTTACAACCAAAACATGCTTGCTTGTAAATATTTCACCTTAAATATATATAATTACTTAGGCATTGAAAATTCATAAGCAACTACTTCTTCAGCTGAATAACTACCGTCTGGATTTGCGGCTGAGAGAATTTTGACAGTCGCCACATCCTTACCTAGAGTAAAGATTGGTGGTTCTCCTTCCCGAGCATACCCAACTGCTGACGCAAGACCGTTGCAAAGACAGATAGCACCACTCGCATCTTCAGGGTCTGCTTCCTTTCTCTCGTATGTACTTACAGGCTCGGCCGGACATATCCCAACCAATTCACCGCTTTCCATTTTCTTGAGCCTCACTAGACCCCCCAAATTGCAAACCCGTTCACGTGCACTATATATCTGTTCATCAGATAATGATCCCTTCTCTTGCACCACCTGGAACGGAAATCCTGTTGGAGAAGCAGTTGTGCTTGTCACTACTCTAATCGAGTCTTTTTTAATTTCCTCTATCAAGGCGTCTTTGTATACTTTTTTCAAGCCTGACTCATTACTAAGCGCGAAAGCAGTACCTACCTGAATTCCGGCAGCTCCCATCTTCTGAGCTTCTGCAAGCTTTCCTGACTGTGAACCCGCAAGCCAGTAGGGCTTATCCAACTCCATGATCTTCTTAAAATCAGGTTGATCCTTTTCTCCGTAGACCGGTTGACCTTCATCATCTACCGCATCGCTTCTTGCGGGAGCGTTATGCCCTCCAGCAGTCGGACCCTCAACGACAAACCCATCGACATTTACCGTTTTGTTAAGTCTCATAGCAAGAGCATGGTGAGACACAATCGCATAAAATTTCGGTTTTTGAAGTTTTGCATCTATGGGCAGATACTTTTTCGGGTCAAGTTTTATATCAACTTTCTCGTTTGTCCCCATAACATCAAGCTTATATGAAGCCTCTTTATTATCCGCAAAATTTTCTAGAACCTGCGGAATCTGATGAGGAATTCCTGCTCCCACCAAAACAGTATCAACACCTGCCATCATGGCACCAAGCAGTGTAGGAAGATGCATCAATTGCACTTTTTCCAAAATATTTATTCCAATTGCCCCTTTATGTCCTTCTTTTGCCAGAAAAATTTCGACAAAAGCACTAGCAACTCCCAATCTAGTCATTTTCTCTATTAGATCCGGTTTTTTGCTGGTTACCAAAACTTCTTGTTTTGGTGCCAACTTAAACCTTTGGTTGGGCGATTTGACCTGTGGATATTCGTTTATGAATTCTTCAGCTATTAAGGGATTGAAAATATGAAGCGCGCGGATGGTATCTGGATCACCCTCTTGGAGTCTGTGAACCATTATTGCGGGGAGGCCGGTTCCAGAAACTACCCCCAAAACGGATCTATCGTATTTTTCGCCTGCCACTGCAACCGATCGTGCCAGCTTCCAATCGGAGACACCAACTCCCATACCTCCCTGAATCAATTCAGGATGATTTGAAATCTGAGGCATTATCTCTCTAAGAATTTCCGTCATAATAATTTACAATAGACCAACATTATATCAGGAAGACAATTAGTCTTAATATGACGGAAGCTTAGAAAATATTTGTAGGCTTAAAATAATTCATTTAAGATAGAAGCCTAATATTTAACCTAGACCTTAGTCGTGTGTTCGACATTATAGAAACGGATTCTGTCACCTCTGAAAAGGAGCTCTTTCTCACCTACAGGGCCGTTTCTATGCTTTGCAATAAGAACATTAACTATTCGCTGTGATGTAAATTCTTCGTCCGACGAATACAAAAACATTACGACGTCAGCGTCCTGTTCAATTGCACCCGACTCACGAAGATCTGCAAGCTGGGGCTTCCCTCCCCCTCTTTGCTCAACAGCACGGGATAATTGAGAAACACCAATGACGGGTATTTTTAATTCCCTTGCCATGTTTTTAAGACTCTGGGAAATATATGACACTTCATTGACTCGGTTTTCAAATTTCTTTCCTGGATTTGCCAACTGAAGATAATCCACAATCAGAAGCTTGAGATTGTGTTCTGACTGAAGTCTTCTTGCCTTTGTCCGCATCTCAGGAACCGAAAGACCGGGAGTATCATCAATAAATATAGGAGCTTCAGCAAGTGCACCCATCGCAACAGAAAGTTTGTCATAATCCTCTTCTGCAAGCCTCCCTGTCTTAAGTTTCCAAGCATCGATATCGCTTTGTGAAACTAATAAACGGTCTACCAATTCTTCCTTACTCATTTCCAGTGAAAAAAGTCCGACAGCCTGCTTGTTGGCAATTGCTACATGCTGTGCGATATTTACGACAAATGCAGTCTTACCCTGACCCGGACGCGCGGCAAGTATAATAAGATTGGAAGCCTGAAGACCTGAGAGGAGGTTGTCTACATCAACAAAACCCGTCTCAACTCCCCTAAGCCCTGCCCCTGTTTTTTGTAATTCTTCTAACCTATCAAAGCTTTCGGATAAAGTCTCTTTAATATGTATGAAACCCTGCTTCACATGCTCTTGGGAAATCTTAAATATTTGCTGTTCCGAATTTGACAAAATTTCAGTTGCTTCCTTATCCTCAGTAAATGCATCTTCAGTAATTGATGAGCTTATTTGAATAAGATTACGTCTCACCGACTTCTCTCGGATTATACCCGCATAATACTCACTATTTGCGGCTGTCGGTACAATATTTGTCAGAGATGAAAGGTAGCTGCTTCCGCCAACTTTTTCATATTTTTTCTTCTTTTTTAAAGTATCCGTCAACGTCAAAAGGTCGATGGGCTTTCTTTCTTCGTAAAGAGCAAGCATTGAGTCATAAATTTCTTGGTGTCTCTCATCATAAAAATTCTCTGGAAGAATTTGCTGACTCACAGTAGTTATTGCGTCCCTATCAATCAAAATCGCACCCAGAACAGCTTGCTCTGCCTCAATGTCATGTGGAGGAATTCTTACAACTGCCATAATATTTACTGGTAGATTGTAGTTGGTAGATGGTAGATGGAAAAAATTAAAAATGATCTCAGCATGCTACACGCTACATGCTACTTACTACATTATTACTTCTTTTCAAGATATACAACTTTGCCGTCTAACTCGTCTATCTTTTTAAGATTTACTCTATTTACTTTTTTTTCAGCCAGGTGCTGAGGAATAAATGCTGAATCTCCATAAACAACAACTAAGCCCGTTGAGAGTGCATCCAAAGTTGCCTCATCAACCGCATTAGTTGCTCTTACTACAACTGCACTGTAATCGTCTTCATCCGATAATTTTGATACTGAGGATGATGAGGTAATAAGAATCCTTCCCTCACCCGTATCGATTGAATAAACAGTGTCCGCATCACCTCTTGTCCCTTTTATGAGAATTCCGCCTGCTTCATAATCCCCAGGTCCGTAAATGACCAAGTCTTCGGAAGTTTGCCTTATGTCGGTTTTGGAGTTATCACTAAGAATAATTATCCTCGCATCATCAGAACCTTCCGGATCAATAAGTACGCTACCTTTTCGGGTATTGATTTTTAGAGTGTTTGTTAACGGCGAGGTAAGTTCCATATTTATGGTTTTTGTATCTTACCATTAACTCCTCTTCCTTGACAAGATGTATGCAATTTACTAATATCGTTAAGTCTTGCTCTTCGGATTTATTTGCTCTAAGAAAATCTCTACCTGCTGTCTAAGAGGTAGATAAAATTAATCAACCTGATATTGTGGTTGATATTTGAAATCTGTCCCTTATTTATGAAAGAAAGGTTAATGATTATAATTGTTGCAGTAGTCTCCGGTCTCATAATCACCGGCGCCGGTTTTTTTATATATCAATCGACAAAAAAAGTAAATGATGCCCCTTCACGTTCAAATACATCAGTCACAGTTACACCAACCGAGGATGAAGATAAGATATTTGTGAGAGTTGTCGAACCCTCCGACGAGTCTTTGACAAACAAAAGAACACTTAACTTAAAAGGAGCAACCAATCCTAACAATATAATTATTGTATCGACAAATCTTGAGGACGTTCAGGGCAAACCTTCATCCGAAGGTAATTTTTCAATCACCGTTAATATTGATGCAGGAGCAAATACTGTCATTACAAAAGCCATAGCACCCAATGGAGATTCGGCCCAAGATATAAGAACTGTTACATACTCAACCGAAGATTTTTAAATCTATGAGAATAAAAATAAAAATACTAATAACGTTTTTGCTATTTATAATAATCACAGGCAATCTAATCTTGGATAGGTCATTTGCCGCGACGCCAACTCCTGAAAGCACTACACCAACCCCAAAGCCGTCTCAAAATCAAGTCCCTACTGACAGTCAGGAACTTGAGAATATACAGAAAATTAAGGATATCGTGGCAAGCAAGGTGGCCGAATTGAACTTAGTCGAAAAAAAAGGAATTGTCGGAACAATAACCGATGTAAGCGGAATGAAGGCTGTGATTTCCGATATAAAGGGGAATAGCAGATACATTGATGTAGATGAGTTGACCAAATTTAATTTTGGTGATGACAAAGACCTTGGAATATCTGATCTTAAAAAAGGGGGAAAATATTCTTTTATCGGAATATTCAACAAAGATACACAAAAACTATTGGCAAGAAAAATCGATTCGGTCAATACCATACCTGTCTATTTCGAAGGTGCAATTATTGGAATTGATGGTGACAACTTTCAGTTAATGGTGGTCAATGAAAAAGGTGAGAAAAAAAATATAGATATTCAAAATTCGACAAAAACAAGTCTTTCCTCAAATAACGGAGATCTAACCAAATCGGGCTTTTCAAAGCTTGAAGTAAATACTAGAATCATTGCTGTCGGCTTTTGGGATAAAGATGACAAAGATATTTTGGCAGCATCAAGAGTGATACATTTTGAAGACATTCCGCCATCAAAAGAAATGCAATCTCATGTAAAAGTTGAAGATAATTAGATTTTTTTCAACACTTTAGGCTGACCTTTTTTCTGATCCAAAATTTCATAACCCATTTCCTCAATTTTGTGTCTCATCTGATCTGCCAGCATAAATCTACCCTCGCTCCTCAAACGCTCCCTCTCGTTAATAAGCTCCTGAACTTTGCCTGGAATATCTGTCATTTCCTTTGAAGTCTTAAATATTTCAAATCCCAAAACCTCATCCATTCTTCCAAGTGCCGCAGCTTTTTTTGCATCCGGTGTGCCAGATCTTAACATTTCCCAGACTATAGAAAGAGCCCGTGGCATGTTGAGATCCTGGTTGAGAGCGTGTAAAAATTCAACCTCATATTTATCAGCATACCCTTCCCCTTCCGGTAATTTTGAAGCTAATTCGTACATTTTTTTTAGGGCTGTTGAAGCGCCCTCCAAAGCTTCAAAAGTGAAGTTCATTTTTGCTCGATAGTGAGTCTGATATGTGAGATATCTAAATGAAGCCGGGCTAAATCCCTTGCCAATAAGATCCTGTAAAATAAAAACGTTTCCCTTAGACCTTGACATTTTTTCCTCATCAACTGACAGAAAGCTCGTATGAACCCAGTATTTTGCAAATTTCTCATCCGTAAGACTCTCTGACTGGGCAATTTCGTCTTCGTGATGGGGAAAAACAAGATCCTCTCCTCCCGCATGGATATCCAATGACACACCCAAATACTTCATCGACATAACAGAACACTCGATATGCCACCCGGGCACACCCATCCCCCATGGTGACTCCCAGCTCATTACCCTATCTTCCGCTTTCTTCCACAGAGCAAAATCAGCGCTGTCTTTTTTATCTGTTTCTACCGAAACACGCACAGCCTCCAAAAGAGCATCCATTTTGTCCAATGTGTTGCCGGAAAGCTTTCCGTAATCCGCAAATTTATCTACCTTAAAATAAACATTTCCATCGGACTCGTATGCATATCCTTTGTCCAGTAAGATTTTTATTACTTCAATCATTTCCTCTATGTGCTCGGATGCTTTTGGCATCACATCATGGTCAAGCATATTCAGCCTTTTTGTGTCTTTTAAGAATTTATCTGTGTACGTTTTTGATAATTCCAAGGGGGTTACTCCCAGCTTTTCAGCCTCCTCCACAACAGGATCTATCACTTTATTTACGTCTGTTGAAAATCTGAAATGCCCGACATCCGTTATATTCATTACAGAATTAACCTCATATTCGTTGGCTTTTAATACCCTTCTTAAAACATCAGTGGTAAGATATGTCCGCAAATTTCCTATGTGGATATCGCGGTAAACGGTAGGTCCACAGGTATAAATTGTAACAGCCTTCTTGGAAATCGGTTCAAATTCTTCAAGCTGTCTTGAAAAAGTGTTATATAGTTTCATGAGGTTAATTATAACCGAATTGAGGCAGAAAAGTAAGGATTCAAACTATTTCACCAGCTCGTAGACTGCTGCTCTTATCTGATTATCTGTCTGGTCATTCATTTTAGCCGATTCTGAGGCATTGTACTCGACTATGACATCAGGCGTAAGACCCTTGTCATGAACCCATCTTTCTTTCGGAGTCAGCCATTTTGCGATTGATATATGAACACTTCCTCCTCCATCAACATCAACGGCCTGCTGGACTGTTCCTTTACCAAAAGACTGCTCTCCAACCAAAGTTGCCCTATCATAATCCTGAAGCGCTCCTGAAAGTATCTCTGATGCGGAAGCAGAACCTTTATTTATCAAAACAGTCATAGGAGTATCCAGTAATACACCGGTTCTATTTACGTCCATCGACTCGGTGCGGTTGTTGCCATCCCTTTGCTTGACTATCGGTCCGCTTTTGACAAATTCAGAAGCAATATAAACAGCATCATTCATATAACCCCCCGGGTTATTTCTGACATCAAGAACCAGCCCTTTGAAATTTCTTTGTTTATTTATCTCAGGCAGAAGCTCGTTAACCTTTGCAAGCCACTCATTATTTGTCTTGTCGCCGAATTGTGAAATTCTCATATAGGCAATACTTGGACAACTTGCGCATGACGTCGTCGGAACACAAGTATTATTCTTTGAACAGTCAAACTGCTTCATCCAGCTCGTAACGCTTTTTATTTCGATAGTGTCCCTTTTAATTGTAATGTCCTTTAATTCCTTCTCTTTTTCATGAAGAACAGAAAGCACAACATTTGTTCCCTTCGGACCGCGTATATTCTCAACAGCCTTAGCAAGCGTCCATCCTGTTGTGGATTTCCCATCAACCTTTGCAATACTGTCCCCGCTTCTGATGCCTGAACGCTGTGCAGGACTTCCATCAAGTGGACTGACAACGATAATTATTCCCTGATCATTTATTGAAAGCTCGGCACCAATTCCCGAAAACTCTCCCGCCATTTGAGTCTTGAAATCTTCGTTTTGCTTAGGCGGAAAGTAAGACGTATAAGGATCGCCAAGACTTGCAACCATTCCCGAAATGGCCCCTGTAACCATCTTCCCCGCGTCAATCTTTGATTTATCAAAATACATAAGATTTAATTTATCCATGACATCATAAAAAAGAGTCATGTCCAAATTTTTTGAATCGGGAGGATTTTGGTTGGTAACTCCGATAATCGGCTTGTACTTTTCCCACGCTGCCGTAATCCTATAATTACCTAAGATATATCCAATACCTATCGAAATCATGACTATTGCAATAAGCTGAAATGCTCTTATTTTAAGTTGAATTCTCATATTTATCATTTTGGGCTCTAAAACTTAAAAGCGGCTTAACGCTTTGAGGTATGAAATAATTTCAATCCTACTATATTACAATTTTTTAAGAAGGATCTTCAAGTGGATAATCTAGTCTGCCCGTACAATAAATGGAAGTAATGCCAAAAATCTGCCTCTTTTGATAGCAGTCGTCAGCTTTCTTTGGTGTTTTGAGCAAGTTCCTGTTCTTTGTCTGCTTTGTATCTTTCCCCGCTCTGATATGAATTTTTTTAGAACCTCCGTATCCAAAAAGTCGGGGTTTTTCTTTTCGGTGCAGAAATAACACTCCTTTGCAACTTCGCGTATATTTCTTTTCTTTCTGATTGTATTTTTCTTTTTCATAATTTATGGTTCTATTCTTAACTAAACGCTCTACCCTATTCCCTAAACCCTTCTTAAAATGGTATATCGTCTGGATTTATATCGTCAGACTCTTCAACCTTTTCTTTTTTTGGTTCATCTTTTTTCTTTGACTTTGGCTTTTCATCTCCGGATTCCTCAGGTGCCTCCGCTTCCTCACCGTATGACATATCCTGACCTAATCCCCCATCGCGTCTTGAGTCCAAAATTATCATATCATCAATCACGATTTCAGTCGTTGATCTTTGTCCTCCGTCTTGCGCGGTCCAGGATCTTGTTGAAAGTCTGCCCTCGACATATATCTTTCTTCCTTTTGACAAAAGCTGTGAGCAAAGCTCACCAAGCTTATTCCAAGCAACAATTTTATGGTACTCAACGTCTTCCTTTTTGTCTCCTCCGTCAGTTGTCCAAGTTCTGTTAGTTGCAAGACCCAACGTGCAAACAGCTGTTCCCTGTGGAGTATATCTCAACTCGGGATCCCTTGTTAAATTACCGATCAATTGTACTCTATTCAGTGATCTTGCCATTTTAATCTCTTACCAAAAGGTGTCTTAAAATACTTTCGTTAATCCTGACTTTATTCTCCATTTCGTCGCTGACCTTTTCGCCTTCAAATTCAAAAAGGGCATAATCACCTTTTTGCTGGCCTCGGATAGGATATGAAAATTTCTTCTCTCCAAGCTCTGTCAGCTTATCACCTGAGATCTTGCCGCTCCAGCCTTTAATTTGAGATAAAAGCTTTTCTTTAGCTTCTTTCTTCAAATCACTTTTGAAAATTAATACAAGTTTATATTTTCTCAACATAAGAATACTCCAAAATTTGGGTTCAAAGTTCTACATATGATAACTCACCAAGCTAAAAAATACAAGAGGCAAGCAAGGGTTCTTGACTAATAAAATTTACTGTACTAAACTAGTCATTGATTTTTTCAGGATGCTTTCAGAATAATTTGATGAAATAATCTTATGAAAAAACTTTTAGGTTTACTTATTCTTCTTTTAATAATTGCCTTTTCCTGGGAGTCGCTTTCAAAAGCCCCAAAGCTGTCATCGCTATTTCAAAATAATCCTCCTGATGAAAATTTGAAGGTTGTCCACGAAGAATCAAATGTAATAAATGTTGTAAAAA
>CAZVGS010000016.1:0-26963 GCA_964627245.1 uncultured Gammaproteobacteria bacterium | reverse complement strand
GTATCGATATCAACCACCGATTTTGCAGGTAATAAATTAAGAGCTTTAAGATTTACGACTAACGGCTTACTATTTAATGAAAAATTACGGCCTTTTCCTCTTCTAAAAGGGAGTCTTTTTATTAATGGGAGAGCTCCTCCTTCAAAAGAAAGAGCGCGTCTACTTCTGGCGTTTTGTCCTTTTTGCCCTCTACCGGCTGTTTTGCCGCGTCCTGTTCCGTGTCCTTGACCAAGTCTTCTTAATTTCTTTGTCGTTGTTTTTGGTAAATTATTCATATGGTTTTATTTTTTACCCCCCAATTCTCTTAGTGCTGCAAAAGTTGCATGTACATTACTGCCCTTATTTGAAGTTCCTAGAATTTTTGACGAGATATTATGAATTCCTGCAGCCTCAACAACACTTCTGACAGCTCCCCCTGCAATAATACCGGATCCTCTAGGTGCAGGCTTCAGAAGAACCTCCGCTGCGCCTTCCTTCACTCTTATTGAGCGCGGAATTGTACCATTTTCAATCGGTACATCAATGAAATGTTTTTTTGCGTATGCTAGAGCTTTTTGAATAGCTGATGAAACATCTGCAGATTTACCAAGTCCTACACCTACCTTGCCATTTCTGTCTCCCACAACGGCAAGTG
This sequence comes from uncultured Gammaproteobacteria bacterium, assembly GCA_964627245.1. GTDB lineage: Bacteria > Patescibacteriota > Microgenomatia > Levybacterales > GWA1-39-11 > JAUSNA01. Next base: position 26,329 of record CAZVGS010000016.1, on the reverse strand, counting down.
CTGAAAATCTCATTTTATTTCCGCCTTTAGTTTTTTTACTAACCCTATTTATTTGAACTATTTTTTCTTCGTACTGATTATCCATATTAGAAATTTAATCCTCCTTCTCTAGCCCCATCAGCCAAAGCTTTCACTCTGCCATGGAATTTGTATGCTCCTTTATCAAAAACTACAGACTTAATCTTTGCCTTAACTGCTTTTTGAGCAATAAGTTTTCCGACTTCTTGAGCTTGTTCCATTTTCTTTTTAGCATCAACTTCCTTTGAAGAGGCTGATACTAGTGTTTTTGACTTTGAATCATCGATTATTTGTGCGTAAATATTAACATTAGATCTAAAAACGGTTAGTCTTGGCCTATCCGAAACAAACATAATTTTTTTTCTAATTCTTATTAATCTTCTCTTTTGTTGTACGTTTTTTAACGCTGATTTTTTCATATTTATTTTATGCTGCCTTTACAGCTTTCCCTGCTTTTCTTCGGATCTTTTCACCTTCGTATTTTATACCTTTCGCTTTATAAGGATCAGGTGGCCTGACTTTTCTGATCCTGCTTGCAACATCTCCGACGATCTGCTTATCGATACCTGATACTGTTATGATATTTTCCTCAACCTTAAAACTTACATTCTCGGGCGCTGCAATTTTAACAGGATGAGAAAAACCAAGATTTAATACTAAATCTTTCCCGTCAACTTTCGCTCTGTAGCCGACCCCTGAAAGCTCTAATTTTTTGTCAAAACCTTTTGAGACACCCATAACCATATTTGAAAGTAAAGAACGAGTCAAACCATAAAACTTTTCCAAGTATTTTGCTTCACTCATCTTTTTAACAACCACTTTATCATCTGCTATCTCAACGTCTATTCCAATAGGCACAGTCCATGAAAGAACACCCTTTGTCCCGGTTACGGTTATGCTCCTTCCGTCTTTAACAACGGTTACGCCCGATTCTATAATTATTGGTTGTTTGCCTATGTTTGATGCCATATACTCTATGAGACTCTTGCGAGCAACTCTCCTCCTATTCCCAATTTTGTCGCTTTTCTATTTGACATAATTCCTTGATTGGTCGATAAAATTGCCATATCAAATTTTGTCGCTGATTTTTTAGCCTTTGCCTTATCCACGTATTTATGAACCGAAGGCTTTGAAATAATTTTGACATCCTGCAAAGCCGCTTCATTTTTTCTATAAAGAAGAGCAACAGTTACAACTTGCTTTCCCTCAACTTTTGCTTCCTTTATATCTTTAATATAGCCTTCATCCTTCAAGACCTTACCAATTGAAAGCACTATCTTAGAATAAGGGAAATTGACCTCATTTTTATTTGCCATATAGGCATTTTTAACTTCAATTAAAAAACTTGCTACTGGATATGTCATATATTTATTACCAACTGGCTTTTTTTACACCCGGGAACTCACCTTTAAGAGCCCGTTCTCTAAAACAAATTCTACAAATTCCAAAAAGTCTCATATATGCTCTTGTTCTTCCACACAACGAGCACAAATTGACTTCTCTTGTCTTAAATTTTTGTTTTTTACCTAATTTTACAATTGTCGATTTTTTTGCCATATTAATTTTTCTTCTCCTTTATAAAGGGCATCCCGACAGCTTCAAGTAAAGCTTTAGCATCCTCATCATTTTTCGCATTTGTCACAATTGTTACCTGCAAGGATCGTAATGTATCCACTTTTCCGGAATCAATTTCAGGAAAAACCAATTGCTCATCAAAGCCAACCGATATATTACCTCTTCCGTCAAAAGCTTTCAAGTCTACACCGTTAAAATCCTTAACTCGTGGAAATACAATCTTTACCAATTTTTCCAAAAAATCATACATCCTCTTTCCTCTTAGGGTCACAGACAACCCAATCTTGTCTCCCTCGCGTAATTTAAAAGTTGCAATAGAAACTCTAGCCTTCGAAATTTTAGGCTTCTGCCCGGTTATCAAAACCATATCCTCTATTGCCCGATCAATATTTTTTCTATCTTTCAAAAACTCCCGCGAGCTCATATTAACATTAATTTTAGTAACTCTTGGTACAGCCATAACTGACTTAACTTTAAGCTTCTCCTTAAGTTCTTTTGTTATTTTATCTTCAAAATTTTTCTTAAATTCCATATTTTTTATAATTAACCTTGACGCTGCTTATGTCTTGGATTTTCGCAAATAACCAGCAATCGTCCTTTTCTTTTAACGATTTTACAATTTAGACAACGTTTTTTTACTGATGCTTGCACCTTCATATTAATTAAATTTTCTCCTTGCTCATGCGCGATATCCTAACCTTTTCCCCTTTAATTATTTTGTAACCAACTCTTGCAGGCTTTTTCTTTTTAGGATCAATTAACGACACTTTACTCATATGCAAGGGTTTTGTGATTGTTATTATCTCCGACTTTTGATCCTTCATTCGGGATTTGAAATGTCTTTTGTACTGATTGACGTTTTGAACAAAAACCATACCCTTTTGAGGGTCAATTTTAAAGACTTCACCCTTTTTGCCTTTATCTTTTCCTATCATAACTTGTACTGTATCTCCTTTATGTATTTTCATATTAATATTTACTAAACTACGTTTTTTGCCAAAGATGCAATCTTTGCAAATCCCGAATCCTTTACTTCCCGAGCTACCGGACCAAATATGCGCGTTCCCAATGGATCTTTAGTTTTTTCATCAATTACAACTCCCGCATTTTCAGAAAACCTTATATAGGTTCCGTCCACCCTTTTATGCTCCTTTTTTGCTCTTACCAGAACCACTTTTACCTTATCTCCCTTTTTGAATTGCCCGTGAGGAAGTGCTTTTTTAACAATGCAACCCAGTGTTTCGCCAAGATACCCAAATTTTCTTTTGGATCCACCATATATATGGATAACTTGAAGCTGTTTTGCACCACTGTTATCGGCAACTACTAACATTGTTCTGTGTTGTACCATATCCTGAGAATTTATAATTTCTAATGTCTAATTTCTAATTTAGGTTAGTTAGATTAATTAGGTTAATTAGTAATTATTTAATCTCCTCCTTTCCTATTACCTTAAAGTTTTTATCTTTGCTTATCGGCTTTGTCTGCTCTATTACAACCATTTGCCCCTCAGAAAGATCCATTCCATTAGTATCGGCCTTAATCCTCTTTGTGACTTTAAGAAGCTTCCCATATAGCTTATGTGCAACTTTTCTCTCAATTGCGACTACAACAGTATTTTGCATTTTCATCGAAACAACAGTTCCTCTTAATGTCTTATTAGAATTTAATTTTTCTTGAGTCTTTTTCACCGGTTCTTTTTTGATAGTTTTTTGAACTTTTTCCTCAATTTTTTTTGATTTTATTTTTGTTGTGCTCATTTAACAGCCTCCTTTTTTACTTCAACTTTTGGCTTTTCGGAAAGAAAAGTCATTATTCTTGCAATATCTTTTTTCTTTTTATAAAGTTTGTTTGTGTCTTCAATTTTTCCTGTTTTCATATCAATTGAAAGTTTTGCAACCTCAAATCTCAGATCTCTAAGCTCTTTAACAAGCTCATCTGCTGTTTTTGTCCTAAGTTCTTTTTTTTGATCCTTTTTCATATTGATTAGATTTTTATTCGTTCTTCTTTATAAAAGATGCTTTTACTGCAAGTTTCATAGATGCAAGTCTTAAAGCCTCCTTTGCAATCGATTCTTCAACTCCTCCCATCTCAAACATGACTTGTCCGGCTCTTGTTACAGCAACCCATTGGTCAATATCGCCTTTTCCTCCACCCATTCTTGTCTCTGGCGGTTTTTTTGTTATAGGCATTGCAGGAAAAATTCTTATCCAAACTCTTCCTCCTCTTTTTATATAATGGACTATTGCACGGCGAGCAGCTTCAATTTGTCTGCTTGAAACATGGCCGGACTCATCCGCCTTTAATCCAAATTCACCAAAACTTACCTTTGTCCCTTTTTTCGCAGGCCCGGGCATACTTCTTGGCTTAAATAACTTTCTGTATTTTGTTTTTTTTGGTTGTAACATAATATTAGTTATAAATTAAAATTTTAAAATTTAAAGTTAACTTTGCATTTTTCACTTTTAACTTTAAACTATTTCTTATTGATCCAAACTTTAACTCCAATGTATCCGCTTTTTGTCAAAGATGGAACTGCAGCAAAATCAATATTCTCACGAATTGTCGATAATGAAACTTTGCCTACTTGGGATCTTTCTCTTCTTCCGATCTCAGCACCGTTAATTCTTCCTGAAAGAACAATTCTTGCTCCTTTTGCACCACTTTGCATGATCCGGTCCAAAGACTGCTTTACAATTTTTTTGAAAGGCATCCTTCTTGCGAGCTGATCAGCAATATTGGTAGCGACTAGATAAGCAGATAAATTCGGTTCTTTTATAGGCTCTACTCTAAGCTCTACTTTTTGAGAATTTTGGGCTTGTTTTGTTTCATCGACGCTTAAGAGCTTGACTATTTCTTTCTTCAGTTCTTCAAGTCCGCTTCCTCCGCGTCCAATTACAATACCCGGTCTCATGACATAAATAATAATTTTTATTGAGCTTGCCGACCTTTCAATAATGATATCTCCAACTCCGGCAGGTTTTAATCTTTTCATCAAGGCTTCACGAACCTTGATATCCTTAAGAACGGTAACTGCATACATTTTCTTTGGATAAAATCCAATACTCTTAAAGTCGTGATGTATTCCTATTCTTAGAGCTATAGGGTGAACTTTTTGTCCCATTATTTATTACCTCCCTTATTTTCGGTTATATTGGCTTCTGTTTTATTTTCATTTGTAACCATCTTTTCTTTTACATCAGCAACAACTTTTGGCAACTCTCTTTCGGCATTGTCTTCCAAAACAATATTTATGTGACTTGTTCTTTTTGTGTATGGTCTTGTTCTTCCACGGCCTGCAAAATGATATCTTTTATACATAATCCCCTCGGTAATATTAATTGTCTTTATCTTTAAATCATCTTTCTTGGCCGATTTATTATTAACCGCATTTGCAATCGCGCTCTCAATCACTTTCTTAAGAGAAACCGACCCTCTTTTCCTTGAGACCATAAGAGCCGTTAAAGCATTTGCAACAGATAAATCACGTATGCTGTCAGCAACTAGCCTCACCTTTCTAGGTGAAACTTTAACATTTTTTGCTATTGCATTATATTCCATATTTTTTTCCTTTCTGCAAAAAATGCGAGCTTTGTGAAAAGCGTCTATTTTTAGCAATTGCGCTGTACTCCATAATTTATTAAGTCTTACTGATCTCTCTTGCAACGACTCTTCCATGACCCTTAAAGTGACGGGTTATTGAAAATTCTCCGAGTCTATGACCCACCATACCTTCAACCACTTTTACACTAATAAAATGCTTTCCGTTGTGGACACCAAATGTATGTCCGACAAATTCAGGCGGTATCTGGCAATCCCGTGCCCATGTTTTTATAACGTCACGACCGCCTGATGACTTTTGGAGCATCACCTTCTTAAGCAATCGTTCATTTATTAATGGTCCCTTTTTTAGTGATCTACTCATAATTTATTTGATTATTTTCTTCTTTTAACTATCATGTTGTTACTAAATTTTTTCCTGTCGCGAGTCTTTCCAACAGCTCGCCTACCTGTATAAGTTTTTGGGTGCTTAAGCCCGATTCCGCTTCTTCCTTCTCCTCCTCCATGCGGATGAGACTTAGGATCTTGAGCAACACCTCTGACGGTTGGTCTAATACCCATGTGCCTTTTTGCTCCGGCTTTTCTCAAAACCCTATCTTTCCACTCAACCTTTGAAAGCTGGCCAATTGTAGCATAGTTATCGTTCAAAATCCTTCTAATTTCTCCTGAAGGCATTTTCACCTGAACATATTTTTCTTCTTTTGCAACTATTAATGCCTGATTTCCTGCGCTTCTTACAATTTGTCCTCCTCTTCCTTTTGTAAGTTCAATATTGTGAACAGGTGTTCCGACAGGAATATTTTTAATTTTCATTGCATTTCCTGCTCTAATATCTACTTGATCTCCGGACAAAATCTTGTCACCTAAATTAACATTTAATGGACGCAAAACGTATCTTTTTTCACCATCAAGATACTGAACAAGGACAAGATCAACAGATCTATTTGGATCATATTCTATTCCAACAATTGTTCCCTCTATATCCATTTTATTTCTCTTAAAATCAATGACCCGGTAAAATCTTTTGTGCCTTCCTCCTTGGTGTCTGACCACAACGCTGCCTGAGTTGTCACGCCCTGAATTTTTCTTTAGTATTCTTTTTAATTGCATATTATTAATTATTTAGTCTCTTTTTCTTCTGATTTTGCTTTTACATCTTTTTCTTTGCTTTTTGCATTTTTGTCCGATTTAGCTTTAGCCGCCGCGGATTCTTTTTTGCTTTTTTCTTTGTCGTCTATTCCCAAATGTTCATCAAAAATCGTGATAGACTGACCTGCCACAAGCATAACTCTAGCCTTTTTGTCGGAAAACTCTGTCACTTTTCTTCCAATTTTGGTATTTCTTGTTTTGGAACCCTTTGTTATATTTGTCATAATCTTTATTACTTTAACTTCAAAAACCTCTTCAACTGCTTTTTTTATTTCGGTTTTATTTGCCTTTTTATTAACTAAAAAGGTATATTTCCCGAAAGATGCGTCTTTTAATGATTTTTCGGAAATGACAGGTTTTATGATTATGTTGTGTGATTGCATATTAATTTTTGTTAATTCTGTCGGTTATTTTGGTTATCGAATTCTTCAAAAAAATAACATTTTTATTTGCCATTACTCCGTAAGTTGAAAGGGTAGAGGCGTTCTCAATTGCAAGGTTTTTTATATTACGTGAAGCCCTGATAGCATTGGCATTTTCATCAATTACAACAAGAGTTTTTGCGGTTTTACCTTTCACAACTAAATCCATTGCCTTTAACATTTTAGAAAAATCCTTCGTCTTGCCTGAAAATTCTCCGTCAATTACTTTGATGTATCCTTCCTGAGCTTTTTGTGATAATGCTGAAATAAGTGCTTTTTGTCTCATTTTTTTGGGAAAATCCATAGAAAAACTATGAGGTCTTGGTCCATGCGCTACTCCTCCGCCTACAAAAAGAGGAGCCTTTAATGCTCCGTGACGGGCCCGTCCGGTACCCTTTTGCCTGTAAATTTTTCTTGTTGAACCTACAACTTCACTCCTTGTTTTAGTTGAAGCATTACCTTGTCTTTGATTGGCCAAATAAACTCTTACTGCTTGAGCTATTAGAGTTCTGTTGGGTTGTATTCCAAAAATTTCGGAGGGTAATGTTATGCTTCCTTTTGAAGATCCGTCAGAATCATATACGGTAACCTTCACAGCAACGGCTTTCTCAATAGTCTTTGGTGTTTTTGAAACTTTTATTTCACTTTTTTCTGCTTTTACTGCAGGCTTTGAAACTTTTGAAACAGCTTTATTTGGCATAGATTTGACGGTAGTTTTTACCACCTTTTTAACTTTTGCTTTTTCTTTTGTTGCTTTATTTATGTCAGCCATAATTTATTTAGCCTCCTCCTTGTTTACCATAGTGGCTTCGGCAGATTCTTCATCTGCTTCCCCCTGCGCTTCTTCTTCCGATACAGCACTTTCGACTTCAGGGTCTTCCGCTCCACCCGTAGAATTTTCCAAACTCTCAGCTTCTTTTGTGTCAGAAACCGCTTCCTCGTCTACATCGGATTTTGGTGTCTCATCTTTAACATCCTCTGATTTATTTGCAACCTGCGCTGCTTCTTTTTCAGCCTGTTCTGCCTCTCTTGCTTCTGCTTCAGCTTCTTTTCGAGCCTCCTCTTGCTCTTCAACGCTTGGTCCGATTTCCTCGATCTTTTCGGTAATCTCTTCTTCAACAGGTTCTTTGAAAAGCCCTAAATGTTTTTTGTTTGCGCCTTTTCTTGTTATCGTAACAATTGAACTAATGTGACCTGGGATTAAACCTTTTACCAATAAAACTCCATCTTTGTATTCAATTACCTCTAAGTTCTTAACTGTTACCTGCTCGTCTCCCATTCTGCCAGCCATTCTTTTTCCTTTATAAACTCTGCCTGGCGTTGTTGACTGACCGATAGATCCGGGGGCACGGTGACGGTCACTCTGGCCATGAGTCTTTGGTCCGCCCTTAAAATGATGTCTTTTAACAACACCGGCATAGCCTTTACCTTTTGAAGTTCCGGTCACATCAATTATGTCTCCTGCACTCAAAACTTCTTCAACGTTAATTTCCGATCCAAGCTCCACATCTTCTATTTTGTCTGCCTTTGTTTCCTTAAAAAAACGAGGCGTATTTTTTAGCCCCGCTTTTTTTGCGTGTCCTGATGTTGGCTTGTCGGCTTTCATTGTTGATCCAAAACCGAGTTGAATAGCCTCATAACCGTCCTTTTCGAGGTTTTTGACCTGCGAAACGACATTAGAGGAAACGTCAATTTTAGTCATAGGAATTCTTCTCCCGTCTTCGAGGAATGCTTGTGTCTGACCTAATTTTTTACCTATTATTGTCTGTATCATAGAGACTTATAAAATGACAAAAAAAAAGCGACTTCTACAGTCGCTTTGAAAAGCAAAAATGCTTTAAAGACGTCTATGTAGAAATTCTGACCCTCCTTAAAATCGTCATTTTACGTATGGTAATTATATACTCATCTTGCTTCAAATGCAAGAGAAATGAGCGTTTGGTTATTCGAAGTTTGAAAATTTAAAATTGAAACGAGAACTACATCTTTATTTCAACGTTGACACCTGAAGGGAGGTCGAGGTGAATTAAGTTCTCGATAGTACTATCTGTTGGAGTTAAAATATCAATAAGTCTTTTGTGAGTCTTTAGTTGGAAGTGCTCTCTTGCGTCTTTATCTATAAATGCCGCCTTATTGACAGTAAAAACGCTTCTGTCTGAAGGCAATGGAATAGGACCGACTACCTTGGCGCCGGTTCTAAGTGCCGTATCAATGATCTGTTGACACGTACTATCTATGATCCTAGGATCATAACTTTTTAATTTTACTCTGATTCGACCTTTACTTGCCATAATTACAAAAAAACCTCGCGCGAAGCGAGGTTATTACCATTTTTGCCTAAACTAAATTTTCTAATGTGCGATACGAAGCAAAACTACTTCGTAATTTTGGTAACAACTCCTGCTCCAACTGTCTTTCCACCTTCTCTTATAGCAAACCTCATTCCTTCTTCCATAGCAACTGGCACTATTAGCGTAACGTTCATCTTTGCGTTATCTCCCGGCATAACCATCTCAACACCCTCTTGAAGCTTAATTTCACCGGTAACATCAGTCGTTCTGATATAGAATTGTGGTCTGTAACCTGAGAAGAATGGTGTATGTCTTCCGCCCTCTTCTTTAGTCAAAATGTAAACTTCAGCCTCAAATTCAGTGTGTGGAGTAATAGAGCCTGGCTTTGCCAACACCTGACCTCTTTCAACATCTTTTTTCTCAATTCCTCGAAGTAAAAGTCCTGCATTATCTCCAGCCTGACCTTCATCAAGTTGTTTTCTAAACATTTCAATTCCTGTAACGATAGTTTTTGTTGATGGCTTAATGCCGACAATTTCAAGCTCTTCGTTAAGCTTTACAATCCCTCTCTCAATTCTTCCCGTTACAACTGTCCCCCGGCCTTTAATTGAGAAAACATCCTCAACAGGCATAAGAAATGGCTTATCAACGGGTCTTTCAGGAGTTGGAATATATGCATCAACAGCAGCCATAAGGTCAAGAATCGCCTTTTCAGAATCCGCGTCACCTTCAATAGCTTTCAAAGCAGAACCTCTTATGATAGGTGCATTATCACCGTCATAATCATATTTATTGAGTAATTCTCTTACTTCCATTTCAACAAGTTCCAAGAGTTCTGCGTCTTGTACCATATCGACTTTATTAAGAAAAACCACAATTTTAGGCACCCCAACCTGATTTGCAAGAAGAATATGTTCTCTTGTCTGAGGCATTGGTCCGTCAGGAGCAGATACAACAAGTATTGCGCCATCCATTTGAGCAGCACCTGTGATCATGTTCTTGATGTAATCAGCATGACCCGGAGCGTCAATGTGAGCATAATGTCTACTTTCTGTTTCGTATTCTTGGTGTGAAATGTTAATAGTAACTCCTCTTTCTCTTTCCTCAGGAGCGTTGTCGATGTCTTCGTATTTTCTTGCTTCTGCAAAACCCTTCTTTGCAAGAACAGTTGTTATTGCAGCAGTTGTTGTAGTCTTACCATGGTCGACATGACCGATGGTTCCAATATTGACGTGTGGTTTTGTTCTATCAAATTTTGCTGTTGCCATATTTTTATTATACTCTGGCTTGTGCCAAAAGAAAACACCTTTTTAAGGTGTGAAAGAATAATACAACAACTTTTTTTGTACGTCAATAGGTAATTTTGCCTGTTATAATTCTCGTATGATTTACCTTACTATACTGGGATTTGGAATAGGGGCTTTTATCATTGTGTATCTTTATCAGCTAATCTTTACCTCAAAAATCATAAAATGGAAGAAAATGATGCTTCTGGTTATTTTAACCATCGTCCTTATTGTTGCCTCATTTATAAGACTGCAGTTCATAAGTGATGATAGTCTTGAGGCAAAGGTCCTGGGACCTATTGCTTCACCCATCCAAAAAAGCGTTGACCTACTAAAAACAAAGCCTTCAAAGGAGATTGAAAAAATTGTTCTTCCGATACTTGAAAATGAGAAAGGAGACTATTCAGTAGTCATAAAAAATCTAAAAACCGGAGAGTTTTATTATCTGAATGAGGATCATGAATATACATCAGCAAGTCTTTACAAACTATGGACCATGGGAACCACTTTCCAACTTATTGAGGATGATGAGCTATCGATGGATAAAACAATGTCAGCTGATATCCCAACACTAAATGCCGCTTTTGACCTTGGAGATGATGCAGAAGCAACGCAAGGCGCAATAACCAGAACTGTTGAGAGTGCTTTAGAGCAAATGATAACCATCTCCCACAACTATTCGGCACTTTTACTTACTTATAATGTTAAGAATGCAAAGGTCCAAGAATTTTTAAAAACCAACGGATTTACCAATTCACAAACTAAAACTCTACCTACAACAACACCTACTGATATCGCTTTATATTTTGAGAAACTTTACAAAGGTGAGCTTGTCAGCAAAACTGCTTCTAATAAAATGCTTGAAATTTTAAAGAGGCAAACATGGAACGAAAGAATTCCAAAGTATCTACCTGAAAATACCGTTGTAGCGCACAAAACAGGCGAACTATATGGAGTCAAACACGACGCGGGAATAGTCTATTCACCAAAAGGAGATTACATAATAGTACTTATGTCAGATACACCTTCTCAAACCCACGCCGCCGAAGTCGAAGCCAAAATCAGTGAGGCTGTGTGGGAGTATTTTAATAAATGATTCATGCTACGATTTAACTATGAAAGAAGATACAAATGGACTCGCTGATTCAGAAACTTCAAAACCGCTTCATCAGCGTCCCGAGCTTAAATTACATCCAACAGCCCCAGAACTCACAGCACTTCAAAGAACAATACTGGAAGGGCAATGGCATAATTTTTGGATGTTTCGTGATCAACCTCAAGTAATAGAACCATTCAATGGAACGATTGGTGAAGGCTGGCTGGTTCATCAAACCAGATACGAACCACTAAAGGTAGATGCGATACTTGAGGCTGGCGTAGTTAGCGGAGAGTTGGGTTTTGTGGGAAAAAAACCAATAGCTGAAGATGGTGAAACTCACTTTTGTGCAGATTTTTTCGTAAACCAAGAAACACAAGATGTAAAAACTTATACAGAACGTGCTACAACTCCAGCAAAAACCTCAAGCGGATTAAAATCTCCCCAAATGGAACACTACTCGGTTCCTGCCAATAATAAGAATCTTGCTTTTGTTATTGATCCCAATAAATTGCCGCAAGAACTACTACACTATTCTACAACCGGACTGGATAAAGATAGGGGAGTACTCAAAGATTGGCCAATACGTTTCCCTTATGATTCACAGGAGAATGCTACGCGTCATTTAGCTATTTTGGTTGGCATACCCGCTAATTATATAAATGGCATTGTGGTTGGTGAACAATTAGCTGTCGACTCAGAAAGCATAACGCACCTAAAAAACTCGATACTCAAGACTCAACTATCTATTCCTCTATATACTAGCGCAGGGATTCGCATCTCTTAATTGATATAGTTCGTCATATTGACAGTGAACAATCGTTCACCTAATATATTTATGGCTCTTTAAAGCAATATTGTTTGCATTTTCAAGGAAGCGCGCCCGAATTTTCCGACTGAAGTGCTGGCGGGGGATTCCTCGCAAACTTGTCGAGGAGGGGGTGAAATCACACCCACCACGAAGGAGGAAAATTAGCGACCCTTGACATGCAAAGAGCTTCTGCTTCTCTTGTCGGCACAAGAGAAGAAATATATGAAAACTAAATATCTTGAAAACCTAAGGACTTTTTATAAACAAAATAAGCGTTTGCCTTCTTATTCCGAAATGCTGACGCTTTTTGGACTGGCTTCTAAAAATGCCATTCATAAGATTACAAACAAGCTCATCAAAGCAGGGTATTTGGATAAGGTTGGCGGGAAGTTAGCTCCCGCTAACCTTTTTTTCCAGGTTCCGCTTTTAGGAAATGTAAAAGCAGGATTCCCGACAGGAGCTGAGGAAGACCTTAATTTTATGTCCTTAGACGAATATCTTGTAGACAATCCGGGCTCTTCTTTTATGCTAAAAGTTGCCGGGGACTCTTTGGAAGGAATAGGGATATTTAAAGACGATATCGTAATACTTGAGAAGGCAAAAGAAGCCAACCGCGGAGAGATAGTCTTGGCTCTTATTGATGGTGAATGGACTCTAAAAATAATAGAAAAGCAGGATGGAAAAATAGTGCTTCGCTCAGCCAATTCTAAATATCCTGACTTCTACCCCAGCCTCAGCCTTGAAATATTTGGGATTGTAAGAAGTGTTATCCGCAAATATTAAGAACAGAAATTTTAAATTTGAAATTTTTAATTTTAAATGAATGATTTAATTTTTTAAAATTTAAACATTTATATTTGATTGAAAATTTAAAATTGTAAATTAAAAATTAGTAAAACCATATGGTTCATTTATCTTTTGTAATGAAAAAAACTTTTAACTTCGCTCATCGATTCCTAAAAATGTATTATGATCATCTCATGGCCTGAAGTAGTACTATGCCTTGATGGTGATGCATTCTTTGCATCAGTTACTCAAGCCATTCATCCCGAATTAAAAGGAAAACCTGTTGTAACAGGTCAAGAACGCGGCATTGCAACTGCCGTTAGCTATGAAGCAAGAGCCTTAGGTGTCAAACGCGGAGACCGATGCTGGGAAATAAAGAAAAAATACCCCACGGTTGTAATAACCCACTCCGACTACCGACTCTACCACCTTTTCTCAGACAAGATGTTTGCGGTCATGCGCAAATATTCCCCCACTGTTGAGGTCTATTCAGTTGATGAAGGATTTGCTGATCTTAAAGGTATGCGCCGGCCTCTTCACATGTCATATGAGCAAATTGCTCAAGCAATAAAAAAAGAAATTGAAGGTTCACTTGGAATTACTGTTAGTATCGGTGTATCCGTTACAAAATCGCTAGCAAAACTTGCGGTCAACAAAAACAAACCGTCCGGTCTAACAATTGTCCCTGGTAAAGAAATTGATAGTATCTTAAAAGAAACACCGGTTGATAAAATTTGGGGAATTGGAGGTCAAACTTCTGCATTTCTTAACAAACTCAACATTAATACTGCTTACAAATTTGCCCGCAAATCCGAAGGGTTTGTAAAGCAAAATTTTTCAAAACCTTATCAGGAAATCTGGCGCGAATTAAATGGCGAGATGGTATATACCGTCAATCCCGATACAAAGCGGGTATACAAATCCATGACCCGCTCATCAACCGTTACACCTCCAACGAATGACAAAGATATCTTGTGGGCAAGGTTGCTAGTCCACATCGAAGACGTATTTTTCAAAGCAAGAAATTATAATTACGCGGTTAAAAAAGTCTTTATCTACCTTAAAGATCAGAAATTTAATCACCATGGAATAGAAATAAAGCTGAGTGAACCAACTGCATTTCCTATTACTATAAGAGGCGAACTGAAGGAGGCTTTTGAAAAGATATATAAAAAAAATATCATGTATAGAGCGAGTGGCGCAACAATTTATGAGTTTTTAGAAAACAACCAGCGCCAAGCATCACTTTTTTTCTCTCATTCCCAAATGGAAGAAAAGGCAAAAAAGCTTTATCCAATTTTTGAGAAAAAGAAAATAGACTTTGGAACTTCCCTGTTTGATTCTGAAAGATTGATAAAGAAGAAAAAGGAAATCAAACTGAGTTTGCCTTTATTATCAAGACTGGAGTAAATTCACTCTGGTGATTCTTCATTCATGTGCATTTTTTTCATTCGGGCTTCGATTGCAGAAATACTATCATCAACTAATTTTTTTGCGGTAAAAAACCAATCACGTCCATAATTTTCTGCTGGACAGGAAGCATAAATATTAACATCCTGACCATGTATAACAGTTACACCCAATTGTTTCTTAAAGCTAATTCCTTTTGGATCATATTTCTTATTTTCATCTTCTATGTGTGCCTTCCCAGATCTCAATGCATCATAAACTGTAACAATTCCCGTAAGTACCTCTGTGTCACCTACGAATTCTATAGCCTTTTTACCATCACCTAAACTAAAATGATACGAAGTTAAAAAGTCACAAGCTGTACGTAACCAAGCTAAAGAAGCGTAATCAAGACTACTAGATTTTTTATCTGAGCGTCTATAAAACCCGCTTTGTTGGAGTGCATTGTTATAAACATTATCAAACTCAGGAATGCTGGATTCGATAAAAGCATGGAATAGAGTTTCCAGATTCGCGTTATAATGATCCCTAATTTTATCCGGATCCGAAAGATCTGAAATTGCTTCTGCAGCCTTGATTACGCTTTCAAGTACTACGGGGCTCTGTCTTCTTGCTAAAATATCAGAACCTTCATAATAAAAGTATTCATAAGGATTCGGGTTGCCTCTACGCCACACATTTTCAGATAGAGTTCCCTTTAATCCACCAGTAAGCTCAAAGGGGACTTCGTTAGCCATGCGCAGACTATAACACTCCCATGCCTCTACAATCAAGACTTGAGTAAACTAAAAGCTATCAGCTAGTAATAAGAATATGCCCAGGAGGCTGTTTCAAGTACACTTTTTCCTACCAAAAACTCTTTCTTTTTTTCAGCAGATTGAATATCTTCAAACCAGATCACGTGATTCGCTCCGCTACCATCTGTATAAACAATCGAAGGCTCCAATGATTCTGGAGCTCTATTAAGTACGCAATTTTCGTATTCACATTCATTGACAAATTCATTCTCAATCTCATTTGTACTAAGAGGAATACCTGCAGCAACAGCGGTTCCATCACTATCAACTCTCCAGTCATATCCAAAATAACCAAGTACAAAAACGAGCTTTAAGTTATCAACGTTTGTCTGAAAATCATCCACCATTTTCCCAAAATCATATCCATACGCACTGTCATCATACAACGGGAAATTAGGTCCGGGATTTCCTCGAGATTTTGAAAAATCGTATGACATAATAAGAACTTTATCGGCCAATTCACCAATTTTTTTGACATCATACGGGCGCGCTCTGAAAAAAGTATCGCCGTAAAGTGTAACGTAAAACTTAAGTCCGTCTTTCTTAGCACTATCCCCAAATAAGGTGAAAAAGGAAGTGATGTTATTTGTAGTCGTATCAAATCCGAAGGCCGATGTCTCATAATCAAGCAGGACACCGTCAAATTCAAATTCTTTTGCAAGTTTTGATGCTGTTGAGGCTATTTTCTCTTGCATTAAGGGATTTTTCAAAATTTGTGCATTGACATTTTTATCGGTCATTCTAATTGCCATAATTCTTTCCGTTGCATTCGGGGTAAAATCAACAAAATCTTCAAGCTTATCAAATCCGTCATCTTCAAGTTCTAACCCTTCTTCATTTACTCCCAGTCCAAAATATATCAGTGAGTTTTCACTATCCGTAACTATATTTTTTGTAAAAGACCAATAAGGAACAAAAATATATTCTCGCTTTTCGGTTTGTTGCGTAATTTTTTTGGGAACAACCTGCTCGGTAATTGTTTCAATTGTTTTTTGTATCTTATCCGGCTTTGCGTAATTCCATAAAAGAACACTTCCCACAATTACTGCCAGAACGACTATTATTTTCATGACCGTTGAGGCTATTGTATCATAAGGTTGAAATCTTCTTTCAAGCTTGTAAATTACAATTTACATGGTATCATAGGGTAAATCCATGGCAGAAGAAACTTCTAACGATCCATTTAATCCATCGAGGCGGTCATATGTTTATGAAACGTCAAAAAGTTCCGGCAATAAATCAAGGATTATTCTTATAATAATTGGGGTAATAATACTTATTGCACTTGTCGCATTTGCCGTTGTTGCAACAGGAGGCAAGGGTGAAGACACAGAAATTGCACCTACTGAAAGCATTGAGAAGCCTACTCCTACTGAACCTGCAGAAACTCCTACGCCCGAAGAGTCTCCAACCGAAACGCCAACAACTACACCTACCGTCACGAAAACAACTCCGTCACCCACTCTTTCAGCAGGACTTGACAGGTCGGATCTTAGTATAGAAATCCAAAACGGAAGCGGGGTAGCGGGGGCAGCTACAAAAATGTCTGATAAGCTAAAGGCGCTTGGATATGATATTTCGTCAACAGGCAATGCCGATAACTTCGATTATGAAGAAACAGTTATCCAAGTAACAAGTTCGAAAAAGGCTTACCTTGACATGTTGAAAAAGGATCTCTCCGGAGACTATACAATAGAATCAGCAACAGCAGATTTGACAGACTCTGATGCCGAAGCTCTAATTATTATTGGGAAAGAGTAGAATAGTAATCTATTTCGCCAAATCGTATTCACTCCAGGGCAATATTGAAAAGTTTTCTTTCCCCTTTATAATCGCTTTAATAAATATCTCAGCCTTCTGAAGGTTTGTAAAAAGCTGGATATTTTGATCGATTGCATATCTTCTCATTGCATAGTCGTCATCGATGTCTTTTTTAACATCTTTATCGGTAAGATTGATAACCATATCAATTTTTCCCTTTTGAAAATATTCCAGAATATTAGGATATTTCTTTTCATGTATCTTAAAAAGTTTTTTAGTCGAAATTCCATTCTTTCTAAGGTATTTTCCTGTCTTATCCGTCGCATAAAGAGGCAAACCCAGACAATTTAGTCTGTGCGCGCTCTCAAGAAATTTAACTTTATTCTCTTCTCCTCCAAGACTTATAAAAATGCCTTTTGAAGGAATTTTTCCGCCAACACTTAATTCGGCTGTTAAAAATGCTTCCTCTGCAGTTAAACCAAAGCATGCTGCCTCACCAGTTGAAGCCATTTCAACGCCTAGCACTGGATCTGCTCCGGTAAGCCTTGCAAAAGAGAATTGAGCAACTTTTGCCGCTACAAAATTGTAATCCAATAAATTGATTGGCATTTCCTGTATGTTTTTCTTAAAAATTGCGTCTGTTGCCAATTGGATCATGTTTACACGCGTAACCTTGGAGATAAAAGGGAAAGTTCTTGATGAGCGGAGATTTACTTCAATAACATATACCTCATTATCTTTTGCAATACATTGCATGTTAAAAGGTCCGGTAACATTTAGGGTTTTTGCGACATCGGATGCAATGTTTTTTAACTTTCTTAAAGTCTCAAGATATAATTTCTGAGGAGGTAGAAGAATAGAAGCATCACCCGAATGGACCCCTGCATTTTCGATATGCTCGGATATGACAAAGGCTTTAATTATCCCTTTCTGTGCAACGCAATCAACTTCAATTTCCTTAGCATTTTCAATTAATTTTGAGACTGTAACCGGAAATTCATCAGACATCAAAGAAGGGGTATTTAGATAGTCTTTTAATTGATCGGGGTTATAGCAAATTCTCATGTTACTCCCCGAAAGTACATACGATGGACGGATCAAAACAGGATAGCCTGCTTTATCGGCAAACTCTAGAGCACTTTTTATATTTGAGAGTCTGCTCCATTCAGGCTGTTTTATATTCAACGAATCAAGAAGTGATGAAAATTTGTTTCGATCCTCAGCCCTGTCAATATTATCAGGATCTGTACCCAATACCTTAAAATTGTATGCTTTAAGAGCTTTTGCTCTATTGTTGGGGGTCTGTCCGCCTACAGATACGATAACTCCGTACGGATTTTCAAATTCATAGATATCCGCTATTCTCTCAAAAGTAAGTTCTTCAAAGTAAAGCCTCTCAGAAATATCATAATCGGTTGAAACAGTCTCAGGATTACAATTTATAACGATAGATTTTTTACCATTGTCTTTAAGACCTAAGACTGTATTTACACAGGTCCAATCAAATTCAACGGAAGAACCTATCCTGTAAGGTCCTGAACCCAAAACAATTACGGCATCTTTTCCCGACGCTTTAATGTCGTTATGACTTGCATTATAAGTCATGTAAAGGTAATTTGTCTGAGCTGGAAATTCACCTGCTAGAGTGTCTATCTGAAATACAAAAGGGGAAATACTCCATTTTTTCCTAATATTCCTAACTTCAAGCCCGGTTTTACCTAATAAAAAACCTATCCTTTTATCAGAACAGCCTATTTGTTTGAGCTTAATCAGGGTTTCTTTAGTTAATTTTTTTGACTTAATTAACTTTTTTTCATTCTCTACAATGTTTTTTACTCTATATAAAAACCATGGATCAATTCCCGTAAGACCATAAACTTTTTCTACAGAAAAATCCTCATAAAAAGCCTTTGATATAGCAAACATCCTATTTGGAGTCGGCTTACGAAGTAGGTCAACGGTCTTTTGATTACTCAGACCGTTCTTGAAAATTTCCTCATCAACTGCTCCCTCAAAATTGAGATCAAGCATTCTAATTGCTTTTTGATATGCCTCTTCAAAGGTCCGCCCGATTCCCATTACCTCACCTACTGACTTCATACTGCTTCCTATTGATGCTTCTGCATTTTTGAATTTATCAATATCCCACCTTGGTATTTTTATGGTGACATAGTCAAGGGCAGGCTCAAAACAAAACTGAGTTACATGAGTTACTTTGTTTTTAAGTTCTGTCAAGCTCTTACCCAAAACAAGCTTTGCAGCCACATACGCAAGAGGGTAACCTGTCGCTTTGCTGGCAAGGGCAGAACTTCTGGATAATCGCGGGTTGAGCTCAATCACATAATAATCCAATCCATCTTTGCCTACAGAATTTGGATTTAGTGCAAATTGAACATTACACTCTCCTATTACATTCAAGCTTCTGACAAGCTTAATAGCGATTGACCTTAATGCGTGATATTCATAGTTGGTGAGAGTTTGACTTGGTGCAATTACTATCGATTCACCGGTGTGAATCCCTAAGGGATCCATGTTCTCCATATTGCATACAGCAACACAATTATCATACTTGTCTCTAACAATTTCATACTCGACTTCTTTGTAGTGATGAAGGTATTTTTCAATCAATATCTGCTTCACGAATGAAAAGGCAGTTGATGAAATATCAATTAATTCCTTTTCGTTTTTTGCGATACCGGACCCTTGTCCACCTAGTGCAAAACCGGCCCTTACCATAACCGGATATCCTAATTGCAATGCTATATTTTTTGCTTGCTTAACGTTTTGGGCGGACTTGCTTTGAGGCGTATTGATTTTTAGTTTTCTAAGATGGTTAGCAAATTTTTGTCTATCTTCTGACACAATTATTGTATCCACAGAGCTTCCCAGCACCTCAACATTGTGCTTTTTTAGAATTCCCTTCTTTTCTAAAGCCATTCCGCAATTTAGAGCTGTTTGACCGCCGAAGGATAATAGAATTCCATCAGGCTTTTCCTTTTCAATAACCCTTTCTACGTATTCCTCATTTACCGGCAAGAAGTAGACAGTGTCTGCAAGATATTCCGATGTCTGAATTGTTGCAATGTTTGGATTAACTAAAACTGTTTTTATTTTTTCCTCTCTTAGTGCTTTTATAGCCTGAGATCCTGAATAATCAAACTCACCTGCTTCTCCTATTTTTAAGGCTCCTGATCCTAAAATTAACACTTTCTCAAATTTTTTCATATTTTCTCCAAGAAATAATCAAATATCCACTCCGTGTCTATTGGACCCGGTATTGCTTCCGGATGAAATTGCACAGACATAAAAGGCAGGCTTTTATGAATAATTCCCTCATTAGTATTGTCATTGGCATTTTCAAACCATGGTAAAAAACCATCAGGAACTTCTGATACGGCAAATCCGTGGTTTTGAGTTGTGATGTAACATCGGTCGGAAGCAATCATTTTACAGGGCTGATTTTGGCTTCTGTGTCCATACTTAAGCTTGCTTGTACTTCCACCTCCGGCAAGTGCTAAAAGCTGATGCCCAAGACATATTCCTAGAATCGGGATCTTTTTGGACATTATCTTTTGGATTGTGGAGATTGTGCTTCTGACAAACTTGGGATTTCCCGGACCATTTGAAATGACAACAGCATCAAATTGCACTTTTTTTTCTGCCTGATAAGGATCATAATCCCAAGGAACCGTTACGACATCAACACCTCTATCAAGTAGTGCACGCCTAATATTTCTTTTTACTCCGCAATCAATTAATAAAACAGTCTTTCCTTTACTCTTTCTACTACTTTCATCAAAAGTTATTTCTTTCGATGAAACTGTTGCAACCAAATTTTCTTTGTCGGGATCATATAATTCGATATCGTTATCAAAAATTATTTTACCCAACATTACACCTTTCTCGCGTATTTTTTGAGCTAAAAATCTTGTGTCTTTTATTTGAATTAGCGGGAGATTTTCCTCCAAGAACCATTGCGCCAATGTCTTTTTACTTTGAAAATGAGAAGGGGTATTAATATAGTCGCTTACGATAAGTCCTGAAACTTGAATTTTACCCGACTCCCAAAGTTTTTCTATGGGAACACCATAATTACCGACAAGCGGATATGTCAAAACTAATATCTGACCCTTATAAGAAGGGTCTGTCAGACCCTCGGGATAACCGACCATGCCCGTCGAAAAAACAACTTCTCCAGCTGTTGAAATTTTCGCTCCAAAGCCTGTTCCTGACATTGCGGTTCCGTCACTTAATATTAATTTTC
This sequence comes from uncultured Gammaproteobacteria bacterium, assembly GCA_964627245.1. GTDB lineage: Bacteria > Patescibacteriota > Microgenomatia > Levybacterales > GWA1-39-11 > JAUSNA01. The sequence goes on along the minus strand of CAZVGS010000016.1, from coordinate 5,102 downwards.
CCTCCATAATGACCAAAAAAAAAGCGCTTAGGGCGCTAGTTCCTTAGTGATAATAAACTGTAAATATCCAGAAATCAAATTATATTTTTATAACACAGTCTTAATTGCATGTCAAAAGAAATTACCCCAAAATTTTGAGCTTAAAAACTGATATAATGTGCTTGTGCAAAACATTATAAAGATTATTAAATTATCAAAGCCGCTTCATGGGATTGTTACAGTCATTGGGCTTCTGATAATTGTATCCTCTATCTTACAACTGATTGTTCCATTATTTTCAAAATTCATAGTTGATGAAATTGTTTTGAAGGTTCAAGGGAATGGCGGCAACTTAGAAAAGCTTATTTTCTTGGTTGTTCTAGCATTTTTACTAAATGCGGGTGGAGTTTTAATAAATTCTATTACTTCTCGTCTGGGTGATCATTTTTCAGGAAAGCTTAGACAATTCATAACAGAAAAATTTTACGATAAAGTGCTTACCCTCCCACAGAGTTATTTTGATGGGCAGATTTCAGGAAAAATTATTAATCAACTTAATAGAGGAATTTTTACCATCTACAACTTTCTGAATACCGCTTCCAATTTTATTGTCCCTATGTTCTTGCAAAGTATTTTTACGGTTGCAGTTCTTGCATATTACAACATCCCAATTGCATTTTTTACTTTCATACTGTTCCCGATATACCTCATACTTTCGTATTACTCAACGGTTAAATGGGGCAAAGAAGAAGTCAAAAAGAACCAAATAGAAGATGAGGTGCGCGGACGCATCGGCGAAGTCATCAATAATATTCGATTAGTAAAAGGGTTTGGGAAAGAAAAAACAGAATACAACACAGCTTCGGCAGGACTTACAAATATTAACAATATTTACACAAAACAAAGTGCGACATTCCATAAATTTGACTTTGCTAGAAATGTTTCGCTTGTGATAATTTTATTCGCAATTAACATATTAACTTTCTACAACACATTCATCGGTGTCTTGACAATCGGAGAAATGGTACTTATCCTTCAATTATTCAATCAAGCAAGAATTCCTCTTTTTGCAATGTCATTTATCCTAACTCAGATTCAGCAAGCTGAGCAAGGTAGTCGTGAATATTTGGAAATTTTGCATTTAAAGTCAAGTGAAAATTATAAACTCGGTGGAAAAACTTCTCGCATAAAGGACCCATCAATAAAATTTGACCATGTCTCATTTAGTTACGAAGAGTCGGCAACTGTTCTGGATAGTATCACATTTGATATTAATCCTCACGAAAAGATCGCTCTTGTCGGTCATAGCGGTGCAGGAAAATCAACCATAGTAAATTTAATTATGAAGCTCTATACACCAACAAGTGGGAAAATTTACTTAAAAAATAAAGATTACTCTACCCTTACACATAAGCAAATCAGAGATAACATTGCATTAGTTTTTCAGGAAAATGAATTATTTTCATCTACTATAAGAGAAAATGTTGCTTATGGAAAAGATAGTGCATCAGACAAGGAGATAATCAAGGCACTAAAATCAGCTAACGCATACGAATTTGTAATGAAATTTAAAAAGGGCTTAGATAGCGAGATAGGAGAGAGAGGAGTGAAGCTCTCGGGAGGTCAAAAACAGCGAGTTCAGATAGCAAGAGCGATTTTAAAAAATGCACCAATCCTTATTCTTGATGAAGCAACCTCCTCTCTTGATTCAAAAAGCGAGCATGAAGTACAGATAGCGCTTAATACTCTTATGAAGAATCGACTTACAATTATCATCGCTCACAGATTTTCAACGATTCAAAACGTAGATAAAATTCTTGTGATCGAGGATGGAAAAATAACGAATTATGGAACTCCAAGAGAGCTTTCAAATCAAAAAGGGTTATACTCGGAATTATTAAATTATCAAATCGAAGGCAATCAGAAATTGCTGGATCAATTCGGACTACATTAACTTTATACCAGTTTGTAGCCTCTTGTCTTAACAGTAACTATTTCGTACTCGGAATTCATTGATTTTAACTTATTTCTAAGCCGAGCAACTAGTCTATCAACCGCCCAGTCAGAAACTCCATAACTCTCTGCTTCCGGCCAAACGTACTCAATAATTTCTTCCCTTTCACACAACGCACCTTGATTTTCCTCAAGAATTTTTAGCAATAGATGCTCTTTCTTTGAAAGTTCTTGCTTGGAAGAATCCTTTACATTTTCACCTTTATGACTCAAATATTTTAAGAACAATTCACTAAAAATGCCATTTGCCCCAATTATTCCAGTGTTCCAAAGATAGCTTGCTTTTTCTCTCTCTTCATCTGTTATGTTTTTTGAAGCAGCATACTTAAACAAAACATCTTTTTCATCATTTGTTAGTGATTCCCAAAGTTCCTCCGATTGCAGTGCAATTCTCTCGTCGGAAAATAACTCATCTACAAGCTTAGCAGAAACCTTACTGCTTTTTTTCTCATTAAGATATGAAAGCGCAAATTGGAGATATTGGGTATAGCCGTCAACAATAGTAAGTATCTGTTTTTTAACTGCATCAGAAAAATTAAGACTGTATTTTTTGCATGTTTCGTCAATTATTACTTTGGAATCTTCTTCTTCGCTCGGCCCAATATACATAGTTCTGGCAAATACCGAAACCGATGCTCTTGTAAATACATCCGGTGACAAAAATTCAAGACTCCTTACGCTTGTAAAAACATAAGAAAGATTCTTGTGACATGCATCAATCAAACCTTGTAAATTTGCAAAAAATTCCGGAGTGACCACATTCTGCATCCTGTCAAACCTTAGAAAAAAAATAGTCGGCGTAACACCTTCCTCAACTAACTTACTCATACTTTTTCTAATCGAGTCAATTGTTAGAAAGAGGTCTTGCGACTGGATACTATCAAGAAATAAAGTCTCAATATATTTTTTGGTTTTTTCAGAAACGTTTGAATCCATTACCGCATCCTCAATTCTTTTCAAAGTTAAAACCCAGAATGGATAAAGCTCGCGCTCAACGAGATCATTTAAATCGATAGATATGAAAATGTGCTTTTTCCCATCATTAATGTATTCTTTCTTAATGCCATCCTTGAATAAAAAGAAACGCAGAAAATTACTTATTCCTACTCTTTTCATACCTACCAGAACAACACTATGCCTATTTTTTAAGTGGTGACCAAGACTTTCTGAGTCTTTCGACCTGAATGACAAGGGATAATGCACTTCTTCAATATGACTTTCCATATGTGAATTTTAGTCTTGGCTGCGCTCTTTTTCAAGCTTTGTCAGACAAAAGTCAGCTCTCATCCATTTGTCAGGAAATTGTCTCAAAGATTGGTTGTTTGACGTCAAGAATTAGCATCGATAACATTCTATAATAATTGACATGACACAAGAAATTTATGATGCATCATCCAGCCGGGAAGCTGAGGGAGTCTCCCGGCCGGATGAAATGCAAGTGAAAATTACCAGATTAAGACAGGACGCCATAACAGGCGAATTAATCAATGTTGATTGTGAACCCCAACCCGTCTCACACCTTGTTGAGCTACGCTCTGAAAAACCCGTATTCTTACAACAAGCTGTAAGAATTATTGACAAATTAATTCCAGCAAGCATCAAGCACAAAAGGCGGATCATAACTGAGCAGGAAACCCAGCATAAGCACGATCAACTACTTAAAGAGTACTTCAAAAAAGAAAGAGAAAAAAATCCCAATTTCTTAAAATCCAAACAAAAAGGTACAACGCAATCCGACTAATTAAAGCTGAAGATTATATTATTAACAATAACAAAGCGTAAATTTTAATATTTTATCCGTAATCAATAATTATGTTAAAAGAAATTGAAAACAACACAACCCAGTCCTCAGAAAAGCTTGACATACCAATCAAAATCATAGGAGATAAAAATCTCCACACAGGAGAGGTCAGAGAATATCATAAGGAAATTCACGGAACATTTCTACACCTCAGACCACTTGAAGTTGGACAAGATGTTGTTATACAACAATATTAGGGGGCAATTGAAAGTAGGTGGATTTATAAATGGAAGGCGAACGCTTTCATGGTAATAATTTCGTTACCGTAAGAAAACCCTTGTCGGAGCAAAATATCTGGTATGATATCCCACTTTTAGGAATCTACCCTGAGCAGGCAGATATTCCACAATTTGCGTATGTTACAGGTGAAAAACCTCTACTTGGAAGGGTGCACACTAATTTTGAGGGGAAGACGGTCACTGAAATACCACTAAAGCCAGATTCTGCACGTCTTATAAGGTAATTACTCATAGAAAGACACGTATTCTATACCATCAGAGCCTATTCTTTTGTCGGTTTTCCAGCGGGCAATTTTTGCCCATTTTATTACCAGACTATTTATCTTCTCTTGGGAAAGATTTTGTAATTTAGTCTTTAACCCTTCATCTAATCTTTTTCCATACGCGGCCTCATATAGTATCTCAAAAGAGTAGCCACATTCAGTATTAATATGGTTTTTCTTCATAGTCGTCTGTTCCGCTATCTAATGAGAGGTTCTTAATTGTTGGAAATGATGATCCCATTATCCCTTCCAGCTCTCCTCCTAATTTTGAAATACTCATTTCGGCTTTGGTTATTTGCATCTCACGCCTTTTCCAAATGCGCTCCATCGATCTTCTCTCAGAATCCAGATCTATTTTCATAGTAGCAATGCTTTCAACATAACCCTCTATTCGATGCCTGAATGCATCACTTTGAAGATATTGATAAACCATCTCAAGTGTTTCATCTTTATTCTCTGCAGCAGATTTAGCAGCCGCTGTCTGCATTATTCCCCTCCTTACCAAAATGGCTAAAGAAATAGCGTAGGAATACGATGTGACCAAAACCCCATCAACAAAACCGAAGCTTTCTATCTCTTTCGGGAGATCTTCACTTACAAGAATTGAGGATGAAGCACCCACTTTTCTTGCATCTTCCCTTAATTTCGCAAGCCAAGAAGGAGACCATTTTGCTCTTTTGGTCTCCCAGAGAATAGAACCTGCAACTTTACCCATCGAATTTTTAACTACCTGAACAATATCTCCCCCCTTAGCACCTTTTGCGACAGGCTCAACGGAATCCGTGGCAAAGGCTTGCATCAAACTCT
>CAZVGS010000015.1:0-27240 GCA_964627245.1 uncultured Gammaproteobacteria bacterium | reverse complement strand
GAGTATGCTCAATATCAATTCTTCAAAGTGTCACCGATGTGGTCAGCCAGAACAGATGATAGAAACCTTCAGTTTAATATGGTAAATTAGTACTATGGAAATGTTTTCAACAAATCTTGACCCTCTGCTAATTGTCTTTTTTATAATTCTTTCTGTTTTGCAATTTACAATAAAAGGTTTTGCATTGTGGAGAGCCTCCCGGCTCAACCAGAGGAATTGGTTTGTTGCACTTTTCATACTTATTCCTCTAAATGATTTGGGAATAATTGAGGTTATTTATTTATTCAGATTTGCAAAAAAGAGGCTTACAATTAAAGAAATAAGATCATTTCTAAGACTAGGTTAATTTTTTTTATATTTTTGCAGCTCCCATAATTTTGCGTAAGTTATAAATATAGAAAAAGACTGATAAATCGCTTCAACAACTCCATAAGTTCCATTTTTATAACCCTTGTTTTTTACAAACGAATTACTAAATTCCGTGAACATTACCCTAATAAACCGCCAAGGAACAACCGGCGGATGGTTTTTTCTAAACCTTAGCTCAGCTTCGTAATTTGACCATTCATTGGTCTTTCTGATCATTTGTGATAGATTGCGATGCGTAAGGTGAATAATCGGAGATTTTATTTCAACAAAACTTCCGTCAACCTTAGGAGTTTCATGAACAACCCCCACCCAGTTAACAAATTTTTTTCTGTAAAACAGTCTTTCAACTTTATCTTGAAAATTCCAGTCGTGACCATAGTAGAAAGTTTTTCTCCTAACAGTAAATCCTCCTATTCCGCTGTCTTCACTGAAACTTTTCAGTAAACCGTCAACTTCGTGACAAAACTGATCCGTTAGTCTTTCATCCGAATCCAAGTAGTAAACCCATGGAGTTGTTGCGTGCGATATCCCGAAATTTCTTTGATCGGAGAAGTTCTTAAATGGATGTCTTATATGTCTTACTTTTAATTTTTGACAAATTTTTGCAGTGTATTCATTGGTGTTTGAATCAATAATAAGTATTTGGTCCGTTAATTTTTTAGCCGACACGATTGCTTCGGAAATTACATCGTGGTCGTCCTTTGAAATGATTATAACGGTTATATTGCTCATTTTTTAGAATTAAAAAAGGGTAGTATGTTTGCAACAATTATACCTAATATTCCGAGCAAGAAAAGATAGATCCCTGAATAAAAGCTTGTCGGATTGTATGAAAAAACAACTTCACTCTCTCCTTCAGGCACTATTACCCCCCTGAAAGCGTAATCTGTTCTATAAATTTTTTCATTTACTCCATTGACATAAGCTTTCCATCCCGGATAAAAATTATCAGTCAGAACCAGAAGTGACTTACCACTGGTTTTGACATCAATTGTTACCTTCCCCGGCAGGTACTCTTTAATTTTTGCGGACCCAAAGCCATCATCCAATTCAATTTTCTCCTCCACCACAGCAGTAATTTTCGGTTCATTTTCGAATAGATGATTAATAATATCTTCATCTGATTTTCCAACTAATGTTTTGGGGACAACAAATGCTCTTGGGTAAGCTTGATTATTCCTAAAAACTTGAATTTTTGAATCATCAAATACTTTCGTAAATCTATCCAGCGGATATTCGTTGAAAGGAAATGCCCAGGGAAGCTGACCATCGGAATTCTTGTGCAAAAAGTATTTCACACCCATGAGGTTAATTGCCTCGGATGTATACTCGCCTCTTTTTGGAAAAAGAACTACCGACCGGTCCCCATTCCTCGGCCTTCCATCTGCTATAGCCTTAACAAACTCTCCGTATCGTGCCGGATATAAGGGGTCATATCCATTGAGAAACTGAAGTCTATAATAAACGCTATTCTCGGCTGTAAAATCTGAAAAGACCCTTTCTGGACCTTTAATTTGTTCATAAAACCCGGTTACAGGCAAGCTTATAAATACACTTTCCCGATTACTAAAAGATTGCCATTTTGAAGCAAATCTATACATCTCAAATGCACTTAAAGCAAGAATAGCAAGTACTATAAGGAGTTTGATTTTAATTTTCGGCTTGATAAGAAAGAAAGTCCCAAGAAGTACTAGAAAAATTGTCCCTACAGGAAAAATGAGGTTTCTTTGAGAAGTAGCAACTTCACTTCCGGGGATATTCCCAAAGAGCGTAAGTAAAAAAGAAGCAAGAACAATAGAAATAACCGCTCCTGCCCAAATGAAATATTTTTTAACTGTCACCTTAGACTTTAGAAAATAATCAAAGCCCATACCTCCAAGAACTGCAAGCGAAAAACTCATAAGAATTATTATCCTGGAGGCTGCACTGGTTGATAAAACTGGTATTTTTAATGAAACCAGCATGGAGAGAATTGGTGTATCATATGCTAAAAGAAGCGAAGCTATCGCGAGAATTATAAAAAAGTAAGTAGTTTTATTGCGGTTAAAAAACATAGTAATAAATGAAAATATCAAGCAAATTGCTCCCGCAAATCCGCTCCATTCTGCGTAATGCCCAAACCAATCATTTCTAGTGACAGGATTTCCATAGAAATCCGGAGCAAATAAAGTTGGGAAATAAGTTAAAGGAATGGCCTCAAATTTACTAAATATACCGCTCCTAACAGACAAGAAGTAAAATTCAATTGATGGAACAACTTGCGGCATAGTAAGAAGTGTCCCAAGAAAAATATATAGAAAAATTTTTATGTAATACCTTTTTTTCTTTGATGTTAAAACCCGATAGAGAGCGTAAAAAACTACCGTTATAAAAAAATACAAACTGGATTGAAAGTGACCTGAGAAAAAAGAAAGCGGGAAAGTTAAGGCAAGCATGATAAGCCAAGTATTCCTCTTTGATGAGATGTAATTTTCTATCAAGAAAAGCGCCAATGGTATTGGGATGATTGCATAAGCTAGTGTCGAATATCCCATCCATGTAGTTACAAATCCGCAAAACATAAATGAAAAAGAGGAGAGAAGACTCGCATGTTTTGACATCTTTAACGCTCTCACGAAAAGGTACATAAAAACTCCAGCCAAAAGCGGCTGAAGCACTACAAGAAGACTCCACGCATCGATAAACTCCAAAGGCAGAAAGAAAAACAAATTAAAGGGTGCAAGAACGGCAGATTGATAATTCGCCAGATGAGGAGTACCGGAAAAGCTATAGGGGTTCCAAAGCGGTAATCTTCCCTGCTTAAGCTCTTCAATCGCAAAATATCTCCATGGATAAATTTGGGTTATTATATCCGGCTGTGCATTATTTTTTACCGGACCCGAATACTCGTCATAAGCACTCCAAGGCGGAAAAAAATCAGCCTGATAGTCAGACGGAAATGCAACTTTTCCCGAAAAGAAAAAGGGGCTAGAGAAAATCAACCAAACAATGGCTATTGATATTATAGGAAAAAATTTTCTGATCATTTCTTAAATTTGAAATAAAAATAACCGATTACCAAAATTCCGAATGCTGAAATTGTCAATAAATTTGAAAATCTTCTTACTTTTGTATCTTCAAATTTTACTTCTATCCCATGTGTTCCTTTATCTAAAGAATAAGTTATCAGACCTCTATTACCAGGGTCTTGATACTCAATGTCCACTACTTTCTTGTTATCGTATACCGTCCAGCCAGGAAAATATACGGTGTTTTCTCTAACTCTTGCCGTATCGCTTTTTACGGTAATCAAATACTTGTGCGATGTACTGGTTCTTCCAATTTCTTGAACAACTCCCTCTCCATCTATTATGCCGGAACGTTCAACGGCCCGTTTTTCCATAAACCTTGTTGACCATAAGGGTGAGCTTTCTCCAGTATCAGTTGTTCCGTCATATATTGAGCTATAGAATGAATCATCTCTGTATAAATAACCGTTTGGCTGCCACATTTTATAAGAATACATTAGTGTAAAGAGTAATCCTAAAAGTACGATTGTCCTTTTTGCTTTTTTATTTTTAATAGAATCAAACACAATTCCAGCCACAACAGCGCTTGAAAAAACACCCAGACTCAAAAACCTCCAGGGAAATTGAAATTTCTTAAGAACTGTAAAAAATTCATAAACAATATTTGATACCGGCAATACTAAAAATATGGAAACTGCAAGAAAAAACAAACTGCCTATAAGAAGCATAGCTTTGCTCTTATTTTTTTTTCTTGTGTATTTCCAAAGAACATAGGGTGAAAACATCACACCGGCAAGATGCAAATAGCCAAGCTCGACAGAAAATTGTCCTGTTATCCCATAACTCCATGCGCTTATCAACAGTCTTAAGGGTTCGACAAACCGTGTCTTATATTCATCACCTGTAACAATATCTCTCAGGGTATATTTTCCTTCTATAAATGCAGGTATCAAAAAAAACGAGGAAAGTAAAAAACCAACAATAAAAGCAACTAAAAAATATGCGAGTTTTCGCCACTCAGAATTTATGACAGACAAGAAAACTGCATAAGCTAAAATTACAGGAAGAAACATTATACTCATTGCATTATGTGAAAGTATCAAGAAGCTTATTGAAATGGATATCATCAAGAAAATCATGTATTTCTCAATTACAGATTTCTTAGAATGATAAAATTTGTATACTGAGTATAGCGCTACAGGTAAAAATACAAAAGCCATATGCTCTCCAATTGCCCCCCTAACATACATATCGACAAACCTGTATGGCGCATAAATATATAGAATTGCCATAACAACCCCTGCACTCTCCGAAAATTGATTGCGGGCCCAAAAATACATAGCTATCGCGCTTGAAATAAATCCCGTTGCAAAAACAAGCTTCACCGAATCTGTAAAAGTGAATCCAATAAAATGAAATACAGACGCAAGATACGAAGAAAGCGGGTACAAAAACATCATGACCGGATGACCAAATCCCCAATTTAGATTGCCAGCCCATCGGGGAACGAGATTACCTTCGGATAGTGAAGAATAAAAATTAGCAATCCTCGCAATATGGTCTTTCCCGTCATGCGTGAGCGGAATACCCTGATGCAACAGAGTTGAAAGCGGAATTAATGAAAGAATAACAACGAGCAAAAGGCCTGCTGGTACTCCAAATATCTTTTTATCCATGGTAACTCCCTTTGCCAAACCTTCGCAAATAAAAATCCGCTACTCCCCTTTTCTGCCACTTTCTACCCGACAGTAAGAGTAAAACGGCTTCTTTTGTTAAAAATGCTTTCATCCTCAATGACGCATGCTTCATTCCGAAAATCAACTTGTTTCTGGTTAAATAATAATCGTGAAGGCTTGATCCTGATCCAGAAGATCCGGCATTGTTATGCCAAACCACAGCCTCTGGGACGTATAACATGCCGTAACCATTTTTGTTAATCCTAACGCTTAAATCGGCATCTTCATAATATAGAAAAAATCTGTTATCAAAAAAGCCTACTTTTTTAATAACTTCATTTTTGAAAACAACACATGCACCGGTTGCAAATGTAATATTTTTCTCTTCATCAAACTGACCCTTATCAACCTCATCAAGACCAAAATGTTTTGATACAATATTTTTCCAATCGATTTCCCCTCCGGCATACCAAATTATTTTTCCAAGATCATCCTTCTTATATCGGTTCTTATGATACTCATGCCCCTTAGTAAAATAAATCTTTGGAACAACTGCACCCACATTGCCATGCATATGAGCAATCAATTTTCCTAAGGATTCTTTATCAAGGACACAATCATTGTTGAGAATCATGAAATAATCAAAAGGTTTTTCTGCCTCCCTATAAACTAGGTTATGCCCCCCAGTAAAGCCGGTATTTTTCCGTGATGAAATTACCGTAAGATTGATTTTTAGATACTTTGACGTATCTACTTCAAAAATCTCTTGTGAACCATTATCAAGAACATAAGTTGTCAGTTCCAATCCGGTAAGGTTTTGCCGCAATATAGAATCAAGACATTCAACTGTATCCCTTGAATTATTATAGTTGAGAATTGAAATTACGACTCTACGCATTGAGATGTTTTTTTAGCAATTTCCTTTTTAATCTAGCTGCTAATTTTTTAACGCTTGTTGAACCTTCATCAATAGATGAAGTTAAAATCCAATATTTTATTTCTTTACCCAACTTACCCATTTCGGATGAAATTTCATTCAAACTAAAATTTTCCTCTTCAAAACCTTGTTTTTCCCAAACTTTCGCAAATACAATAACCATATAGAAGGATTGAAGAAGACTAAGTATAAGCCCATGAAGTCCATCCCTATAACCTTTTTGCATGAAGAAAGTCTTCAAGAAATCAGAAACCGGCATTCTTAATGCATCATACCAATAGAGCTTTTTACCGCTTTTAATCAAATTATCAACCTCGCTTGCTGTGTAAATTTTTTCTAACTTATAGATATACTGGCTTATAGATTCATAGTTGAGATGCTTTATCGGGCTTTGCAGCTTCCCTACTTCACCATCAACTTCTACATATTCGTGAACATGTTTTTCCGCAAATTTACCTTTATTCCTTCTAAATAACCTAAGCTGATAGTCTGGCCACCATATAGAATGCTTTATCCACTTCCCAAACAGAATATTTTTTCTAGGTATTAAAAATCCGTTCTCAGGGGCAGAGTCAGGGATCTTGCTTATTTCTTCCTCAAGCTCTTTCGTAACCCTTTCATCAGCATCTAAATTCAAGATCCATGAACCGGATGCTTTCGAAAAGCCGAAATTTTTGTTTACATTAAGCATTGCTAAATTTTCCCTTGTATAGACTTTGTCTGTATATTTTTTAGCTATCTTTTCAGTTGAATCCGTAGACGAGTTGTTAATAACAATAATTTCATCAGCGATTTTTTTGACCGACTCCAAACAATCCGGTAATTTTTTTTCTTCGTTAAATGCGGAAATTACAACAGATACTTTCATAATAGTAAGTTTAGCAGAAAATAAGCTATTTTGTCCTTATAGCCTTTATGGCAAATGAGGCGGTTTTAGTCAATTCAGATCTTGCCAAAAGCAGCATAACAGCAAAATAAAGGGTAAGGGCAAGAGAGGCAAAAAGCATCATCAAGAAAAGTGATGTAATAATCTGTCCTACTAGGAACGCAAAAATATACATAATAACGGATGCTATTATCTGCTTGTATATAACCGTAAAGATTGAGAAATCAACATATCTTTTTGCGATAACAAAAACACCAACTGAAGTCAAGGCCACTGCAAATGAAGCGGCGGCAACTCCATTATATCCCACCAGCTGTATAAAGCTTAGGGTCGTAACCCATATCATCGCAGTCCAAAATATCATAAAGTAAAGTGTCACTTTAACTTTACCAATCGCGTTGAGAAAGTTTGTAATGGGTGTTGAAATTGACGAGATTACGCTACCCAAAGAAAAAAACATTACGGACACAAGAGCAGGTTCCCATTTTTGATATTTCGGTATAAATTCAATCAGATAGGGCGAAAATGAAATTATTCCAACTGCGATTGGGAAAATTGCAAGGGCAATCAAAAAAAGCGACTTTTCAATAGCTATTTTCAAAGCCGTCTTATCATCCTGAAGTCTTGCAAATGAAGGAAAAGTTATTTTTATTATATTATCCATTACAAGTCTTAGAGGAAGATATGCAAGCCTCTGGGCAAACCCTATATACCCGAGTTGCGCGATAGGTAAAATTTTACCAAGGATAATAGTTAGAAAATCATCCTTAAAAAGAGCAAGAATGCTATTCGTCTGGAAGGGTATACCGAATGAAACCAAAGACTTGAACGAGTTTTTACTAAAAGCAATTCCGATTGGCCAAGGCTGAACTATATATGTAGCAACCAAACCCACTATACTCCTAAGTAATACTGCCACAATGAAAGACGTGATCCCAAGTCCCAGCAGGGCACATACAATGAGGGAGATATTGTAAACTACATTTTCAAGAACCTGAGGAATTACAAGTCTGCTGTAATTAAGACTTCTTTCTAAAATCACCGTTGGTACGGTTCTTAGAGATGTTAATAGGAATGAAACAAGAAGCGCAATTAACAGCATATGACCCTGACCATCCAGACCGTAAAATGAAGAAAGATTTTTAGAAAATACTAACGCAGGTATGACAAGTGCCAAAACCAATATCTGCTGAACCGTAAATACCGTTCTTAAATCAACTTTGGATGGATCCGTCTTTTTTTGAATAAGAGATGCCGCAAGCCCAATGTCTTGGAAATAATTAAAAAATACAATTATTGAAGATACTACAAAAAATACACCAAAGCTTTCGGGATCCAAAAATAGAGTCAGTATAAAACTGGTTCCCACACCCAATATCTGGATAAGAAAAGATCTGGAAACTAGAGCAAAAACACCCTTAACGGATTTAGTCGCGATAGCATGAAGCTGGTTTTCATCCATACAAAAAGATTATCTATTTAATTATATCCTTTTGTTGAGGATGTCAAACCAAAGAATAAAACTCTCAAGCACTGCTCTTATAACAACTGGTAAATTTGCTCCTGTCTGATTTCCGTACTCACGGGGGAAATGATTGACTTCGACTTCCTTAATCTTGAGTTTTTTTCTTGTTGCCTTAGCGAGTATTTCAGTCGTTATCATTGCACCTTCGGATCTTAGAGGCATTATTTTATCCAACGCCTCTTTCTTAAAAAGCTTAAAGCCGCAGTCTATATCTTTAAAATAAAATCTAAAGAATATATAATCCCACACCTTTAACATATTCATCAGAATATGCCTTGACAAATCATCTCTTCTTTTTTTTCTAAAACCAATAACTATATCACATGATCCAATTGCATCTATGAGTGTTGTGACTTCGGAAAAATCAAACTGCCTATCCCCATCTGTAAAAACAACGTACTTATATTTAGCATTTGAAAATCCCTCTTTAAGGGCTGCGCCATAACCTCTATTCGGTTTATGACTAATTACGCTAACATTCTTATTTCTTGATGCCATTTCTTGGCCGATTTGATATGTTTTATCGCTTGATCCATCATCGACTATGATGATTTCCCATACATCTGCAATTCTACCTGCAACCTCGATTGCATTTTCAACAACATACTTCACATTTTTTTCTTCATTCCAGAATGGAAAAAAGATTGAAAGCTCAGGTAGTTTTTTTTGCATAAGATTTAAAAAATATTATAGCAGTAAGAAGTGCTAAAAATACAATCACTGTAATAGCATTCCCGATGATTTCGATCGGCGTTTGAATGAACTTCAGGGTAATTTCACCGCTTCCTTTTTCTACCCATATATCCATCCCATCCCTGACCTTAATTACCTTTACCTCGGTCTTATTGATATAGGCTTTCCATGCCGGAAAATAGGCCGTATTTACGTGCACAATTCCATCTTCTGAAAATGCATACACACCTTTCAATTCATCAACTTTGTTGATATTTAGAGTAACAATTCCCTCCCCCGATTTAACTACAAATTTTTCTATCGGGATATCCGATACTGCCAATGGTTTTTGAAAATCCGGAGGCAAATACTCATCAGAAATTTTTGATACGGTAAATGAAATGTAATCCTTTTGTTCATAGTATTCATCCGTATATTCATTGAACGACTGAGGATTGAAGTTCTTTACAGAAGTAACGACAATAATCAAAATTAAGATTGAGACAACGATCAAGGAAACGGTTTTGTTAAATTTTTCTAATATATAAAATATGTAGCCAATCGTAAATGATAGGAATAGTGAAGCAAAGTTAATAAACCTCCAAGGATACTGGATATACTCCATGTAAGGCATACTTACCCATACAAACTCCGAGTAAGATGTCGTCATAAAAACTGATATCAGTAAAAGAACTAAGGAGATGATTGATATTTTTTCAATTCTTTCTGCTCCCTTTTTAAGGAAACTGTAAAGAATAAAACAAGCCGAAACACCTAAAAACATGATGTTGAATTTTCCAAATCCAAAGCTCATCCCGTCAATGCATCCAGGAACGGATCCTCCAAACCCCCATTGGCTTTGCCAAATTTGCGCCAGACATAAAAAGTGATCACTAAAATTAGCACCGCCTCCTACTTGAGATCTAACGTTTGTAAAATCCATTTCCATGAAGGAAGGGATAATGTAGAAGGATGACAATAATATCCCGATAAGTATCAAACCGGTTGATAAAGTAAAATATTTTATTTTATTTTTTGCTATCAGAGAACAAAAAATGATTGCAGGAACAGAGAGCAGCATTACCATAAAAATAGTTAGATTATGAGAGGTCGCAACAAAAAAAATACCCGTAATTAATGCTACCAACAATTTCGTATCCTGAAAGATATCCTTAATCTTTTTATATTCTGATAACTTAAATATTCCGAGAAAAATTAATGGCAGGAAAGCATATGCGTAAATTTCACCTACGGCTCCCCTTACGTAAATATTTACCGCATGGTAAGGAAAATACAAATAGATTACTGCACTGGCTATTCCGCCTACAGGTCCGAAAAATCTTTTAGAGAAATAATACATTAAAACCCCAGACAACAACACTCCTATAGTCAACATAATTTTTGTAGACACCAAGGACCCAAAACCTGCATTAACCAAAGCTCCTCCTATATAATAAGGAAGCGGACCGTAAAAGTTGTATATTGGATAACCGTATCCATATCCCAAATCCTGAACCCACCTAACCGGAAACATCCCGGAGGCCAACGACCTTGCCATTTCATAAACCCTAACAACTGTCGTATTATCATGAAATTCAAAAAAACCAGTACGAAAAAGGGGGAAGACGGTTCCTAATCCTAAAACTATGATTACTAGAAAAATAATTATGTCTTTAATCTTCATTGTTAAACAGTAGTATCGGTCTTATAAGAATAAATAGCAGTAGAATAATTGAAAAAATACTTACGCCATTTGCCATGGTTCTTGGAAGGGTCTCGCCAAACTCCAAGTAAACCTTGCTGCTGTTCTTATTTCCATCTATCAGCATTGTCCCTGTTGCATCATCTTGCCTGACTGGAACTTCGATCCCATTAATATACGCCTTCCATCCGGGATAAAAGATGGTGTTGATTTTGAAGACGGCATCGCTTGACGCATCATACTCAAATTTAATTTGCTTTGAATTGTAGTAAGGATTTTTAACTGTCGCATCCCCCCGTAACACCTCAACCTTGTTGTCGAAATGCCTAACAGGCTTATTTTTTACCCAAATCGGCATTAACTCGTCTGAACTTGTGGTAGTTGCTTCATTTGTCAGATAATACTGATCGGGATTATTATTGTAACTTACGGGTTTTGCATAAATTATAGCTGTACCAACAGCAACAGCACATAGCCCGATTGCAGCATATTTTAGAAACCTACCTTCTATAACTAAAAAACCAACTAAAAGAGGGGATATAAATCCCAGCTGTGACAAAATAGTCCATGGATAATTAATTTCAGACAACAATGGGAGGGTTTTCCAAATTATAGATGTAAAAGAAAACATCATTACGAAATATGCAAGATAAATTATGAGAAGGAGAAAAGAATAAAATTTTACGGGCGGGAATTTCAGTCTGATTTTGAAAATTGCCGCAACTAGTATCCCAAGCGCAATAAGGACAACACTAATATGCGCAACGCCAAGCTGATAAGAAAATCCGTTTGCTTCCGTAGGAGGGGCATATCCCCATGATGGAATTACTAACTGAAATAAATTTACGAAATAAAGACTCCTATCTGCAATCGGTAACTTAGAAAGTGCTATCAATCCCTTTTCATAAAGTGCAGGAAACCAGAAAAAAAACGACAGTCCTCCACCAATACCCACACAAAGAAAAAATGATTGCAAGACATCTATCCTTTTTTCCTTAATTATTCTCATGATTACAAAGAAGACCAGCCAAGGCATGAATAGTATTGTCATTATGTTATGTGTCATAACAAGCATACCGATCAAAACTGACAGCAGAATTACATTCAGACGGGAAAACGGCCGGTCAAAGAGTCTAATAGAAAAATAGAATATTAAAGGAAAGATAACCATACTCAGACTTTCCCCGATTGATCCTCTAACATACAAATCAACCATTCTATATGGTAGATAAACATATAGTATGGCTGAGGCAACACCTGCTAACCGGTTGTTCCAGATTTTTGCGGATGCAAAATACATAAAAAGGGAAGAAAGAAAAACGCTTAAAACAAATATGGTTTTGATACTTAGCAAAAAACTGTGAAAGAAAAAATATAAAATTATTCCGATATAGTAGGGGAATGGATACGCAAAATTAAATAGCGGATAGCCGTATCCAAAATTTAAAGCACCGCTGTATCTGGGAGGGAATTGAAAATCTCGAAGAGTTCTGAACATGTCACCAAGTCTGACTACCGCCCATTCTCCATCATGAGTCGGGAAATATCCTTGATGAAAGAAAGGAATTACAACTGGTATACAAATTATCAATACTATCAAAATAGGCAGTGTTTTAGTTGAGAATAAAGTTCGAAGCATATTATGTTCCTGTTATCTTGTAAGCAACTCTTCCATCAGGAAAAACTATTTCCTCTAAGACATCTTCCGATTCAATTTCGCTTTCTGTCCCTATCAGAAGTGTATTAGGCAGGTTTTTATCTTTATTGAAATCGATATTTCTAAATTCGTACTTACCTATTTTTCTATAAAATCTGTCTATTTGCCCGTTATCATTATAATCCCAGTTTTGTTGATACCATGCTGGATCAATTTTGTTATAAAAAAGGTAGTAAATATACGGCTGGTCATACTTATAAGTCATAACAATTTTGCTGTAATTTCCTTCAAGTTCTTTTGCAGAAAGAATTGCCTCTTTGTTCCCGTACTCCCAAAAATACCCATACTCTCTTGGCGTAACGTCGTAATACTGATTTATGTAATATATGAAATTTACTAAAGCAATTGCCCCGACAAATATTCCTGTAAAATAGGCTGCTTCTCTTCTTTTTGCAGTGAGTAAAGTTTTTTTGAAAAAATAGAATCCTCCTGCCGTAAGTATAATTAGCCCCGGAATCATAGTGATTGCCCTAACTCCATGAGGTGTTCCTGTGGTCAAAGCAGCAGGGAGCGGCGCTATCAAAAGTAACACTATAACCGTAACACTTCTCCGGTCAAACTTCCGGCATACATAGAAAAGACCTAAGAACAAAAAAGGCAATTCAACCAAATACATCATTCCCATATCTTTTGCGTGATGATGGAAGCTTCCGGCACCAACCACAAAAAGAAAATTTGGATTAAAATGATCAAGATAATTTTTAATTGCCTCTCTTAAGAAAAAAGCTCTTCTGTTATGCAGAACTTGTCCGACAATATTTCCATTATTCTTATCTATTTCAAGCTGATCCGCTTGTTCTTTCAATGCATCCGACTCTGAAAAGATTGAAACCATTGATAACCTCGACTGTGAACCTTGCGGTGCGAAAAAACCAATATAAATTGGTCCTGCCAGACACAAAAAAATTAAGGCTGAGAGGGCAACAATTTTTAGGTTTTTAACTAACTTCCTAACATTTATCAATATTAGGGCTACAATAAATATAGGAACAACAAGTCTGAAGCTGTGATAGCTGTATATGCAAATAATAAACGACAATGTAGAAAAAACGTAAAAAATAGGTTTGTTAAAGGATTTGTAAAAAAGCAAAAGTGCTAAGAGGAGGAAAAAAAGCCCGATATTGCCTTCATAAGCAGTTCTTGAAAATTGTAAATGCCAAGGTGAAACTGCTAATAAAAAACTCCCAATCAATGCCAATTGCTCTTTTTCCCTGAATTCTTTAGCATCAAATATTTCCTTTATCAAAAGGTAAAGCACAATAATAGCAAGAGTTCCGAAGAGTGCTGCGGGGAACCTAACCGCAAACTCGGTAAGACCAAAGACTGCAATAGACGGCACCGTCAAGTAAATATAAACGGGAGGCTTGAAATCATCAAAGGATCTGAACTCAATTGGCAAAAAATTTCCATATTCATCTTTTCCGGTCTTGAGTATTGAGTAAGCATTGTAGCCGATACTTGTCTCATCCCAGTTAAGACTTGGCGGGTTTTGCCCGAGAATAAAAAAACGGAGGATTAGACCTAATAATAATATCAATGCAAGTATATACTTACTTTTCACACTTTTATTGTAGCTTTTTTGATCTAAAAAGAAAAATGGCTGTATTCAAATCTCCATTTTGGTATATTGATTATAGTGAAAAATATTAAATTATACCTTCTTATTATTTTAATCTCAGTTCCTCCTCTTGTGCACATGCTGACAACGCTTGATTTACCTCATACGAGCGATGGCTTAATGCATATTGCCAGGTCTGCAGCATATCTTAAAGAGCTTGAAGAGGGACAGTTCCCGGTCAGGTGGGCACATCAATTCAATTACGGCTATGGGACTCCTATATTTAACTTTTTCAATCCACTTCCATATATGGTTGGCGCATTCTTGCTTCTATTGGGATTTTCTCTGGCGGCAACTTTGAAAACTGGTTTTATAGTTACCTATATTTTAGGAGGGATTTTCATGCTGCTTCTCGCAAGAAGCCTTTTTAGGGATAAAAAGGTAGCAATTCTTGTGACAGTTATGTTCCAATATGTTCCCTTCAGGCTTGTTGAGATGCACACAAGGGGAGATCTTGGATCTCTTTACTCTTATATGACAATCCCGCTTGTCCTCTACGCTATCATTAAATTCGTTGAGAAAATGACCTACCCTAGGTTTTTTCTTCTCGCCATTTCAACCGCCCTGTTACCTTTTGGCCACAACATTAATGGATTTGTATTCTTTTGCTTAAGCGGGATTTTTGTACTTTTCCTGACATTAAACCCTAGAAAAATAATTCTCACCTGGACCACAATGGGCATCGGACTTCTCTCGATTTCATACTACCTTTTACCGGCCCTTCTCGAGCTTAAGTACTTGAACGGGTATATCTTCAGCAAACACCTCTTTTATATGCATTTTCCTGAAATCCACAAGCTCCTACTACCAAACATTACAAATAATCCTTCTCTTAGAGTCGAGGAGGTTTCCGTTCAGCTTGGCCTTTTTAACCTTATTGCAATGGTTGGATTGATTGTCCTTTTAATCAGGAAAAAAATTCCAAAGAAATATATCAAACTTTCATATTTCCTTTTGCTGCTAACAGGCATAACTTTCTTTCTAATGCTACCTGTCTCAAAACCTCTCTGGGAAAACTTCAAATATCTAAGACAGTTCCAGTTCCCGTGGAGATTTTTACTGATTCCGATTATTATAACGCCACTGGCGGCAGGGATAGTCTTTGAGAATATTAGATATTTACACAATAAAACTGCCTTCCTACTTCTAATAGCTGCAATCATACTAAGTACTGTTTTTTACTGGGGACCATACCAAGGCTACCAAAAGATTGATGAGCTGTACTATAGAAACTATCCTAAATCAACCAACTACTTCGCAGAAGTAAATACTATCTGGATGGAGAAAGAACCACAAGATTATCCTATAAAAAGGGTTGAAGTAGCAGCAGGCAACGCAGAGATAGGAAATGTCGATATACAACCTGAGATACATACTTACGAAATCAAGGCTTTTGAAGAATCCACAATTGTTGATAGAACCTATTTCTATCCAGGATGGAAAGTTTATGTCAACGGAAATGATACCTTAATCGAGTTTCAGGATCCCAACTATAGAGGCTTGATCACATACAAGATCCCTGAAGGAGACAGTTCCATCGAGGTTAAATTCACTCAAAATAAGATAATGACAACCGGCAACTATATAACTCTCCTTGTCTTATTCTTTTTAGCGTTAGGATGGGCATACTACCTTTTCAAAAAAACATTCAATAAATGAAAAAATACCTTCATTTAATATTTTTCATACTCCTGCTGTCATTTTTTTTCTATCCGGTTTTTCAGGGCAAAGTTCCGTTTCCTGGTGATTTGCTACTCGCGGAATATCAACCATGGAGATCATATTCTTTCGACGGAATAGCTCCTGGCGGAATTCCAAACAAAGCTCAGTATTTTGATACTCTTCGGCAGATGTATCCGTGGAAAACGGTTATTATCGATGAAATTAGAAATGGTACTTTTCCTTTATGGAACCCCTACAATTTTTCCGGTACCCCTCTATTTGCCAATTTCCAATCAGCCGTACTTTTTCCTCTCAACATATTTTATATTTTTCTACCCCAGCAACTTGCCTGGACCATACTTGTAATTTCACAGCCATTTCTTTGTCTGGCTGCAATCTATTTGCTTTCAAGACAAATTGGAATATCCAAAACCGGAAGCATTTTATCCTCTATTTCTTACTCGTTCTCCCTATACATGACCACTTTCTTAGAATACAACATAATGGGACATTTTATGTATCTGTTGCCTTTTGGTTTATACGCAATTGAATTAACTCTTGATAAAAAACGCTTCGGTCCTTTTTTGTTGATTGCGGTAATTGCAATCTCGCTTTTTGCAGGTCATTTTCAGCTTGTTGGCGGTATTCTTGGATTTTTACTTTTTTATATACTCCTAAGATCAATCGGAATGAACAGTGGAAGAGAAAGTGTTCAAAAAATATTTTTTTTAACTTTATTAATAATGCTGGGAATAGGTGTCGCAGGCATTCAGCTTGTACCAGGATTGGAACTTGTATTAAATTCTTCCAGAACAGCCCACCCATCGGGTTTTATTCTGGAAAATCTCCTAATACAACCTTGGCAACTAATATTATATTTAATTCCGGATCTCTTTGGAAATCCCGCTGTAAAAAACTATTTACTGCCATATTCATATCCATCAAAAGCACTTTATATAGGACTGCTCCCCTTCATACTCTTTTGCATAGGTCTATTCTCCAAAAAAAATCCTCCAATAAGGACTCTAGGGATTACGTCGCTTTTTGTAGCACTTTTTGTTGTACTAAACCCGCTATCATACCTTCTATTTAAATTTGAAATCCCATTGCTTTCTTCAAGCAGTCCATCAAATTATATCTTTATGATATCGGTAGGACTTTGTATTCTGGCAGGACTTGGTTATGATTTCTTGGAAAACCTTAAAATAAAGAAGGTGATTGTTGTGTTAGGGTTTATTTTTTCTGCATTCTCCGCAACTTTAGTTGTAACTTACTTTCTCAATATTCAAATATCAAAGAGTAACTTTATTTTTTCATCCATTCTGCTTGTTATATCTTTAATTCTAATTTTCTTTCTTAAAAAGTATAAGAAAAGATACATGTTTGCAATTCTTATAGTCGCTTTTGTAACGCTTGACCTCTTCTACTTTTTTCATAAATTCAACCCCTTTGTTAAGGCGTCTTATATTTACCCTTCTGTTCCTGTCTCTGATTGGATTGTTAAGAATAATGGAATAGAAAGAGTCTGGGGGTATAGCTATGCCCATATTAATCCAAATTTTCAATCACAGCTGAAAATCTATTCCCCCGAAGGTTATGATCCCTTGTACTCCAAAACGTACCATGATTTGATGTTGAGTTCGGGAAGTAATACTTCAAGGTCCGACGCACTGCTAACAAACGGGTTCGGGGATCAAGATATCACAAGTGATTTAAGGAGACTAAAAATATTATCAATAACGGGAACCAGGCTAATCCTTGATAAAAAAGAAAACGGATCAACGCAGCTAACATTCCCCTCAGCCTATTTCGAATTGAAAAATACAATAGGCGATTTTAATATTTTTTGGAATAACAATGCTTCCGACAGATTCTTTTTAACCAAAACATACCAAACATACAACAATTTTGAGTCTTTCAAGAAGCAGTTGTACTCTGATGGTTTTGATCCCGGTTCGTCGGTCCTGCTTGAAAAAAAAGTTAAACTTTCCAACAATCCTCTTTTAGATAAGTCGACAGAATTAAAAGTATATAAATCAAATTCCGTATCAATACAAACAAATGCTAATACCGATGCACTTCTGTACTTATCCGATTCATACTACCCCGGATGGAACGCATACATTGATGGCAAAAAGACCGAAATCCTTAAAGCAAATTATGCTTTTAGAGCCGTAGTTGTTCCGGAAGGTAAGCACTTAGTAACTTTTAAGTATGAACCGAAATCCTTTTTTTATGGCGCTTTAATATCTCTTATTAGTATAATTATCTCAATAATCTTTATAACATTTAAATATTATGCTAACAAAAAGTAAATTACTTCTAGGAATAATTTTTCTTATTGCATGCTTTTTAAGATTTTATCAATTGGATAAAATCCCAAACGGCTATAGACAGGACGAGACATCAATTGGCTATAATGCCTATTCAATCTTAAAAACAGGCAGGGATGAACACGGCGTATTCATGCCCCAAAATTTTAAGGCTTTTGGCGAATACAAGCTGCCTGGATACATTTACTCAACAGTTGTACCCATTTCAATATTCGGCCTTAATCCTTTTTCGATTAGATTTATTTCTGCACTTTCAGGTTTTTTGACAGTTGTAGTCTCCTTTTTCCTGGCAAAAGAACTAATGCAATTCTTAAAAAAAGATACAGGTGCAAGGACTTTTCATTTTGTGCCTCACATTGTTGCTTTACTCTTGGCAATAAATCCATGGCTGATTAATTTTTCAAGGTCGGCATATGAAGTAACTCTTGCAAACCTCTTTCTGTTAGTTGCCGTCTACCTTTTCTTAAAAGCTGCGGATAGCAAACGGGTAATGACTTACAGCGGCTCTCTATTGTTTTTTGCTCTTACAATTTACACATATAACATTGCCCGGTTATTTGTACCAATTTTTATCATCGCGCTCGTATTTATTTTTAGAGACAAATTCAAGAGCTTCCCCAAAAAAAACATCTACATCATGTCTGCTACTGCGGGACTACTTGCTTTGCCATATATTTACGGATCGCTGACTCAAGGAGGAGTCGACTCCACCCTCGGCACTTTGATTTATACTAGTGCAAAGATACAAGCACCTCTAATCGAATTCAGGAGCTATTTCGTAGAGGAATTTCCAATTCTTGCAAAATTACTTTTCAATTCCTATGCATTAACGCTATGGGTATACATTAATAACATATTCGCCCATTTTTCAACCAGCTTCTATTTCATTAAAGGCGACATTATCAGCACAGGCAGTATCGGAGATGTCGGGCAATGGTACATATTTGAACTTCCACTTGTAATTGCTGGTCTTATCTATCTTATTAGATCAGGTTCAAAAGCTTATCTAATGATTGTCTCATGGATTGTATTCTTGATTCTTGTGAGCTCAATAACCCGGGAACCGCCTCAACTAACCAGAACTTTTTTTGCTTTGTTCCCTGTAACATTTCTTTCGTCATACGGATTGTATTGGTTTGTAAACCGGTTAAATAGTCTTAGGAATAGAAAGGTTGTCTGGACAATTGGACTGCTTTCAACCCTTGTTGCCTCATATTACATCTTGTATTTCTTACTATCTTATTTCGTAAGAATGCCCACATACTATGCCAGGTATTGGAAATCTGCAGATTTTGAGCTTTCTCAATTTATAAGTGAGAATTCCGGTAATTATGACAAAATAATAATTGACAGGGACGCAGGCGTTATTTACTCGACAATTCTTGTAAATAACCACTATCCTCCTGATAAATTTATTAGCGAAGCTGTTTGGCATCCCGAGGATTCCGAAGGTTTCACTTATCCGGAATCTTTTTCAAATATTGAGCTTCGAAAGATTGACTGGGAAAATGATAAGGCACTAAAAAATACAATTATAATTACTTCACCTGAAAATCAGCACAAAGGACCTCAGATACTAAAAACATTATACTACCCCCAAAGACCTGTTGTTATTAACGATGGCCAAGGAATCTTAAGCTATCCTTACACTGATCCGGCCTATGTTATCCTTTCAACTAGCGGAAATTAACCTTATAAACTTTAAGGTATGTTGATCCTATTCCTTTTCTGTATGAAGACACCTCACTAATAGGCCATGTCATTGGAGCATCTCCCGGGTATTCACATAGAGGGCAATCTTGATAAAAGACGAAGTAAGTTGGAATTTTTTCCGACTGAAGTAAAACCTCCTCAGGGATTTGTTCATTTGTCGGCCAGTAGCCTTTAACCGTAATGTTGCTGTTGTTTTGAAAATATATTTCGTAGGCAGCAGGCATCAATCCGAAAGTGCCTTGTGTTGCAACAAATATCGGACCTTTTTTTGATTCTTCCATAAAAAATTCTGTACTTTCTCTAACTCCTCCGCCTGCAGGCCAGCCGTTTACAAATTGCTCAAGATCAAGTCTGGGAATTGGAGCATTCGCAAAATCAAAAATTACAAAATACAATTGCCTTACAGGTAGAAATCCTATAGCCAAAATCAACAAAATCTTTACAAACGTATTTGTGAACTTCTTGAATAAATAGTAGATGGAGTATGCAGTAAGCGGCAAAAGAGGTATAACCATAAATAAAATGTATCTTGGATAAAGAGTTTTTCCAAAAACACATAAACCAAGAAATGGAATCAAAAACCATATAGCCAGGAACAGTTTTTCCTTTAAGAATTCTTTCCTTGTAACATAGGAATAAACTACCAAAACCGCATAAGGTACTGTGAAGTAAATTAAGAACCAATCGGAAAGTCCCCTAAAATTGCTGATGAAATTGCCTAACTTATCCATCGGCTGGAACTTAAGCCATTCACTTAAAGGATATACAAAAACTGAATTCTTTTGTTCAATAATGTGAAAAAACGGCGAAAGCCTTTGGATTGAATACATCGCATAAGCCAATGATATACTGACTACAGATAAAACAATAAACTTAACTAACTTTTTTTTCATTGCGCTTTCTGTAGTTCTAAGAAGAAGGAGAAGGACAGGAGTCATATATATTGATAAAAATCCGGATGACTTTGTAAGCACGCTTCCTCCCAAAATCAATCCCAAAATCATTGCTATATCAAGCCTCAAATACCTCACGAGTAAAATTTGGAAATACAGTGTCCAAGTAAAAAAAGCAGCTGTCAAACTTTCGTAGATGGCCAGCCTGTCATAAACAATCAAGAACGGGAAAAAAACGGCCAAGACTAATGCTATTAGCGCTATGTGACGGCTGCAACCGCCTTTCTTATTTCTAAAAATTTCCCTGGTCAGAAAATAAATACCTATAACTGTTAAGAGGCCTGCAAAAACAGATACCAATCTGCCGGCAAGCAGAGGATCATCAACAATGCTCATCATAACAATGTTTGCCCAAACAAATGACGGTTGCTTACCATCCGTTAGTGAGATAAATCTCCATTCGGAATCAAATCTAGCAATTTGAGTCCATCTCGTATAAATCGCTTCATCGGTAAACATCGGAAGAGACATTATATTTACCAATCTGGTGAATAAAAAGGCGAATAAAAGTGCCGGCCCAAGAAGTATTTCAGGCATCCATTTTTTGAGTAGCTTCATAGAGATTATTGTATCAGAATTATTACCTTACTTTTCTATAAAGAATGCCTCCCGTTACTATAGCCAATGCCAATCCGGCAACTACAATAACATTTAGCGTGAAAGGTATTGGCGGATCCCAATTTCCTGTATATAGATAAGGGACATAATAGATTACGTTTATTACCGTAAAAATTATGAACGGAATAAGAACAAATTTTTTCGGTGATAGAAGTGCTATAAATGGCACAACGTAAAGAAAGTACCATGGCTGATAATTCGTGCGTATGCTGGCAGCAATCACAGCAACTGACATTACAAGAAGAGATCCATAAATCAAATATTTTCCTTTATTAGTCAGTGATGAAAGAATTACAAGAATCGCAGTAAGTAAAGTAGCGAATTTGACACCTATTGATAGGATTACTAGTAACCATCCCTTTGTTTTTTCTTTTGATAGAATGAAATATAGTCCCAGCATGAAAAGTCCCATCATAACAATATCATTATGAGAAGAAACTAGACTTTCTGAAAGAACAAATGGGTTAAAAGCAATAACCGTCAAAGGCAATAGCGGGTTTTTTACCCTCTGCAGAACTGCAATCTTTTCAACAGCCCAAATAGTAAGTATAAAGAAAGACCCAATTAAAACTTTAAAGAGAAAAAAGGTTAAGATAAATATCTGAGACCCCAAGAAACTTACGGGAACTGTGATAAGCAGCCAAACTGGTCCATACGGGTATGTTCTATGAGTCCAATGCATAAACGAAAGCATCGGATCCCCGGGAAAATCCAGCGCCTTGTGCAAATAAGGGTTTTTACTGTAAAGAGTAACTATTTTCGCATCAAAAATGTAATTAAAAAGATCGTACGAAAAAGCATTGTATGACACGGTCAGTACTCCGGTAACTGACAAAATGGTTATCCATATTAATTTTCTATCAATTTTATTTTTACTGACTAACCTTATTGTCCATATGTATATGAAAAAAAGAACTGAAAAAACTAAAATGTAAAGGGCTGAGGACAAAGGTCTTTCAAACCAGCCAATATATTGAAATGATTTTTGAATACTTTGGAATATTGATGCTCTTGAAAGAGTAAGCGAAAGATCTACTTGGGTATATGAGTAAAGAAAAAGCATGACTGCACCCAATATCCATAGGGGCAGGAAGAATTTTTTCATAATTTGTATCTATTAGAATTTATTTTTTTTCTAATTCTGAATAACTCGATAAAACCCTCAACCGAATCCTTCAAAGGACTCACCCTTCTTGTTTCAACGTAAAGCCAATCGACCGGAATTTCTTTTATTTTGTATCCAAGACTCTTTGCAACATATAATAGCTCTATGTCGAAACCCGCCGTAACCGACGAGCCATGGATTGTCTTAAAGCCGTTATGACTCTCTTTAACCTTTGTGAAAATTTCCTTGGAAGATTTTTTTGAGAATAGCTTGAATCCGCATTGCGTATCTCTAATCTCAGGTAAGCCAACAATGGCTGATCGCAACACCATCATTCCTTTTGCCATAATTTTCCGCGTTAACGGCGCGCCCTTTCTTGTTGCACTCCTTGAACCTATAACCACATCAAAACCCCTTTTCGTAAAGGGCAGTAGCTTTTCGAGCTCCTCTATTGGAGTTGCCTGATCCATATCCGTAAAAAGCACGTATTCTCCTTTTGCATCAAGCATACCTGCGGTAACAGCTCCGGCTTTTCCTGAATGTGAATTCTCGATAACACGAAACTCCTTTTCCTCCTTGGAAAACTGTTTTACGTATTCCAAGCTCCCATCGTCCGAGCCGTCATCGACTACTATAACTTCGTACAAAAACCCTTGTCTATCCAAATACTTTTGAACTTTTGAGAGGGTTCCTTTCCTCAAATTTCCCATTTCGTTATACGAAGGGATTACAACACTCAAATATATCGGGGTCATAAAGGTATTATACAAAAAAGTAACATTTTTAAGCATGTTTAACAAGTGAGTATACTAACCCTGTAGGGAAATTACTTCCTGCATCTAATGCAACCTTGTACAAAAATTAAGACTTTGGCTTTTTAACATACTTTTAACCCGATACAAACTTGTCCAAATATTCTTCCTTAACAGTCTTCTTTAACTCTTCCGTAACTTTCACAACAACCATCCCTTGCCCTCTTATCCCATAAACAACTACTGCTCCAAGCGGAGCCATTGCGATGGACGGCAGTGCCAATAAATCTTCTTCTCCAACAATTTCTATGCCCATCTTTTCCGTTGATTTCAACGCCTTTTCGAGAAATTCATATAACCTGATAGCAGTTGTTGAGCTGATTGTTCCTTGATTATTCTCAAGAATTATCTTGCTAGCAGGTAAATTCCTTAAGACGGACTTTTCCAGTATCTGCTCTCTTTTAGTCTTAAAATCATAAATACTAATATTCGGCGTCATGCCTTTTTCTACGAGCTTTGACACAACAATGTCCCCAACGGCAATAACGAATTTGCCAACAAAATCTTTTGCATTGACCTCTTTTACGACCTTACCAAAAGGTTTTCTGAGGTTATCGCGAAGACTTCCCGGAAGTGTCATGACATTGGAATTAGCAAACATTTTTTTGTAGGAACAACCTTTTCTGTCTATCAAACCTTTTCTTATATTGGTCGAAGATACAATCTCCCCTTCATCATCTTTTACATAAGAGTTTGTTACGATTTCTAACTCCGGATAACCTTTTTTTCTTCTTTCGGAGTTTATTTTAACCGCGTTTACGTAGCCTTTCTCATCAACAAATATTGCGTCGATATTCTTTTCCTCAAGTGAATTTCCATAAATATCATTTATTGGAATAATTGTTGACCTATCAAAATAGCCTTTTTTATTAAGATACTTTTCTATTTCTTTCTTGCGGTTACTAAACCCGTCAATGGAATCCGAGAATTCTTTGTCCTTGGAAAATCCATCAACAGTAATGCCGATTGTTACTTTTTCAGAATTTGAGAACGCTTTATCAATAAAATATTCATGTCCCTTGTGAAAGTGATCAAACGTGCCGCCGATAATGGCATTTTTATACTTCATCCTCGGATTATACTAAAAATGAGGTCAATCTTCAGGAAGATCTAAAAGCTTAAGACCCGTGTTATCATCAAAGACTCTAGTCAAACCCTTATCAAGCTTTACAATCAAGACTTCAAGAGTCGCTCCTACTACAGCTTCCTTCAAATGCCCTCCAAAACATTGAAAAGTGTTATTGGAAATTACCATGTGCGCATGAATAAATGGCTTATCATCAACCATGCATATATTTCCGTTCAGACTCAGCACTTCATGGACTTTGGGAAAGGTTTTCCAACTGTATTCTTTTGTCTCAAGATCATAGTATCCCAACTCAATGTCCCTAGCCCCTCCTATCCCGGTTAAAGTTGCCGAATTTATTCTATTCAATTCACAAAATTCCAGAAGTTCTTCTATTATCTTCTCTCCCCGGGTTAGGGTCACTAAATATTTATTGTCATCTCTTATGTATTTCACCATAAATATCTTAGCATATAGAGAATTTTCTGAAGGGGAAGAGGTGATAGTTGATATAAGTACATGCAATGGAGGAAAAAAAGTTTTGAAACAAGAACTAAGGAGCAATTTGTAATTGTACCGGATACTGAATTAAGCATTGCCTCCTGAGAGCAAATTCAATACACCTAAAGAACTGCGGTTAAAAAATCACAACCCCGCTTTTCCCGAAAGCATCCCATTTCTTTTCAAAAAATTCACGAGGCCAATGTACTTGGCCGTAAAGCGGATCGTTTACGATTATTGAAGTTGGGTTGTCTTTATCCCCAACGTAGCCTACAGCAACGACCGCGTGCTCTCCTCTTACCGCATGAATACTCTGACCGCTTGGGGTAAACCAGGAAGTCGGACTCCCGTTTGAGCTATACGTCCAAATGATGACCGGGTTTTTCTCATCCAATGCTTTTGTGAGGTTTGAAATATTCCAGTTGCGAAAATCGGCTGCATCCCTGAATGCCCTTGCAGCACGGGCAATCGGCTCCCAATAAACACCGTACCCTGTTACCATTTGCTTTCCATTGATGTTTCCGACAAAGAACTGATGAGGGTTACCCCAAATATTTCCGCTCTTTGGGGTGTTATCAAATCCAATTTCTTTAATTATCTCGTCTTCTGTCAACTTGACCCCCTTATAATCAAGCGCCATACGAAGGGATGCAATCTCGCAAGATAAGGAGTATTTTTGCAAAAAACTTGGCACGTCAAGCTTTATTGTTTGGTCCTGAGTTGTAAATTGGGATAAAAATGCGACAGCCGAATCTAGTCCCATTATGCTTTTAACCCCCTCTTTAAGTGACAATGTGTACTTTGTTCCATAAGCCAAGCTTTTTGCAGGTGTAAAAATCAAAGTGTTTCTTGCCCACGAAAAGACTCCTTCAATGGAAGGCTCAATGCTGAATTTTTCTTCGGCACTTTTTTTATCAACCTCCTGATCAAAAGTGATCTTTAATTGGTTGTTAATTCCGATTGCTCCAAGGCCGTTTGCAGGATAAAAGCTCTCGGCAATAACTTTACCGATTGTTGTAAAAGTTTTACCTATGTCCTGTGTCATGAACCCACCGCTTTTTGATTTGGTGGCCTTTGGAATTTTCATGTCATATTTTGTTTCAAACTGGATATTTTCAGGTACAAAAGTTACATTAGAATCATCAAGCCATCTAAAAACCCCGCTAACCTTTGGCGTTATACTGAAATTCTCCTCAACGGATCTTCTATCCATTGGCTGAGAAAAGGAGATTTTGATTTCCTCATTCGGAATAATTTCTCCACCTGAAGGAGTAAACCTTACAATGCCCGGTGCTTCTTTCGTTGTAAAGCTTCCCTCGTATTCATTGACTGTTGTTGAGCGCTCAACAACTGCATTGGATGGAATGTTATACCTGACATCTGTTTTTTTTATAGCTAATGTGTACTTCACACCTTGCTCTAAAGGCTTACTAGGAATAAGGGTGTATTTAGTTTGTGATTGATCAAGCGCAACTGAAAGGTCAACAGGCGGATTAAGCTGAAATTCAAATTGACCTACTCCATCATTTTGATTTGAAAGATTGACAATTATTGGACTGCTTACATCAACACCTGATGCATTTTCTGAAGGAGCAACAGATAAAACATTTGGAGACGGGTTGGTGGAGAAAGTAAAAGAATAAATTGAAGGCTTAAGTACTTTTACAAAATTTGAAATGCCTGATAGCGTAATTGCATATGTCGTATCAGGCTCGTATGTCACGGTTGGATTAAAAACAACTTTCCTATATAAATGCGTGGAGTACACAGGGTCTTCAAAAGTCCAAACACCAGGAATTTCTGGAATAATTCTTTTTGAAAGGCTGTTGCGGTCGACCGGTCTGTCGAAAGTAATTTCAATCCTTTGACTTTTGGCAACATTCTTTGAATTGTCTGATGGAGTTGCTTTTGTAACTTTTGGAGTTGGTAGAAGCAAAGCCAATCCAAAGGCAACAACTGTCATAACCATAATAACTTTTAGGGAAACGGCGATAAATACTGCAAGCTTTACTTTGTGCGCCAGAATTAATGGCTTTTTAGTGAAATGGAAAATAATGTAAAGAGTAACCGACCCAATAAAAAATACTGTAAAGTATAGAATTATTGCTTCGAAAGAAAGAATGGGCGCCCCGCCAACAGGCGGTGGAGAGCTAATTCCCAGAACTTGTGCTTCTGTTGACATATATCAATCATAAGATAAATCCAGCAAATCCAAAAGATTGTTCTTTTCCTTTAGACTCCGTCCTACTTATTAAATTGAGTTCAAAGAAGAATTTTCGTATAATATACTGCTCGGCCCGTTCTTCTATCGGTTAGGAAACTAGGTTCTCATCCTAGTAAGGGGAGTTCGACTCTCCCACGGGTCAC
>CAZVGS010000014.1:0-27627 GCA_964627245.1 uncultured Gammaproteobacteria bacterium | reverse complement strand
ACAGCTTGAATTCAGCTAAATACCACGGGTGTAAACCCGTGGATTATTTATTTTGATAATCCATAATGAATAGTAACCGTCACCCCGAATATCAATATCTCGATTTACTTTCAGAAATTCTTAAGAAAGGGGAGCGTAAGGTCGACCGCGGAACTGATATTGTCCTTTATTCTTTGTTTGGCCGCCAGACGCGCTATGATTTATCAAAGGGTTTTCCCCTCTTAACAACTAAAAAAGTCTATTGGAAAGGGGTACTCCACGAGCTTTATTGGTTCATGTCAGGCATGACCAATATCAAATACTTGGTAGATAACAATGTTCACATCTGGGATGACTATCCATATAAAATTTACGAAGGCAAATTTGAAAAGCAAAAAGGAAAAAGAAAAGAGCAAAAATTATCAAAAGAAGAGTTTATTGAAAAAATTAAAAACAGTCCTTCGGCAAGCTCAGGATTTGCGAAAAAATGGGGAGAATTACCAAGAATTTATGGAGAGCAGTGGAGAGCCTGGCCAACCAGAACAAAAGGCAGAACAATTGATCAGCTTGCTTGGGTCATGCAGGAGATGAAGGATGATCCTGATGCAAAGAATTTAATTGTTAACTCCTGGAACCCCGAGTATTTGTATACCATGGCAACTTTTGAAGACGCATCTCGGTATCCGATTTGCCACAATATGTATCAAGTGTCACGTCGTGGAGATAAGCTGTCACTGCAGTTATACCAGCGAAGTGCGGATATTTTTTTGGGAGTTCCATTTAACATCGCCTCATACGCACTTTTGACACAGATTCTGGCACATATTGCAGGACTTAAGCCTGGGGAATTTATTCATACATTTGGGGATGTTCATATCTATGAAAACCATATTCCGCAGGTGAAAGAACAACTGAAAAGGAAACCTAAAGATTTTCCAACAATAAAGTTTACAAAAAAATTTAAATCTATCGATGACTTCAGACCCGAATACGTCGAGTTAGTCGACTATGATCCCCATCCAATGCTTAAGGCGGAACTTACAGTTGC
Organism: uncultured Gammaproteobacteria bacterium; assembly: GCA_964627245.1. Lineage (GTDB taxonomy): Bacteria > Patescibacteriota > Microgenomatia > Levybacterales > GWA1-39-11 > JAUSNA01. Next base: position 26,600 of record CAZVGS010000014.1, on the reverse strand, counting down.
CGGCGGTCTTTATGATAAAAAGACCGGCAAAATGGCAAAGTAGTTCCTCCTTCGATTAAAGACCAGTTATTTATGAAGAGCGTGAGAGTTCATACAGTTGGAGCAGTGGCTTTTTTTGAAAATAAAGTTTTGCTGGTAAAGCATGGTGTAGCAGCTCAGCACTTGACCGGTGTTTATGGCCTACCGGGCGGAAGGCTTAACGAAGGAGAAGGTTTATTGGATGCTGCAGCAAGGGAATTTGAGGAAGAGACAGGCCTTATTCCTGCTAAAGTGTCAATTGTTAAAATACCGACCATGTTCAAAGGTGATATCAAAAGAAAAAACGGCGAAATACTAAAGACATTTTGGAATGTGTTTTTAATACAAGAGTTTAAGGGAGAACTTGTCTCATCTAATGAAACTATTCCTGAATGGGTTGGAATTGAAAACCTCTCAGAATTTCCTAACCTACTTCCAAATACTGAAAAAGCCATCGAAGAAGCGTTACAATTATTAGACAGATGACAATATACGTTAGTCAGTCCAGAAATTTCAGTTTTAAGACTGAGCTTATTAGTTGGGAGAGGCATTCAAGATTGGCTATTGCACTTTAATTCTGCGACCTTCTCGTATATCATTGAATGGTGATTACGGTAAAAAAAGCTGAAAGTCTGATTTTTGAGGAGGTTAAAAGTTACGGTGTTGAAAAGGTCAATTTTTTAAATAGTCTAAATAGGGTTTTGGCAAAGCCAGTCAAAGCAGATCGTGACTATCCGCCTTTTGATAGGTCGACAATGGATGGAATAGCTATAAGTTTTGATGCTTATAAAAAAGGTGTACGTGAATTTAGAATTGTCTCAACCCTTTCTGCGGGACAGAAGCCAAAGAACATAACCCACTCAACTGAATGCGTGAAAATCATGACTGGGGCCGTCCTCCCTTCGTCTTGCGATGCCGTTATACCGGTTGAGGATTTAATTCTTGAAAATAATATCGCAATTGTTGCGATCAATGAAGTTGAAAAAGGACAATTTGTGCATAATAAGGGTGTTGATAAAAAAAAGGGAGAAATGGTTGTCGAAAAAGGGCAAATAATTTTGCCTGAAATAATTCCAGTTATCGCAAGTGTCGGAGCGCAGGATATTGTTGTTGCAAAACTCCCAAAAGTCGTTATTATTTCAACTGGGGACGAATTGGTAAATGTTGATCAAAAACCTAATGAGTATCAAATAAGACGCTCTAACGACTACGCAATATGGGCAGTTTTATCTTTGTTTGGAATAAAAGCTGATGCCGCTCTCTTAAAAGATAATGAGCAAAAGTTAAAAGACAATATCAGTGAGTATTTAAAAAATTATGATGTAATAATTATTTCGGGAGGCGTTTCTAGGGGTGATTTTGATTATGTTTATAAAGTGTTGCAGGATCTTAAGGTAAAAAAAATATTTCATGGAATAGCACAAAAGCCCGGAAAGCCAATGTGGTTTGGTAAATATAAAAAAACTACCATATTCGCACTTCCCGGAAATCCTGTGTCATCTTTTATGTGTGCTAATAGATATATCTTGCCTTATCTTAGGAAGTGTTTGGGAATAGAAAAAAAGCCTGTAATTGACACTGCTGTTTTGGAATTTGACACTCCTGCAAACCCAAAACTTACTCTTTTTACTCAGGCAGGCTTGGAAACCGACAAAAACGGAAGACTTCTTGCAAAGCCAATTGTTCATAATGGGTCGGGGGACTTTATGAGTATGGTGGGAGCTGATGCATTTGTAGAATTGCCCCCAAGCACAAAGCCGTGTAAGAAAGGTTCTATTCACAAAATCTGGCCGATTAAAGGTCTACTATGAAGAGTCGAAGCAATATGAAAAAAGGACTATATGGTCTTGTTCTTGCCGGCGGGAAAAGTACTCGCATGGGGCACAATAAAGGTGCTATAAAATGGCATGAAGTAGAGCAGAGATATTTTCTGGCAGATTTATTGAGTGAATTTTGTGAAAAAGTTTTTATTTCAATAAGACCTGAGCAAAAAAGCGAAATCAAGAATAGATATCAGGTTCTTTATGATTCCTACAAAGACTTAGGGCAATACGGTGCAATTCTCACAGCCTTTGAAAAATATCCTGGAAAAGCTTTTCTTGTAGTAGCTTGCGATTTGCCTTTAATTGATGGGAATGCGGTTTTAAATCTTATAAAAAATCGTGATCCTGAAAAGTTGGCAACGGCTTATAAAAGCAAAATTGACGGCCTTCCCGAGCCTTTGGTCGCAATATGGGAGGCAAAAAGCAGAAAAAGACTATTGGAACTTTTAGATGAGGGGGTAACGTGTCCAAGAAAAGCGCTTATTAAGAGTCATGAAAATGTAAAACTCATAAATCCTTCTTATTCTGAACTAACGATGAACGTAAATACCCCTGAAGAGGTAAAAATAGCACAAAAAATCATAAAAGAAAGGGGTGAAGGCGCATGGTTGATCTGACCCGCTATAGTTGTCAGCTACCGCTTGAGGGTTTTGGCAAGAAAGCACAAGACAGACTATTCAAGTCAAAGGTTGTGGTTGTGGGTATGGGGGGACTTGGTTGTCCTGCAAGCATGTACTTGACTGCAGCTGGAGTTGGAACGATTGGTATTTGTGATTTTGATAAGGTTTCTTTGAAAAATCTCCATCGGCAAATTTTATATGATGAGAAAGATGTAGGAAAGAGCAAGGTTAGGATTGCAGCAAAACGCTTAAAAAAGCAAAATCCGAATGTAAATATTATTGGTATAACTGACAAAATAACTTCAAAAAACGTTTTGAAAATCATTGAAGAATATGACATTATTGTTGATTGTACTGATAATTTTGGAACCCGTTATCTTCTCAATGATGCGTGCGTTATTTCAAAAAAACCCTTGGTTTATGGTGCAATTTTTCAATTTGAGGGACAGGTGAGCGTTTTTAATATCAAAAACAAAAACGGCACACACTCTCCCAATTACCGTGATATTTTCCCATCTGTCGTTGATGCTTCTGTTCCGAACTGTGAAGACGGAGGGGTAATCCCGACAATCGCAGGAATAATAGGTTCCATACAGGCAAGTGAGGTTATAAAGTACATCACGGGAGTTGGGGGGTTGCTTGCTTCAAAGCTTTTTATTTTTGATGCTAAGAATTTAACAAGTACAACAATTGCACTTCCCTCTGTTTCAGGATCTGAAATAAAAAGGATAGTAAATGATGATATACCGTTGGTTAATGTCTCTGAGCTTATAAAAAATTTTACAAAGAAGAAATTCGACCTTGTTGATGTAAGAACACCTGAAGAACACAGCAAATTTAATATTGGAGGGAAAAATCTTCCGTTAAATGAATTGGATGATCGTGTTTCCGAGCTTGTTTTTGAAAAGCCATTGGTTTTCTACTGCAGGTCAGGTGTGAGAAGCGCACACGCTGTAAGGCAAATCTTAAGTGTCTATCCAAAGGCGAATGTTGCTAGTCTTGATGGTGGGATTCTTGCGTGGCAAGAAAAGGTAATTAGGATTTAGCAGATACCCATTCTTCGCCAGTTTCATATACTTCCTTTTTCCAGATCGGAACGGTATTTTTAAGCGTATCAATGATGTAGCGGCAAGCCTCAAAAGCTTCCTTTCTGTGAGCTGATGAAACAGCAATCACGACTGAAGTATCACCTACCGTCAATTTTCCTTCCCTGTGATGAATTATTGCTTTTTTAAGTTCCCATTTTTTAGTGGCATGTTTTGCGATTTTTTCCATCTCCAAAAGAGCCATCTTTCTATATGTTTCGTAAAAAAGATATTTAACTTTTTTGCCTTTTGACTTATTTCTGACTGTTCCAATAAAAACATCAATTCCGCCAGCTTCATTATCCTTCACAAATTCTATACACTTTTGGGTATTAAGTTTTCTTTTTTTTATTGCTAGATCAAACATTATTTAGCCGCCGTTTGTGGGAGGAATAATTGCCACCTCATCTCCATCTTTGAGTTTTGTTAAGTCTTTAGCATACACAGCGTTAACAGATAGCAAAAAGGGGATAGTTGAAAGTTTTTTGTATTTTGAGCGCAGAATAAGATGCAATTTGCTAATTGTTGTTTTGTTTTCAACAGTTAGAGACAGTTTTTGTTTGCCGACAATCTCCTTTGCAATTCCAAAAGCGAGTATTTTAATAACCATTTTACAAGTATTATAACATCAGCTGTTGTAGGTGTAATTCCAAGAATCTTAGCGGTGTTTATTGGCTATGTAATTATTTACGAATCTTGCCTGAAGATATAACAGTATAACTGCAACCATTAGAACTGTAATATCGGGAATCGTATGTAGGATCCCTAAAGAAATTATAAGTGTTGTAGCACCTGCTGGAGGATGTTCAACGGAAAAAAGAATCATAAAGAAAGATGTTAGGGCAATTGAGAAGACAGCAGCCAGAATAAATTGAATTGATATTCCCGAAACAATCATGGCAGGAGTATTTGTAAGTCCAAAAAAAACAAGAGATATGTACCCACAGATGGCACCTACAAGATGTCCAAAAATTGTATTTCTTGCAGAAGTAATCTCAGCATTTGGTTTTGTTGCAAGTAGAAAAGCGGTAGGACCAAGTGAAGGAAAAACGAAAGGTTGCTGCAGAACAAGCGCAATTGCACCAAGCGTTGAGAGCAGAGAGCCCGTGAAAACAAAATTTGTAAAAGCTAACTTAATTTTATTACTCATTGGATAGCAAGTAGCAAAAGCATCTAGATAGATGCCTCCCAGTCGAAAAATACTCCATCTTCACGGTAACCGCCTTTTCCTTTGCCGATATTTTTAAAGTCCTTTACAAATTCTATAGATTTTAGATATTTTGCCATCTTAAAGCCAAGCCTTCTCTCACACCTCATTCTAAGCGGTGCACCGTATTTTATGGGCAAAGTCTCATAATTCATTTCATATGCAAGCATGGTCTGCTTGTCATACATATCGCTTAATCGAAGCGAGGTGTAGTAGTAAAGTCCCTTATCATCCCTGTCATGGCAATGGAAAACAACATATTTTGCGTCTTTTGTAGGCTTGCAAAGCTTTACAATTTCCAACATTTGTACTCCTCCCCACTGCGCAACACCGGACCAGCCTTGAATGCAGTTGTGTTTGGTTATCTGCTCGTGTTTTGGAAGAGTTTTGAGGTCTTTAAGCGAAAACTCTTGCGGATTTTCGACAAGTCCGTCAATTTTTAATTTCCAGTCCGCAAAATTATTTTCCTTCAACTTTTCATATTCGGGGGTCTTTGGAGGATATCCATTTACCCTGAAAAATGGCGAAATATCGCTTTTTTTATAATGCTGTCTTGAATCCATCCATCCAAAGACAAAATGTATGATAGGTACATAGAATGCTGTTAAAATTCTTCTGAGTCTCATCTGATCAGCAAGAGTAAATACCGTTATCCAAACATTAAAAGCAACAACCAGAATTAAAGCAGAGAAAAGTATCGTTGCAGCAAGAAGCAGATTGCCCTCGGTATTTCCGAAAGTTATCCGTCTAACACTGTTTGAAAAATGGAATACCATAGCCATGGTCACATGCACAAGTGCAAATAGAGAAAATGCGATCATGCCCAAAAAATGTATGCTTCTTGCAACCTGTCTTCTGTTCCCAAAAATTACTAAAAAGCGCGGGAAACGGCCGATAAGAGCCGGTGACATTGCAAGACCGGTCAAAACCATAAGCGGGGAGAGTATAAAAATAACTCCCGTATAGGAAAGTTGTTGTAGAGCATTGTAGGGAGAAGAAAGTTCTACCGCTGGTGCATTGAAAGTAAGATAGGCAAACATTACGTCAATTGCTCTTTGAAAGACTCCGATGTCAGTTGGAATTATTCTTTGCCATTCTCCGAAAGCAAAAAGATAGACTATATAAATCAGTCCTGTAACAAGCCATATAATGGAAGCGGTAAAATGCCAATGTCTTCCCGAGCCCAAATTGTGGGTTCCACCGGGAAGTGCCAGGGGACCGGGATCCTCAGGCTCGTCAAGTGCTGTCCACAGCCTGTCTTTGGGCATGACTTTTTTACCAAATTTCAGCCAGTGATTGTCATCTGTCGTGTGATCAGTCCAGTAAAGCTTGGGGTGGTCGGAAAGTATTTGTATACCGCTTCTAATAAGAATCACCATGCAGAAGAGGTTAATAAGATGGGCTATTCTGACAATAAGAGATATGAAGCCGAAATTCTCCATAAGATATATAGAAAAAGTATACTATTTTAAGAAAAATGTGGCAATGATTTGGAATATATAGCGTGGAAAGTTAATATTTACGGATGCAGGTTGCAGGTTGTGCTCCATCATCATCAAGATAACCTAGGAAATCTGATCCAATACCAGCTCGTCCACCAGACCATTTATATGTACACGGTATTTTTTCCTGAATGCCATTCCCCTCAAGGGAATATATCTTTGATCCAAAAAGAGCGATTGGGGGGCCGTTAACAACTTCTGGGTGTGCGATTAATAAGGCTGCTCCTTCTTGAATAGTAAGATTATTTTCGTCTGGCGCTTGTACTTCCCGTAGGTTTTTATTGTCAGCTTTTTTTAGTAATAAAATGTAGGGGGTTTTCGGGGTTTTAGTTTGGCATACTAGCGTATCTTGCACATAGTAGTCGAAACCAACTTGCATTAATTGTAGTTGTGCAGGAATTCTAGGTTCAACGATAACCAAACTATTAAAAGACTCAATTGATTTATCTTGTGGAAGTTGTAGCCTAGGCATGGAAGACAAATAGTCTTCTATGGATACCCCAAGTTCTGTATGAAAGCCCAATTTTAGAAATTTACCGATTTGTCTTTCCCATTCATCGTGAGTTATGGATGGTTTTTCTTCATCCGGAACCTCTTTTGAGTGGGAAAAGTGAAATTGTTCTTTTGGCACGATTGAAGGATAATATATTGGCTATGCTTTTTTCAATACTGAATTATTTACTAGAGCTTGATACTTAGTTCTTAATACTTTATTCTTTATTTGTGATTCATGATAAGGCTACCATTTCACTAATTGCGGCTATCGGAAGAAATAGGGAATTGGGCAAAGATAACAATCTTCTATTTCAAATACCTGAGGATATGAAATTTTTTAAGGAAAAAACCATGGGTCACCCGGTTATAATGGGTAGAAAAACTCATGAAAGTATAGGGAGGGTTCTACCAAATAGGTTGAATATAGTAGTTAGCAGGAGTATGGGTGTAACAGTTAGCGAAGACTCAGACTTTGTTGTTGTTAACTCTATGGAAGAAGGTATTGTAAAAGCAAAGGAGACAGGAACGGACGAAATATTTATCATTGGTGGGCAAATAATTTTTGATAAGTCAATTGATATGGCTGATAAGCTTTATTTGACTTTGGTTGACTGCGAAGTACCTGATGCCGATGCATTTTTTCCTGGCTACCATGAATTCAAAAATGTTGTATATGAGCGAAAGGGACAAGATGAAAATTATTCCTATAAATTTGTAGAACTTGAAAGATAAATTCGTTTATTTAGGTTTATAATTATGTTGCTGTAGTTCAACTTCCATGATATAATAATCCTATAGATATGGCTATTGAAAACGCAGACAGCCATCTGTCGCTTGAACAAAGAGAATACATTCTCAATGGTGGAGAGAAGATTCCTCAGCCAAGACCTTTGCAGCTCTTTTTCCAAGAAGAGGTATTGCCTTCGAATATAACATCCTGGCATTATTTACATAATGCACATAACGAGGGTAAAATCTACTTTTATGATTTTGGTCAGCCATCTATGCTACGGGACCACGATTCTAAGTGTTTAGAAGAATATAAACCATCAAAAGAGAGAAAAGATTCTCAAAGCAGATTTCTTATAAATGAAAATGGAGAAATTGATATGCCCCGCCGCGCATTGTATAGGGAAGACTTTGGACCAGGTGAAGCAGGGCAGAGAGCATTTGATGCGCTTATGTTTGGAAAGGGATGCGAAAGAAAAGTTGATGATGGTACTAAAAAAAGGTGTGGAAATGAACCCGTTGAAGTATTAGATTTTGATGTTGCTGCTGATTTAGAGCAATTACTAATATGCGGAGTTGAGTGTAGAATCAGTGCTATGGAGGCTATTCAGAACGATCTTAGCAAGATAGGAAGAAGTACGGTCTTTGGAATAAACGGACGTGGCCGGGCTTAGCATTAATCGATTAGTCCCAAAGTCTGTCTTCGAATAAATTATCTTCAGGTTCGTAGCCTAAAAAAAGCGGTCTATCAAGCCACATTTGAGTTTTTGGTCTGACCTGTCCAAGTTCGACGAGGTGATTATGAACTTCATACGCTGTTCTTTCAGGTGTTCCCCAGTCTGTATTATCAAAAGCTGGAGTAGTATAGATATAATTGCCCTTAGCGTCTTTAGCGTTTTTCTCGAGTGGATTATCCTCTCCAATTAAATCGGGATATAGTTGTTTCCACCACAATAGATCGTTTTTTTCTCTTTCAGTCGTTTCTTTGTAGATTTGATCATAGGATTTCTTCCGAAGGCTTTCACCCAATATCATTAGTAGTTTTCTTTTTTCTTCAACTGTTCCTTCGTGATGAATTTTTGCATATTCACCAAGTTTTTTTTCGGCTTCTTGCTTCAATTCCTTGTCTTCTATGATTTCCAATTCTCCAAATTTTTCATATATCTCATCACCCAGTGCTTTGTTTACTTCTTCATTAGTCCCTCCTTCAAGGAGTAATGCAAGTTTGTTTTGTTTTTCATCAACGCTTGCATCTGAGGCTAATTTAAGTCTTTTAACCCGTTCTTCTTTTGTAGCCCAAAAAAGAATACGAATAATTGTGGCATCAGGATAATTTCCTTCTCTTTTAAGATATTGTATGGTCTCAAGGACCGTTGCTCCCCCAATTTGCGCTTCCACAATTACGGGTTTGCCTTTCTTGACGGCAGAAACCTTTTCTCTTATCGTTCCATCCACAAAACTATCAACTATTGGATCTCTTTTTATGGATCTTGTTCTATCGGTTGCGCCAGCCAGTTCTCTTATCGTGTCTCCTGCTTTATATAATTCAGCCTGATATAAGGATGCTAGAATTTTTGCAGTTGAGGATGTGCCTGATCCAGGCTTTCCTGAAATGCTTAAAAGTCCGAAATCAACTTCCCAATCTTTTTCCTTTATTTCCTGCCATTCTTTGTTCCACGCTTCAAGCTTTGGACCTAAATCCTCTGAAGTTTTCTGTGGTTTGAAGGATGTCCATTCAATCCCCTTAGGCTGAAAAGGTAGTCCTTGTTCTGTCATATATGTATTTTCTGCCCGTTTTATCATAATTTTTTTTGCCAAAGAATATTACACTTTACAAATTTGAGTCAGCACGTCGTATTATAGGATAAAAATGAGGCAAAAGCAAGCTTTCCCTCTTCTTGAAAGTGTATAGCAAGTTTGTTTTAATAGCCTCAATGGAACTAGTCTTAGACCTTCATCTGCATTCGCGCTTTTCTCGTGCAGTAAGTAGCCGCATGAACCTTCAAAATATGTACATTTGGGGGAGGAAGAAGGGGTTAAATGTTTTATCAATTGCCGATTTTACTTACCCATTGTGGTTCAAGGAAACAAGAGCACAATTGGAAGAGTCGGGAGGAGGTATTTATAGGCTCAAAAGAGAGAAGGAGCTGGATAATGAATTGAACCTTCCGATAAGGGAAAATGACCCCGGAATGCACTTTTTATTGTCAACCGAGGTAGCTTGTATTTACGGGGGACGGGTAAAAGATGGGGTTGCCGGCAGTTATAGAATTCATTGTCTGATTTTGGCTCCAAATTATGAAATTGCCTTGAAAATAAATAAAACTTTAATAAATAGAGGCTTTAATTTGACGTCTGACGGAAGGCCTATTTTGGGAATTTCAGCTGAAAATTTAGCCCAAATTTTGTTTGAAATAGACAGAAAAATCGTTATTATTCCTTGCCACATCTGGACACCATGGTTTTCCCTTTATGGCTCAAAAGGGGGTTACGACAGAATAAATGACTGCTTTGGAAAGTACGCCAAGTATATTTTTGCTGTTGAAACCGGTCTTTCATCCGACCCCTCCATGAACTGGCGGATAAATGAGCTTGAAACCCGCTCGATAGTCAGTTTTTCTGACGCTCACTCATTAGAAAAAATGGGCAGAGAAGTAACAGTTCTTCGAAAGAAAGCTAGCCACAAAACATCAATCACTAATCACGATGTCACGTATTCAAACATCATGAACGCTTTGGTTAGGGGAAAGGAAAGGACTTTTGAGCTTTCGTACACTATAGAATTTTACCCGGAAGAGGGTAAATATCATTACACAGGACACAGAAACTGCAATATTGTAATGACTCCTGAAGAGACTCAAAAAAACGGCATAATTTGCCCTGTTTGCAAAAAAGAACTCACAGTTGGGGTTATGAATAGAGTTGAGGAATTAGCCAACTCGAAAGCTTCAAACCATTTTGAGGAAGAAGACCGGTATGGAACTGTTTGGTTAAAGGACAAAAATAAAAAAAGGCCGCCATTTGTAAATCTGGTGCCGCTACTTGAAATATTATCCGAGGCGCTCAACTCAGGTGTTGGTACGAATGCGGTTATGACAATGTATGACAATTTGGTTAGTCAGTTCGGTTCGGAGCATGAGATATTGCTTCGTTCCCCCCTTGAGAAAATCCAGACAATTGCAGGAGTCACAATTGCTGAGGGAATAGAAAAGGTAAGAAAACGTCAAATTCATATTGCACCCGGGTACGATAATACTTATGGAGTTGTTGAAATTTGGAATAGTCCGGCAGATTATACTTCAAAAGCAGGTCAAAAAGCCGGGGGCAACACTCAGAAGGGACTTGAATTTTAACAGTTCTTTTCATGGTAAAATAATATAAATGAATATATCTGTAGTTATACCTGCGTATAACGAGGAACGCAGGATAGCCTATTGTCTTAAGAGTGTTTTTAATCAGACGGTCAAGCCGTTTGAGGTCATTGTCGTTGACAACAACTCAACCGATAAAACTGCCGAAATAGCCAGGGAGGCAGGCGCAAAAGTAATAAAAGAAGTACGTCAAGGAGCAACTTTTGCAAGAAATAGGGGATTTGATGAGGCGGCAGGTGAGGTTATTGCCAGAACGGATGCAGATACAATAGTACCCCGTAATTGGATAGAGACTTTTAACAAGCATTTTGAAGAAGACGAAAAGCTGGATGCAATTTCAGGTCCAGCAATTTTTGGTATCAATATGTTCACTCCTCTTCTCAAAATTATCGTATTTGAGACAAATAAGAGGATTTTCGGGCATTATGGACTCTTTGGGCCAAATTTAGCAATTAGAAAAAGCGCATGGGAGAGGGTAAAAGATGATGTCTGCTTGGATGATGAGAAAGTTCATGAAGATACCGATCTTTCCATTCATATAGGTAAAGACGGAAAGGTTGGCTATGATAAAAATTTGAAAGTTAGAACATCGGCAAGGCGTCTTAGGACAAGTCCTCAGTCACTTCTTATTGAGTACATAATAAAATGGGCGGATATGATTGCTTACCACAAGCAATACAGAATTTCACGCCTGGCTTCAAATATTAAGCAAAGAATGAATAACTAGTTCTTCTTGTCCTTGTAGTAAAAAAATACGAAGATTGAGGCAACAATCAATCCCGAGATAATCATGCTGGCTGTTCCTTTTTCAATTCCCGGATAAAATTCCTGAAGATCAAGTATTGAAAATATATTAATAAATGTCGGATTATTTGTAGCAAGAGCAAGGTAAATAAGTATTATTATGTGAAGAGAAGCAAAAAGCAGAACAGTTTTTTTAGCGGTATTTAGTAATTTTTTTTGCATCTTTAGATTGTATCAAATAGAAGTTGATTGTGTCTGATAATTTGTTGCCATCAATTTTGCGAAATGCTAACATGGATTATGAAAATATCGATTGTTTTGGCTGCTTATAATGAAGAAAAGTTGATTGGAAGATGTATAAAAGCGCTTCAAGATCAGGATTATCCTAAGAATAACTACGAAATAATAATTGTTGATAATAACTCGACTGACAGCACCTCAAAAATTGTCAAGGAAGAAGGTTTGACTCCATTTATTTATAACGACCATCAAGGTGCTATTTGGGCAAAGCATTACGCTGTAAGTCTTGCAAGAGGTGAGATTGTTGCTGTAACCGATGCCGATTCTATACCCGCGAAAGACTGGCTAAAAATGATTGATGAGAAGATGCTGGATGAAAAAATCCAGCTTGTTGGAGGGAAAGTCTATCCTATCGGAAGGTCAGTTTTATCAAGGCTTCTTCTTGAACTATTTGATGTTACGGCTAAAATTCTGGCACTTTTTGGCATCCCGCTTGTCTGGGGTTCGAATATGGCAGTTAGAAAAAAAGCATTTGACTCTGTCGGAGGGTTTAATACAAAGCTAAAAACAAGTGATGACTGGGAGTTTACCATGAGGATTCAGAAGAAATATGGCCGTACGTCTGCCCGCTATACCAACAGCATGAAGGTAAAGGTGTCCCCAAGAAAATTTGAGAAGCTCTCAAATTTTATCCCGTATTTTACTAATGGACTTATGAGTTTCATAACGATATTTATACTTAGAAAGTCCTGGACCAAGGGTGAATTTGCAATTGTCAGGTAGTATTTTCAATGCTTTCAAAAAGATCCAGTGAGTTCTTAAATGCCTGATCCATATTAAAGTACTTATAGTTTGCGAGTCTTCCGACAAAATATATCCCCTCTTTCTCAAGTTCTTTAGCCTCTTTTTGATACATTGCAAAAATTTCATTGTTTCTTGGATTGGGAACAGGGTAGTAGGGATCATTAACCCCCGGTTCATAATCGACAGAATACTCCTTTGATATGGTGGTTTTTGGGTGCTTTTGTCCGGTGAAATATTTATACTCAACTATGCGCGTAAAGTCATTTTCGTTAGGGTAATTTATGACCGAATTTACTTGATAATATTCCTTCTCGTGAGTTTCAAATTCAAACCTTATAGATCTATACTCAAGCTTTTCATTAACACTGAATTTGAAGTCAAAATACTGGTCAATCGGCCCAGTGTAAAAAAGTTTTGAGTAAGAGGGCAAGTTATTTCTTATATCGAAATAGTCCGTATTTAACCTCACTTCAATATTTGGATTATCAACCATCTTTTCAAATATTTTCGTGTAGCCTTCTTTGGGTTGGCCCTGATGTATATCTGAAAAATATCCATCTTCAAAATTATTTCTTACAGGAATTCGATTTAATACCGATGCATCCAGTTCTTCAGGGTATTTATTCCATTGTTTTTTAGTGTAATTGCGAAACATCTTCTCATAAAGAACTTTCCCCACCCTCGCAAGTGCCGCTTCCTCGCCATTTTTGGGATTATCATTTTTTACCTGGTTTGTTATAAGCCAAGCATCCATCTCCTGCTCATTTTTAATATTGAGGCCAAAAATCATGTTAACTGTTGTGATATTGACGGGAATTGGAACGAGTTTTCCATCAACAAATGCTAAGACTTTGTGATGGTAAGTACTAAATTCGGAAAATTTGTTGACGTAATCCCAAACGTCTTCGTAATTAGTGTGAAAGAGGTGAGCTCCATATTTACTGACTAGTATTCCATCCTCATTGTAATAGTCATAACAGTTGCCTCCAATGTGGTTTCTTTTATCAATAACAAGAACCTTTTGATTTTTTTGGGATGCATACCGTTCGGCTAAAGTCAGACCTGAAATTCCCGCTCCGACTATGATAACGTCAAATTGCATACAAAAATTCTAACAAAGTCATGAATTAATTGATATATCATAAGTATGAATATAGGTATTGTTTTTTGAAAATTATGGCACTAAATATCTTGACTAACGTTATTTGCAAAGTCTAATCTCAAGTGCAATTTTATGAGATCATACTCTTTTCGCTAGATTTAATTCTTGCAAAACATTGTTAAAAGAGTATATACTTATAATCCTTTATGACGAATAAGATAACCGACGACACATTCCAGAAAGAAGTTCTAGAGTCAAAAACCCCTGTTTTAGTTGATTTTTGGGCAGAGTGGTGCCAGCCTTGCCAAATGGTGGGACCGTTAGTTGAAGAACTTTCCGAAGAGTACGCCGGAAAAGTTGGATTTGGAAAGCTGAATGTTGACGAGAATGTAAATGTTCCCGGAAATTTTGGAGTAATGTCAATTCCGACACTAATTGTTTTTAAGGAAGGAAAGCCCTTTAAGACAATGGTAGGCGTACAAGGTAAAGATACACTCAAAAAAGCAATTGACGAAGCCCTAAATTAGGGTATAGCGTTTAGGGTTTAGGGTTTAGTTTGCTAGACACTAAGTCAAGACGCTTTTTTTGTACCTCAAATATCATGGATCAAAATATTTACGACGTAATAATAGTAGGGTCAGGTCCTGCAGGACTCACCGCGGGTACTTACACCTCACGCGGGAGCAGAAAAACTCTAATACTTGCAGGCAGAAAGTGGGGAGGACAATTGATGCTGACAACAGATGTTGAAAATTTCCCCGGTTTTCCCGAGCCTATTATGGGACCGGAGTTGATGAAAAAAATGCGGGATCAGGCTGAGCGCTATGGTGCAGAAATCAAAGATGTTAATTTTGTGTCGGCTAAATATACCGGTAAACCATTCGAAGTGACCACCGATGATGATAAAAAATACTACTCAAAAAGTATAATTATTGCTACTGGTGCTGATACAAAATGGTTGCAAATTCCTGGAGAGCAGGAGAAGATTGGACGCGGAGTTAGTTCCTGCGCTCCGTGCGACGCTGCCTTTTATAGAGATAAAAAAGTGGTAGTAATTGGTGGTGGGGATAGCGCCATGGAAGAAGCACAAGTACTTACAAAGTTTGCTTCCAAGGTCTTCATCATTCATAGACGTGATAGCTTCAAGGCATCTGACATAATGCAGAAAAAGATATTTGAGAACCCCAAGATCAAGGTTATCTGGAATACCTCACCTGTTGAAATTGAAGGTGAAATGAAGGTAGAAAGGATAAAATTATCAACCGAGAGCGGTTTGAAGATGAAAGAAAATGGGGAAGAAAAGGAAGTCTCACCTGAGGATGTCGGAGGAACAACGCTTGCAAATGAAAATGGCAAAATAACCTGGGAATTTCCAACAGACGGGGTATTTGTTGCAATAGGTCATGTGCCGAATTCACAAATTTTTGAGGGTATTGAAAAGGATGAAAAGGGGTTTATCAAACAATTTCCCGAATCAAAAACAAATATCGAAGGGGTTTTTGTATCGGGGGATGTTCATGACTCAAGATATATGCAGGGTGTAACCGCAGCAGGCTACGGCTGTCAGGCAGCTTTGGACGTAGAACATTACCTGGAAATGCTATCTTAGTGTTATAATACCCTCAAATGAGTCAAGAAAGAGTTTTTACACCCGAAGAAGCTGAAGTTGTTGACAGGCTTTCTGTCGAATGGAAGCAAACAGTTGAAGAATTGGGTGGCATACTTATTAAGAGTGAAGCTGCTTTTGGCAAAATAATCGAAGCGTATAGAACAGGCGCGGGTAGAGCTTACCACAATATATTTCATGTTGATAGAATGCTTTCGGTTATTAAGAGATTTATTCATCTTTGCGACAATCCTGCGCTAGTTAAGGCAGCTGTTTTTGGGCATGATATTGTTTACAACCCCGGATCTGATACAAATGAGCGTGAAAGTGCAGATATGTTTTCGGAAATGCTTCGAGGCATCGAGATTGAGGATGATAAAATCAAATCCGTAGACAGACTTATTATGGTTACAGAAAAACATAAAACAAGTGAAAATGACCAAGATGGACGGCTTTTGATAGATAGTGACTATGAGATTTTGGGTTCATTACCTGAAGTTTATGCAAAATATTCTCGTGGCGGAATTTACGTTGAAAATGTAGTTTCCGGAAAAGTTCCGTTAGACAGATTTATAGTAGGAAGGGGAGGTTACATAGATGGATGGTTAGAGGACATAGACAAGAACAGACTTTTTTTGAACCCGGAGATTGGGGATGCACTTCATCCTCAAGCAAAGCAAAACCTCTTGAAGGAAAAGGAATGGCTTAAAACCCTTGCAGTTACTTCTTAATATTCTTTTTTAAAATCTCAAGGTCGTCTTTTAGAGCCAGTATACCCGTTGATAGAGTAAGAATTTCCTTTTCAATATTTTTTAAAGACTTGCTAGACTGTTGGATGGCAAGATCTTCTTCTGAGGTTTCTTCTTCTGCAATTTTATCAACATCTTCAGAAATATCCTCAATGTCCGCTTCAATTTCCTGAATTCCTTCTCTTAGTCTTTTAATATTTCCCTCAAGCCCCTCAACATCTTCGGCAATCTCATCAAATTCACCCTCAAGCCCCTCAACATCTTCTTGGATTTCTTCGATGTCTTCCTCAACCTCGGAAAGACTTTGAGTATTTTTATTAACGGTAAGCTGAATGAAAAGTGCCAGATAAATTGCTTCAAGACTAACTATTGTTGTAACAACCAAAAGTATTTCGTCTAATGGAACACCGATAAAATAAACCGCAAATGCAATTACAAATAGAATAGAGTGAACTATAATAGATATAGGTGTGCCTATCCATTCCGTTGCTTTTATTGCTAAATTCTCCAGTTGTTGTTCTTTTTTACCTTTCTTTGCCATACTTTTTAGTGTAGTCCGTTTTGGGATTTGTAACAACCTCTTCGACATATTCAAGGTTTGTAACCCCTGGGATTATAGAAAACTGAATTTGATATGACAAGCTACAACTTCCTCCTTGACATGGCCTCAAATTGCTAGTAGAATAGTTACACCTTTTGAGGTACTTCCATCCCTGATTTAACTTAGTTAAAGTCAAATGGGCACAAATCGAATAACGCATGATAAAGATTCAACAAAGTAAAGTTTAACAGGCATCAAAGGCCATTATACTGATCTTCTGAGCTCTTCGCGCTTCGATTATTCTCAACGGGTTTAACAATTAAATTTTAGGACCGCTTTGCCAATAAGGCGAGTAGGTCTAAGTGATTTGCAATAAACTTGGGCCCTTAGCTTAGCTGGTAGAGCGCATCATTTGCAATGATGAGGTCAGGAGTTCGAATCTCCTAGGGTCCACAAGGTACCATTCGATACCTTGCTTCGCACTATTTTTGAAGCAAGTGAGAAGGGGACCGCAGTCAGGTACCGACTGGTACCTGGCACAATTACACAGACTCCCGTATTGGAAAAAGGCGCGGCGCATCAGCCGGCCTTCTTCGAATACAGGAGAAATATGTTCTTTAACAACTGGAATACAAGCACTCTAATATCATCAGATATTAGAGAAAGTAAATAACTAGGCCGCGTTTCTTGCTCCAAGCAAGAAACGCATAGTAAATTTTAATTTTAATGTTAAGAGAAGTAAGCATCATGATTTATTAGAATCTGTGCTATTTCAAATAACGCCAATAGTGGATGCCTAGGAAGTGTTGACCGAAGAAGGACGCATCAAGGTTCGCGAAAATCACCGGGGAGAGACCTATGACTCTTTGATCCGGCGGTATCCGAATGGGGTAACCCACCCTTTTGGGGGGCTCGCTCTGAAGTTTGTTGGGATTTATTCTGACAATATTAGGAGAAAGCAGGTAACCGGGTGAACTGAAACATCTAAGTAGCCCGAGGAAAAGAAATCACAGAGATTCCGTCAGTAGCGGCGAGTGAAAGCGGAACAGCCTAAACTACTCGTAGCAATACCAGTAGTGTTGCAGGGTGACTGGCTTAAATGCAAAGGAGTACAAGAGAAAGATAGCAGAAGGTGCTGGAACTGCACCACCATAGGGAGTGATAGTCTCGTAAGCGAAATTTTTCTCTCTCCTCGTTATACCCTAAGTACTATGAGGCACGATTTAAACCTTGTAGGAATCTGGGGCGACCACGCTCCAAGGCTAAATATCAACACTTACCGATAGTGAACTAGTACCGTGAGGGAAAGGTGAAAAGCACCCCGGGAGGGGAATGAAATAGTACCTGAAACTATTGGCTAACAAGCAGACAAAGTCGCGTCTGACGCGATGATGTCGTGCCTATTGAAGAATGAGCCGGTGAGTTAATTTATATTCCGAGTCTAAGCAAGGTAAGTCTTGTGGAGGCGCAGTGAAAGCGAGCCCTAACCGGGCGTTTAGGAGTGTAGATTAGACCCGAAACCAGGTGAGCTAACCATGAGCAGGTTGAAGTCTTGCGAAAGCTAAGATGGAGGACCGAACCCTTTTCCGTTGCAATGGGATGGGATGACTTGTGGTTAGGGGCGATATGCCAAACGAACCTGGAGATAGCTGGTTCTCCCTGAAATATATCTAGGTATAGCTTCTGTCAAAAGCTTGCTGGGGGTAGAGCACTGAATGGATCTGGGTGGCGAAAGCTATTCAATTCAATCAAACTCCGAATACCAGTGTAGTGTTAACAGAAAGTCAGAACTGCGGGGCTAAGCTCGTGGTTCGAGAGGGAAACAACCCAGACTCACGTCTAAGGTCTCTAAATTCATGCTAAGTTGTTAAGGAAGTCATTGTCCTCAGACAGCTAGGAGGTTGGCTTAGAAGCAGCCATCCTTTAAAGAAAGCGTAACAGCTCACTAGTCGATTTGGGATAGTGGCGCCGAAAATGATCGAGGATTAAGCATGATACCGAAGACTGAGAACCGAGAGGTTGGTAAGGGAGCGTTCTATATGCCTTGAAGCTTGACCGTGAGGTTGGGTGGAGCGTATAGAAGTGAGAATGCCGGCATGAGTAGCGTATTGCGCCTGAGAACGGCGCACGCCCAAAGCCTAAGGATTCCTTCGCAATGTAAGTCAGCGAAGGGTTAGTCGGCACCTAACGGTAGCCCGTCAAAAAGCGCGGGATAGCCGGATGGACGAGTCGTTAAAATTCGACTACTGGAAATAGATCGTTATTACTTAAGGATTGACTGGAATGGAAGGGACAGCCCGATTCGTCGGGTTTAAATCACAAGGCAGTAAGAGTAGGTAAATCCGCTCAGACGTTTTAACCGAGTGATGATGACAAATAGGAAACGCAAGAAGTACTATGAGTGTTATCTTTCAATCTACAAGAAAATATTCGTAAGGAGAGCTATTTTTAGCCGTACCGCATTACCGACACAGGTAGGCAGGTCGAGTAGACTAAGGCGATCGTGAGAAGTGTGTTCAAGGAACTCTGCAAAAAATCTAGGCGTAACCTATGGGAGATGCCTTGCCTGCTGTAAAAAGCAGGCCATATGCAAAAGAATGCTTAGCAACTGTTTATCTAAAACACAGGTCCCTGCAAAACCGAAAGGTAAGGTATAGGGGCTGACACCTGCCCAGTGCCGGTAAGTCAAAAATCTCGGATGAAGTATCGCAAGATATCAGTCTAGGATTTAAGCTCCGGTGAACGGCAGCAGTAACTATAACTGTTCTATGGTAACTAACTTCGTTGCCTTAGAAATGGAGTGTTTTAGAAATTCTGCTAAATGCTGGAAACCCTGAGAATCTAGTGCTACTATGGAAATATGGATAAAACCTACCATAGTGATAATACATCTAGTGCAGGCAATCAGCAGGAAAGACTTAAGATGGCTAGTTGGATAGTTGGTTTTGTCGATGGTGAAGGATGTTTTTCCGTTTCTATCTTTAAAAACAGAACAAGTAAATGTGGATTTCAGGTTATGCCTGAATTTGTAATTACTCAAGGTCAAAAAAGCCTAAATGTTTTAAAAGACATTAAAAAATTTTTTGATTGCGGTGCAATATACATAAATCGCCGTTATGATAATCATAACGAGAATATTTACAGATATTGTGTTAGGTCAATAAATGATATTACGGATAAAATTATTCCTTTCTTTAAACAGAATCAGCTTAAATCCTACAAGAAAAATGATTTTGAAATATTCTGTAAATCGGTGGAGATGATTAAAAAACGTCAACATTTAACAATAGAAGGGATTGAATTATTTAGAAATCTTAAGAATCCTCAGAGACTACACGCAGAAGTACGTTCAGTTACATGAATGTACAAGATATAGTCCGAACTCATAAGCGATTATGAGAGTTTGAGGTATACCGCCTCAAGAATAACATAACGAGCGAAGTTCCTTGTCGGGTGAGTTCCGACCCGCACGAATGGTAGAATGACTGAGCAACTGTCTTGAACACATACACGGCGAAATTGAGATGGCTGTGAAGACGCGGCCTGGTTGTCCTTGGACAAAAAGACCCCGGGAGCTTTACTGTAGCTTGGCATTTGTAAGTTTTTTCTAACTGTCGAGAATAGGAGGGAGTCGCAAGACATCAGTGGAATACCTCTCTTTGGAAAGAGCAAGCATTACTTCTTAACCGCATAAAAACTCGGTAGAAGGACATTGTCTGGTGGGCAGTTTGACTGGGGAGGTCGCCTCCTAAATGGCAACGGAGGTGTACAAAGGTTGGCTTAGCACGGATGGAAATCGTGCTGAATCTATATTGGGATAAGCCAGCTTGACTGCGAGACGTACATGTCGAGCAGGTGCGAAAGCAGGTCAAAGTGATCCTGCGCTGCATAGTGGTATGCACGTAGCTTAACGGATAAAAGCTACCCCGGGGATAACAGGCTGATCGCTCCCAAGCGTCCACAGCGACGGGGCGGTTTGGCACCTTGAATATTTGTAACCCAAATATCGGGGCGCCTTAACTGCAAAGTTAAAGCCTGATTCTTCAGAAGTAGATTGATAGGTCTTTTTGTAGAATAAAAATACTAGCTCAAATCGGTGAACTCCTTTACATGAACAATAAAGGACAATACCGAGAAGTCTCGCTAAGCGAGATTTTGTATCGACTGTATATGTTCAGTTTAATTGAACATATACGATGGAAAACCCTCACTAACGTGAAATTTATGTTTTCCATAATACGGCTAGCTCCGATGACCAGATCGGAAGAAGGTATAGTCAAGCCCTCTGGTAACAGAGGAATTAATTTTCGAATCATCGAAATTTGAGACAGCGATGTCGGCTCATCCTAGCGCGGAGGTGGAGAAGCTTCCAAGCGTCTGGCTGTTCGCCAGTTAAAAGGGTACGCGAGCTGGGTTAAGAGCGTCGTGAGACAGCTCGGTCTCTATCCAGGATAACCGTTTGAGATTTGAAGGGAGCTGCTCCTAGTACGAGAGGACTGGAGTGGGGGAATCCCTGGTGTGCCGGCTGTACCATAGTATGGGCAACGTCGGGTAGCTATATTCCCATGGGATAACCGCTGAAAGCATCTAAGTGGGAAGCCCACCCTAAGATAAGATCTCTTTTAGACCCCTTGAAGACCACGAGGTTGATAGGCTGCAAGTGTAAGGCGAGTAATCGTTTCAGCTTAGCAGTACTAATAGGTCGAGAAGTAGTACAGGTTCTTTTAAATCATGTTTGCCTAGTAAAATACTAGGCTTGTATTCCAGACAGTTTTGTCTTTCAGCCTTTCGGTGATCGGAGCGGTGTGGAACCACCTCTTCCCATTCCGAACAGAGAAGTGAAACGCGCCAGCGCCTACGATACTTTTATTAAAGGGAAAATAGGTCATCGCCGGGGGACTGAAAGACAAAACTAAGTTAATAATTAATATAATTTTCTGTATTCGGTCAAATAACCCACCTACGCGAGACGTATTGGTGGGTTTTTTGATGAGAAAATCCTATTGACAAAAAATAGGGTTTCAATTACCATAAATTATGGAAGCCTCAAAGTTACCCATAGCGCTCACGTTTGATGACATCCTACTCGTTCCCGGATACTCAGACTTCTTACGAGAGGACATCGATTTAAGTACAAAACTCACGAAAAATATCACGATAAAGCTTCCGCTTGTCAGTGCTCCCATGGATACTGTTACTGAGTCAAGACTAGCAATAACACTTGCTAAATTGGGCGGAATTGGAATAATTCATAGGAATTTGTCAGTTGCTGATCAAGCTTCAAAAGTCGCAAAAGTAAAAAAGGCGGGTTCGGCAATCACTCCTGTTTTGGTCGGCGCGGCTATTGGGGTTAGTGAAGGATATAAAGACAGGCTTGAAGCCTTAGTTAAAGCGGGTGTGGATGTAGTGGTTCTTGATAGCGCGCATGGGTGGACAATTAAATTTAAAGACGCGCTTTCTTATATCAAAAATAAATACAAAAAATTAGATGTAATAGTTGGAAATATCGCAACATTTGAGGCTGCTGAGGATCTTTGCAAGAGCGGAGCAGATGCACTCCGAGTTGGTATGGGACCCGGGGCAATTTGTACAACAAGGATAATTTCCGGCATGGGCCTTCCCCAGGTAACTGCAATAATCGAGACTTCAAGAGCGGCAAGAAAGTATGGTATACCAGTAATTGCAGATGGCGGATTGAAAAATTCCGGAGATATGGTAAAAGCATTGGCAGTTGGTGCTTCGACCCTCATGTTAGGTTCATTATTTGCGTCTTGCGCTGAATCCCCCGGAAAAGTGGTTGCACTCACCAAGTCATACGTCCCATCAAGATTTAAAAGTATTTTTGGAAAGCAATCAAAGACTTTAACAGATATCCTTCAAAGTGCGCACAAAGAATTAGCAGTTGCTGAAAATACTTTAGAAAAAGTAGAAGAGACTTATTATTTCAAGGAGTATAGGGGTATGGGATCTGTCGGTGCGATGCAGCACGGAGCAAAGATAAAATCAGAAGATGAATATCACGGCAAATCATATAAAGATAAAGTCTTGGTTGCAGAAGGAGTTGAAGGATTGGTTCCGATAAAAGGCACTGTGAAAGACTTTTTGGACCAGTCGTTGGGAGGGATCAAATCGGGGATGTTCTATGTAGGTGCTCGTACAATACGTGAGCTTCAAAAAAAGGCAAAATTTGTACAAATTACCCAAGCTTCCCTTCAAGAATCCCACCCCCATGACGTTTTTATCACAAATGCAGGTGATAACTATTCTGTGTAGTAATAAGGCCTGACCATGCCACAACGGTAAGCGTTGCAAATAACCCCCCCATTTCATATAGTAAAAGTATGAACCAAAGGAATGTAATTTTACTCATTGGAGCAATGCTTCTTCTAATAATTCTAAGTATATTTTTTCTTTTCAGGCAAAACTTAATAGGTAGTATCAATACTCAGCAGGGAAGAGAAGATCAAAAAAAAGAAGCAACAAATACGACTTCTTATTCTACCCCCACGGGTCCACTTCTAAAAACAGGATCTTTGATAAAAGAATATGACATGAAACTCTTAAATGAACAGGTAGTTATTGCAAAACTTAAAGAATTGAATATCTTCGGAAGAGAATACCTATATACAGATACTCAGACAACAGGATCAAAACCCCTAGATGCTATATTTATATTACTGACAAATGACCCCCGAAATTATGAGAAATTCTATAGCAATAATTCATATGTAGTGTTATTCAATGGAATAGTACAGATATATTTTAACTTAGACGATAACGCTCTTTCAGACCCCAGCATAAAAGACACCATTCTTGAAGAATCAATAGGTGTTCTTTATACACTCAGATATCCTGATGTTGAAAAAGGGAAAGCAAAAGATTTTGTACAACAAGTAGTTAAAGAGCTTAAAGATGATGATGTAAGTATGGTAATTACAAAAAAATAATATGAATAACATCAGTGATAAAGGATTTTCATATGAATCACCTGAGAAGCAGAAGAAGAGTGCCGTAAGGCTTCTGATTTTGGAATTATTTATTTTAGCTTTTGCAGCAATTGTTATTGTGGGATTATTACAACACTTTAAGGTTATCAATCTAGCTCATTTCATAACTCAAATTCAAAAAGATGACACCATTAAAATCCCTGACAGAGCAGAACCTGTTGAGCCAAAAGGCAGAAAACCAATTGCAGATAATCAAATCAACAATGAATTTGTAAGTGTTAATCCAAAAGTATTTCTTGTTTCTGATATTCAAAATGTGACAATCAAGGAGAAAGAGAGTCTTCTTAAGTATATTGAAGAATATAAGGTTTTTGGAAAAAAGTACCTGATAAATCCCGGTGAATTCTCTGATTTTATTGATACCATCGAAATCCATTTGACTGATACAATACAACCCAACAATCAATATTTTTTAGGAACAAATATTCCTGTGATATCTTCAAGCGCTATATTTTCAGACAACACACTAAGACTTAATATATTTCTTTCTGATGAAGCATACAACAATGAAAAAACATCTCCTGAGAAATTTTTCATGCAGAGTCTTCTCTCGGTCTTATTCCAAATGCAAAATGACCCTTCGGGAATAGGCTTAAATGATAAGCAGCAAAAGGACCTTCAAGACCAAATTAATAATTTAATAACAAGCAATAATGACTATGTAGTAATTCTACATAACAATGACAACTAGTACATTGAAGTCCTATAGCAATTTAGTTATAATATGGCGGATATGACACAGCCAGAAAGACCTGACAGGGTAGATATACCGGAGAGCAATAGTTCTACTTCTCATGAAGCAGTAGAACCAGTTGACTTGGGACAAAGAAGAAGGCGAAGAGATTTTGTTCCCGAAAAACCCAGCTCAGTATCTCCCAATGTTTTAACCCCAGCAGATAGAAGTTCTGCAAGAACAATTCAAGAACAAATAGATGCGATTGCAGCAAGACAGCCATATGAAGAAGTAGAAGAGGATAAAAGCTCTGAATTTCTAGGTGAACCCACCATACCTGAAGAGAAAAAAGGTTTTCCAATAAAAAGAACTATTGCAGGAGGCTTGGGAACAATAGCATTAACAGCCGCAGGCTTTCTGGGACTTAATAAAATTAATTCAGAAGATAATGGAAGTGAAAGACCTGGAGTTATCATAACAGACTCAACACTAGAACCTGCAACTCAACCTCCAATGTTTACCCCTGAAGCAACACCAGAACCAATCATAACAAAGGAGCCTGAAAAATCCCCATATGAATTTTCGTGGGAAACAAACATTGGGGATACAACTATTAGAATAGAGGATAAATTAGCTACACGGACTGAATGTCCTGATCCAACAACCTCATTTAAGAATGCTACAATGGTGCCATGCTTTGGGGTCAGTGAGTTGGTGATTGATAAAGAAAATTTTCCGAATGTTGAAGAGGATATGAAAGAAACCGCAATTCGGGCATTTTATATTGCATGGAAAAATAAAGATGAATCAAGAAAAAGCGTAACGCTTGAGGAATATAAAGAAAAATTAAATAATAACGAGGACTTGTCATTTACAGCTTGGGGATTTGAAGGAGACTCTTTCCTTCCATCAGATATTATAATCAGTCCCAAAGATAAAGTTTATTTAGATTTATTGGCTCAACCAAGCCCAATAATAACTCCATTTAATGGGTTGGGTAATGGTTATAGGAAAATCAATGATGAAATTCACCTTGAGGTTTTCAGTGCGGGGATAGGCAATCCTAACCAGCCTGATAAGAATATTGCAACTACTGGATTGTACGTACAGGCACTCTCTTATCTTACTAATTATGAAACTCTTAAAAAGGGACATATCTCAAGCACTGCTGAATTTCAGCAATTTTCGGATGTAATGCATGAAATAGTTGGTAATTTAACAATAAAAGATAGAAATGGCAAATATATTTCCCCTCTTGATTACTAGATTAAATATTGCTTTATTCTTATAAATCAATTTATTTTATATTTTCGTCTGTTGAGACATTTATAGCCTATACTTAGGCTTTCGTTTTGACTACTTGAAGCAAATGATTTACGATAATATTGATGAAGTATATCTATATAATATTAGTAATCTTTATTGCAGCATTAATATTAATACCTATCACAAAAAAAGTTAATGGGTGTGGCGGGACTTTTGCTTGCGGAACATTACAATCACAATGCAAAGATTCATTAGGTAATCCTTGTTCTACTTGTGGATATATTGGATCATCATGTAGCTATCAACAAACTTGTGAAGCAGTCAATTATTTTGACCGCTCATGTGGGGCAGCAGGAGCAGTATGTGCGTATGGATGCGGGGTAACAGGCTGCATATTGGCAGATAATTGCTATGATGATTCCGATCCTTGTGGTGGTGGACCCAGAAGTTATTGTTCTTTTGGAGGGGGGTATTACTGTTGTGGTACAAACATGGAATGTACGGGTAGTCCTCCTAATTTTGGCTGTCAGCCGGCAGCAACCCCGACCCCTACACCTGCTTCCGGATGTGCTGCAACATGGTTTGGGACTCAATCTATTTGCAACACATGGTGTCAAGACGAAGAATGGTCGGGTTGTTATGCAGATTGTAGTGGATGTTATGGTCCACCAGGAGGCGGAGGGGGTTCTACCCCTACACCAACACAGGCACCACCCACCGGAGGAGGGGGAAGTTGCCCCCAGCAATGTCCTCCATCTGCAGCGTGTTATCCAGCCTGTACAACGTGTGATGGCGCATGGCCTAATTTTAGTAATTGTTCAGGAGGTGGAAGCGGAACACCATCGTGTACGGCAAACGGAGGACGCTGTAGTAGTAGTTCAACGTGTTGCAGCGGATACTGTAATGGCAGTTCATGTAGAAGTCAACCTACTTGCTCCGGTTGTACATCCTGGAACGGTTCATATTGCCAGGATAGCAATGCTCTCTGCGGTTCTGGCCAAACTTGTAATTCAGGAAC
>CAZVGS010000013.1:0-33649 GCA_964627245.1 uncultured Gammaproteobacteria bacterium | reverse complement strand
TAAAGACTATCATTCTACTTTAGAAGTGTAACCGATGTATCTCAGCCTACACAGAATTTTATCCAAGCTTCTAACTTCCTACAGCAGCATCGGCAACTATTGATGCTTCAATATCTATGCGCTGTCCACGGGTCAGAACTGTTCTAATTGCGTATATTGCACCGGGAAGCTGAGTATTCCTGTCAAAAGTTTCTATCGATTCTGAAAGGGCATTTTTATATGCATTCCAAGGCCGGCTTTCGGTGTTGTACCCGGTATTGGCAAATGCTTCCCAAGCTTTTTTCATTCTAAGAACGTGCTCTTCACCTTCTTTCATGGTAATGGGATAAGATGAGAACTCACTTTGTAAAGCTATGTCTTTCTGCACCCACTCACGATATGCAATATTAAGATCATCTATATAAGCATCTCTGTCCGGCTCCGCAACCAACAGTTCTATTAAAAGCCTTGAATTAATTCCTTCATCTAGAACAGTTCTTAAGGTTTCAAAATCCAAATCAATCTCTTTCTGGGGAAATTTTGGCTCAATTTTTTTCAAAACGTCCTTATCCACTCCTATGCTTTGAAGCTCTTCGAATGATAATTTTTCTTTCATCGCGCAATTTTATCACGTCTGGTTCCTGAGGGCCATTTTCAACCCAAAACTTATCGCTCTAAAACTTTTTTTCCTCTCAAGAAATCGCTTTTACTCTTCTCGTATCGTCATTTTGGTGTATTTGAACATGAGAATTTGAAAGGAATTTTTTATTTTATTCCAATTCTGCTCGGATCTTTCTCTCAATCGCCATTTTTTGAGACTGGCTAGTTTCTTATTA
Source organism: uncultured Gammaproteobacteria bacterium (assembly GCA_964627245.1). Lineage (GTDB taxonomy): Bacteria > Patescibacteriota > Microgenomatia > Levybacterales > GWA1-39-11 > JAUSNA01. The sequence continues at coordinate 32,834 of CAZVGS010000013.1, read as the reverse complement.
TCTTTTCCCAAGGGAATTCACCACGTCCGAAATGGCCGTATGAAGAAGTTACTTTATAAATGGGCCTTAAAAGATCAAGTCTTTCTATAATACCTCTGACAGACGTATCAATTAATTTATCCTTAAAATCATTGAGCGCTTTCTCACTTATGGTTGCTGTCCCAAAAGTCTCAATTGTCTGCATGAGGGGCTTTGGATGGCCAATGACATAAGCAAGTCCTACTTCACATTTTGTGGCAAGTCCATGCGCAACGATATTTTTTGCGATGAAGCGTGCTGCATACGCCCCGCTTCTGTCAACTTTCGTCGGATCTTTTCCTGAGAATGCCCCACCTCCAACCCGGGCATACCCGCCGTATGTATCAACAACAATTTTTCTGCCGGTAAGCCCCGCGTCCGACTGCGGACCCGGAACGTGCCATAGCCCCGTCCCGTTAACGATTATGTGCTTGTCACCCGGCAAAATAAAATGATACTGTTTTAACACCGGCTTGAAGACTTGTTCTATGATTTGGTTCCTCACTTTTTCAACAGAAGCTTTCTCATCGTGAGCAACCGCTGCAATCAATTTTTCTATGCCGCAAGCCTTCCCATCTTCATACCGGATAGTTACCTGCGCTTTCCCATCAGGCCGAAGCCATGGGAGTTTTTTTGTTAATCGTAAATTATCTATTTTTTGAGTAAGTGCATGCGCGATTGTTATGGGCATAGGCATTAATTCCGGTGTTTCATCGCATGCGTACCCAAACATCATCCCCTGATCCCCGGCACCATCATTATCTACTCCCATCGCAATCTTAGGTGATTGCTCATGTATGGAATTTGAAAAAGCAGATTCTGTTGAAAATCCCCATTGGGGTACGGTGTATCCCAATTCCTCAATTGTTCCTCTTACTATTTTTTCGTAATCAACATTGGCTTTTGTCTTAATTTCTCCAAAAAGACAAACTTGATTTGCGCCTGCGACCGTCTCTATTCCAGCCCTTGAGTGTGCATCCTGAGAAAGAACTTCATCCAGAATAGCATCTGAAATTCTGTCACAAATTTTGTCGGGATGACCTGAAGCTACTGATTCGGAAGTAAAAAGATAACTATTCATAATTTTTCCCCTTTGGGCGCATCTGCTTTGTTGGCATTGGCACCGTAAAATTGACGGTTGCCGGGTCACCTCTGTTGAGGCACCACTCTTGATGCAAAAAAACTATACCACGATATCAATGGAAAAATCAATGCGATTCTTGAGGCCGGTTATAATTGTTTTAGATACTCACTGACAAGAGGTCTTAGGATATCTTTTGCTTTCGCGTATTTTCCCCAACGCTTAAAATCCCTTTCCGTAGGATCGGCAATTCTTCGTCTGTCGGAGTTATGCGTCAGATCGGCAAATTTTACGTCAATTGCATTTTGGTCTCCTGATTCAGCTATCCTCAAAATATCCCTAAAGTAGCCCTCGTGTGTATCATCATAATCGGGGCTATGAGATACCAGGCGAACAGAGTTGGCTATATGAAGCGGACATCCCATACCAACAAGGTCCTCTAACGTCAAATCCGAATCTTCTATAACATCATGAAGTATTGCCACAAGCTTTGGATCCTCGCCTTGCACAAGCTCTGCTACCGCAAGGGGGTGATGGATGTAGTCCGCACCCACTTTGTCAACCTGTCCTTCGTGTGCTTTGGCTGCAATTTCTGTAGCACGCACAATATCAAACCTCTCCATATTAAGCATTGTAGCATTTCCCCTACCTGGAGGCATTTTGAGGCTGAATTATTTTACTTTCTTAAGAAAGAGTTGCTCTTCAGCGGAAAATTTCATTCCAAGCATGACAGCTAAAGCTTCGTATCTTGACACTGTAAGTGATGAAACTGCTGTTTCAACTCCCTCCACCATAACAACCGGAGGCATATAAATCTCCCTGTATGGACTTTCCGGGTGAGTTGCGATTGCATCAATCTCTGAAGCATAAAGCCTCACAATATCAACCCCGGTTGCAACCCTGTAGCCTTTCGAGCGGGTTGCGCCCTGAAGCTGAACAATACCAAGCGCCTCGCGCTCTTCAGAAAGACTGGCAACAAAAGCTTCCTTCCCTTTATAGGAGAGAGTCAAACTCAAGTCTCCTGTAGTCGGAGTTCTTAAACTTGTTCTTTCCTCTCCGCTTAAAAGCCTGATATCAAGACGAGTGTGATCCACCGGAGGTGTAATTTTGCTGTTAACAAAGCGCGCCATATTTTCAGGTGAGGGCGGGCAGTAATAATCTTCGGGCCGTAAAGTCATAAGTAAGAATTATATCAAAATTAGGGAGTCATTTTAAGGCTAAATCCTGTCTGTGTGGGATATACGCACAACAACTGTTTGCTTTAGAGACGGCGAATAAACTTCTTTCTCGTAGCATGAATCACCCAGCCTCAAAGTCGCGAGTCTGGTGTAAATAGGATTTTCTCCTTCCTGACCCATATCGATATATTGGGGATCTTGCACTTCAAATACATCCGTTTGGGAATCATCCTTTTTGCATACTACCGAGTACATTCGAATTGGCTTCTCAGGGTCAAGATCAATAAATCTCAACTCTTCTCCGGGCATAACATTCCGGGAAAAAAGCCAATTTTCATTACCTCCGTTGCTTTCAATTCTTGAAACCATAAGCGAAATTATAGCAAAATTTTTTTGAGGCCGGGATTTAGCTTATCTCAAGAGGAAATTGATTTGCTCTCCATGACAAAAGTCCGCTTGTCATACTATATGAATTTTCATAGCCCATCCTTTGCATCATGCCAACTGCTTGCGCACTTCTTGATCCGCTCAGACAATATACATAAATGGTTTTTTCTTTATCTGAAATTTTGTTCTCAACTTCATCCTGCAATTGCGGAAGCGGGATATTGATGCTTCCCTTTATGTAACCTCGCAACAATTCCTGAGGAGTTCTCACATCAAGTATTACTATATCCTTTCCGCTATTTATAGCTTCGTTTACTTTCTTTGCATCAATTTCGGCAACGTCTGTCATACCAAACATACAAGTATTTTATCATTAGTTTACGTTGTGAAACCTACAACTTAAGGTGTATAGATGTAACCCTGGGGGAAAGACTATCGAAATCTACTTGATTTCCTTCAATTATAGGCTGTAGTCTATCTATTTCAGAGAATACGGGTTCTTCAAGACCGGTCAATAATTCTACCAACCAATCCCCATTATCACCGGGCGGCAAAAATTCAGAACTACGCATAATTTGAATATTTTAACAGCAAATTCTAAAAAATCTATCGAGGGCTACCTTTTCTTTGCTTCTTTCTTAAGGGGGGCGTAGACTTTCTTTTCCGCTTTTCTCACTTCTTTTACTATATCTTTCACTACTTCCTTTTTTCTCTCTTTAGCCTTTAACTCTACCTCATTTTTTGATTTTTTCAACTTTTCCCGCTCGGCAATTGCCATCTCCTTCAATTCCTTACCTTTTTTTACTGCATTATCAGAAATTTCTTTTACCCTTTTTTTTATCATGTCCTGATTTTTCTTGCTTGATAGAGCAACAGCTGCTGCTCCGACCGCCGCTCCTGCAACAGCAATGCCTATTGCAAGTGCTTCTTTTTTATTGTCTTTTTTCTTCTTTAGCATAGATCTATTATAACATAGCAAAGAAAACCTTAATTCAACGGAATATTTATAAATGGAGTTCCTGAAGTCGCATTCGGCAGCTTGCCGTCCCATTTTTGTACAGCCAAAAACTGCAGATACTCGGAAGTTAAGCTTCCGCTGTTTCGCAAAATTGCCTGGGCATTCGCCTGTCCTTCGGCTTGCGTTGTGGCTGTTTCGGCTTCGATTCTTGCACGTTCCAAATTCTGCTGAGCAACTTGCTTTGCTTCGATTGATTTATTGAATTCATTTGAAAAATCAAAATTAACAATATTAAAATCATCAACAATAACATTAAAAACATTAAGACGCTCTTTAAGATGCTTCAGTGCCTCTTGCTTGACCGCTTCTCTTTTAGTAATAAGTTCTGAAGCTGTAAATTTGGCTGTTGTCGCCTTAAAAGCTTCCTGTATTGCAGGGTCTATGATACGTTCTTTATACATTATGCCGATATTCTGATATACATCCACGGCCTTCTCGGCTCTGAGGTGGAAATTGAGAGCAATAGTTGATTGCACTTCTTGAAGATCCTTAGACGCGGCTCGTGCATCAACCTGCTCTTTTTGAGTACGGGTTTCCATCAAAGCAATTCCTTCAATAACTGGGATCTTAAGATTTATACCGGGATTAACTACCCTATTGACGGCTCCGAAGCGTGTTACAACACCGACGTGGCCTGCTCCGACGATAGCAAAAGCGGTGAAAAAGATGATAAATAAAAGAAGTACTCCAAATCCTGCACCAACAAGTTTTATTACCGATGACTGTGAGTTCAGCATGACCGCATAGTATCATACAAAGGTTCCAAAAACAATTTTTCCAGAAAATAATATTGGGATAAATAGGAGCCGGTGCCGGGGAATTTTCCCCGAACACCGGCAGGTTCGAAAGGATGGACTAGTAACGCCGCCGTGCACATACCAATGCGCTCGCACCGGCTGTAACCAGAACAGGTGTTGACATGAGCAACATGAAAAACGTTCCGCTTGAGCCGGAACTCTGACCACTGCCCGCGGCCGGTCCTATCCCCTCACCCGTATTCGGGGGCTTGGGAGTGATGGATGGCCTGGGTTTTGTCCCGACAGCCGTAGGCGTCGCTGTTTTACCGGGCGCTGTGGGCGTTACCGTTGCTTTTGGCGTCGGCGTCTTGGTCGGAGCAACCACTGTTGGTGTCCGGGTTGGCGTCGGCGTGAAGTACACCACCGGCACCGTCGGGGTCGGGGTTACCGTCGACACCTTCGTTGGTATCGCCGTGGGCGTATTCGTCCGGGTCGGCGTTGCCGTATTCGTCGGCGTAGGCGTTGCATCATTACACGTAGTGTTTCCGATGATTATAGCCGGCTGGACTAGTACGTTCCACTGCGGGCCCGAATTCGGCCCGGTCAGCACATTCGGATAGATGACCGATAGGTCACTTCCCGGCTCTGTAGCCGTGAAATCCGCCTGTGCATAGCAGGAAGAGTCGGTGTATTGCGCGACTGTCAATGTCCTCGAGCTTTCGCCCGGGGCGACATTGGAGTCGTAGTCGTACCCAAAAAGGGTTTGGTGCGCACCCGGCGCCTGCAGATTTGGATAGCCGTTGGGATTGTAGAGCCCAAAAGCCAGCTTGCAGACGGCCGAACCGTTGTTGGTCCCAATGGCCGAGTTGAACCCGACCATGTGCCATTCTACCTGCGAAGGATCGCAGGACGTAGCGGAAGTAAGCAAAACAGCCGATGCACGGCCTCCCGCTAACGCTCCGGTAGTTACAAGAACTGCCAAAGCAAGGATCAGAACTCCTGAAATTTTTGCCAGCAACGCGTTTTCTCCTGTGATCGCGGGGTGACTGCCGAATTTTTATATTTGCCCTCTCCTTTCAATTTAATGTGCAAGCCCTCACGGAACTTGCCGAAGGACACCCTCCATCTCCAGAACTGCTAAAATTGCTATGGGATAGAAAAGTATCGAAGTATATCACACTAATGCCCTTTTTTTCCAGGCATTACCTGCCTATTTTTTGCCTCCCCAGCGCCACTCGGGTTTTTCACCTGTTAAAAAGCATATTATGACAAGAACAATTGTCAAAAATCCCAATTCAAAAAAGAGCCGGAATATTGCAGACTCGGCGCTGTCAAACATCTTATCCGCCTCAAAAACTCTGTATATTGAAATAATTGCGTAAGCAGTCAGGATCAACCACCCCTGCCAAGAGGCCGGATACCATCCCCATCCGTAATTTTTTGCTCTAAACCAAAAATTCCTTTTCATAATTTTAATTTTTTCAACTTAATAAAAATAACTATCGAAACCATCAAAGATAAAAGATAAATTACCGAACCGTAGAAGCAAGGAGTTATGAAAGGAGACTGAGTGCTTGCCCCAGAGCAACTTGTAGGGTTCTTGAAGATATAAAAATTGCATAATTCAATAATAAAATTAACCCAACCGAAGATGGTTCCCCCAAGCAAGAGAAAAACCAGTATTTTCTGGAGTTTTTTCCATTTTGAAAAAACGACAAAATAAATATAAAGCGAATATATAAAAAATACAAAGAATCCAATTGCACCATAAAAGCATGGCGTGAGTAAAGGATTTATCCCATTATTGTTCATAAAACGGAGATAATCATTTGCAACCGTATACCATGCAAAAAATGTACCAAAAAGAAGAGTCCCACATTGAAGTAAAAAATATTTTTTCATAAATTAATAATACCATTTTTAATTAAACAACTTACATTCTTGTATCTGCTATACTGGAATTGTGAAAAAAATTACTCTTTTTTTGCTTCTTCTATTGCTTTTTTTCTTCCCCAAACTCGCAATTGCTGAAGGAATTTATACAACAGACAAATTAATTACAGTTGATATTGGCAGTCAAAAACTTTATGCATGGGAGCAGGGCCGAATCCAAAAAGAATTTAAAGTCTCAACCGGTATGCGCTACACACCTACGGTAAGAGGCAGTTTTAAAATTTACATCAAGAATGAAAAACAAAACATGAAAGGAAACTACCCTCCCTATGAACCGTATTTTCTGAAGGATGTTCCTAATGTAATGTTCTTTACGGGAGCATATGCAATTCATGGCGCTTATTGGCATAACAAATTCGGATATAAGGTGACCCATGGCTGCGTGAACATGAAGCTGGATGACGCGAAATGGCTATATGATTGGACGCCTATGAATACAAGAGTTGAGGTATTTTAACATGAGATTGATTGATAAGTTTTTTGGAAAAGCTGACAATCCTCAACCGGCAAGCACACTGCTTTCTAAAAAAAAGGTGCTAATTGCAGAAGCGGATGAAAAGCTCAAAGCATCCTACATTCAAGCACTTCAAAATGAATTCGAGGTTTTGGCTGTTAGTAATGGAGCGAAAGGTCTTAATTCACTTCTTACTTTTTCACCGGATGTATTTTTGATAGACCTTGAAATGCCCGTCATGGACGGGAAAGTGATGCTTCATTCGGTAAGAGCAATTCCTGCATTCAAGACAACTCCGGTTGTTGTAATATCACCAACTGCCGATTCGGATACTATAAGGCAGGTAAAAACATACGACAATGCAAATACCTTGATACTCAAATCGAATGCGACTCCTCAAGAAGTTTTTAACAATATAAAGATGTTAACGTTAGAGTAAAATCCTAAACTTAACCTGGAACTATGGGATTACTAGACAAATTGCTCAATAAACATGACACGAGTACGCAGTTTGATGCGCCATCCTCCGCTCTTCTGCCTGCCAGAAAAAAAGTCTTAGTCGTTGAAGCGAGTGACTCATCAAAAATTCCTTTCATCCAAGCTTTTGAGGCACAGAATTTCGAAGTCATGTCTGTCGGAAACGGTGCGGACGGCCTCAATATGCTTCTAACTTTTGAACCCAACCTTATTCTCTTAGACCTTGATTTACCTATCATGAACGGGATAACAATGCTCCACTCCCTAAGGGCCCTGCCTGTTTATAAATTTACGCCTGTAATTGTTATTTCCGAAAAAGGGGATTCTGATACAATTCGCCAGACCAAAACCTACGGCAACGCAGATGCATTTATCCTAAAATCAAATCTTTCACTTCCGGAAGTTGTTGAGATGACAAAAGCTCTAATTTAGAACCAAGCAGAACCAAACACTAACTTATTCAATAATCTGAGAAATAAAAAGCCATCCACTAATTTACCTTATTGATCTATTTAATGATCTGATAACCGCCGATAACCGGTAAAGGCTTCATGACACCGCTTGAAGCATTAATAACTCCTATAACAAATAAAATCAAAATTGCAATCATTCCAACCGGCAATATGACCAACCATCCCAGGAAAGGAATAATTGTTCCGATGATATTTACCGACACTGCCACAATCAACAGTAAAAGTCCTTGATTTGCGTGATATCTTGCAAATGGTGACTTTGGCGCCATAAGCAACGGAACAAAAAATAAAATATAGGCAAGTATTCCTGCTGCTTTATTTTTTTCTGCATCTGATGTTGCCATAAAAAATCACCTCCCTCTCCTAACTACCCTCATTACTGTATTGTTCGATCATCTTTTTTATGTCATCTTCATTCATATTTTCTCCGCCATTAATTAGCTTTGACGTATCTGAAAAAGTTACATCCGTGGGTGGCGTAAATAGGCTATCAGATACAATAGCGGGCTTACAACTGTCTTTGTAATTTTCCAAATCATTAAGTATCTGGTCTCCTTGCGTTGTTTCTGAACCGGATTCTCCCATAGCATTCGGGTCGTCAGGAAGCTCCATGGTAAATCCTTCCTTCCCGTTCCAGATGTGAATTTTCTTGTCTTTCATAATTACGCTTCCAGAGTTATTTGGATCGGGGTCTGTCATATCCGCTCTTATTGCACCATTTTTGATGTAAGCCTTAGTTGTTCTGCCTTCGCTGTCAGTAAGTTCACATTCAAGACTTATTGATTTTGACAAAGCATCTCTTATAGAAGTGAAAGCATTGCCCTCCTGCATTACGCCATCCTTGGTCATCTTATCTTTTCCGCCCATGAGATAAACACCAACAGCTCCCGCAAGTAAAAGAACAAGAACTACGGCAATTACTATTTTTGGGGATAATTTCATTTTCATTTTACTAATTGTAGCATAACCTCTATAAATTACCCCTGTCAATAGGAAAAATTAATTTTTCTTGCTTCTTAACGGCGGAAAATAGTCTTTGAATAAGAAAAATATAACATTAACAATTGAGCCGAATACAAAAACCCAGCCTAAGAGCTCAAGAGTCAGACCTGTTTCGATAATATCACTTATAACTCTTTTAGTATCCGTAAATATATACCATGAATGAGTACGCTGAAATTTACCTATCATAACCCCGAAGGCAATAATATAATTTATAGCGATATAGGATATTTCCCTTTTTACTTCCGGCAAGTGGATTTTCTTGAAAATCTTAGAAACAGGTTCTAGCGAATAGACGTATGTCATAACTCCAAAAGAAGCTAAAATCGCGTACTGGATAAGTAATATCAGCGCATCTCCGTCTTTTGCTTTCAACAGTTGGTTAGGCAGATGCTGGAGGTCAGTAACTAAGTAGACAGTATTTGGGAGAAATATTAGCCAAAAAAAGAAAAATATTAAATGTACGAAAATATTAAGTTTTTGACGCAAAATTACCACCAAAACGATCGGTATAAAAGCAAGGAGAGCATTTTGACTCATCCAAGAAAAATTTTCAGCAAAAATTGGCATGGGGATCTACCACTCCATTCTCAAGTGCTCCATCGAGTAATCCATCGTTACACCGACTTTTTTCCTGGGGTTGAAAATATGATCAGGATCAAAAATTTCCTTAGTTTTTTCAAAAAGGTTATAAACTTTCGATCCGTACATCTGACGAAGATATGGCGTTCTAACCAACCCGTCATTGTGCTCTCCGGTTATTGACCCTCCGTATTTGATAACCAATTCATAAACTTCTTTTGAGATTTGGGGGATTGCGTCTCTAATGGATTTTTTAGTTATATCCACCAAGGGAATAATATGAAAATTTCCATCCCCAATATGACCCGCAACAGTGTAAATAAAATCCTTATGTTTTTTTATAATCTTATTCACTTGAGGCAAAACTTCTGCAATATACTCGGGTTTTATAACAAAGTCATCTATAAAAGGCGCTGTATGCTTATTCTTGATTTTCTTTCTAAGCAAATTAAAGCTCTCACGGCGGATCAACCAATATTTTTCTTCTTGTGACTCTACCGCAACTTTCAGCTGCGGATGCAAAGGCGCTAATTTTTCCTTAAGCGTTGCAATTTTTTGCCTGAGTTCCTCGACATCGTTACCGGTAAAATCAATTTGCAATACAAGCTTCGGAAGTCCTCCCTTAAGAACCATTAAAAATTCAGGAAAAAATGCAATTCCACTACCGATAAATCCTTTTGCCCCCAGCTGCTTCGCAAATTCCGGGAAATACTTTAAGGCAAGCTTTAGGGTGTTATCGTCGTATGCCTCAAAACTCTCAGGTTTTAAAGCCATCGCCTGATTTACAATTTCCCCAAGATGCTTCAGATCATGAAGGAATATAACTATCATTTCTCTATGCATGTGAAGAGGAACCAATTCCAATTCTGCCTCAAGCATAAGACCCAGGGTGCCTTGCGCACCAACAAAAAGCTGGGTCAGATCAAAAGTTTTTTCCTCTTTATTCCATACATTCCATAAATTGTAACCAGCGGAATTCTTAGTAACTTGCGGCTTTGCTGCCATTATTTCTTCGTAATTGTCCTTTATCAACTGGTAAGTTTTTCTATATAATTCCCCTTCTAGATCTTTTTGAGTCATTTTCTTTTCCAGCCCGCTTTCTGTCAGCTTGTGAAGCTTTACAATACTGCCGTCTCTTAGAACTACCTTTATACTTTTTACATATTTCTCAGTCTTTCCGTACTGAAGTGACTTTTCACCTCCCGAGTTGTTATTTACTATTCCACCCATTGCACAAAGACCTCGAGACGCAGGATAAGACGGGAATAAAAGACTTTCTCTTAGTGTAGCTTTTTCAAAATCCCTATAATAAACTCCCGGCTGTGTTGTCGCAACGCCATCTTTAATAACCGGCGGATTATTAAAGTATTTTATAAACGAAACGATAATTGAATCGTTTATTGACCCTCCGCCCATGTCGGTACCCGCAGAACGTGCCGTCAAAGATAGATCTGGATACTTTTTCTTATTTAAGTTTACTAATTTAACTAGATTTACAACGTCATCATTTGTTTTTGGGAAAACAACAGCCTGTGGCTTTAATTCAAACAATGAAGCGTCATGGCTATATTCTTCAAGCGTTGCCGAATCACTGCAAACGTCTCCAGTAATTCCCTTTGTTAAATCGGATAGTAATTTTTGATCCATTTTTAAGTGCAATCTAATAATGGAACAATTTAAGACTTCGTGTCAAGTCGAAAAAGCCCATTGACAAATAGCCGGAGGAGGTGCAGATAATTAATTATGTCCAAAAACTTATCTACTGAAATCTCAGAACCCCCTATTTCAAGATTTCTATTCTCGGATACGAAAATGTCATGGCTCTGGCTCATCATCAGGCTTTATGTAGGTTATGAGTGGATTCATGCCGGCTGGAGTAAAATAACAAACCCAGCATGGGTTGGACCTGAGGCTGGAAAATCTATTACTGGATTTTTGGCGGGTGCAATTGCGAAATCAACTGGGGAGCACCCTGCCGTATCAGGATGGTATGCTGAATTTCTTAACAATGTAGCAATTCCTAACGCTTCACTATTTTCATACACGGTTGCATTTGGCGAATTCTTGGTGGGGGCTGCATTAATTCTTGGACTCTTTACAGGAATTGCGGCATTCTTTGGAGCATTTATGAATATGAATTTTCTGTTTGCGGGAGCAGTAAGCAGTAATCCGATTCTTTTCCTGGGTCAACTCTTTTTAATACTTGCGTGGAGAACGGCTGGCTGGCTCGGACTTGATAGAATTTTCCTGCCTTTTCTCGGAACGCCTTGGCAAAAAGGAAAGCTATTTAAGAAATAATCGGATCTTCTCAACTTAGAATTTTTTTACGAAATTTATTCTATTTTATTACAGCCGCTATCGCCACCCCTTCAAGGCAGGCATTCACACCTCTTGCGCTCGTATAAAAGACTACCGGAGAAACCTCACATTCGCGCGTAAGATATTGTCCGACCCTCTCCGAAAACCCCGGCACTTCAAAAACACCTCCATGGAAAACAACTGCATTTGACTCACCATTAATTGAAAATGCCTTAATAATTCCCTTAACAGCTAATGACACCATCCTTGATGAATGATCGTACAATGTCAATGCTACCTCATCCTCCTTGATGGATAAATCGGCTATTTCATGACCGTTTTTCTTGATGTGGGTTATTGCTTCATAATTTTTCTCAATACCGGCTCTTCCTGCTGCGATTTTCTCAATACAAGGCTCATTATTTCCAAAAACCCCGCACTTTTCATCGATGTTAAATGAATTTAATGAATTATCCAAGCTCACGTGCCCGGGTTCCATTGAAAAAATTTCATTTCCCTTCAAAAGAGCACCGCCAAGCCCGCTTCCGCAAATTACAAGCAAAACATTTTTGATGTCAGGATTTTTTTTGTAGACTTGCAGAGCACCCGAGACAAGCCCAGCAACCGCATCATTTTCAACTACTGGGTTATCAAATAGCCGTGCAAAATCCCTTCGATAAACTTTATCAAATTCATCATAGAATTCACCGATATTTGGCCCATTAGAAAGCACCGACCCTTTCAAAGGACCGGCAACTGAGACACCCACTTTATAAGATCTGCTCAAAGCTCTATCCCCAATCCTTTCCAAAAATTCCAAATACCCTTTTCCATTATCGCTTCTAAGGATTGACTCCTCTCCTATTTCACTAACCTCACCGTTGTTTGCCTGGAAGGGCTGAGCCGCAATTTTATCCCCTCCCATATCAACCGCAAATGCCATCTGGCCGTCTTTTTCAATAAGCCTTCTTGCTGCATCAGCTACATCAAAGTTTTTAACAAGTTTTGCATGAAGACTTTCAAAGGTAATTTTTTCTATCTGAGAGGTGTTCTCTTCCAGTAAGGCTCTTTCGGTCAGACTTTCATTTTTCTTATGCTTGCTTCTTTTTTCCCTCTCAATCTCATAAAGCGCAGTTATAAATAAAGACTCCGACCATCCCAACGGAGTATTTTCATTAAATTCCGGTGAATTGGAAAAATACAGCTCAGGCATTCCTTTTGCAGTATCTGCGGCAATAAGGTCTTTTATGTATTCAAATGCCTTTTGGGACTCGCCTCTTTTTTCATAAATAATTGCTAGCCAAGCAAGGCCAAATGTCCACTCAGCCTCCTCGCTAACAGAATCGGGATTTTTATTGTAATATTGATCGCCCTTATAACGGATTACTCCTTTATCCTTTAAAAGGTGGTATTCAACATTTTCCAATATTTGCTCTGCCTGCTCATCATCTACAACGTTGTAAGGCCAAATAAGTGAAAGTAGTGCAAGATCCACAAATTTACGGGCAGATTCTCTCGGTAAAAGATCATTCAATGCTTGCTTTCCGCGGATGATAAGATCCGGCTTGACATCTATTTTGTCAAGTTTTGATATTGATGTTAGTCCGGCAACGCACGCTCCAACGGAGGACGCGTGCAATTCCTCATCCTCTTCCCACATTCCGCTATCTCGGTCCTTCCAATACTCAATAACCCCCAAGTAATTAACTAGCTTATTTACAATCCTTACATGAGTATCGTCTTTTAAGATTGTTCTTTTTTGATGGTGTTCAAGCTCTCCTATTCTAAAAAGAATACATCCCACAGCATCGTTTTGCTTGTTGCCCCAAGACTCCCAGAATTCATCAAATGTTGTCGGATGAAATCTTGCGTGTATGTATTGAAAAGATTCTGTGGGCTTATTTTCAATAGCCCAGTCTATTTTTGACTCATGCTTGAGGAAGATATCCAAAATAGCAACATAAGTTTTTTCAACAGTGTCCCAGTCGCCTATAACTTCAAATGCAATAGTTTCATAAAAATTATCCCTAAGCCATGACTTATCATAACCGGTTGCAACAGTGGGAGATGCAGCTGAAAAAAGACCACTATCGTACTGCAAAGATCTTAATATCTCCAAATGCCTGTCTATTAATTGCTGATATGAAAGACGTGCCATAGTCTATTGAATTATGCTTCCAAGTCCTCCGACAATTGCTCCTATTGAGATTGCAACACCGGTCACTATTAGTACAGCATTCTGAATCCTGGAATTTCTGTATTTACCCATGAGCTCCTTGTCATTAATAAATTTATAAAGGAAGAAAATAATAATAGGCAAAAATATTCCGTTCAAAAAGTCAGCATAAAGCGTGATTTTGAAAAGCTCTATCCCGGGAATACTTGTAGCAATAACACCCAGCAAAACCTGGATAATAAAAAATCCGTAAAAAAGCTGGCTCTTGGAATAGCTAACATCAAGACTCCCCTCGTATCCGAAAAATTCGGAGAATGCATAAGCTGTTGCCAGGGGCACGATTGCCGATCCGATAAAACCCGCAACAAGAAGTCCTGCTCCGAATAATATTCCCGCTAACTCCCCTGCAAAAGGCTTTATCGCAAGTGCTGCATCGGCCGCTCCCGTTATTTCAACGTTATTGGCAAATACGGTCGCAATAACCGCAACCATCATAAAAAGTGAAAAAAGATTAGTCAAAAAAGCACCGCTGTAAATTTCAAGTCTGTTGTAGCGCATCTTATCAACAGTAATTTTTTTGTCTTTGACATAACTGTTGATAAAAAATTGTCCCCAGGCAGTAACAGTCGTACCCAAAACGGCAATAGATGTGTAAAGAAAGCCGAATGATATGTCGGCTGGAGGAACAACGATTGACTTTCCAACGGTTGCCCAATCCGGTTTTGATAAAATTGCCGATACAAAATAAGCGAAATAAAAGACTATTAAAAAAAGGAAAAATTTCTCAATTTTTGCGTATGAAGCCTTTGTTATCATCAAGAATAAAAATCCTATCAAGACCGGTAAGAATATCCAAAGATTTAGGTTGAATAGTGAAAGACCGTCACGAAGACCTCCGATGTTTTGAATTATTACACCGAAATTAACGAAAAAAAGCATTGAGAATATCAAAACACTTACCCGAATTCCAAATCTCTCCCGGATAAGATCCCCCAGACCTTTTCTTGTAACTATTGCAAGCCTTGATCCTATTTCCTGCGTTATCAACAAAACTAAAGTTATGGGTATTAATGTTGCAAGTATCGGATATCCGTACTTAGATGCGGCGACGGAATAAGTAGCAACGCCCCCGGCATCATTATCGGCAAAAGCAGTTATTATACCCGGTCCGACAACCGCCATAATGACCAACAATTTAATTTTCAAATGTCTAAAGTATTTATTCATATCAGCTGGAACTGAACATAAAAATTATTAAAGTTTTTCTATGATATCCTCAGCAACATCATCAAATGTAACAACTCCAATCATTTTTTTATTGTCTGACGTAACCGGAAGCGCATAGAGCCGGTATTTAAGCATTCTCTTAAGAGCAATTTCTCTAGGTGTTGTTAAGTGGGCAACAATAACGTCCTGCTCCATAAATTTGAATAATTGAGTTACACCATCCTGAATCATAATGCTGGAAATCCTGGTAACTCCCACAAGATGCCCATCGTTATTATGTACATATATATATGTACTAAAGGGATCCTCAAAAAGCTGTTCTTTGATCATATCCATCGCCTGTCCCGCAGAAATTTCCGAATTTATTGATATATAATCGGGGTCTAAAAGTTTGCCGACCGAAGTCTTAGAATACTTTATCAACTGATTCAAATTTTCTCTTTTTCGACTATCCAAAACATCCAAAAACGCAACCCTCTTTTCTTTAGGCAAAGTCAACAATATATCAACTGCCTCATCGGGCTCCAATACTTCTATCAGACCTTTTGCCTGCTCAGGTGTAAATCTCCTAAATAGTGCTGTCTGGTAATTTACATTAAGATCCTCAATAACATCTGCCGCATAAGTTGTCTTAAGACCGGCAATGATTTTGTCAACGTTTCTAATATTTGTCTTCTCAAGATAATCAGCCAAATCCTCTGGCCTCATGCGCTCCAGGTCGCTAACATCCTTTTTCAGCTGAACATTTCCTCTTGCCAACTCCAAAGGCTCAATATCCCCCCACGACAGAAAATGAGGATGTGAATACATCCCGACCATTTTATACAAGGGAATTGCCGCTTTTTCCAGCTTGAACCATCTCAAAATTGCCCTAAAACCAACATCAACTCCTGAGATATAATATTCCTGCCTTTCCTCATTGCCAATCAGGCTCTGCTTGTCCTGCATAGCAACGTCATTTACTCTAACAACTTTTCCTCCTTTAACATCAATTATCTGCCGGTTTAGTAAATTTTGCGCCAATGAAAACTCGCGCTCAGCTTTTTCCTTTTCAATAAAGTCTTTATTAACAATAATTTGTCCGTTGATTTTGATCAAATCCTTGATTGGGATTGCGATAGTTTTCTTCTTCTTTTTAACTAACAATTTGGTTACCCTTGGAGATTCATCTGCGAGAAATAGTACATCTTTTAACTTTCCGACGAATTTATTATTCTCGTTGATGACCTTCTTGTTAACAATTTCCGAAAAAAAATACATTTGGACAGTAAATACCACGCATACATTATGCGCATTACTTCATTTTAGGCATCGTAAAATTATTAAGTCAATACAGAGTTTATTTGGGGAGATTTACCGACTCTCCGGAGTGCAATATTCCTGGCTGCGATGGTAAGTCCCATGCTGAAGGTTCTTTGTGTTCACCTTCAATAATTGTTCTGTAAATTTTTCTGTTTGTTCTATTAATACTAGCTTTCAAGGCTTCTCCCTTATTTGGAGTAGTTTTAATACCCATGCCTTCCCACTCGGCAACTTCAAGTTGCAGTTGATCAACGCTCGAAACTTGAACCTCAACCTGAGACCTTCTATCGATAAATCCATCATCGTCTGCAACGTGTAATTGTCTGTCTGTTTCTGTCATAAAAACAATGTTAAAACCAAATCTTTGTTGGGTCAATTTTTCCGTAATATTTTACAAATGTTAATATTTTGTTAATATATTAACATTCTATCAATATGATTACAGTCCCTGAGGGAACAAAAAAAATTATCGAACGCTCAAGGTATCTGTCTGAAGCCATTTCAAAAGATTTGATAAATCACTCATCCCTTGCGCGCTACATAAAACCCGAGCTTGAGGAAATGCTCATTAAGAAAGTATCTCAAGCTTCAATTGTTATGGCGCTTAAAAGACTTCAGAAAGATTTTAAACCAAAATATTTTTCAGGATCTATTTTTAAGTACCCTCCCGAAATGACAATAAGGTCAGGTATGTTTTTGACAACAGTGCAAAGAACTAAAGATACAGAAGAAATACTGGGAAAGCTTTTTCTTAACCGTGTTAAGGGTCTTTTTTCATCAATTTCAATAGGTGCTACGGAAATTCAAGTATCAGGCTCTCAAGCTTTATTTCCCAAAGTTGAGGAGAATATTGACAAGGATTGGTTTTTAAATACTCAAACCAACATCTCTCAAATCACGATTTATCTGCCGGAAGAATCTATGCCCACCCCGGGGGTGTACTATTTTTTCCTAAAATCCTTGGCTTGGGAAGGTATAAATATAGTAGGATCCTCATCCACAAAAACTGAATTTACCCTTTTTTTTGAAGATCGTTCTATAAATAGGGCATTTGAAATCCTAACTTCCCTATTTAGAAAAAAGGTTATCTAAACACCTTAGTTAACAAAACTGTAAGCTATTTGCGATTCGGCCATTTTTAAGGTTAATGATCTGGAAAAGCAAAGAATACTCAGACTACAACATCATTTAGCGGATTGTGATCCGTTCAAAAAGCGGTATTCAGGGAATTTAGTTTGAATTTCCTCAAGTTTTTTTCGGTAAAAAACTACATAATGGACGTCAGGAGCCAGTTGCTGCATAAGCAGTTTTTGCCTTCCCTTTCCACCTGAAGCAGTTGTTATTTCAATATAGGTTGTAGCTCCTGTTCTTGGATTTATAACTCTATAGTCAGGAACAGTACCCCTCATTATCTCATCTTCGTCGTGATAATAAAAAAGCGTAGGTTCATAATCAATTATTAAGTCGGTTTTGTCCAGAAGAAGTCTTCCAAACTCCCGTTCTGCATGGCTTTCCACTCCTTTGCCATCAAATGTTTTCTTGATAGATCCAACGTCTTCGTGGGTCGCAATTCTCAAACCTTCATATTCCCGAGTTGACATGGGACTATATTAATGGCTGTATAAGGATAATAAAAGAGGGGATTTTATAATTACCTAAAAGAGTTAGAATATAGATATGCTGGGAATAAAGAAAAAATTACAGGAGGCGTACTTGCGCTCCCTAATGTTTGGTCTACAGGATGGGATCGTATCAACTACTGGTGTTGTTATTGGAATTTCAACGGGGGTATCGGATAAGGCAATTATTGTTCTTGCAGCGCTTGTTGCCGTATCTGTTGAAGCAACTTCAATGGCGGCGGGTCAGTACACTTCGGAAAAAGCAGCGCACCAATTAGACAAAGAGGGTAAAAAAACAGACAGTTTACTTACAGGATCTGCGATTATGTTTTTTGCATACTTGGGTGGCGGTATGTTTTCAATTATACCGACACTCATTTTTGACCAGCCGATGGCCAGATATTTGGCTATCGCATCGTCCTTCGCAGGGTTGTTTTTGATAGGTTATCTTAAGGGTTATTTGGTTGAGCACAAGCCGTTGCGCTCTGCAATTGAGTTATTTATCATAGGCGGAATTGCTACTACTATCGGTCTTGTTGTGGGTCACTTCTTAAAGGTCTAACTTTCTTTCTTTTTTCAAATTTTGTAGGTCCCCCGCCGAATAACGGCGGGGGACGTGCTGTGTAGGCCTTTCGGCGTGTTGTGTTCAAAGCTTTTGTGAACACGACGCGTCAGGCCACCCCTAGAAGAAACCCGTCGAGAACTTGACGAACCTTCTTCTCGTGGTTACGCGCGTCATTCAGACGCTTTCGCAGCTCGTCTTCGACGACCTGCTGCTCCACGTATTGTACTCGCATATGCTCGCGGGCAGGCTCGTGATACCGGCTCGCATGACGCGACCAGGCAAGCGAGAGAGCTTCGGCATAACGTGACTTGATTTCGGTGAGAGCCTCATTGAGGTCAACATGATTTTCCGCAATTTCAAGCTCTCTTTCGATCTGAACATGAAGCTCAGAATACTCGGCGCACTGTGGAACGAGTGTGTCCCACAGCCGACAAAGCTCAAGACTGTGTCCATTCTGCATGGAGTAAAGATCGGCTTCGAGTTGCCTAACCTGCTCATTCGCAGAAACTACAGCCTGGAAAGCAACGACCTGGGGGTCGTCCTTGCCATCAACCTGCCTTTCGGCAAAAGACTCGATAGCCTCCCGATCAAGAACCAACGTCATATTTAACTCCTAAGTGTATTTCCCAAAACAGTTTTGTCCGAGGAAGGAAGCTATGATTTTTCACATCCTCCTTTCCCGGACAAAAAATTGACTTTTTGTAAATGTGCTTCTAAATTTCTTTCTTAAAAACCTAGACTATGGGATAAAAACCAGCCGTATATTATAGCATAATAAGTTTACTTTCAATATTGACACGCAGCTTGACATTAACAGGACTTTATTAGAATATCTGCTAAACTAAAAACATGAGAAAATTGAGGTTTTCACTCTTACATCTGGCAGTATCAATAGCCATAATTCTCTTCATAGCATATACCGTCATAAACAATTATCAGCCTCAGACTACCCGGACTGACAATGCTCTTCAGCCACAAAGCACAATTCCCTTTCAGAATATTAAGTTGAAGTAATCTTAGTAAATAGAATCTAGCGGGGGGCATACTAAGAAGAGATGTTATTTATTTTTTGGAAAAAATCAATATTTTTTTTCTATCATTTTTTTATACTCTTTACCCCATTTATGCATTTATCAAAACAGTGGGGCACACGCTAATATGAAGTTATTGGGTACTCTAATTTTGGAGATACTTGAGAATAAAATTATGGTAAAACCCATTCCGTTCAAGCTCTTAATTGCCCGGACAGAGTTACCCTCCAACTCTTAACCAGATAGAACTTACCTCATTCATAAATGAAAGTCCTAAGTTTGACTCGAGAAAAAACCTAACTGAAACCACTTGAAAGATAAAGGGATGGGCTCACAATGCAAAAGCTTTAAGCTGCGTTAGAATACGAAATTGGCAATGTCCATACAGTTACCGAAGATGGCAAGACAACAATTGCCTCAGAATATGGAAAGCCTACTCCCCTCTTATGCCTTTTGCGCCTCAAATATTATTTGGATTGTAAGTTAAAAATTGCTAAGACTTTGGATCGGGCAAAATGTTAATTATAAATATATAACTGAATCCAAACAAAGTAACCATGATCCTAGTCAACGAAGATTAGGAATTCTGAGTCTTGACAACCCATTAAAAACCTCATACCATAAATCCCATGCTAAATGAAAAATGTTCTAAGTGCGGTGCACCCCTCCAGGAACCGTCAACAACCCCAACAGGCAGAAAATTGCAAAAATGCTCCCAAGGCTATTGGGATAAAGAAACAAAAAAAAATATCGGTTGTGATTACGTCAAATGGCTAGAGGTTGAACCAGAAAAATTAGATGAAGAATGCCCCAAATGCGGAATGCCCTTAATGCTTGTGGTAACGCGCTTTGGCAAAAAGATGAAAAAATGCTCGACGAATGTTTGGGACAAAGATACAAAAAAGGCTACAGGATGCGACTATGTTGAATGGATCAACGGTACAACTGAGGAGCTTGATGAAGATTGTCCTACCTGCAGTAAAAAATTGGTTTTGTATACAACCGCTGCTGGTAAAAAGATGAAAAAATGCTCGACATCCGGCTGGGACTCAAAAGCAAGAAAGGCTACGGGATGCACATATGTTGAGTGGCTAAAGCCCGGTGAATATACAAAAAAGGAAGATCACGGAGGAGAAGAATTTCTGCCTCCCGAGCCTGAATAACTACTTGGTATTTATTGTAAAATAATTTTACTCCCTGTTTTGTTAGGATGAATAAAAAAGTACTTACCGAAAGAGTCAGGCAAGTTTTTCTTGGAAATACAATTGAAGGTTATTCCGATTGGAAAAAGGTAAATTACAAGTTCATAGCTCCAGCCAACCGCGAATATGTTTTCCAGTGGCTGTGGGATACGGCATTTCATGCAATTGTTTTATCAAACTTTGATGCTGAATGGGCAAAAAGTGAAATCAGAAATTTTTTGGTGGGTCAATGGAGTGACGGCTTTTTACCTCATATAATTTTCTGGGGAAAGAAAAAATCACTCCCCCACTGGGCTTACATCGAAAGCGCGCTCTCCATCCGCCCTAGAACATCTTCAATAACCCAACCGCCGGTTTTTCCAATAGCAGTTGAGCGGATCTATCAAAAAAGTCATGATAATAAATTTCTTGAGGAAGTATTGCCAAAACTTGCCTCGCATCATAAGTGGCTTCTTACCAACCGGGACAACGACAATGATTTATTGATATCGATAATTTCCCCCAACGAATCCGGAATGGATGAATTGCCTGTTTTTCAAGTAGCAGCAGGATACACCGGACTTGATACTACACTTATGCACTACACGTACAGAAAGGGTGATTTTCTTAACCACATGTACAAATTCAACAGCAAAAGGATACTTCAGAAGGACTATTTTAATGTGGAAGAACTCCTTTTTAACGTTGTCTTTATAGAAAGCGCCCGTTCTTTGTCCCGCTTGTTTGGAAAAATCGGTAACTATCCTGAGGCAGATTTTTTTGAACACGTAGCACTAACTTCGGAAAAATCATTGCTTGAAAAATGCTGGGACGAAAAAGATCAGATATTCTACTCCCTCTTCTCAAACCGGGAAAAAAAGGCAAATATCAAAACAGTCGCAAGTCTTGTACCAATCTATCTTGAAGGTCTAAAAGGCGATAAGCTTGAAGCCTTGGTGAATGAGCACCTTCTTAACCCCAACGAATTCTTTACAAAGTATCCATTTCCATCAGTAAGTAAAGATGAAAAATACTACGTTCCGCATGACACTCCTAAGCACCAGGTGAAGCTTTTGTGGCGCGGTCCTACCTGGATATCTACAAATTGGCTCATTGTAAAAGGCTTAAGAAAACACGGATACAACGAGCTTGCTGATGAGATAGTTATGAAGATGAATAAAATGATAACCAAAAATGGATTTCGGGAGTACTACAATCCTGAGACTGGTGAAGGATACCGTCGGGAAAACTTCGGATGGAGCACACTGATATTAGATCTCCTAAACTAGGATTCTACTGCTTTGACTTCAACCCCGCTGTAAACGATAATATTATCCTATGATTCAAGTAAAAAATTTAACATTTGCCCATCTTCGCCCCATCTTCACCGATGTTAGCTTTACCGTGGGAGACAACCAAATCGTAGGCCTTGCAGGACCAAATGGCGCCGGGAAATCCACACTATTCAAGCTCTTAACCCGTGAGGAGCATCCCAAAGAAGGCGAGATAATAGTTGATGGCTCAATTGTTCTTGTTCCTCAAGAAATTAAGTACGACACTATTTTGGAAAAATGTTCAACAGTCAGAGAATACTTGGATGGACACTACATCAAAGACGACAGGGAAATAATTTCACTGCTTCATGGACTTGAGATGACCGATATTGAGCTTTACGGCTCTCCCCATCACCTTTCAGGAGGCCAAAAGACTAAATTGGCAATGATTAGAGCTCTTCTTCTTGAACCCGACATCCTCCTTTTAGATGAACCGACTAATTTTTTGGATACAAAAGGAAAAATGTGGGTCAGCAAATTTTTAAGCGAATATCCCAAAACCCTAATTCTTGTTTCCCACGATTTGGATCTTTTGGACAATGCAATTGATAAAGTGATTGCCATAAATCCCGCCAAAGCTCAGATCGAAGAATATAAGGGCTCTTATTCACAATTTTTAAAATTAAAAGAACAACACGACGCACTTCTGACCCGCCAAATCACGAATACAACAAAGCACGTGAAGCGTATGGAAAAAAGTCTCGTAGGTCTTATGTCGCGTAAATCAGAAAAGGGAGTCCGTCAGCGCGTGCAACTCCAAAAAAGAATAGAAAAAATTAAAGAAAATCTCCCGCCCCTTCCGAAGGAAGCCAGAGGATTTAAGATGAGTCTGCCCACTCCGCAGCAAATAAGCGATATTCCGGTAAGAATAATTGGTATCGGAAAAAGCTATGAGGACAGGATTATTCTTGATGATTTTTCACTAGTTATAGGAAAAGAAGACAAAATTGCACTTATCGGGCACAATGGAGCAGGAAAAAGTACCCTGATAAAACTTCTTGTTGGAGATGTCTCACCCGACAGCGGAGAAATAATAAAGGCGGAAAAACTTAAGATTGGCTACTACTCTCAAGAGCTTGAGACTCTGGATTTTTCAAAAAATCTGCTTGAGATGGTCAGAAGCATTAAAGGAATACCTGAAGAGAAAATAAGAGCACATTTGGCCGCATTTTTATTTATTGGAGACAGGGTTTTTCAGAAAGTCGGTTCGCTTTCCGGTGGCGAGAAAACAAGACTTTCAATCGCCCTTCTTTTACTTGAGAACTACAATATGCTGGTTCTTGATGAACCTACAACTTATCTTGACGTAATGTCTCAAAGAATAATTTTGGAGGCTATAAAGAAATATACAGGAACACTTGTTGTAGTCAGCCACACAGAGGATTTTATAAGAGAGCTGAAGCCGACAAAAGCAATCCTTATGCCGGAGCAAAAAATGCGACTTTGGGATGATAAACTTTTAGAAAAGGTTAGTTACATTTAAGATCTGCTTTCGCTCTCGGCGAGTGAGGGCACAATTCGAAATTCCATTACCAAATCCCAATCTTTCAATCTTAATACTTGATCATTCTCCAGAATAATTGGCATACTCGTACCGACCTGCGTCCATTTATCCCCATCCCGGATTCTTGCTGTAAGATAGTCCTTTGGATCTGCAACTGTAAAGTTAGCAAGCCTATCACGGTCATCCAAAATTGCTGTTACGCTAATTGCCGGAATGTATCTAAATCTCTTCTCCGTACCGGGCCCAACCTCATCATAACCGCCAGGAATAAGATTGCAGTTTCGTCGCCTATTCATGTAAAAATATTGTGCCTCAATCTTCATGGATGAAATTTTATCTCCTAGTCAGTACTTTTGCAAATAGTATTATTAATAAATCGATGGCTATTGGTATTCCCAAAAAAATGGAACTAGTATAGAAAAAATCAGAAACGTTACTGTTGGCAAATATTTCCCATGACACACCGGGAATCCTTACGCCAATGTAATATAGAAAAATTATTGGGGCAATAACTATTAAGAAAAATGCGACTGTCCCTTCCATGTCTTTTTTTGAGGAATACATCGTATTGCTTACTACAAATGCAAAAAACAAAGCTAATATTGTTATTAAATTAAATCCTAAAATTTGATTGGAATACATATAGAAAAATACCGCCAAGAGAAAAGACGTTCCGACAACAAATGGGGCGATGCCAATAAGAAAATTTCTGACAATATCTGCTTCACCGACCTCAACACTCCCAAGCTTTAGACTCTCCCCATGTAGCTCTGGCATCAACTCAATTTTGCCTACATAAACAAAAAGTATTTTTGCCATAGCGGCATGAGCAAATTCATGAATTATTGTTCCGGGTAAAAAAATTGCAGCCAAAAGGAAAATTGAAATTTTCCGGCTTTTAAGTATTCTATGAAAAAGCAAAGACATCTGAGATGTCATCATTCTTGAAAGCAAGAAAAGGAGTATAAGTTCCCCAAAAAAAAGTAAAATCACAAATACAGTTTACAATGAATTTACTTTCATTAAAACGAAGTTCATATAGAATTTTTGACTAAAGGAACCAAATAAGAAGGCACTCTATCTTTCCAGGACTTTTTACCGCGCATCAAATCTCTTATCTGTATTCCCTCCCAAATATGCCTGTTTGAAAATCCGTGCTTTATTGCGGGAATTCCATGCCCCTCGATTATCCCGTTGTTCCAATCATTATTACCAATTGTCACATCAAAGGGTCCTGTTTTTTTGTAAAGATTTCTGAACCAAATGTTATCATCGGGATCATCATACAGCTTTACTATTTTAACAATTCTATCCTGATAGCCATTCTCCTCTATGAATTTTTCCAGGATTTTTTTACGCTCGGAAGCACTCCATGGATTGTCATCGTTATTCTTATTCGAACTCCCAATTCCTATCATCAATTTGTCACAAAGTTCAAGAGACTTTTCAAATAAAAATTCGTGCCCCTTATGAAAAGGCTGAAAGCGGCCGATTACAAGCCCAATCCTATATTTATTCATTACATTTTTTACCATTTCCAGATAAATTTCTCAAGTTAAAGAAGTGTTAGATATCCCACGCTATATTTGTGAGGAATATTACTGTATTGCCAAACTCCATGCTGTATATTTAACTCAAATATGGACAATCAAGAAAATTCAAATGCGAGGGAGGATTTTCAACGCTTTTTGGAGATACCCAAAAATTATTTAATTCATTGGCTGATGTTTGGTCTCACAATGAAGATGATCACAACTGTAGAACTTTAGAACGCGACAGGCTTTCTTGGAGACTCAATAACTAACTTAATTAAAGTCGCCTTTCAATATTGCTTGTCTCTTTTTTTGTGCAAATTTTTCAATTGAATATCTTAAAGTTGTTCTGCCAAATCTACTATAATTTTCTCGAAGATATCCTAGTAGTTCTTTTTCAGAAACCTTCTTGCCTGCCTCTCTCAATACCCATCCCACAGCTTTTTGAATAAGATCTTCCTTATCCTCAAGCAAAAGATCTGCGATGAGATATGTGGGTTTTGAATCATTTTTGGCTAAGAAGGCAAAGGTCGATATTATTGCTATCCTTCTATCCCAAATGCTTGCTGATTTGGCTAAAGTCAATAGAAGGGTTATCTTCTTATCAAGCAAAAATTCACCAATTATTTTATGCGCACTGCTATCCACCAAATCCCAGTTACTGACATATTTTAAGTTAATTATATAAAACCTGAAAAGTTTTTCTCTATCAAACCCTTTTGCTCTTCTAAATTTATCAACCAATATGAAAAGTGCAGTAAGCCTTTCTTCGTGAATTTTTGAAGAAATTAATTTCTGTAAATCGATGAGTGCAATATCCTTATACTTTTTTACCAACTTTCGCTGATCAGGAACTGTTACCCCAATAAATTTATCTCCGTAACCGTATTGACCCTTCCCGGTCTTAAAAAACCAAGAAGAAGCCTTGGCTTTTTCAGAAGAAGACGCATTTTTAAGATCTAGCCTCAGAGATTTTAGGACATTCACACCTAAATTATATTATAAAAAGCTATTTATGGGTTTCCAATATCCCTAATAACTTTTCAGTTCCGCGAATGGCAAGCTCACTTTGGTTTTCATTAAGTAGCCCCTCTTCATAAAATGACATAAGTCGCCGGGTAATTCTCTCAATAACATCAGGGTCACTTTTGTGAATCTCAAAGATCAGCCTTTCCAATGGAGAAACATTAACTTCACCAGTTTCAAGCCTTTGTATTGAAATGCATCCAACCAAATTCTCAGATTCTGGATATCGGGAGTATCTTGTATTCTCGTCAGTCTTGTATAAAAATCTTGCGTCTAGCCTATTTGCATTAAATTTTGCGTCCAAACCTTCCACGAATCTTTCATCGTATGGATTATGAGCCTCCCAATATTTTTCCTCAATTTCATCAACTATTGTAGACGAAGCCGTCCTACCTTTTGCAACATATGATCCATCGTGACGCTCTTTTACATAAACATCCTTTGGAGATTCTATTTTACTAAACTCTTCTTCAAGCTTCTCTTTATCTCTCGCAACAATAAGAAATGGTATGCCTTTTTTATATTTCACATGCTCTGTCATATCTATCACCTCCTTCCAACAAAAAAACCTTCCCCGATGGGAAGGTTTTAATTCAGCATGACTGCTAATCCGTCCCTAACAAGGGTTGGGTTTGGCACCGTTCTCTTGTCGGTTGCCGGAAGGATCTGCGAGCCAATTCTCTCCCCTTCTCTCTTGATTTTTTATTAATTTATTCTATTATTTTTATTATCAAAACACAAATCATTTAACCTCTTGACTATTAACTATTTAATATTTACTATGAACTATTAAAATATGACTGCAAAATACCGCCAGCTTTTTTTGGAAATGATGGAAGAACACCGAGACCTTATCCTGGATTTTAAGGATGTTCACGATAAATATATAAATGATGAAGATAAATACAAAAAAGAATTCAATGAAAAAGGTGCTAAAGTCGTTGAAATAATTCGCGATTATGAGATGAAGTTAACAGCTCATACAAATAGCGGCCAGTACTCCAAATTCTCAACTGGTCTTGCTGACAAATTTTGGGACCAAATCCGCGGCTTTCTACCACGTATTGATTTTGTAGGAGTTAAATAATATATAATAATATTCATGGCAAAAATTACAGAATTTAAAATTGAGGATCTTGAGGAAGGAAAAGGCGAAGAAGTCAAATCGGGGGATAGAATTGTCATCCACTACACAGGCACTTTTGATGATGGTGCGAAATTCGACTCATCAGTTGACCGAGGCGTTCCCTTTGAAACATTGATTGGAGTCGGACATGTAATTGCAGGCTGGGACAAGGGAGTAATTGGGATGAAAATCGGTGGCAAAAGAAAGTTATATATTCCATATACAATGGGTTATGGTGAAGAAGGTGCAGGAGATGTCATTCCTCCGCTCGCAGATTTAATATTTGACGTCGAACTCCTAGACATCAAATAAATCATTCGTAAGTGGCACGATTTTAAGCCCATTGAGAACTTCCAGCAAACAATCGTCAAAAGATTAATAAGTAGAACGGGCGAGAAGGAATGAAAATGAGATTAAATTGTGACAGGACCCACTCTTCACTATCCCAACTCTTCTCTTTTTGAGTGCAGGAAGAAAAACCATTGATCAAAAAATCCGACAATTGCCTTATATGGCGCCTCTATTATGAAATCAAGTATGAACAGAAAAATATTGATTTGAGAAATCCCAGCCGTTAGATACTGGCCGACACGCGCAATAGGCATGAAGAAAAAATCAATTATTGGTGTTAATAAGTTTTGACTATCCTGAACTGTATATTCTTTTGCGGAAAGATTGATGCGGTATGCAAGAAAGCAGACAATTGCCAAAAAGAAAATAAATATCATTTGACTGACGGCAGAAAAACCCAACAATGACAGTGAAAGCGAAACGGCTCCAAACGAAAGAAGGAATGCTCCAACCCACAAAAATCCAAAGATTATTTCCATTACACTTTGAGGCTTTTTGTCAGGTACGGGAAAGGCAATCGGCCGTCCTATTCTTGGCTCATCATCAAAAAGTAATGCGCTAATCCTTTGCTGAATAAGATGTGAATTTTTATCTCCCGGAGTGCGGATAGCAAATCCGACAGCAACCATAAATAAGGTAGGTATTATGACATTTAGAGCCAGTGTCAACCACTGTACGTGCCCCAAAAATATTCTTTCATAAGTCCCTTCTATGCCAAACGCTATTAATGTTTTTGATAGGAGAATGAAAATAACACTTCTTATAATGGCCCTTCTTATTTTCTCGGAAATCGTCTTATATTTTTTCTTACACGCTGCAAAAATTGCGTCATTAAGCTTATCCTCATTTTGAGCAATTTCTTTCATGTCATCCTGGGTCGCAAAAATATCCTCCATTATCAAAAAAGCAGGTATTTGCCTCTTTACATACCCCAATATCTTAAATCTTGCCGGATGCTTTAACTGCCCTTCTATTTGGCTATGCGCATGACCAAATTTCTGACTTACCTCACCAACCTCCATTTTACTCATTTCTCCAAAATATTGAGAAAACAACTTATATCTTAAGAATGCCAAGTCGTCCTTGGAGTAACCTCTTCTGATTGCAATATAAAGCTGAACATCACGCTCTTCCTCCATGACTTCATCAGCAGATATATTTTTTTGCAAAACATGAAAAATATAATTACCGACAGACTCCTCTATCCTATTTGGGTTCAAGAATTCCTCAATGTCTGACGACATTAGCTGGAACATTAGATTTCTCATCTCACCCTCTTTAACTGCCCCGAGCTTGACGACTTCATTTTTTAGATTAAGATAGAAATCGATAATCTTCTCGATTGATCCTATTGTTTCCTCATTGAACATGCTCTCAGGAAAATATCTTGCCCAAACAAGTTCCTTTAAAAGAGGTTTGGCTGTAGCAGTACCGTCTCCGCCAAGAACAAGTCTTCTTTTTATAATCCTCTCAATTGCAGCTCTTAAAATTACCTCTTCATCACGATATTCAATTGAGTTTCTAAATTTTTCATACCATGAAGCAAGTTCACTAACCAGAGGACTCACAGCATCCGAACTTTCGACGGGAATTTCTTTCTCTTTTTCAAATATGTGAATAAGGCTTTGCGAGTACTTATTAAGTTGCATACAGTTTTGTTAATTATAGAAGTGAACAGTTGCTTACGCAATCATTAGACAACCCTTAGTCTTGATGTTAACATATATCTTTGTGGCCAGGGATAAATTTTTATCAGAAAAAATTAAAGATGATCTTGACACGATAGCAAGAAAGATAATAGAGATCAAAAAAATCCTTCTTCTGGGAAGCACAACTTTAGCACCGGTTAATTATAAGGAAGAGATGGAGAAATTCTTATCTTCATCCTCCTATAATCCACAGTATATTTACAAAGCAAAACCTCTTCCGGCCTTATTGGGAAAGCTTGATTCGTACAAAAAAGAGGTTGATAGACTTGATATTCCCCAAGACCTTAAGGAGCATATTCTTGATTTCATTGACGATCAGATTGCACTCTACCGTATCAAAAGGTCTGTCGGAAAAAAAGACTTTTCAGAAAATGCGGAAAAATTATTTGATTGGGGATCCGACCGGCTTGATATGATTTTGACAAAAACACCAAATGTTAAATTCAAAATGGGTATTGAACACAAACTGCAGGATGCTTTTGACATCAAAAAAAGGTTTGAAAAAGTTCTTAAAAAATACAGAATTAAAGGATTTACTGTACAAATTGATGACACAACACCTCACATAATAAGCGTAGGATATAAGACAATAAACATAGGAAAGGACATCAGAAGATATAAATGCAACGTTGACAGACTTATTATTCATGAAATCGAAAGTCATGTTTTCCAGACCTGCAATATGAAATTAAGTCCGACCCCTCTTTCGGAATTATTTAAATATAAAAATAAGCATTTATACGGTGAAGGACTTGCGATATACAATGAAATTCGCAATAGAAAAATTACACCGTCTGCTTTTGAGACATATTTCTTCAGAATTAAGGCTGTTAGAAATCTGCATAAAAGTTTTAGGGAAATTTTTAACATACTTTGTGAAGACTTGAATCCTTATAAAGCGTTTGTCATGACATATAGGGTAAAAAGAGGTCTTTCTGATACATCTGCCCCGGGTGGTTTTGCAAAAGATGCGGTGTACTTGTTGGGATACCACGAGATAGAAACTCTTTATGCAAAAAATTATAATGAAAAATTGATGTATGCTACAAAATCCCCGGCACTTTCAACCCTCCTACATAAATACGGGTTTATCGATCTTGAAAAAATAGTAGTCCCAAAATTTGATGAGTAAAATCAAATATCCAAAAATTAACTCTTAATGATATAATCAGCTTATAATGTCAGCTGAAATAGGTTCTATGCAAAGAGGTGTCCCAGATAATCCAGTGGTTGAAAATGTTCTCGCGAGAAGATATGCATCACTTCCAATGAAACAATTATTCTCAGAAGAAAACGCAGTTATCTCCCAACAAGAATATTGGACTGTAATAATGCAGGGCCAACATGACTTGGGAATAGAAATACCGCAAGAGAACATTGATGACTATAGAGAAGTATCGGATATTGCTGCTCTTGATCAGATAAGAGAAAGAGAGATTGTCTTACGGCATGATGAAAAAGCAATGATTGAAACTTTCAATCATAATGCAGGAGGACACGAGGATGCCCATAAAGCATTAACCTCAAGAGATGTTTCAGACAACGTTGAGCAAGCGAGGATTAAAAACGGTCTGGTAATTGTCAAAAGTAAATTAATTGCAGCTCTTGCAAGACACGGAAGACGGGCATCTGAATACTCCGCAATGGTTTATGCTGGCAGAACACACAATGCGCCCGCACAATCCAACTTGATAGGAAAACTTTTTTCTGATTCAGGAGAGGAATTATTGAGAAGTTATGAAAGAATCGTCGAATTTGAAGAAGGCTATCCAATGAGAGGCTTGAAGGGAGCTATGGGCACTCAAACCGACTTGTTGCAACTTTTTGATGGAGATCAAGATAAGGTAGATGCTCTCGAGAAAAAGGTTGCAGAACACTATGGTTTTAAGAAAATAATGAATAGCGTCGGACAAGTCTATCCGCGTTCGCTTGATCTTGAAATGGTCAATCATCTTTATGGACTAACAACTGGCCCGACTAGTCTTTCTCTTACTTTAAGAGGCATGGCTGGGAGGGATCAATTTACTGAAGGGTTTAAGGATGGACAAGTTGGATCAAGTGCAATGCCTCACAAGATGAATACCAGAACTCTAGAAAGATTGAGAGGACTTAAAGCGGTTCTTGCTGGTCACACTGCAATGGCACAAGATATCGCTGGCGAACAATGGTATGGGGGAGATGTTAGTGATTCAGTTGCCAGGCGGGTTTTTATACCTGACTCATTCTTTGCTGTAGATGCGTTTTATGAAAGTTATCTGACTGTTCTCGATGAATGCGGATTCTATCCGGCGGTAATACAAGCAGAGCTAGAAAAATACTTGCCATTTTTAACAACAACAAGACTCTTGGTTGAATCTATGAAAAATGGCATTGGAAGAGAAAAAGCTCATTCTGCAATTAAAGATCATGCAACACAGGCTGCTCTAGACATGAGACAAAAGGGAGATATGGGAAAAAGTCTAATTCAAAGACTTACACATGACCCTCGAATGGAAGGAGTTACAATTGAAACGCTTGGTTCTGCTTTAGAAAAACCGATTGAATTTGTGGGCTCAGCACCCGAGCAAATAAACCGTTTCATTGGGAAAGTTGATGAATTAGTAACTAAAAATCCGAAAGACGCCTCATATATTCCTCAGCCAATTCTTTAATTTTTTTTGTCAACAGGTTCAAAATAATGTAAAATGCATGGGTGCAAATAACAACAGTCAAAACCCACAAAATCACGGCAAAAGACAAGGATATTTTAACGGTTATTGATAAATATATTGATTACCTTGAAGAAAACTCCATTTTAGTCGTTACTTCAAAAATTGTTTCCCTTTGTGAAGGAAATGTTGTAGATAGCAAAGCCAACAAAGATGATTTGGTAAAGCGCGAGGCAGACATGTATTTGCCTAAACAAACAAATACTTATCAAGTTTTTGTCACAATAAAAAATAATATTTTGGCTGTCAATGCAGGTATTGATGAGTCAAATTCAAAAGACGGATACGTATTGTGGCCAAAAGATCCTCAAAAAAGTGCCAATAAAATAAGATCCTTCATAAGGAATAAATTCCGGCTTGAGAATGCGGGTGTAATAATTACAGACAGCAAAACCACCCCCCTCCGCTACGGCGTTACGGGAATTGGAATTGCCTATAGCGGATTTAGAGCCATCAATGATCTTATCGGAAGTGAAGATGTTTTTGGAAGAAAGATGAAAATGACCAAAGTTAATGTCATGGACGGTATCGCAGCTGCTGCCGCAGTTGTTATGGGCGAAGGATCCGAGCAAACACCCCTTGCAGTTATAAGTGACCTACCCTTCGTAAAATTCCAGGAAAATGATCCCACCAATTATGAATTAAAGCTTCTGGATATCGATCCATCAACTGACGTATACGGTGCAATAATGAAAAACTCCTCGTGGATCAAGGGTACCAAAAAGTAGCGTCTGTGTAGGCTGAGATACATCGGTTACACTTCTAAAGTAGAATGATAGTCTTTA
>CAZVGS010000012.1:0-35882 GCA_964627245.1 uncultured Gammaproteobacteria bacterium | reverse complement strand
CAAGATTGAAAGAAACATCGTTTGTACCGCTTGGTGAGAATATGGCACTGCCTGAAGCATTAAGCTGGACATCATCATTAACCGTGACCCGTCCATTGAATGTTGAAAAGCCGGTAACATCAAGTGATCCTCCAAGTGTTGTTGCACCTGTTCCGACGGTGAAAGTATTTGTACCGGTAACGGAAGTTGCACCGTTAAGAGATACTGCTCCTGTTCCTGTTGAGAAGGTGTATGCTCCTACCTGGGAAATGTTGTTATTAAACGTTGAAATACCAGTTACTCCAAGTGTTCCGCCAAGTGTTGTTGCACCAGAAACATCCAATGCTCCTGTTATTGCGGCACTTCCCAAAACATCAAGAGTTCCGCTCCCATTTAATGGTGAAAAAATAATATTCCCTGTTGTGTCTCCGCCTATTGTAAGGGTGTTGTTCTCAGTTGTCTGAATAGAGCGGGGTGCGCCTGCAAGAGTTAGGTTGCCTGAAATGGAAGCGTTTGATGTTGTTGTTAATGTTGTGAATGTTGCAGCAGCAGGAGTAGTTGCTCCAATTACAGTGTTGTTAATTCCTGTTGCTGTAACATTGAAGTTGTTGGATGTTACCAGGAAGTTATTCACTCCTGCATCAAATGTAACACCGGAAAGACCTGACAGATTGATTGCTCCTGATGTTCCTGTCAGGTTGATTGCTCCTGTTGTAAGGGTAAGACCGTTTGAAGCGGTGAGTAAGCCTGCAGAGGTTATGGTTCCTGTTCCTGTAGTAAGGATGTTGCCTGATGTTGTAAGGTTCCCATTCTCTGAGATGTAAAGTGTTGCAGAACCAGATGATTGTATCTCCAAAGCATTTTGAATAGAAGCATTTGTATCATTTATGACAAATGCAGCAGAAGCGGTTCCTGCGTTGGTGAGAAGGAATTGGGTAGAGTTAAGATCAGCCAAAGTAAAATCAATGTCTCCTTCAATATCTGTTGCGCTGATTGTGTTGCCTTCCTCATATGCTTCCTGCAGATTACCTCCCTGAGCGGTACAAAGAACTAAGTTGTTAGTACCATCTACACAAAGCTTAGAACCGCTTACTGTCTGAAGGCCGTTAAATATTGCGAAAGAATCAGCATCAAGATTGAAAGAAACATCGTTTGTACCGCTTGGTGAGAATATGGCACTGCCTGATGCGTTGAATTCAACCCCTGTTGCAACAATTGTTCTGTCATTAAAGGTTGAAAAGCCGGTTACATCAAGTGATCCTCCAAGTGTTGTTGCTCCTGTTCCGACAGTAAAGGTATTGGTACCTGTAACAGAAGTTGCACCGTTAAGAGATACTGCTCCTGTTCCTGTTGAGAAGGTTCCGGTACCTGTCATGTCAAAGTTACCTGATGTTTGGCTGTATCCTGTTATGTTCTCTAGAGCACCTGCATTTGTAAGACGTGAGACACTGTTTGTATATAGGCCGCCATCCAAAAGATCAAGGTTGGCAACCTGACCGCCTGTTGAATTTGCAATTGTTAGGATTGTTGAAGCTCCTCCCTGAAAATCAAATGTAGTTGAGCCGGATGTAAAGGGAATGTTGGTATCTACAATTGTCAAATCATTAAATGTCTTAGCACCCGTGAAAGTCTGTATTCCTTCAAGAAAAGCAAATGTACCATCAGTTCCAAGATCGGGTAGAGTATATATCCTTGATGCTGCAGGATTAGCAGCAGTAAGAGTAATGTCAGATGCATCATCAACAGATGTTGATCCTTCAAAAATAAGAGTGTTGCCTTTGTTCAGCGATGAGTCAGAACCAGTGAAGGCTGATCCAGAAAGAACATTTCCTACTGCAATAATTGTACCTGCGCCAACACCCGTAACGGATTGCCAGGATAGTGCGCCTGCTCCATCTGATGTAAGAACATAGTTGGTGTCCCCGTCATTAACAGGAAGAGTATATGTTATATTCTGCGTCTGATCACCTGCTTGGAATGTGGTTGTAAAATCATTATTCCCTGCGCCTATGAATGTCAGTACTCCGGGAGCATTTGTTGTATCATCAACTCCCAGTGTAATACCTGATGTGTTTCTGAATTCTACAGTTCCTGAGCCTGATGAAACAAGGAAATCAAGATCTGCTGCAAGAGTTGTATTTCCACCCAAAGAAACAGCTCCTGATGAAACTGTAAGACCGTTTGAAGCGGTGAGTAAGCCTGCAGAGGTTATGGTTCCTGTTCCTGTAGTAAGGATGTTGCCTGATGTTGTAAGGTTCCCATTCTCTGAGATGTAAAGTGTTGCAGAACCAGATGATTGTATCTCCAAAGCATTTTGAATAGAAGCATTTGTATCATTTATGACAAATGCAGCAGAAGCGGTTCCTGCGTTATTCAATAAAAATTGAGTTGAATTAAGACCCGAGAGAGTAAAAGAAATATTTCCTTCAAGGTCTGTTGAGTCGATTGTATTTCCTGCCTCATAAGCAAGCTGTAGTGAAACGCCTGATGCATTTGCGGGACATTCGACAATTTCGTAAGAAACATCGTCACGGCAAAGAGTTGTAGCGGAGGAGGTGGCAGTCGGAAGGGTAATAAGCCGTGTTATATTCGAAAGGAGTATCTGACCGCTTCCGTCAGGAGAAATGGTCAAATCTTCATTCGAAACAGTTGAGATATCAACCGAAGCGCCTGAAAAGATCAAGCCGGTTGAGCCGATAGTCTTGTTAGTCAAGGACTGAGATTGAGCTTCAAAAACAAAAGTATCATTTCCTGACAACGCTGGTAAGGTTGCTATTCTTGCCGCAGCAGGAGCAATTGATGAAATGGTTGTCGTGTTGCCAGTTCCCAAAACAAGCTGATTAGTCGCCGAAAGGGAAGAAAGACTTCCTGCACAAACCAAATTGCCTGTCGCATCATCAATCGTACACCCGGTTGTACCTGAACCGCCAGCAAAACTTAGATCCCCATCTGACGCAATAAGTAAGGCTTGCGCCCCTGTTGAAGTATTATAAATCGTAAACTGTGAAGTGTTAGCATTGACTGAATAGTCGTCTTCACCGATATCTGTATCTATCAAAAAGATCGACGGATCGGCATTTGAGATTGTAATGTCTCCCCCGGCAGTTGTTGCACCTGTTATGTAAAGATCACGGTAGCGTAGAGAAGGCGAACCCAAGTCATAAACAGCATCAACTGCAGGACCGATACTCCCATCG
Organism: uncultured Gammaproteobacteria bacterium; assembly: GCA_964627245.1. Taxonomy (GTDB): domain Bacteria; phylum Patescibacteriota; class Microgenomatia; order Levybacterales; family GWA1-39-11; genus JAUSNA01. Next base: position 32,706 of record CAZVGS010000012.1, on the reverse strand, counting down.
ACCTCCAGAGCAAAAGGATTAGTATCGACGTCAAGGTCATTTGGCAAAACCCCAATACCAATTCTTCCATTTGGCACATAAACAATATCTGACTGTAAATTAATTTGATCTAATGCGGAACCGATATTGACAGTGTCTGCAACAGTGTTATTTGTTGCGATGTTGATGGTGTTTCCCGCGGTTCCTGTCCCGATGTTGATGGTTTTGGCATTGTTGCCTGTTCCAAGGTTGACAGCACCTGTTGTTCCGGAATCAAGCGTTAAAGAGTTTGCGCCCGTTGAACTGACAACTCCTGCAGCTGAAAAACTTAAGAGGGTTCCGCCGACATTGAAATTGTTTGCCACACCTGTAACCGACTGCAGGGTAGGGGCAAGCTGAATATTGGCTTGGTCTACCGGACTTTCGGATAAATCGAAATCACCATTAGTAAAATTAAGTGTATTGATAGTCGTTGAAAGAACAACATTGTCTTCCATGACAACAGATACTGCAAAAGAACTAACATTGTCCCACTCTGGAATTCCACCCGCACCTACTGTCAAAAATTGACCGACTGTTCCGATGGCAATTGTATCCAGAGTGCTGGAAGAATCAGCATAGAGAACGTCTCCTGTGTTGTAAGTTGTAAGGCCTGTTCCTCCAATGCTTGCAGCCAAAACACCGTCTTTAATAGCCTCAGCGTTAACCGATCCTCCCGCATCAATCGTCAGCGTGTTAATAACAGACGCGTCAGTAATACATCCCGTACAATCTCCGCGGGCAATCACCGTCTCAAGTGTAGATACGTTAGATATAGTCAAACCATCTATTTCAATATCATCTCCGGCCAATATCTCTACGTCTCCAACCTCTCCCTGAAAAGCCGTAACCCCCCCTTGCTCAACAGATATCGTGGGATTTTGAGCATCGCCAGTAATAACAACATTATCACCTGCAACAATTCCATACAAAATATTTGGAGCAGTGAGGTTGCCAATGAATACACCTTCGCCATCAACATTCAAATCTTTTTGAACAGATAAGCTCTCCTTAGCCACAACAGGAAGGCTGAAGATTATGCTCCCTGAAAGCTTGAGCTTGCTTGTAGATGCCGCCAAGACTTCCCCCTGTGACTCTTGCAGAGTAGTTGAAGGTTTTTGAGGCAAAACCTGAGCCAATATCTGCTGAGTACCTACAAGCAGTAATAGGGCAATTCCAATTGTTGAAAGTCCTCTGTTCTTAGATCCAAACAGCTTTGACTTAGCCTTTCCAACCGCTCCAAACTTACCTGCGCTGAAAAAAACCAGGTTTGAGAATGCTCCGTATCCTGCTAATTTTGAGGTAGAATTTGATGGTAACTGTCCTGTAGTTTTGTCTTGTACCTGAAATTGTTTTTCTTTGCTGGCGTTAAGTGCGAGGAGTTTTTTCAGGTCATCTTCAACGTATCTCAGCTCTCCCTTTTGATCAATTACAGGCACCAAGGCATAACGGTCGCTGAGATATTGGAGGGTTTCAACCGAGACTCCTAGTCGTTGCGATGCCTGTCTTAAATTCAATAACTTCTGATCTGACTTTAGGCTATCACGATCCATAAAACGGGTGTATACCTACTGTACCTATATATGCGCAGGGGAGTCAATGCGATTTACTATTCGACAATATAACAAACTGTATGAGTTTTGAAATTATTTTTACGGTTGTAATAAACCATTAAATTTATACGAAAATCTACTGTTTTATTAGTATATGGTTTGATATATTTAAATGTTTTATAGAAATTTCATTTCTGAAACTAAATTTTTGCGGAAATTTCTTGTAAGATTCTATCCTATAAGACGCGTAGTTTTGATGCGGAATTTATTAGGGAAAAAAAATTGTTAAATTTTTTTTAACGTATTAAAGGATAAATTGATCATTGCACAATTTTCACGACTGATTTGAAGCTAAAATAACTTCATGTATATGAATTAATGTAGATATTTCAATTTATTACATAAATATTGAACAATTATGTTTGTATTTTATTACTTTTGAAGTTAATTATATAACTTAAGAATACAATTAGTGAAGAACAATAGGATGTAAAAAGACAACTATCGGCCGGCTGATTCGTCAACGAAGAGCACTTCGATGCCAAGAAAAATGTGCACCAGGTCTTGTTTTACTTTCAGGACTGCCTGCTCGAACTGCAATTGTTTAATTACCTTCTGATTCATATAAAGAGAAAGCTCTTGCCTCAAAATTGAGATAAAATTTGCATGCATCGGATAAATATCAAAAGGTCCTACTTCGTTAAAGGAGCTTATCCTTTCGCAGTCTCCTTCAAAAATCTTGTTCTCCGTATCCCTGATAATCACCTTAAAAGTATGTGTCATAATTCACTATTACGTCTTTGGAGGCGTTTGTTCCGGATTTTGTGAAGTCTCTGAATCTTGGAGTGAGGCATTAGCCTCAGTAGGATTTTGAGGTATATCCGTTGAGGTTGTTGTAGAGGACTTTTGCTGTTTTAATGTAGCTATTTTTTTATCAAGACCTGCAGAATTTCCTATGTATAAGAAGTCTTCCGGCTTTAACTGGTCATATTTGCCATCTAAAATCTGCTTTACGCCGGTGACAGTCTCCTTAGTACTAACATATACTCCTTTTTTCTCCGTCTGGTTTTCAACAACAGTAAAATCTTGTGTCATGAAGTTTTTGAGCATCTTAGACCTTTTGTATATGACTTGATCATCCGATGAGAGCTCCGACTCTCCTATAAGAGAAACTATTCTTTCAAGTGCTACTGCTTTTTTAAGAAGAGACTGGGCGTCAAGAGCGGTATCATAGTGCACTTGTCCAACAGTTTCCGGATTTAAGGACGAAGAACTAGACCCCAAAAGATCAATGGCCGGAAATCTACCTTCCTGATAAATGTTTCTTGAAAGAATTATGCCTGAGTCTAGATATGGAAATATTGCCTGCACACCGCTGTCCGTCAAATCATCAGCGGGAACATAAATCGCTTCAAAGGTCGTTATTGCATTCTTCTGGGTCGAAACAAGCCTTTCATGAAAAGATGCCATCTCGCTGGTTAGCGTTGACTGGTATCCTCCTTCTGAAGGAATAGCATTGATTAGCGTCGAAAGTTCATAACCGCTTTGTGCAAATCTAAAGATATTATCAATAAAGAAAAGCACATCTTTTCCAAGAGTGTCACGGTAATATTCCGCCAAAGTAACACCTGTAAAAGCTGTACGAAAACGGATAGCCGGATTTTCTCCCATCGATCCGTAAATAAGACTAACACCCTGCATAACCTTGCTTTCAATCAGCGTTGCAAATAATTCTTCTCCCTCACGGGTACGCTCGCCGACACCTGTAAATACAGTTACATTTTTTTCAGGATTAAGAATAACGAGGTTATGAATAACCTCTGAAATGATGACTGTTTTCCCGACACCCGCACCTCCAAATAACCCGACTTTTCCGCCCTTGACAATCGGCGTAAAAAAATCAACGGCCTTGATCCCTGTTTCTAAAAGCTCGGATGGAATATGCAGATCATGATAACTTACGTCTTTTGAAATGATTGGCTTTAACTCCTTGACTTTTATCTCTCCCATACCGTCTTGGGGAACACCCAGTGAGTCAACGACACGACCCAGCATTTCAGGTCCGACAGGAACTTTAATCGGCTGTCCCGTATTTACAACATCTGATCCATGATGAAGTTTTGTAACTTCAGACAATGCCAAACAGTAAAACGAATTAGGAGAGGCTGAGGTATAAACCTCCATTTTCACATTTTGATCTTCTCGGTATACCAAAACGTCAAATATCTTAGGCTTTTCACCACTGAATTCAACTTCTACAATTTGCCCTTTAACAGATACTACCTTTCCTACAACCATAACCCAACTTTTAATTTCTAAATTATCCCCAGATTGCAAGCCCTGCAATTGTTTCTATTTGCTTTTTATTGGCCATCTGATGTTTGACTAATCTTTTTAACACATTCAGTTTTTTCGATTCTTCATCTATATGGATCAATGCCTCCTCCATCGCGTTGACCCTGGATGCGTGACGCGCAAGCTGATTCTCAAGAAGGGTCTGGGAAAAAAGATTTGCAATAATCTGTGTCTCAAAAAAATAGAATATCTTTTCCAAGACAGGCTCAAAGATAAACATATCCTCACGCTTAATGGGCTTGACCACTTCAGACTCAAATATATTTTCACCGGTTATACTAGTACCTATAGGTGTTTGGTTGACGACGTTATCAAATTTTCCGTAATATACATGAACCTGCTCGTACTGTAAAAATTTTGTCATAAGCTCTTTAATATGACTAATATCAACTCCAATATCAGGAAGGTCAAAGTAGGTAAAAGGTTTTTTAAAACCTGAGGCTTCAAACATTTCCCTGCCGGCATTTCCTATAATAAGAAGATCAGCATTCTCAGCTTCCGGCTTTCGAAGATCATTGAGAAGGAGCTTATAGGTCTTTTGGGTAACCGCACCGTAAAGTCTACCGTTTGATGATAGATAAACCATAAGAGTCCTGCCGTTTTTCCTAAGCAATGGAAGAATTGTTTTTGAACCGCTTTTTCTTTTATCCAAAAGATCCTTGACCTCCCGGTCGTAGGAGGATTTAAGGTCGACAAATACGTCTGACAGATCCTGCAAAAAATCACGGGTTTTCAAAACCGAATCTTTAATTTTCTGCATCCTGATAACGGCAATTTCCTCATAGCTTTCAGCCAAATTTTTAAGACTATTAAGAGCTTCTAAATTTTCTGCAATTATTTTTTTTTGCGGCATAATTAGTTTTTATTAGTCTGTTGCACAATTGTTCTTAATGGAGATTGCGCTACCGTCGAGCTGGGAACCGGTTTGACTATTGCAAGCCCAGCAAGAGATAGCAGGTTATCTTTATTTTCCATGACCCCTTTATTCAAATCCTCAAGTTCCTTGACATTTGTTAGGTCGTATATAATTTTTTGCTTACCCCTGTCATAGTAACACGAAATGAGCCCCTTTTTTGCTTTCTCCAAATCATCTTCGCTTTGAATAATATCTTTAAGGATCATGGATATTATAAGAAGCTGAACTTTATGAGGAACAATTTCCTGATAAGGCTGGCTGAAAAATCCATTGATCAAATCCCCAAGTCTCAAATTTCTTTTAACATCATCTGTCAACTCCTGACCGAAATGACTTACTTGCTGAAGCTTTGCATTCTCGGATAAGAACGACGTGAGTTCTTTATTAACTTCGCGGGACAATTTATCTAAAGTCTGACGCCCGACCCTTGTTACAGACAATGGGACATTAATAGCAGGGCGCATACCTTGATAATAAATATTTGCATCCAAATAAATGTGCCCGTCAGTAATACCCATGACATTTGTTGCTATATATCCCGTAAAATCTCCCTCGACAATTTCAATAACGGGAAGGCACGTAATTGAAACTTCTCCCGCTGTTTTATGCTTGAAATTTCCTGCTCGCTCAAGAAGCTTTGAGTGAACATAGAAGATATCGCCAGGATAAGAATCGCGCCCCGGAAATCTGCGGGCAAGAAGTGAGATCTCTCTGTAAAATTTTGCGTGGGTAGACAAATCGTCCAGAACCAGCAAAGTGTGCTTGCCCTGATCCCTAAAGTATTCGGCAACCGCCATAGCAGCATAAGGAGTCTGGAAAATCATAGTGGGAGAATCGTATGAAGATGTTGCAACAATAACAATCTTATCCATTATCTTCTCTTTCTCAAAAAATACCTGAAGCTTTTTTATATCACTTTTTTTCTTTGCAATTGCAGCGTAGATAACGGTATTTCCTTCAAAAACCTGGTTTTTTATCGTTGTCATAATAAGCGAAGTCTTGCCGGTTTTTCTATCGCCAATTATAAGCTCCCTTTGTCCGCGGCCTATTGGTATCATAAGATCTACAAGTGATACCCCGGTCACCAAATGGTTTGTTATCTTTTGCCTTCCCGAAATGCCAATTGGCTTAGCATCCAGATCCCTTAAAACCTCAGGTTTGTTGTAAGAGATAGATGAATCAAGCGCCTCACCCAAAGGGTCAATCACATGACCCAAAAGCTCTTCACCTACGGGAATTGATAGCAGCTGTCCGGTTCTTGTTACCATTGTTCCTACTTTTATAGGTTCGTGTGAAAAAACCCTTGCCTCAATTTTCCCCCTGTTAATGGCAAAAACCTCAGCCTTTTGACCTGTCTCAAAAAGAATTATTTCATGCGACCTGACTTTAGGGAGACCCTCGATGAAGACAATAGGATGACTTACTTGGTATACAACCCCATATTCTCCAGCCTTTTCTAAAATTTTGCTAAATTCCGCGTTCATTATTGTTTGACCGGCGCCTGGTGCGGCTTGACGAATGTCTGGTTAAAAGCTCTCTCGAATATCGGCTTTATAGAAAAGTCCAGATACTTTCCGTTGGATAAAATTGCCGCTCCACCAATAAGACTCCTGTCTACTTTAATGTCTAATAACACTTGCTTATTAGCATTTAGCAAAAACCAGCGGGATAAATTTTGCAGAGTTTGTTCACGAGGTTCAAATGCCAATACCATAGAGATCACCTGCATCAAATTTATCTTTTCCTGGATTTTCTCAAAAAAAACCTTGATATCCTGTCTTGACTGCGCGTTGATATTATTATCACGAAGAAGTGTCATAATTGCATCCTTTTTCTCAATGCCGTATTGAGCAAGAAGTGACTTTTCAGGGTTAAAATCTTTCTCAAATATCTGCTTGATAACAACGGTAAGCCTGGCGGAAAAATCCACCGCCTGAGGCCTTGTGCTGAATAGCTCTGATAAATCTATTGTTTCCATCAGTCAAAAATTCCTTCCTTTTGAGCTTTTTCAAGTGATCTTATAACCAAATTCTCATGATCATTTACCGTCAGTGACTTATTCAATACTTCCTGCGATACCCTTTGAACCAAGATAACGCTTGCCTGGTCAACTCTTCTTATCTTGGCCTCTTTGTATTGGTCAATTTCACGCTCAAGCTTTGACAACAATTCCTGTCTAAAGTCTTTTATCTGCTTTTGCATCTCAAGCTCCAGCTCATTTGTCACATTTTGAAAACCTGACAATGAATTGTCGCTTATTTGCTTGAGCGAAGAGTGGTAACCTGCAGCAACCTGCTTCCCGGTATCAAATGCCTCGCGGTGAACGTCTGTTATTATCTTTTGCAATGCCTGGTCAAGAGCAATTTTAGAATTTTGACCCGCATTTTCCACATCAACAACCAACCTTTGCATCGAAGCATCTAAAGTTGCTTTTGTTGTCTGGGACAAATACTGGGCACCTGCAAGTATTTGGTTAGCCTGATGAGTTGCTATATTCATTATTTGAGAAGACTGCTCAACGGCTCCCTGTACAATCTGATGCTGTTGACTCATTGAGCCTCCAACGACCGCACTATAATCCTGATCGGCCTTTTGAGCCCTTCTATCAAGTTCTTTTTCTTTACTTCTTAAATTAAGAAGGTAAAAAACAACAAATACAATTATCACCAGGTCGAACACAACAGTAATAACCTGGTAGAGCAGGTTGGGCATATACATAAATAATAGGTTAATTTGAGTGTTTTGTGAAGGGGTAAAGTACAATTTTGAGGCTAATTATCCGATAGTATGCTATTCCCGCAAAGCATTTTACATCCTATAACTAAGTGGACCTCAATATAGTTTTTTTTATAAATTACGATTGTTATACTATAGGAGCCTAATGCAATATATTGTCTACGCATTGATAATTTGGGTTGTGATACTTCTAACAATGGTTCCCATGCTTTTGTTCATAATTTCCTTATTATACCTTGCAACATTATTAGGAAAAACATTCATCTGCAAATTTAAAAATAAAAAGCTATCTATCAACAGAACAAGATTTGAAATTGCTGTGTTTACTTCAATCATAGGCGGTATATATATTTTTTTGATTTTAAACTTTATGCCAGGAAAAGGAGCTGACATTGGAGGGCTTTTTGTCATCTCGCCTGACGGTGAGCATGAAGCAAGAGTCGCAAATCCCGGGTATTGCGGAGTGCTTTGTGATTTTAATCCTTCAATTATTATTAAAGAGCGGGGTAGGTGGCTCAATCACAGTAAAACCGTTGCTTCATTTTACAAGGTTCATCCAGAAAGCCTAACCGTTGAATGGGAAGGAGCTAAAAAATTAATAGTTTACTCGACAGGCAATAAAAGTACATGTCTTGACTTTTCTAAGTACAAAGCCGAAAACCTGTGGAAGGATATTACAATAGAATACATCAGCTGCAGTAAAATTATTAAATCCCAATATATGTTTTTGAAGGTTCTACAAACGTTCACAAAGTAACATTTTATGGAAAAGGCAAGTGACAAAGTTAGCAACATATAAGGTTTTATTGATTTTGGAAAAGGAAGATATAGTAAAAAAACTTAGGATATTTTTAATTTGTTTCGGTAATAATCTAAGTGGTCTTCAATCTTCTTTAGCCTTTTTTCGTGACTTACGTCCGTCTCATCAAATCTTGCAATAGAAACACTCAGTGTTTTTCTTATGTAATTTATATCATTTTTAATTGACCTCAACTCCTTTTTTAACCTACCATCGATTTTTTCTTCAACGACTTGACCAATTTTCTTCAGATCATCATTTGTTAGCATGGATAAATATTATTCTAAACTTAGTAAAAAAAGCTAGAACTCAAACTAATTCAAATTACTACAACCTCAATATTAAAAAAGCCACTCCGAGGCCGGCTGCGGCAATTGCCACAACTATTGCAACGTTGAATACAATCCCAAGATGGATAATTCTACTGGCTGCAGGATTTCTGCCCAATGCCTCAACTCCTTTCGCAGCAGCCCTTCCAAAAGACAGAAACCCTAATATCATAGAACCGAGCGCCACGAGAGCGGCCATGATGTACTTAAAAAGTGCAGAAGGACCTTCTTTTGTAGGAGTCAAAATCAGCTTGAAAATGTCGGACAACGTTCCTGGAAATGTAGGTTTTGCATTGAAATAATGAAGGTCAAGACTTATTGCGATTTGAGAAATTTCTTTAGGATCATCATTTTGATAATCCTCCAAAGCACTTCCCAAAACATATCCCTCATTCGTTGCTTTGGCTGCAACCCCCGGAACCGTTGATGAGGTTATTAGATCTCCCTTTTTTATATTTCCCTCAATTGATGAAATAAGAACATAAACAGTACCCGTTGAAATAACAGGAACCCCATTATCACTATTTGTGCTATTGAGGATAATAGCAGCGTCTGATGACACAACCCCAAGAATTTGTGAGTCATACGGGATATTCGTTCTAACCGCGCCTGACCCGTCTCCTGCTGAAAGAACCGTCCCGTCAACTACATCTTTTTCATTTGTCTCAATCATGCGCGCAACTCCTAATGTAGCTTCTGCTTCCTGGCTTGCATTTGCAGGAGTTGCACTTGTCGGAGACTGGGCGTAAGAATTTGAAACAAAAAGAAAAAAGAAAAAAGAAAAGAAGGTTAAAAAGAATAGTGCTTTAGTCATTTTGGCTTAAAAGAAAGTCAACCAAACCCTTCAAGGGTACTGTCGCAAGACAAGTAACAGTATCTCCTCCTCCATAGTACATAAATACTTTACCTTTGATAACAACCGTACCACAGGAAAAGACAGCATTATGTATTTGACCATTTATCTCGTAATCCATCTCGGGGGAGAGTAGAGGATCATTGCTTCTTGCCAGAATTTTATGAGGATTTGAATAGTCAAGAAGCATTGCGCCTATTTTATACGAAAAATCCGGATTGCAAAGTGCGTGATAAAAAAGCAAAAGCCCCGCATCTGTTTCTATGGGCGGACCCGCCAGTCCTATCTTTATATTGTCCCAAGAGTTTTCCCTTGCAGTTGCTAAAATTCCTCCTGTCAAAAATTTTACTTGGGGAAATTCCAAATCCTTAAGAGTATCTATCCACAAGGCATTTCCAAGCCTATGGAAAGCGATAAGTCCCATTCTTTCATTTCTTATAATACAAGCGTCCTTATCATCAACTCCCGGAGGTGAAATAAGCTTTGACTCACTCCAGCTGAAATTCCTACGCAAAAAATCTTCTACAGAAATCGATGTCAGGGCAACCCGGGGAGGATGGGTACCATCATATGCTGTATAAGTCATATATATTTTATTCCCTATAATCGTCATTCTCGGATCCTCACAGCCTGAATTCCAGCCTGGTTTTGTCGGGAGCTCAAAATCCTTTGAGGGAGAATAAATAGGTTCACTCAAATCTTCATCTATATTGTAGCCGTCGCGGCTTACAGCATACCCAAAACTACTGACTCCATCCATTGCCTGTCCACGGTACACAAAATGAACCTTTTCATCAAGATAAAGCACTGCCGGATTATAGACAGCTCTTGCCTTCCAAGGTAAATCCGAATTTGGCCTTATGATAGGGTTACCATCAAAACGGGTAAAGGAGTCACTCTCTGCTTCCTCTCGTAATACGTCAGAAGTCTTTTTTTCTTTCTCATTTTGAATACCAAAAAAACCAAACATAGGGCATATTTATAATAGATGAAAAATGGTGAATGGTAAATGCCTGAGCAAAAAAAAGCCTCAAACTACGGGGTTGGTGACGGGCTTGGAGTAGGAGTGTTTGTAGGCTCTTGAGGCGAATCGTACTTATAGTTGGATTTCTCAGATGGCCTTTTGTATTTCGGATCATCTTTATAATGCTCCCCAACCCACGCGTCTATTGCTTCTTGCCAGCGATTTTTACCGTCAGTTGAAACAGGATCATCTTCAATAAAATTTATAACCTCCATAGTATCATAATCACTCCGCGAGAGTTCTTCATCAGATGCCAGCTTTCCACCATCGTGTTTTGACATCTTTAAGGTAGCATAGATTGAGGATCTTGTTGAAGGCTCAGTTCCTTTTATGAAATACTCAACTCTTGTACTTTGTCCATCTATTGGAAGTCCTCCTGAAAATGAGTCGATTTGCTTATCCATAACGTTGTCCGGCTTTTTGAATTCTTCACTTTTAGTACCCTTCAAAACCCGTGTCATAACTTTATTCCAAATAGGCGTTGCCCCAGTTACACCCGATGCAATTCTTGGATCAAGTGGTGAATTATCGTTATTACCAACCCAAACCCCGACTGCATATGACGGCGTATATCCGACAGTCCAGTTGTCTCTCTTTTGATCGGTCGTTCCTGTCTTAACAGCGACAGTTCTTCCCGGAACAACTAGCCAGGAATTAGAACCGAATGTGTCAAGTCTAGCATTATTATCCAAAAGTATGTGGGATATCAAAAATGCAACACCCGGATCCAAAACTTTTTCTCCGCTTGTGTCCTTGTGCTTATAAAGAACCTTTCCATTTCTGTCTTTAACTTCCTCTATTGAATATGTTTCCTTCTTTACTCCCCCGCGGGCAAAGACAGAATATGCAGACGTTATCTGAAGCAAAGATGCCTCCCTTCCCCCAAGAACCAATGAAAGTCCTACATTCTGTAAATTCTTATTTGTGGGCTCCCAGTTATCTATTCCCATATCGTATCCCTTTTGCATTACGTTTTTGATTCCAACTCTGGCAAGCATTTTAACCGCCGGTACATTCAATGAATTACCAAGTGCAAATCTCAATTGGACAGGACCTCTGTATTTTCCATCATAATTAACAGGCGTGTAGATCGGATCCGTAGGATCAATAACTGGAAATTCCGTTTTTACATCCATAACTAAAGTTGCAGGAGTATATCCCTTCTCAAAAGCTGCAGCATATGCCACGGGCTTAAGAGATGATCCCGGCTGACGAAGAGAAGTAGCAGCGTTAAAATTACCGTCATTACCGGTTTCGAAATAATCCCTACTCCCAACCATAGCTAAAATTCCGCCGGTCTTAACATCTTCGACAATAACAGAGGCATTATTTACCTTGTAATTTTTGAACTTCTCAAATTCTTTTTTTACAATATTCTCAGCATCTTTCTCAATTTCATCATCTAATGTTGTTTTGACCGTTAAATTTCCGTTGCTGACCAAATTCTCGCCAAACATCTCAACCAACTGGGACCTTACATACATTACAAAGTGCGGGGCATTAATAGCTTCTGTTTTTTGAACGGCGAAAGTAAATTTCTTTATCTCCTCGAGTGATTTTTCTTCCTGTTCCTTTGAAATATACCCGTCCTCACGCATTCTTCTAAGCACCTGTTCCGATCTCCCAATATAGGTTCTGTCCTTATTAATATATGGGGAGTAGAAGGATGGAAGCTGGGGAAGACCGGCCAAAAAAGCGCTTTGGGCAAGCGTCAGGTCTTTTGCGTGCTTGTTAAAGTAGAGGTCGCTTGCTGCCTCTATCCCGACTGCTGTTCCTCCATATGGAATATTATTCAAGTACATCTCAAGTATCTGATCTTTCGAGTATCTGGCATCCACTTGAATTGCTAGAATAAGCTCCTTAAATTTTCTGGTTAGTGTTCTTTCCGGTGAAAGGAGCGCGTTTTTAACTAACTGCTGGGTAATAGTTGATCCTCCCGTCGCGCGCTGTCTCAAAATCGGGTCGATAATAAGTCCTCTTATCATACCCGTTACCGAAAATCCCTTATTCGTGTAGAAATCCTTGTCCTCAATGGCAATTGTTGCCTGCTGAAGGTTCTTTGGGATCTGATCAATATCTACATAAATCCTATTGTAATCCTTATAAAAAGAGTAAAGCAGCTTATCATTTCTGTCCAAAATACGGGTCGAGTCCTTTATTCCTCCATTAGCAAGCTTACCAGGAGTAGGCAAATCCCTTGACACCCACAAAACATATGCAAATCCAATTATAATTAACCCAATAAGCCCAAAAAAGGCCCATTTGGCAAGCTTTGCTTCCAGGAAAAGGAGGGAAAAATTAGAGAAACGTCTCTTTCTTTGCATCGAGGTCCGTCTAAGCCTGCTACCGTAATACCGCATAGACTTTATTATATCAGTTTTATAATACTTTCTTTAGCTGATACGAGCCTCAATAGAGCCTAATCTTTAACGTATTTTTTTAGAATTTCTATTAAAGCAGAATTTACTACATATCTTTCAAAAGCAGTATGAAGAGGATAGGGAAGAGCTGATAAAGTAAACCAGCCCGAATCATCAAATTTATGAGTTTCTTTGATTTCCAGCTTTTTTGGATCCACAAGAACAATAAATGGAGTGGCCAGCCAATGCGTCTTTTTACCCTTCTGAATCCTTATTACAGAATGCGCCGGAACTTGCTCAATAATTTTTCCGTTAACCCCGTATTCTTCTTTAACTTCCCTTAAAACTGCCTCCTCAAGGCTTTCTCCATGCTCAACCTGTCCCCCTCCCGGATCCCACGCGCCGTTCTCATCTCTTGCTTTCTTGCTTCTTTTAGCTAAAAAGAGGTGCCCTTCTCCGTCGATACAGTAAAAGGGAGTAGTTACACCTATATAATCTATTCCTATTTTCATATTTACATGTGAAGTATAGCAAACATATAAAATAGTTTGCACTTAATTTTTTGCGAAAGTATAATCATACTATGAACAATATTGAGGAATTGCTATCAAGAGGGGTTGCAAATATCATCCCCTCAAAAGAAGAGTTAGTTAAAAAAATTGAATTAGGGGACAAACTCAATATCTATCTTGGGATTGATCCAACGGCTGTCAATATTCACCTCGGGCACGCTGTATCGTTGCGTTTGCTTCAAAAATTTTCGGACTTAGGTCACAATGTCACTTTTTTGGTTGGGGATTTTACTGCCTTAATTGGGGACACATCTGATAAGGAAACCGAAAGACCGCAATTAACTGCCGAAGAAATTAAAACAAACCTCGAAACTTACAAAGACCAAGCCTCAAAAGTGCTGGATTTTTCAAAGATTCAAATAAAATTTAACAGTGAATGGCTCTCTGAATTAAGGTTTTCAGACATTATAAAACTTACTCAACAGTTTTCGTTAGGCGATTTTATTTCAAGGGAACTCATAAAAAAACGTCTTACTTCAGGCGGAAGAATTGGGCTTCACGAAGTTTTGTACCCCGTTATGCAAGGATACGACTCGTATCATTTGAAAACCGATATACAGATCGGAGGAACCGATCAAACATTTAACATGCAGGCAGGAAGAGCGCTTCTTAAGAATTTGTCAGACAAAGAATCATATGTTTTGACAACTAATTTTCTATCAGGTACCGATGGGAGAAAGATGAGCAAAACATGGGGAAATGCTATCTGGCTTACAGACTCAGCTTCTGAGATGTTTGGGAAGGTTATGTCTATTAACGATGATTTAATAGAAGAATACTTTTTACTGACAACGGATGCGTCAATTGATGAAATTGAAACAATCAAAAAGAGGTTGAAGGACGGTGAAAATCCAATGAATATAAAAAAAGAACTGGCAAAAAAAATTGCTGAAATGTATCATAACGCAAAAGAAGCAAATCTTGCTCAGGAAAATTTCAAAATTACTGTTCAGGATAAAAAAGTACCTGAAGATGTTCCTGAAATTAAATTCAAAAATGGCCAAACTGTTTCATCTACTGCACTGTCGAACGGTCTGGTTAGCTCAACTTCCGAATGGAAAAGACTTATCGAACAACACGGAATTTATATAAACGATGAAAGGATAGAAAACCCCTTCATGAGAAATGATGAACTTCCTGATGGAGGAATTCTTAAAATCGGAAAAAGAAATTATGTTAAAATAGTTAAAGACTCAAGCTAAGACTTGAAAAAACCCATGAATACTATAAGAAAACACAGATGGATAATGGTAACCGTTGTTATAATAGTTGCAGTTGCAATGATTGGGACAACAATTCTGCCTTATATCCTCCGTTAATTAATGGATCTAAAAAACTCAATAGAAGACTTCGGGATAACCTACCGGCTTAAGAAATCAGCCCTCCAAAGACTTGATATCTTTACTCTTGAAAACCTTTTACTCCATCTGCCTTTCAGATACGAGGACTATACAAATACCGTAAGACTTTCAGATATTAAATTCGGGGAGACTTCGGTTATCAAAGGAAGGGTTGTTGATATAAAAAATGAGTACACAAAAAAACGCTTTGTTCTGCAAAAGGCAACCATAACAGACGGTTTTTCAAATCTTTCAATCGCCTGGTTCAATCAGTCGTACATTACAAGAATTATTCACCCGGGGGATGAAATAGGAGTCGTTGGAAAACTGCAGTTTTTTGGAAAAACAAGATCTTTTCAGATTAAAGAGTACGAAGTTTTATCACAATCCAGTGGCATTCACACAACAGGACTTGTTCCTGTTTATAACGAAACGCGTGGCCTTTCATCCAAATGGATAAGAAATAGGATACTTGATATTTTAACGGATAAAAAATCCCTTATTGAAGATTATTTTCCCGAAGATATTTTAGAAAAAATGAATTTTCCAAAACTCTATGACGCACTTTACGCCGTCCATTTCCCAAAAACCTTAGGTGAGGCATATAAAGCGCGAGAGCGACTTGCATTTGACGAGCTTTTTCTCTCGAATTTGGCTGCTATAAAAAGGAGGGACGAGTGGAATAAAAAAAATAAGGGAATACCCCTAAGAATTAAGAATTATGAATTAAGAATTAAGGAATTCATTGATAGTCTACCTTTTACACTCACCAAGGGACAAAGTAAAGCCTTGGAAGAAATCAAGGCCGATTTGCAAAGAGATATTCCCATGAATAGGCTTTTGGAAGGAGATGTCGGAAGCGGAAAAACGGTTGTTGCCGCCATTAGCATGTATATTTCATATCTAAACAACTTCCAGTCTTGCCTTATGGCACCAACCGAAATTCTTGCCCTTCAGCATTATAAAACTATTAAAACCCTATTTGATCCTTTGGGAGTTTCTGTAGGTTTGCTCACTGGCAGTAAAAAAACTATAACTTCTAACTCCCAACTCCCATCTCCTGATATTCTCATAGGTACGCACGCACTTATACAAAAGAGTGTAAATTTTGAAAAGCTTGGGCTGGTAGTCATAGACGAGCAGCAAAGATTTGGAGTAGAGCAAAGAGCAATACTGCGTGAAAAAGGCAAGAATCCTCACTTTCTGACAATGACTGCAACACCTATTCCCCGCACAATTTTGCTTTCCCTTTACAAAGACCTTGATCTATCACTTTTAAAAGAACTACCAAAGGGAAGGCAGGAAATAAAGACCTGGCTTGTGCCAAATCATAAGAAAAAAGACGGATACAACTGGATAAAAAAACAGATAATAGAAAGCTCTTTTTCAGACCAGGCATTTGTAGTGTGCCCATTTATTGAAGAGTCCGAGAATATGACAACAGTAAAAGCAGCAAAAAGTGAGTTTGAAAGACTTAAGAAAGAGGACCTAAAGGGACTTAAGCTTGGGCTTTTGCATGGAAAGCTAAAGTCAAAAGAAAAAGAACAGGTGCTGAAGGACTTTAAGGATAAAAAGTATAATGTCCTCGTCTCAACCCCGGTTGTTGAGGTGGGAATTGATATACCTGATGCTACAATTATGGTGATTGAGGCAGCTGAGCGCTTTGGTCTTTCCCAACTACACCAGTTGAGGGGTAGGGTGGGTAGGGGGGATAAAAAATCATACTGCCTTCTTTTTACGGAGAGTGAAGCTGAAGAGGTCACAAAAAGACTCAAATATATGGAAAGTGCGCATAGCGGTTTTGAACTGGCAGAGCTTGATCTTAAATTACGCGGTGGAGGAGACCTTTTCGGAACCTCTCAGCATGGGTTTAAAGGTTTTAAGATAGCTAACTTTTCGGATTTTGAACTCGTTAAGAAGGCAAAGAATGAGGCTGAAAATGTTTTCCCAAAGCTTTTAAGCAACAAAAAACTTCTTGAAAAGGTCGAATCCGTATCACTAAAACTTGTAAATCCTGATTAAAAAGGCACAGACTGTTGCGGTTTGACCTAAGATTTACTATAATACTCCTACGCGTAAAGGAAACGTAGCCTAAGCGCTTTTTTTTGGCTTTAGTAAAAGCCGTTTTTATTGTAAAAAAATATGCCACAAGAACCAAAAAGAAGACACTCTCGCCAAAGAAAGGGCAAGAGAAGGAGTTCGATAAAACCTGAAGTCCTAACTTCAGCGGTCTGCAAAAACTGCGGGTCCGTTATTGTTCCGCATACGGTCTGCAAATCATGCGGGTACTACAAAGGCAAAAAGGTCATCTAAACCATGAAGACCGCTTCCGACCCCAGGCATAAAAAAAGACAGGACGTTGTTCAGCTTCTTTTTTCATACAGCTTTCACAAACAGGATATTAAAAACGAAAGGGCGAAAGAAATTCTTGAGAAAATACCTGAGATTGATAAAAAGATAACTATTATTGCGCCCGAATTTCCTATCGAGAAGATCAACAAAGTAGATCTTGCAATTTTACGGCAAGCAATTTATGAGTTACAATTTGATAAGAGTACACCTCCGAAGGTTGTCGTTGATGAAGCGATTGAGCTTGCGAAAGAATTTGGGGGGTCGGCTTCACCCGGTTTTGTCAACGGAGCATTGGGCAAGCTTCTTAAAAAATAATGAATATAAAGTTACCAGAATTTAACGATGAGGGGCTGCGTTCATTGGCTTTTACCCACAGGTCGTATCTCAACGAAAACAAAACTGTCAAAGAGTCAAATGAAAGACTTGAGTTTTTGGGAGACAGTATCCTTTCATTTGTGGTTTCAAGCACAATTTACAGAAAATTCCCTGATATGGCCGAGGGGGAATTGACAAGCCTTAGATCCGTTCTTACAAACACTCAGACACTTTACTTGGTTGCTGTCAAACTAGAGCTTGGAACACTTCTTAAGATGAGCAAGGGAGAGGAAGACGGAGGAGGAAGAGAAAACAAAACAATACTTGCAAATACATACGAAGCAGTCGTAGGTGGACTTTTTCTTGACGGAGGAATTGATAAGGCGCGGGATTTCATACAGGCTACAATAATTGACAACCAAAATGAATTCGTCGACCAGCAGGGACTGAAAGATCCAAAAAGTCAGCTTCAGGAATTTATGCAGGAAAAGTATAAAGTGTCCCCTGACTATAGAATTACAGGGGAAGAAGGACCCGACCACGACAAGATTTACACATCTGGTGTGTACCTTGATGATAGGCTGGTTGCTGAAGGTACCGGAAGATCAAAACAGGAGGCCGAAAAAGACGCTGCGCAAAAGGCTCTTGAGGAGCTGACAAAATCTCATTAAATAAGAGTCTTGCTTAAAAGCCTCAAAAATAGTACAATATTGCCTATGTTAGTTATAAGATTTACTAGAACAGGAAAACGCGGTGAGCGGAAATTCCGTCTTGTCGTAAAAGAGAAAAGATCAAGGCGCGACGGAAAGCCAGTTGACCTCTTGGGTTTCTATGAAAAAACCGAAAAAGGAATTATCAAGAAATTTGATGATGATAAAATAAAATACTGGGTATCTCAAGGCGCACAAATAACACCTGCCGCAAAAGACGCCATTGAAGGTATTGTGCGGGAGAAAAAGGTGAAAAAAGAAAAAACCAACTAGAATATGAAAGATCTTCTTGAATATATCCTAAAAAACATTGTCGATAACGATAAAATTACAGTACGCGAAGACGAAGAAGAGGATGGAAATGTAATACTCACAATTACCGCGCCTCAAGATGAAATTGGAAGAATAATTGGAAAGGGCGGAAAAGTAATCAATGCCATGAAGCAGCTTGTTAAAATCCAGGCAATAAAAGAAAATAAAAGAATAGAAATTAATGTAGAGGAAGCATAAGAATTATTGCTGAATTGCTCAGTTATTTTGATTGTTACAACAATCGAATAATCAAACAATATCAACAGTTTACTTCATGAAATTCTCCATAATCACACTTTTTCCGGAACAAATCCTCAATAACATTAATTATTCAATACTAAAAAGAGCGCAGGAAAAAAAACTTATTGAATTCAGGATTATTGACCACAGAAAATTTGGTATAGGTACTCATAAAACCGTAGATGACAAAGCCTATGGGGGCGGTGCGGGAATGGTTCTCAGGGTTGATGTATTAAAAAAAGCTATTGATTCAGCCAAACTTGGTATTGAAGGCGAGAAAGTAGTGCTTCTATGCCCTCAAGGGGAAGTTTATTTACAAAAAAAGGCTGAGGAATATTCTAAAATTCCACACCTGATTCTTGTCTGCGGTCATTATGAAGGGTTTGATGAGAGAGTAAGGGACTTTGTTGATGAGGAAATTTCAATCGGTGATTATGTACTTACCGGAGGAGAACTTCCTGCATGTGTTGTCATAGACAGCATTACACGGCTTATACCTGGCGTTCTGAAGGATGAGAATGCCACAAAATTTGAATCCCACTCTAAAATTTCTGGAAAAAGGATTTTGGAAGGCGAGCAATACACTAGACCTGAAGTTTTTCTGAAAAAGAGAGTGCCTCAGGTTTTTCTGTCAGGTGACCCAAAGAGAATACTCGAATTCAAAACAAAAACCGCAATTTCAAAAACAAAATTAAAAAGACCAGATCTAATTAATACTACTGGGAAGGAAAAGCACTAGAACTCCACGTTCTAAGCTCCTCAAGCTGTTCATTTTCAACTGGAGTCATTGACTTAAGCGCCGTCGTATCTGCATTTGCAGGCCTAAGTACAGTAGGTTTAAAATAGAAATTCACATCATATCTTGCGTCAGTTTTTCCTATATTAATGCTTGCAATCTCAACAAGTGGCAGACTTTTGTAAAGTTCATCTGCAAATCTCTTAAGCCCGTCTGTCTGCCCCGAAACATTGACCAATATATTAAGATAAGGAATTCCTTCAACGGTTTTTTGAATATCCTGCTTTTCAGATTTATCTGAAGAATATATCCCGCCGACTTTGACGCTAAACCCTCCAAGCTTCACATTTGATCTTGCTGCGGCATCAGAAAGCTGGCTGAATATGAGTATTATGTCCTTCTGAACAGGAAGAGCTGTTGTTATCAGAGAGTAATCACTCTCAACTTTCTCAGTCGGTATTGAATTAAGAAGTCTTATAGACTCCTCCTTTGCATCAACCGTTAACTGCTTTTGAGTCATTAGAAGTGACACATCAGAAATATCAGTCCACTGTGGAATAATTATTCTGAATATTACAAAAAAAGATGCAAAAGTAAATGCCAAAGGCAAAAGCTGCTGCTTTCTTTTTCTATATATTTCTTTCAATTCTTTCATAAGTTAGTTAAAGGTAACTTCAAAAAAAACAGAATACTGTAGAGTTTTTGGATTTAGAACAAATGATTTCATGTCAACCTTTTTTATACCTCTCTTTTTATCATCTGCAATTTCAACTAACTTTTGCTCAACCAAATCATTTAGCGAGAGAAGGTTCTCGGACTCAATACTCACAGATATTTTTTCATCGTCTCCGCTTAATGCCTTTATTGAAGAGTCTGTCGGGAGTGCGCTTGTCAAAGTTTCAATTCTTGCAGTAACCGGAGAGCGGTTGCTTATAATTTTTTTTGCATCTCCTATGCGGGATTTTGTCTCGATAAATTTATCTTTCTTATCAACTAATACAAGAAGTTGTTGATTAAGCTGCTGTTCCTTCTGATCAAGAGCATCATACCAACCACTCAAAACCAGTCTGTATATAATAAGCCCAAGGGAAATCACAACAACCAGAATGAAAAAAACAACCGACGTGACAAATGCCTTTTTGAAAATACTATCAACGCGTTTTCTGCTTGCTGCAAGATTGATTCCTTTCTTCATGATTAGATAGTGCCCTTTAGAGCAAGACCTGCTACAACATTAAAGCTCAAGGAATCCGACTCTACCTGCGGAGGAACATTTTTTATCCCATAAAGCTGAAATGAATTCCCGAGAACAACCTGTATATTCAGCTGATTTGTAAAATATATATCAATACCCGGTAGCTGAGCCGATCCCCCTGATAGAATAATCTGAGTAACTGCCTGGTTAGGATTTTTTTCTTTATACAATAGTAATGTTTTTTTAATATCACCAAGGATTGATTCAAGAATAGGAAAGAGTGATTTTCCGATTTTTCCGTCAAATGCATCTTTATTGAGGCCATATGCTCTTTTATAAGACTCTGCCTGCTTCACATCAATACCAAGATCCAATGATATTGCTCTTGTTATGGCAATTCCTCCTCGGTCAAGCGTAAAAACCATAATTATTTCACCATTCTCAACGACTGCAATATTTGTAGTTGCAGCTCCTAAATGAACTATCATATTTGATCCTTGGGCACTTACCAATGGGTATAGCGCCCTATGAACTGAAAGCATCTCGGTCTCGATGGTTGAAGGGGTTATCCCCAGCTCTTCCATGACGGTTTCGTATTTATTTATCAAGCTTTGTGATGCAGCCACAATCAAAATTCTTGTGGTTTTGGCATCAGGTCCTGTGGAGCCCAAGACCTGCCAATCGGTCTTAACTTGATCAAGAGGCAGTGGAATATATTGTTCCATTTCATATTTTAAGGCCGCGGCAAGTTCCTTTTCGGATAATGAAGGCATCTCAATTATTTTTGTATAAACCTGGCTCTCAGGAAGAGCAATATTTACTTCTTTTTGCTTGATGTTGGCTTTTGAAATAATCTGGCCAATTGTATCAGTAAAAGCCTTTAGATCCTCGGGCGACTCAGAAAGAATACCCTTGGGAGGAGTCGGATCAATACCTAGCGACTCAACAATATAAGCAGATCCGCTTTTTTTTACGGATAGTGCCTTAATTGACGTTGTACCGATATCAAGACCGAAGGTTGCACTCATTGTGAAAGTTGTGAAATTATAGAATATGGAAAAACTTCTAAGGGCAGTTGAGGATGAGACTGGAAATAAACAACTTTTCTGACCGTGTCTCCCGATGTTCCTGTTGATTCTACAACAGATCCTTGAGAAGGAAATGCAGTTCCTGCTTCAAAAGCTATGATACTTGAATTGAATATGGGAATTACCTTCATGATAAGACCGTCAGATAGGTCCTGCCAACCAGGTCCATTAGGAAACTGTGAAGCTTCTCCGCCAAACTTCAAAGCCGCGGAATTTCTAAATGTCATGCCAGCCTTGGAAATTGATCCTGCCGTACCCTCAATCGCGTTCGTTATTCTATTACTTGCGGCGCATCCTGATGCCTCGTAAATATTCCTTTGTATGGTCGGATTTGAAATTGGACCCTTAAGAAGAACGACCTCAATTGCCGGTGCAACCCCGCTGCCTGAAGAAAGACAGGACGTCTGAGAGGGATCACCCCAATAAATTGTTATAGGAACATCTAATTCGCCACCCATCGGATTAGCAAAAAGTCCGGACTGGGTAGCTGAATATTCCGAAAGCCAAACATCGGCTCCGACCGACTGATCAACCTCAAGTCCATTGTTGACTGCTATTACTAAAGCTGTTTGGTCCTCTATGAATGAAGTTGAAAATGAGGAATTGTTCTCAAATGGGAGAGGGTTGCCTATCGAATCCTTAGACTCCAAAGACTGCTGTATACCTGCTTCGGCTGCCTGAAAAGCTCTTTGAGATTCTTCATTTTGCTTTGACAGCTTCAGCTCTGTCACAACCCTGGCCGCAATAGACAACCCTACGGTAAGAGCCACAATCATAGTCAAAACGACAACAAGCAATATTTGCCCACTTTCCTTACCTTTTATCATACTCTTTCATAATACGTTCATTTAACAGCCTATGTCAAGTTCAAATAGAAGGTTTTGCTCCTTGCAATCCCTGAGCCGGATTGTGGCAGCCCAGTAACCGACTAACGCGGATTATAGTTTCGCATAGTAATTGAGGCGCTTGTGCTACTTGATGCAATATTTTCAAAAGTACTAGTGCCGGCTCTTTGCGAGACGGTAAAGCTAACGGTTATTATTGGCTGAGCGTATGGATTTGCATTCCTCTGGATACATGAAAAACTGCAAGTTGCAGGATCTACTCTTACCGCATTGTTATCGATAAGATAAGTTGTTACCCCCGCGCTTGAGGATGCGATGCTTTCACTTAACGCATCACAGGAGAAACGTATAAACCTGCCATCTTGCTGTTCAAATTCTATTGATGTGCCTGACGGATTTGCAGTGCAGTCAGAAACAC
This sequence comes from uncultured Gammaproteobacteria bacterium, assembly GCA_964627245.1. Taxonomy (GTDB): domain Bacteria; phylum Patescibacteriota; class Microgenomatia; order Levybacterales; family GWA1-39-11; genus JAUSNA01. The sequence goes on along the minus strand of CAZVGS010000012.1, from coordinate 9,640 downwards.
CAGATCCTCCTACTTCCGTAACGCTTTGGGCATTAATAGCGGTATTTGATATAACCGATAATGCGTAATTTGCGTTTTGCGACACATCATTTGTAATCCTTGTTTTATTTCCTCCCCGAAGAGTAGAATACAAAACTCCTACAATAAGACCTGAGACAATAACAATAATTGATGTAACAGCCAACAGCTCAACCAAAGTGTAACCTGATTTGAAATTTGAAATTTGAAATTTGAAATTTGAAATTTTCATTATGGATTGCTCGCCGGATATACATAAGGCATACAAGTAACAAGCTTAGATTCATGACAAAAAGTATTGCTTGCAGGACATTTAGATGAAGACCATTTAACGGTTACTGTAACTCTCGCAGCAGCTGTCGTGGAATCAGTAAATGCTGCCTGACAATCACCGCCTCCGGGAGAAAATTCTACAACTCTATTAAAAGACGCGGCTGTGTTTATGCCTGTGTTGCTGCAGGTGTCACCATATAAAGTTGACGTCTGCTCTTCGATACAATAATAGGGGTAGTCTTCCTCTGGATCACTATCGTCAACATATCCTCGAAATGTTTTTAAGTCATTTTTTTGAATATTTCTGACAAGCTCAATTCCTTGCTGAGCGTATTTGTTGGCTTCATTCTGGTTTTTGATAAAACTTGAATTATAAAGCCCGCTTACTATAACTATAGCAATAGCGGTTATTATCAAAAGTATTGTTACTAAAGCTACAATTGCCTCAATTATTGTCTGACCGCTTTGACTTTTTTTCATATTAATTAACAGACGCGTTGCCTGAAGCATCTATGCTTACTGTTTTTGTAGAGCCGTAACCGCTTAATTTAATATCGCAAGGAACGCCTGATGCCATACTCGAAAGACTGCCAAAACTAACAGTTGAACAATCATCCGCCGGCAGGGCGCTTACAATAGTAATCCCATCAGGCAAAACTATTGTCTTAATCCTTCTGTCCGGTGGGCTTACCTCGTCGCATACTTGAGTAAGTGTAATCATGTCAGGGAGAGTAACGCTGACGTTATAGCTTACAAGGCTTGCAGTACCGCATGACACCGATGTACCCGATTCGTTTGTGGTGTTTTTAACAACTGACAGCGCATTGAATTTGGCCTCATTCACCAAAAGTCTGATATTTGATGCGCTTTGATTGAGCTGCTCCGACCTGCTATAAGATACAAACGATGCAATTCCAATTCCTGCCAGTATTGCAACGACGGTAAATACAACCAATATCTCGATTAGCGTAAATCCGCCGTTTAATGGTTTTATTAAATTCCAGGAATTTATTATTTTTAAGATAATTCTTCGGTTATCCATAGATCCTAGCTTCATTTAATAGATGAAGCTTTCATTTTGCTCATGGGTTTGTAAGAGTAAATGAGGCATCAGAACACGTACTGCCAGTACTTGCATCTTTCTCAGAATCTTGTTCGTTCTCAAGGCAGGCGACTATTGTGTAGGTTAATCCGTCGGCTGATGTATATGCATAGGCTGCTTGAGTGGAGGGGTCGCAAGGAACTTCCTTCATGTAAATGACGTCGTTTGGGTCACAAGTGCCTGTTGCCGATAGGCAGGTTCCGCAAGCGGGAAATGCAGAATCCAACGGATAGATACCATTGTCAGATCTGTATAGCTCCAAGGCAGACTGGATATTATATAAATTTGCCTTTCTTTGTCCATCCCTTCCTCGCTGTCTTGCGCCCACAAAATTTGCAGTAAGTAGAGCAGTCAAAATCGCTATTATGGAAATTGAGACCAAGAGCTCAATCAGAGTAAACCCCCTTTGTTTTTTCATACCTTATCAATCATACTATTGTCTATTGTCTTGTGTCTATTATCTCTTGCTCAAGGTGCGATATTCGGGCTGCTTACACCGTAATTACATACCCCTCCGCAGCTAATATCAGCTCCTCCCGGACCGGTTCCGATAGTGCCAAGACACGCATTTCCTCCATTACATGCCTGTGGATCATTGCCGCCTCTGTCAAGCGATGCATACAATGCGTAGGATTGCTCCCCATTAGACTCGTCCGACCAGTAAGCATAATTTTTAGAACCATTTTGGTCTATTGGCAAAACATCCATATACGGCCTGAAATCATCCCCCCAATCAATGACCACGCTGCAGCCTGAATCCATGCATATTTTGTTGGCATCCGTACCTGATCCCATTGCCGGATATCTTCCATGATCCTGATAATAAATTTCAATGCCTCTTTGAATTTGCGCAAGATCTGCCTTGCGTCTTGTATCTGCACTTTTTCTGAATTGCTCAAGAGGGTTGAGAACTGCAATAACAACTGAGGTTAAAATAGCCAAAACACCAATGGCAGTTATCAGCTCTATCAAAGTGAAGCCGGAATGTCCTAGAGGAAATTTGATATAAAAACCGTTAGTATTTCCCTGCCGTAAAACAGGGCTATAACGCTTGATGCGACAAGGAAGGGACCGAAGGGAATTGTTGAGCCGAAAAAGCGCAATTTTTTGCATATAACCAGTATGATTGAGATCACAGCACCTGTCAAGAAAGCTATATAGAGGCTGACAACTACAAGTGGAAACCCCAATAATAATCCCAAAACAAAGGATAATTTTACGTCACCAAGACCCATTCCTTTGCCTCTAGTCACAATAAAAAGAAAGAAGAAAAATGCCAAAGTTCCTAATGCAGAAAAAAGGTGGTTATGGAGCGGAAGATTTTGAAATAGAACATACAAAAAACTTCCAAAAAGACTAATAATAACTAGAAGGTCGGGGATAATACCATATACAATATCCGCCACAAATATACCAAAAAAAGCATAAATTATAAGAAAAATAAGAATAGCAGCGGGCAGGCTGAATACTCCCTGCAAATAGAGCAGGAAAATTAGGGAGGAAAAAAGTCCGGTTGAAAATTCAACCACAAATAGCCTGAATGGAATGCTTTTTTTGCAATGCCTGCATTTTCCCTTAAGAACCAGATATGAAACTATTGGGATAAGATCTATTGCCTTGAGTACTTTTTTGCAATTCTCACAATAGGACCTGCCCTTAATAAAAGTTCTTCCGGTTGAAAGCCTATCTATAAGTACATTTAGGAAACTCCCTAGAGCCGTTCCGAGAATGAATACTAAAATAAATGCCATTACAAAAGTATACTATGCAGCCCAATAATTTAATATGTGCATAATAAAAAATAGGGTTTGCAGTGAAATAAATGCAAATATTAGTGAGTAACGAAAGGCAATTTTTCTTTCTTCCGATAGATGGTAGGCCAGCATGATAAAAATTGGAAAAGCAGGAAGCAAATACCTGGTGTAGGACGTAAAACTCCCGAATAATGGAACAAGTCCTATTGCCAAAGTGAAATAAAAATAATGCCTCGGCATAAGTCTATATACAAAAGGCAAAGCTGCTAAGAAAAAGACAAAAAACATTTTATCGATTATTGATGACTGGAAGCCGTGCAGAACGTAGGGCCCGCTCAAAAATCCCCTCAAAAGTCCGAAAGGGTCTATAACATTTGCTATATTCCATGTACTTAACATACTCAGCCCTTTAATTCCGGCTAATGAGTCACCCAAAAAATATTTCATAAGTAAAAAGTAAGCCAATGCACCAACGAGCGGTGCAAGAAGTAGCAAATAATGAAATGAAAATTTTAGTGCGATTTTTTTATTGAAGGTTGGCAAAAATATTTTATTCACTTTGATTTTTTTTGTAACAAGATAGATAAAAATTGGGACTATAATAAAAATTCCTGTCGGTCTTGTTAAGGGCAATAAAAGGGATGCAATAAACAGCGGGACATATTTTCTGTCTTCCAAAAAGTAAAAAACCGCCATACTGAGAAACAAAAATAACGATTCGGTGTATGGCAGTGATAGAAAGAATGCGGAAGGAAAGGAAAATAGGAATATCACTGAAAAATAACCTACCGAATCTTTTGCAAAGATCTTTTTTGCAAGAAGAAAGATAAGCAACGCGCTTAACAATGAAAAAACTGTTGAGAGAATATAAGCGGACCAAAGTGTTGGCATGCCTGTTTTTGATACCAAAAAAATTAATAAAGGGTAGAGCGGAGAAAATCTATTGCTTTCCTGACCTGTATTGTAACCCCTCTCTGAAAGGTAAAGATAATGCTGAGCATCCCATGTCTTGAAAGGTAAAACATTTTTATTTTCATTTTCAGGATAATGAAAATTATTTCTGTAGCCTTCATTCGAAAAGGGGAGGATGGACACGGCCGTTGCCCCAATAAGAAAAAGTGCTGCTTTTATCAAGAGTAGGACTAGTAAAATTTTTAGTAAATTACTCCTTTTCATTTTCTTTATTTATAGCGTCTTGAAGACTTGCACCAAATCGTTCATTGAATTCTTTCTCCGCTTCACGCATCTTTGCATCGTTTTTATAGCACTCCCTGCCTATTTGGTACCAAGTTAAATAGTACTTCGTTTCAATAGGATAAAGGGAAATTGCTCTTTTTATATTTTTTTCAGCCTCCCCGCATCTTTTATCCAGAACATTTAATATTGCAAGATTTTTATAGCTTTCAGAATATGTAGAATCTATTAAGATAGCAAGACTGAAATAAAGACTAGCTGCTTTTTTATCTTTATATTCAGCAAGATAGGTTATACCGATATTACTCATAGCAGATGCGTAATAAGTCAAAATATTTCTTAAAATAAGACTTCTTTCTGAGGGCATTAAATTTTCCTCATAGGGAATTGCAACATTTTCAAGATTTTTTTCTACCAGCTTTGCGTATTCATTTCTTGTAGGAATTTCATCCGCATCAAATAACTTTTTGACTAATCCTAGCTGAAGCCATTTATACTCTTTCCCGGGTACTGGAATTTCAATCATGGAATAAACATTTTTTGCTTTATGAGCTTCAAGCATGGCATTTAAGAATAGCTCGTTGCCTTCAAATCCGGTTTGCATATTAAGTTCTTCCATCAACGGAGAAAAATATTTACTCTTAATTCCAAATCCCCCGATTTGTGCAATATCTATGTCGTTTCTAAATCCTAATACATAGTACGTGTACCAAGAATTGAATGATCTTGTATCCCCTGTCAAAAAAAGGAGAGAATTTTTCTCAAGATTTCTGAAATGATCTTTTGCGAAAGTTGTACCTAGCTGTGTTTTTGAAAAATCTGTTTTTGGTAAATTTGTCTTCAAAAGTAGCAGGGGAATTAGAATAAAAATTCCCATAATAATTTGCGCGTATATCTTTTTTGATAAGATATTCTTAAAGAATATATATAAAGCTTCAAAACCCCAAGGCAAAAAAAGTAAGAATATTACTTGCGACAAAAGATAAAATCTTTCTGCAATTCCCATTACAAAAAAATCCGCAATCGGAAACCCTGAATAAACTATAAAGAACGGCCCTGAAAAAAGAAACGATAAAAAAAGTCCTGCAAAAAGTTTTTTGTCCTTTGCAAAAACTCTCCCAACACCAATTGCTGATATCAAAAATGCAGGGAGACTTATCGACCTGATAAAAGATTCTAAGTAGGTCCTGAGTATTACAACTTTTGCTTCGGCCAACGGCTGACTGAAAGCACCGGCCGAGAATGTTCCGTAATCACGCCTTAGAACATGATGGAAGAAAGAGGAAAGCGAATCAATTTTATTCCATTCAATGACGGGATTTCCAATAGATGCTAGTGGAAGATACAAGTAAGGTAAAAGTCCTAGAATAAAAGCCAAAGGCAAAAGTAAAATTCTTTTCTTAAACTTGAGAATGTCCTTTCTCTTAACAAATAAAATTGTTATTAGAAGAGGAGCTGTCAAAATAATAGTCATGTGGTTGGACATCCCAAGCCCGAAAAAAAGGAAAACAAAGAGTAAATTCTTGAATTCTCCTGCCTTATAAAATTTAAGGATAAAATATATAACCGCAACTGATAAAAAAGCGTTTAAGGCAAAGACTTCGGGAATTTCCGCGTACAAGAAGAATAGATAAGAAAATGCAAGCGTTCCAACCGACACTGCCTGAAAATAAATATTTTTTACCATAAGTCCAACTGTTTTTTGAAAGAATATTAGCGCTAAAAGAGAGGAAAAGACCGAAATTAACCCGATTTTTTCAACCGCCAAAATGGGCAATGGAAGAAGAGCAAAAAAGGCTCCCAAGATCATAAAAAGAGGGTATCCCGGTGGGTGGGCAATTCCTTGGGTAATTGCAGAAGTTACCAAGTCCCCGACGTCGCCGCCAAAGATATCCTTGGATAAGTTATGAATATAAACTAAAAAAATAAAAAGGAAGAAAAACGGCCAAAAAAACCTGAGATTATGAAATTTCTTTGCCTTCTTTTTTTTCACTACTAAATTTATATACTAAATCAAACAGGAAAAACAACGGAAGAATTTATTAGAAGTTACAGAGTGCACCAATAGCAGGTAGTACCCGTTACAGGGTTTGACGGTCCCCCGGGGCAAGTGCTAACATTAACGGAACCTGCAGCATCAGTATAGGCCGTGCTTGCATCTCTTTTTTGCGATTTGGATCTGGGAGCATAACAAATAGTCATATTTCCGCCTGTTTCGTTGGCATACAACCCTGTCAGAATTCCCGTTGCAGTCGTAAATGATGATTTGAGCTCACCCTCAGAAACTAACACCTGAAGACATGGAAGGATTGCCCCCGCAGGATCAAGCTGTTGGCCCGTTAAATCGGCTGTACCTCCAAGACAATCAGCGCCTGCTGCTTCCCAGGGTAAAGCACTATGCGTAGTATAGTAACGTATGTTGGCATTTAAGAATTCGACTGCGGTATTTTTAGAGTTAGCATCCTGAGCTTTATTCAACTGCTCGAATGGATCAATTGTTGCGATAAGTGCAGCAGCTAAAATTCCCAGAATTCCGATAACAACTAAAAGCTCGATGAGTGTAAAACCTCTTTTTAGTTGGGAATTGAGAATTGAGAACTGAGAGAAAGACTTCAGAAATTTTCGGGCAGAAAATAATTTCATATTACTTATTCCATGATAACCATAACGAATTTTTGTTGTCAAGTGGCAAGTTAATTAGAAAAAATGTACTCCAAAACCACCTTTTCGTTAACATTATTATTTTTTACTATAGAATGCATGGAAATGAGCTTTTTACAAAACGTGTGATACGCTCTTTTTTTATTGGATGGAGTTGCATCTGAGAGAAGCAGGTTTCTTAACACGGGAAGTATTTGCTCGATATCTTTCCCGCAAAGAGATGAAAGATTATCGACCTCCGAAAAAGAAAATGAATCTACTTTTTTGAGAAAATTCTCAATTTCGATATTATACTTTTCATCCTTAAGCGTTATCCGCTTGCATCTTGATGCAATGGTCGGTAAATATTCGCTTTCCCTGACTGCGCAAAATAGGAAAAAAGTATTGTCGTCTGATTCCTCGATTGCCTTAAGAAGTGAATTCTGAGCCTCAATTGTCATACCGGCACTTACAATAAAAACCCTTTTTGCACTCGATCTATAAGATAGAGAGTTTTTGATTTCTCTTGCCTCATCAATTTTTATAGTATTAATAAACCTTGTAATTTCAGTCTGTTTTATCTCATTTTTACTGATAAAATCCGCAACGTATTGATCGGTGTCAATATCTGAGCCCACAATAAGAAGATTTGTCATAAATAAAATATAGCACAGAGTGCGTTATTATTGAAACGCCATTGACAAGAATAGCCCTTTTAACTACGATTAATTTACCGTCTATATAAGAGGCGGGGTTTGTATTGAGAAAAAATTATGACTGCCCCAGATGTATCTAATAATAACGCCGACCAGACTCAACTCACCATTGGCAATATTTTAGTCCAGGAAAAGTTACTTACTCCCGATCAATTTCAAAAACTGAAAATAGAGGCCGCAAAGCAAAATACCGACGTTGACATCCTTATTAACAAACTCCAAATAATTCCCGAGGAAAAATACTATGAAGCACAAGCAAAGATGCTTAACGTTCCATTTACAAGCGTTGCAAGCCTCCCATTCTCGCCTGAAGCCCTCGGATTTATTCCCAAGTCCGTTGCTGAAAGATTTAGTGTAATCCCTTTTGCATTCGATAAAGAACTCAAGGTTTTATCAATTGTTATGGGTAACGCCAACGATATTGAGGCTATAGAATTTATTAAACAAAAAACGGGGGCATCAATAAAAGTTTTTCAGGGTATTCCTTCAGAAGTAGCCCAAACGATACAGTCTCAATATAGCTTTGGCTTAGTTGGTGAAGTTAAGGCCGCTCTTAAAGAAAGCGAGCAGATCAAGCAAATAAAAACTTTTGATCTTCAAAATATTTCGGAAGTAATAAAAGAGGCGCCAATAGCAAAAATTGTTTCAACAATTCTTGAATACGCTGTCAAAAGCCGTGCTTCCGATATCCATCTTGAACCTCAGGAAGACAGAGTGAGGGTAAGGTATAGGATTGATGGTATTTTGTATGAAAGGCTTTCGCTTCCTCTTGGCGTAAGCGAGGCGGTTATCTCCCGTGTCAAAATCCTGTCCGGGCTTAAGATTGATGAACACAGAATTCCCCAGGATGGAAGATTTAACTTTAAGGTAGCTGAGGAAGAAGTCGACCTTCGTGTGAGCAGTCTTCCAACTGTTTTTGGAGAAAAGATTGTTATGAGACTGCTTCGCAAATCAGGAGGAGTACCAACGCTTGGGGATCTTGGAATTAACGGCACATCGCTTCGTACGCTAGAGGCGGCGATGCTACGGCCACATGGAATAATTCTTGTTTGCGGTCCTACAGGAAGCGGTAAGACGACTACGCTTTATGCTGTTTTATCTAAACTCAATACGGCAAGAGTAAACATTTTGACTCTTGAGGATCCGGTCGAGTATCAGATACCGGGAGCAAACCAAGTGCAGATCAATGACGATGTCGGTCTGACATTTGCCACCGGACTTAGAGCTTTTCTTAGGCAGGATCCTAATATAATTCTTGTCGGTGAAATCAGAGATAAAGAAACAACCGAGCTTGCTATCCAGGCGTCTTTGACGGGACATTTGGTTTTCTCAACGCTTCACACGGATAGTGCAGCCGGTGCATTACCAAGGCTTATTGACATGGGCGCTGAAACATTTTTGCTTGCTTCAACAATAAATGCTTCAATGGGACAGAGGATAGCAAGAAAAATTTGTCCGCACTGCAAAATAGACTATTCTCCTCCTGCAGAAATTGTGAAGGAGCTTGAAAAAGTTTTGGGAAATCTTATGCCCCATACAACTAGCCCCGTAAGGCTATTTAAGGGGTCGGGATGTGAAGTCTGCGGACATTCCGGTTTTTTGGGCAGAGTAGGGATATATGAAGTAATGGCAATTAGTGAAGGGGTGCAAAAATTGATCTTACAGCGAAGTGATAGCTCCACCATTGAAGCGCAGGCCAGAAGAGAGGGAATGATTACCATGAAACAAGACGGCTACTTAAAAGTTCTTGCAGGTATTACAACTATTGATGAGATATTAAGAGTAGCACAAGAATAGCTAATGACTAATGGCTAATGACTAATAGCTAATGACTAATGGCTAATGACTAATAGCTAATGACTAATAGCTAATGACTAATGGCTAATGACTAATGGCTAATGGCTAATGGCTAATGGCTAATGGCTAATGGCTAATGGCTAATG
>CAZVGS010000011.1:0-36486 GCA_964627245.1 uncultured Gammaproteobacteria bacterium | reverse complement strand
AAATTCAACCTCTATAATTTGTCCTAGTATTGCTACTACTTTTCCTTCATCCATATTTACCTCCATAAAGATATACCTGCAAATTTCTGCAAACGTTTTGCCGAGTCTTGCCTTTTTATAACCAGTTTTCTTTTTTTAATAAGTGCTTTCTGTGAAGACTCTATATTTTCCAATGCGTATTCCATCTGCTGAATGCGGGAGGTAACATGGGATAATTCTGACTCATGCAAAGTCTGGCGGAATAATGAGCTGAAAATTTCCGTTTCAAAAATCGACAGGACTTCTTTAAGTGAGGGTTCGAAATAGAACTTTACGCGTCTACCTTGAGCCTGGTCTACCTTTTCAAGATCTCCTGTACCTGTAACATTTGTTTCAACAGGATTTTGTGTAATAACGTTGATGAATTGACCGTGATAAACATTAACGTCTTGATATTGTTCAAGTGTTTTTAGCACTTCTCCAAATCTTGATGCAGCCTCTTTATTGTCAGGAAAATCCATATATTGATAATTCTTCTTAAAATCAGACTGATCAAAAAGCTCTTTACCTACTTTACCGATAATATAAATGTCAGAATTTATTTTTTTCATATCTTCAATAAACAGCTTGTATACCTTTTTGCCTATGTCGCCGTACAGCTTGTCATTGGATGACAGAAGAACGGAGATAGATTTTCCGTTTTTGTTGGCATTTGAGTAAGAAAAAAGCCCTTTCCTATTCTTTTTAAGAAGCATTTCTATCTCATTTCTATAACTTCCTTTAACGTCTGCAAAAACAGAGGATAAATCGGTAAGAAAATCACGGGCTGATAGCACTTTTCCCCTGATTTTCTGCATCTTATTGACCGAAATCTCCTCATAGGCTTGAGCCAAACCCTTAAAAGATCCGATTAGATTTATGTCTTTTTCTAACTGTTTTCTGTTTTGCATAAGTTCACTTCGTATCCTTTGCGTTGCATAGGCTATTAAAATAATCCTTGTTCTTGCTGACAAATGCAAGAAGCGTGTTAAAGTCTATTGACGTAAATGCTTCATCAAAAACCTTGCGGTTTGTTTCGTCCAGATATCCCTCAACAAAGCATTCCTTTACTTTTTCAAGTCCAACCTCTGACCTATCTATAAAGCTTAACCAGAGAAGGGCAAATATGACTACTTGAACCTGAATTGGTATTGAAATGTTGTAGTGCTGGTTAAAATAGAGATACACACTCTCACCCGTTGCTATTGTTTCTTTGACCGTTTCGTTGAGTTCTGCTCCGAAGTGGGAGAGGTTGGCAACCCTGTCATAAAGAGTCAAAAATGCCCCAATTTCACGGTTGATACTTCTAAGTAATGGTGTCTGTGCTTGCCGTCCAACTCTGGTCACAGAAAGCGGAATATTAACCGCAGGACGGCGTCCTTCAAAATAGATATTGCTGTCAAAAAAGATATGCCCGTCAGTCATACTCATTAGGTTAGTTGTTATATACCCCGTTAAATCTCCTTCAACAACTTCTGCTACCGGTAAAACAGTAATTGATGCTTCACCGCCATCTGAAAGATGGAAATTGCCAGCCCTCTCCATAATACGTGCGTGGGTATGAAAAATATCCCCCGGGTAAGAATCACGGCCGGGAAAGCGTTTTGCAAGTAAGGAAATTTCCAAGTAAGCCCTTGCATGAGTTGATAGATCATCAAGTATAACCAAAACGTCTTTGCCCTTATCCCTGAACTGCTCGGCAACGGTTATTGCACTAAAAGGAGTTGTATAAATAAGACTTGGGGAATCGTAGGGCGTTGTTGCAATAATTATACTTGAGTCAATAAGTCCTTCGCTTCTTAGAAAATCCTCAACCTTTTTGATATCGCTTTTTCTCTTTGAAATACCTGCGTATATTGCAATTGAACCCTGTTTTACCTGATTTTTTATTGTAGAAAGAAGAAAAGACGTTTTTCCTGTTTTTCTATCCCCAAGTATTAATTCTTTTTGACCAAGACCTAAAGGCACCATAGCATCAATAATTGATACCCCGGTTAAAAGAGGCTTAGTAATTCTTGCACGGTATGCAATTCCCAGAGGTGGAGCGTCAATTTGTCTGCTTCTCTCAAGCTTCAACTTCTCAGCACTTTCAGAGATAGGATCACCCAACGGGTCGATTACTTGACCTAAAAGTGCATCACCAACCGGGACAGACAAAAACCGGTCAAGCCTGATTATTTTAGTTCCTGCTTTAACTGACTGCTTAGAAAACACCAAAATTTCTAAATAATCTTTCTCCATCAAAAACACTTCACCCATCTCCCCGGTCTCAAACATTACAATTTCTGATAGCCTTGCCCCGGGAAGTCCTGATGCAACGACAATAGGATGTCTTACATTTTCGACAATTCCATACTCATGCATTTCCATCATTTTCTCCTTAAAGTCCATTTTTTGCCCCCTTTCTTTTATCAAAATAATTTCGAAAACTGTGTTCAAATATCACTCCGTCTTTCTCGATTACTGCTCCACCTATCAAAAGCGGGTTTTTCACGAACTCAACAAATACTGGTTTATCTGTATCTGATTTTAATGTATTTCTAACTGTATCAATAGTGCTCTTATCAGGTTCAAAAGCGATGGTCAAAGTAGCTTTAGGGATGGATTGAATTTGCTCTTCGAGACCTTTTAGCTTGGAAAGCACCTCTTCTGCCTCATCAAAGCTAATATCTGAAAAATAGCTAAGCAATGAATCGGTAAATTGCGAAGGAGCCTCTGCTTTTATTAACTCGGGCAAACTGACCATTGGATCAAATAATCTTTCCTTAAGCCTTTCCAGAAAGTTATTTATGCTTACTCTATCCTCATTTGTTGTAATTAGATCTAATATCTCCTTCATATTTTGTGCTCAGCTCTTGCTTTCTCCAATGCCTTTGCTATAAGCTCTCCATGTTCTTGATTGGTCAGTTGATGTCCTAAAACCTCCTGAGCTGCTTGGTCAATTACAACCCTAACTTTTTTGTCAAATAACGAAAGCTCTTCTTCCTTGTATTTTTCAATTCTTTCGTGCATCTTTTGAAGCTCTTGCTCTCTCATTTTTTGCATACTAACATCAGTGGACAATTTTTGTTCCTCGGCAAATTCTTCAACTTCCTTCGCTTTTTGATATTCAAATTTCTCGACACTGACTAAAAGATGCTTTATCTTGCTGACATAATTGTTTTTCAGTCTATCCGAAAGGCTTCCCAACTCAACCCCAAAACTGTTGCCCTCGGGCAAAGGAACATCTACCCCTTTTCCTCTTTTTCCCAAAACGCCTTCAAGCTCATTAATAAGCTCCTGAGCAATCTTTTCGCTTTCAGCAAGTATCAACGTTGCTTTCTCACGAACTTCACGCATTTCTTCTTTTATTTTTTCCTCGTCCTGCTTCATCTCTTCGCGGTGAAGCTTTTCCGCTTCATTATCCAACTCTTTTTCTGCTTTTATCTCTTTTCTGGTAACTGTAAAGTAGTAAGCAATTGCCCCAAAAAAAACTAAAGCTATAATCAAAAACAGTAAAGATAAAATCATATGGTCTTTTTATTTCTCATAATCTTATTATCAAATAAGCCATTCCGAATCCGGCTGCAATAATTGACAAAGTAATCAAGACGTTCAGAACAATACCAATCTGGATCATCTTGCCCGCCAATGGATTTCTTCCTAAAGCCTCAACTCCGGTATTTGCAACCCTTCCAAAAGATACAACGCCCAAAATAAAGGACAACATTATAACAACTCCGGCAACGACGTATTTGAATACAGCAGAAGGAGATTCGTATGTTGCAAGAACGCTAAGACTTAATATGTCCTTAATGCCTGGAGGGGTTTTTGAGCTGGAATATGAGTAATGCAAATTGAGCGCGATATTGATCCTTCCAACCTCTGATTTATTGCTTGAAGAATAATCATCAAGAGCCCTTCCCAAAATATATCCTGTTTGGTTGGCTTTCATCCCTGCACCCGGGATTGTTGATGAGGTTATAAGATCGCCTGCTTTGATATCGCCATTAAGAGAAGTGACATTAATTTCTACATTTCCCGATGTTACGACAGGATAACTATCATCCTCTGATCCCTCAATGTTGAGTGAAACAGCCGGATTTGTACTCACAACTCCAATCACCAATGGGTCGTAGGGAATTCTACTCAATGCGTATCCTTCCTCAGTTGATGAAACAATGTCCCCATTTCTTACATCCTTATCCTTGATTGTTACGTAATTGGCTATCCCGAGGGAAATATTCTGCTCTTGCGCGAAAACTGACGACACACCAACTCCCGAAAACACACAAATAAGACCTAGCGCGGACAGAAATTTAGGCATACCTCAGTATAGGAATACCCCAAAACCCATGTCAATGAAAAATTGTTAATTTGAGGTTAAGTAGATTTTATATAAACTAATGAAGCTTAATGAATTTGATTTCTGTTAATTATTAGATTCCTATTGGGCCTTTTCTAAAAAAAGAATTTTGTCTAAAAGAAAATCGCAAGAGTGAAAAAGTGATCAAACACCTACATACCTTTCTGCTGAATACCGAGGAGATAAAGTACTGCTTCTTTTTTGTAACGTCTGTCTCCTCTTGAATTTATTCTAATTGCGGGTAATTTTCCTCTTTTACCCCATCTCTTGATAGTTAGTGGACTTACGCGCAGAAGTTCAGCTACTTCTCTTACAGTGAGTAGATCTGGTAGGTTCTCAATTGATATATTCTGATTAGCCATTTTCTGCCTTAAATTAATACTATTACTATCAAAGCTATATCCAGAGTAGCAAAGAGTATCACACCTTGTCAATACCCTAACTGGACCAATTTCTATTTTTGAGATACTTTTGGTATAACAAAAAAGTATATTCAAACAACCATATAAGATATTTGCAGATGCCGTAAATACAAATAACAGTTACAAACTCACCTCTATAATATGTAACAAAATATTATCAATCAAAATTTCCCACATTTACCTCGACGATCGTTCAATTGAATGTGGTAAATCAATGATTGTCTTTTTTGCTTTATGGTAAGATAACCTAAGATTAATTGACCCTGTTTTAGATAAACTAACATATACACTCGATGACTAGACAAGACATCTTAAAAATCATTGAGAAAGATTCCTGGATGATGGAGGTAATAAATACTGTAAACAAACTTAATCTTCCTGACTGGTGGATAGGCGCTGGATTCGTTACAAGCAAAGTATGGGATTATTTACATGATTATAAAACCCCAACTCCACTATCTGATGTTGACGTTATCTATTTCGAACCTAATGATTTTGATGAACAGGAAGCATATAGTAACAGCACAAAAATGGAAAAAAAGTACGAAGTTGAACTTTCAAAACTAATGCCAAAAATTAATTGGTCAGTTACAAATCAAGCACGGATGCATATATTTCATCCAGGCGATAAGCCCTATAAAAATTCTTCTGAAGCGCTTTCCCGATGGGTAGAAACCGCAACCTGCGTGGGAGTGAAACTGGAGAAAAAAAGACTTGAGCTCACAGCTCCCCATGGCATCAAAGACCTAACAAACCTCATATTAAAACCCACCATTGACTCAGTTGAAGGGTTAACAAACTTTGGAGGAAGGGTTAAAGAAAAAGATTGGCTCAATAAATGGCCAAAACTTATAATTATTGAGAGCTAAAAAAATCTTTCTTTAAAAACCAAATATATAAATTTTGGCAACGACATTTGGCGTTTGATCCTCCATGGCTGGATGATCAAGCGAAACAACCACTCAAATCCCAAGTCGCGAACCATTTTCGGAGCGCGTCTAACTTTTCCGGAAATAAAATCAAAAGATCCGCCTACCCCCATCGCGGCAGTCACCGGAATTTTATTTAAGTTTTTTGCAATCCATTCTTCCTGCTTTGGAAAACCAAAAGCAACAAAGAGAATATCGATATGCAAGTTAGGAGTTAGAAGTTGAGAGTTGGGAGATGGAAATGTGTGGGGAGTAGCAAGACCCGTTGCTATACTATCCCATTCCTCTCCGATAAAATTTACTCTAAGATTTGGGTACTTTTCACGCAAGCACTCGGCAGTCTTTCCTGCTACACTCCTACTACCTCCTAAAAGACCTATGGACAAAGCCTCTTTTGAGCATCTACCGATTATTTCTAACATCATATCAACACCTGCAATTCTCTCTTTTACCTCTTTTTTCAAAATATTACCGGATACAAGCACACCTATACCGTCCGGTAGACTGACCGTAGCGTCATTTAACACCTTTTTAAACGAACTTGAGCTTGATGCGTATACCAGCATCTCGGGGTTTGGAGTCACAATATAGAACTTTTTCGTCTTCTTTTTTAGACCTGTAATAATAAAATCGCTTATTTTTTCTTTTGGAGCTGTTGTTACACCAACTCCAAGAATTGTTACGGAAGGCAGATTCTCTTTCATACTATATAACTTATTATACAACTCCTCTTATATCAAACAACCTCTATCCTGTACACTTTTTTTGAACTTCAATTTAGATAGACCTAATTGTCTAAATCTGCAGATTTAGACAAAATTTGACTAAAAATCGATATGTCTCTATAATTTTTATTATATGATAATATTGAACCAGCATTAAGCTTAAATTCGTGAAAATAATTTGTCTTTTCTGACTTTTCACAAAGCAATGCTTCAATATAAGCAGTCAAACCAGTAGTTGTATAGTATTTTTTAATATTCATTTTTGTTGATGGATTTTTTGTACAACTCTAAATTATCCAAAGCAACACCTGTTCCTCTGACAACACACTGCAAAGGGTCTTCTGCAATATATGCAGGAACTCCTGTTTCACGTGTTATATATTTATCAAGATTACGAAGAAGAGTTGTTCCGCCGGATAGAACTATTCCCTTGTCAATGATGTCTGATGCCAATTCGGGAGGAGTCATTTCAAATGTTTCACGGATGGCTCCTATCATAGCTTTTATAACCGGTTGAATTGCTTCATTAATTTCAAACTCCGTTACTTCTATCGATCTTGGAAGACCTGTTAGACTATCGCGTCCGCTGACTTCCATTTTTTTTATTGAATTCGATGCCGGTATGGCATTTGCAATGCCGACTTTTATCTCCTCTGCTGTTTGCTCCCCAACCATGAGGTTGAATTTCTTTTTTATATAGCTACCTATAGATTCCTCAAGCTTATCTCCAGCAATTCTTATTGATTTGTGCACAACAACTCCGCCAAGAGATATAACCGCAATATCTGATGTTCCTCCGCCTGAGTCTAAAATCATATGTCCGTTAGGCTGGGCTATTGGAATTTTAGCCCCAATTGCGGCCGCCAAAGGCTCTTCGATAAGATAAACAGCTCTTGCTCCTGCAGCCTGAGTAGCGTCCAATACTGCTCTTTTTTCAACCTGAGTTATTCCTGAAGGAATACAGACCATAACCTCAGGTTTGAGAAATCTATTTTTGCCGGCTACTTTTTCTATAAAATATGAAAGCATTGCCTCGGTTATCACATAGTCGGCAATTACTCCGTCTTTTAGGGGTCTTGTTGCAACAATATTCCCTGGGGTTCGTCCAAGCATTTCCTTTGCCTCAGATCCGACAGCAACAACCCTATTATCATCTGCCCTCACTGCAACTACTGTAGGCTCATCAAGAACAACACCGTGACCGGCGAGATAAACCAAAGTGTTAGCTGTCCCAAGATCAATTCCTATTCTTTTTGAAAAAATTCCCATGTTAAATTTGAGTTCTTGAAATAATAAAATAAATGCTTCCCAAAAAATATATCTAAATATACACTTTCTAGATCATTTACACCTACTGTATCCAATATAACATCATTGATTTACAAAATCGAGTGGGATATGGTAAAAAAATATTGACGCTTCCATCTCAACCTCAAGATTTACTTATAATTACTTGATAACATACGTAAAAGCGTATATCATTGGAATATTAGGGCTGTTTGCACAGTCTTGGTTATTATGAATAAAAAAACGCTCATAACAACGGCCATAATACTTCTTCTTATTTTTGTTGGAGCTTATTCGGTAATACTCTACGGAAAAGGTTACAGACTCAATATCTCAGGTGAAAACAACAAATTCTTAACAGGCACGGGACTTTTAGTCCTGACAAGCATTCCTGACGGGGCCAAAGTTTATCTGGATGACAACCTGACGACTGCAACCGATGACACTATAAATCTGCCTCCAAAGGAATATGCAGTGAGGATTGAAAAAGACGGCTACTACCCTTGGAAGAAAAAAGTTACACTTAAAACTGAAGCCGTTACAAAAACAGACGCTGTTCTTTTTCCCATTGCGCCAAAGCTTGAAGCTACGACTCTTCTTGGTGCACAAGATCCCGTTGTCGATCCGACCGGAGGACTTATCGGATACAAAGTGTCATCTTCTTCGGCTGAAAATAACGGGATTTATGTTCTAAGCCTTGCCAGTAGAATAATACCTTTCGGAACATCAGCAAGACAAATCGTAACAGATGAGGTAGATAATTTTTCTGAGTCGGCTATTGAATTCTCGCCGGATGGAAGAGAAATAATAGCAATTATTACCAAAGGGGCTCTTAATAGAATCTATCTATTAAAAACAGATACTTTGAATATCGAACCACAAAACATTACATCAACAATTGATCAAGTCCGGAAAGGTTGGGAGACAACTCAAGAACAACTGGACCAGAAATTTGCGTCAACCCTTCCTCAAGCGTCAAGAAGTTTTATTCTCGCGAATTTTTCAGACATCAAATTGTCTCCCGAGGGAGACAAAATATTTTATATAGCTTCACAAAGCGCAACTATGCCTATATATATAAAACCTCAACTGCCTTCTACGAATTCAACAGTTGAAGACCGAAATCTTAATAGGGGATATGCATATGTTTATCAGATAAAAGAGGATAAGAATTATCTTTTGTACAAGCCCGTTGAAAATGAGATAATGCCTGATTTTATCTGGTACCCATCATCTTCTCATCTGATATTTGAGCAGAATAGAAGGATCTTTGCACTCGAATTCGATGGCGGAAATAAAACTACTCTTTACTCAGGACCATTTGATAAAAAATTCTTATATACATGGCCTGATGGCTCGGGACTAATTATATTAACGAATTTTAATGACGAAACTGTTCCTCCAAACCTATACAAAGTTGGCTTGAGATAATTTGATAAGATCTCAAACTCCCATCTTCTGACTTCTGCCTTCTGATCAATAACAATTTGTAAAATCCAAAACGCTGAGGCTAGTATTCAAGCGCCTCGGAAGAGATCAACGACAATAGATCTACATATCCGATAGCCCATTGCACAAGGCAATGCGACCCTTTCTAAGGGTGCTCTTCGTCTGCTCAGCACCGCAAGGCAATAATTGTACAAACACCTCACTCCTACTCTTTATTGGCTGATCCTTCATTAACGTACATCAAACTCAAAAACGATGGGTTATATAATTCGTGTTATTTGAGGTGAAATTATGTGTCTTATTTTTGCGTTCTCAAAAACTATTACTTGAGTCCAATTTTTGCTATTCTAAATGTATGACGAAACGTGTATTGGCACTGGTTTTTTTTAGTGGATTTATTTTTCTCATACTCTTTTATGGCAAAGCCCTGTCTCAAAATCAGTTTTCCCAATACAAGGGGGTTACGGTCGGTGCATCTGTAGGGTCTACATCGTTAACTATTTCAGGCTACCAATCTCCTTATGCATCCATCATATTAAAGACAAAAAATGATGTATTTCTTGCATCAACAACTGCTGATGCAAATGGGTATTTTTCTATATCAAACGTACTGATTAATAGCTCAGAATTGACCTACTGTTTTTTGGCAACAGACTTTAAGAGAATTGGGATATCGGAATCCTGCATTACATTTGAAGGAGGGATAACGGGCGATGTTACGAAAAGCGATATATTTCTTCCTCCGACTATCGCTCTGTCTAAAAAAGTGATTCAAGCAGGAGAGGATACCTCAATTTTCGGATACACAATGCCAGGCGCGACCGTTAGTATTAGTATTAATGGAAAAATTGTCACAGCAACAGCTGATGCGACAGGATACTACACTTATCTCTATGAGAATGTCCCGCAGGGTTCATTTACAATTTCGGCAACTGCAACTTTTGCCAATAACTCATCTCTTGAGCCCAATAATAACGTTATTCTTGATTCCCAATCTGTAACCCAACTTGTCCAAGAAGAAGGAAAAAAAGTCGCTGAAAAAATCCAAAAAGCTTTACCTTTTAATATTTGGCCATTTTTACTCCTTGCGCTAGCACTTCTCACAGCAATCGGGATACTCTTATACAAACTCCGCTTCAAACCGTGGGTTATATTTATCGACCTTCTAAGACGGAGAAAGAAAATGCATCACGATTGGTTCTTGGATTGGTGGTGATAGGTAATTTGAACTGGAGTTACTTATTGACATATATAAGTAACTTTGTATTAAATGTTATTAGCAGGTTTTTATATGCATTTATTGTTATTGGTTAAGCCGAGAAATATTTTTATAGCCCTTACTTTAGTAATCACCTTACTATTTGTAAATGTAGGTAAATCCAATGCGGCAGCCTTGACAGGTGCTAAAGATACAGTGACTACATCACGCCCTTCTCCCTCAAGTCCAACATCTGCAAATTCAACGGCTCCCGCTACCCAATTAACAATATTTAACAATGGCTCCAGATTTCTTGCCTCAGATTCTGCAAAAGTAATTTCTGGTACAGGTGCCCCCCTGAACGCAAGTCTTCGTGTTGCCTCACAATCCTCGGCCTTAACTACTGTTTTTCTTGGAAATACGACAAGCACTAATACCGGTGCCGGAGCGGATGTTTTGTATGTACCCATCACTGCTATGCATACAATTCAATTTACAACAGCTCAAAATCTTGATACAGGGGATGATATAGTTATCACTTTCCCCGCAATGAGCACGGGAGATGCGAATAACACAGCTTCACCTTCTGCCTCAACTTTCCAAATGAACGGGCTTGCAACTGCGACTATAAAAGTCGAAGATGACGGTGCAAATTTCACAACCTTCACGGCAACAGTCACAAATCCATCAGCAGGAACAAGCCCCATCATAAGCCTCAATCTCGACTCAGGAACGATTGCTCCGGGAAGTGTCGTTAAAGTTTATTTAGGATGCACTACCTGGTCCGGAGCAGCCTGCTCTGTTGAAACTCCGCGAATAATTAATCCAACAAAAAATTCCGCGACTACCTGTACAGGTTCTCCCGAAACCTGTACGGCAACGTCTTACAAAATAAGGATTGATGCTATTGACAGCTCTACTTCAAATACCGATACGGCAACCGTTAGCGTCGGGATCATTGAATCCGTAACAATCCGCGCTACCGTTGATCCGACCCTATCATTTACAATAACAGGCATAACATCAGGTGGTGCGGTTAATTCAGGAAATACTTCAGGATGTCTTCAAACGGAAACAACAAATTCAGGTATAACTTCAACAGCCAATGAGGTCAATCTTGGTCTTTTACAGAACACCCCTGCAGTTGATGTAAAATTAAATAACATTTCTGCTCAAAGGATAGATATTTCAACTAACGGTTCGACGGGTTATTCTCTGACCGCAACGTCATCCGGATCACTCATAAACCCTGCAACGGGCTTTTTCCTGCCTGCTTCAACAACGCCTGTTGCCTTCCCGGTACAGTCAGACTTTTTTGGACTTCATGCCTGCGGTCAAGATGTAGCTACAACCTATACTGAATCAGGCGCAGGAGGCGGCGTTGATTGCTCAACCCACCCTGTAGGATCAGCGGCGAATGAGTGTCACTACGCTTGGCCGTCAGATAATGCTTCGGTAAGTACTGCTCCTCTTTCAATTGCTTCCGATACATCAGGGCCTATTGGAGCCG
Organism: uncultured Gammaproteobacteria bacterium; assembly: GCA_964627245.1. Taxonomy (GTDB): domain Bacteria; phylum Patescibacteriota; class Microgenomatia; order Levybacterales; family GWA1-39-11; genus JAUSNA01. Next base: position 24,603 of record CAZVGS010000011.1, on the reverse strand, counting down.
GAAGCGTGGATTCAGCTGGAGACGGCAGTATCAGCATATCTTACGCTGCAGGTATTGATGTAGCAGTTCCTCCAGGAGATTATAGAACAGTTATTACATATATAGCGACGCCGTCATTCTAATGGCCGATGGCTAATGGTAAATGGCTAATTTTGCCCATTGATCATTAATCATTTATCATTAATTACAAACTATGTCTACTGCCCGTATGTACAAAACAAAATACTTAGCCAAATCCTTTATACTGTCATCGGTCATCAGTCTTTGCCTAATTCTTAGCGTCAAACTCATCTTTGCCCAAACACAGGAAGAAAACTCAAGAACAATAATAATTTCGCCTCCAACGGTGTCCGACTCATTTGATCCGGGCTCAAATAAAGAAGGGAAGATGAAGTTAACAAATACAAGCGCAACCGATACTCTAACTTTTAAGGCTGTTATCAGGGATTTTATTGTTGAGGATACTATAGGTACACCTGTAATTGATTCACAATCTCCACTTAAAGAAAAGTATGCAGCCTCATCCTGGGTTGGCGTTTATCCAAGTACATTTACAGTTGCTCCGGGACAAACACAGGAAATCAGCTATTATATTCAGGTTCCTGAAGACGCAAGGCCTGGAGGCCGGTATGCAGCGGTTGTATACGAGCCTCAGGAAAGACTGGGAGTTGAAGGAACGGGAACCGGCGTTGAAACTCACATTGGAACCTTATTTGTTTTTAGAATTAATGGAGATATAGTTGAAAATGCTACGGTCAAAAGCTTTACATCCGATAAAAAAGTCTATGAATACGGACCTGCAACTTTGCTTGCTCAAATTGCCAATTTCTCAGACTCCCACATTAGGCCTCAGGGAACCGTAGCAGTCAAAAATCTCTTCGGTCAAACAATAGACAGCGTAGGCCTCAGCGAACATAACATTTTTCCTGAAGCATCAAGAGACTTCACAAGTACAGTTGGGAAAAAATATATGTTTGGAATGTATACGGCAGAGCTCCGTGCAACTTACGGCACCAACAACAACCTAACTCTTTTTGCCTCAACAACTTTCTTTGTTCTTCCCTGGAAAATAATGGCAATTGTTGGACTGATAATTGTAATAATTATTCTTCTAATTGTCTTCTGGAGAAAGAAAAGAAAAAAGCCCGTTCATCATAACCCTCCTGCTCATGAACAGGCTTCCCAACAGCCTCAAATGCCTCCACAAACTGCATAAATTATTACACAACGGTTATTACTATAAGACTTAAGTTATGGTATAATATTTGTTCTGCTTTCCGTAAAAAAGAAAGTATGATTGACAACTAAATCCTGAGCTTATTGGGCGCGAAAGCGCAGAGTCTGGGTATACCCCTCAAGTACATGGGAGAAGCACGTGATCCGGAAAATTTTCAATTCTCTGTCCTTGGTTATTCTGGCAGCAGCCGTGATAGGTTCCTTTTTCCTGGTCTACTGCAATGTACCGGGAGCTATTGCCCAAGAGCCGCATACCTCAAACTACAAACTAATATCAGTTTGCCATTGAAATTCTGACTCTTTCTGAGGCTGTTTTTTCCATAGGCAGATGGATAATAACCTTAGTCCCTTCACCCGGCTTTGATTCCACCCAAATCTTCCCCTCGTGCTCATCAACTATAGCTTTTGCAATGTATAACCCAAGACCTGTACCTTTTGCCTTATGCAAAAAATTTCCCTGTGCAAATGGCTGGAAAAGTGATTCTATCTTATCTTTCTCAATTCCTATACCATGATCTATTACCTCAATTTCAGCTCTTCTGTCCTTAACTCTTGAATAAATATTTATCAGTGTATGAGGCTGACTGTATTTTATAGAATTTGATATCAAATTCGTCATTACTTGCCCCATTCTGACGGGATCGAAATCAAATGCGGGTATATCCTCACTTAAGCTACTTTCTATCAAAATTGACCTATCCTGCGCCGTATATGACAACTCCTCAACGGTTTTTCTGATAATTTCGTTGAGGTCAGCTTCCTGCTTGTGAACCAGTATTTTTCCGGCATCGATTCTTGCACTATCCAGCATATCATCGATATCTGACAAAAGTCTTTCCGAAGCATTTTTTATAACTAACCTCATCTTCATCTTATCCTCCTCTTCAGTTTCGGCTTTCATTAAAAGATCGGCAGCACCTTTTATGGCCGTTAATGGAGCCCTGAGCTCATGAACCATCATATTGGTAAATCCTTCCCTCATTTTTTGAGTTTCGTGCTCGCGTGTAATATCCTGCATTGTAAGACCTACTCCTATAACCGACCGGTAATCCAGGGAAAAAACGGGAGTAACATAGATATTGAACCTAAAACCACCTATTTGAACATCTCTATAAAGAGTACTCTTCTTTTTGAGGATAACTTCTTTCATCTCTGAGATTAAATTTGGCTTAAGGTTAAATTTTGAAAGAACATGGATTATATCAGGGCTTTTTTGGGAAATATTCAAAAACTTGATCGCCGCTGGATTTATGGTGAAAAGCTTCAGGGAATCGTATTTTAGGGTAAAAAACATCTCACCTGAGGACAAACTTTTTACTAATGCGTCAACCTTCCCTTTTTCTTCCTCAATCACGTTCTCAAGTCTGCTTAGGGCAAATTGAGCTCTATTTACTATTTTGTAAAGCATGGACATGTCCTCTTCCTCATACGCATTCTGCGTTTTTGAGGTTATTGTTATCATACCGGTAAATCTGTTATTTAAGACCAAAGGCACATTGAAATAGCTTGCGGGAAGCATATCAGTATCGCCTATTTCGACTGCTGGTATGCCTGCAATTTTGTGGCTAATTGAGCTCTTTTTAAGCTCAGGTTCAATTGTGTAAATTCCTGCAAGCATAATGTTTTTAATGCCTTCTATGTGCTTTTGTCCGACAATTTCGTGATTAACGGTTGTTATTTCAATATGATCATTCTCAAATATTGCGTAACTTACTGCACTTACAGGAAATATTTTGACTGCAGTTGAGGAAATGGTTGAGGCGATGTCTTTTGAAGACAAAGAATAACCTATCTTGTCGGAAATTTCACTTAATATTGATAATTCAAAGAATTTTCGCTGATTTTCGTGTTCTGCTTTTAGGTGCTTTTCCTTGGTGTTTTTTAGTTCAAAATACAGATATACTACCAATAAAAACATCACCATAAAACCAATAAATAGGAAAGCAAAAAGCATACTATTTTTAGTATATCAGGGAATAGGGAGTAGATGAAATAGTTTATTAAATAATTTTCGAACTATTAGCCTCATGCTGTCTATGCCAATAATTCAATAGAAAGATATAGGACGGCAAATCAGGAGTTTGACGTTGGAGGCTAGCATTCAATATTATCATTCTTTCCCTGGGCCCTGGCTCCTATCTCCAAACTTTTATTTCGTGAGGTTCTCTAATTTATCTATCGTCCTTTTACTGCCAATAACAATTGTGTAGGTTCCTATTACAAAACACGCCCCTTTTATCATAAAAACCCCTACCGAATAAACACTGCTGTAACTTATTTGAAGGTAGGAATTAACGGCATCGATAATTATTCCTAATGCAATGAATAAAACACCTGTTCCTATTGTCTTAAATCCGTGGGCAAGTATACCAGAACCGAATTTCTTGGTTACCTGATACATGATAACCGAAGCCGCAATTGCAGCAAAAGCCGCAATAAAGGAAATACCATTTACGATAATTGTCAAAAATTGAACACCATTAAATTCCATAAAATTAGTACTAATTAATAATAGGCAAATTTATTACGCAAAGTAAAGAACTTGTATATCTTTACCTAACTGGGGTTTGGTCCGAGGTCAAAGGAGCCTTAGACAAATCATCCAAAGCCTTGTTGAGCTTGGCCATGTCATCATCAGTAAATGATGCTTCTTTATTCTCCTTTACGGGAGAGGCGCTCAGGCTGTCTAGCTTCATTGCAGTCATAGGCGGAGGCTCTGCCGGCTTTTCTAGAGGCCTAGGTTGGGACATATCAGGCGCCGTAAAAGATGTGGCTTCAGGAATAGAAGGAATTTCAGGCTGTGGGCTTACCTGAATTGACCCTTCTGAAGGCTGGCTTATCGCTTGATGAGTATCCATTTGAGGCTGTGTTTGAGCGGTTGTAGCAACTCCTCCACCAAAAGCACCGGTTGCAGCCATTGCCATCATCCCAGGATATGAAGTCAAAATTGACTCCATAGTCTTTTTTACTATCATGCCTGAAAGTTCGACAAACTGGTTAATCAAACTCTGAAGGAGAACTTGAGGATCACCGTCTATTTTTTGAACATCACCATTTATATCAACTGTCAGACCGACCACATTTCTTACCTTGGCCAGAGTAATGTCGGGCCCCAAAACAAGCATCTGCTTCTTGATAAGTGCGCTGAATAACTGCTTATAATCTGTGTCTGATATAGGAGTTGTTGGGTTCATGGACAGAATTTATGCTTCCCCTAAAATTTCTTTAACTTTTTTGACTAAGTCCTCATGAGAAACCTGATACTTCAATATATAATCAACGGCTCCTCTGCCTAAAGCCTCGGTTATAAGCTGGTCGTGGGAAAAGTTAGAAAGCATTGCAACCGGAGTAGCACTTAGAGCCGGATCCGCTTTTATCTGCTGTAGCGCGTCGTTTCCGCTCATATCTGGCATCATTTGATCCATAAGGATGAGGTTAAATCCCCCTGTCTTTGCAGTTGAAAGCGCCTCTTGTGCATTCGTGGCAACCACTACTTCATATCCGGCTTGCTTAAGAATTGTTTCAAATACTGTCGCTGTGTCCTTCTCATCATCAACAAGTAAAATTTTCTTTGCCATACTTCAAAACTACCAACATTCTCAGCAAAAATCAAGAGGTACATTTAGTAGATTATTCTTGAGTCATAGTGTTTTTAATACTTATTTTCAATCCGCCACTTCTCTCCATCGGAGATAAATTCAATATCTCCGTACTTTGTTTCTTTATATTCTATTCCCTTGTCTTTGAGAATTTTCAAAACTTCAGGCGATGGATGACCATACTTGTTGTCTTCTCCTGCAGATATAACTGCAATTTGAGGCTTACTATACTGGAAAGTGAATTCATCTACGCCGGTCTTCGATCCATGATGCGGAGACTTAAATATATCGGTATGTCCTATAATAGGAGTGATTGAATTGAGATATACTGATGGAACGTCACCGGTTAATAACGCAGTTAAATTCCCAAATTTCAACAGGTGTACCAGCGAGTAATCGTTGGTGTCACTGGAACCGCCGGATAGGAATTCTTTAGTCGGCCATTGAATTGTTAGTACCAGTCCATCAGCAGTCTTTACGACATCACCTTTTGCAACATACTTTATCTCTATATTGCCCTCCTCCAATGTCGAGACTAATTCATTGTATACCTCAGTATCTTTAGGGGCTTTTGATGTTATAAAACTTTCTACATTATAAGACTCTACCAATTCTATTAGCCCTGTTAAATGGTCTGCGTCGGGATGAGTCAAGAATACAACATCAATATCTCTATCCCAAAATGGAAGATGCCGTGAAAGACATTCTGTCATTGAATTATCTGCCGGTCCCCCATCCACAACCACATCATAACCCTTAGGCGTTCTTATAAAAATGCCGTCCCCCTGCCCCACATCACAAAAAATTAGATGAAAATTCTTATCAGAAAAAGCTATCAAGTGATAAAGGGTTAAAAACGATAAAAAGGTAAGTGATATCAACAAAAAAACGATATTTCGCCTCAAATTTTTCCTCCTTCTTTATTACGGAACTTAATAACTATAGCAATAAGTATCAAATAATATCCATAAATCAACCCCTGGGGTATATCTTGTGCTTGCAAGTTGAAATCGTAGGCTGACATAACATCGACAATAAATGTGAAGTAGTAAAGCATCGGGTAGGCTAAAAGTACAAATGGTTTAGCCAAAATAGGTGAAATTACCGACGCAAATAGCCCCAAAATACCTGATAGCATAAGAGGGGGCACGGTCCATAGAAGTAAGATGTTCACAGGCAGGCTTAGAAGTGAATAACTGCCAAATGAAGCAAGCATGACAGGAAATGTTGCTATCTGGGCTGAAAGCGTAGTTGTTATATCCTCTTTAATGAGCATGAGCTTTCTCAGCCCAATGATATTATCAAGTACAGGCTTTACAGTTATTATCCCAAAAGTTGACAAAAAAGACAGCTGAAAAGAAATATCTGCTACAAGCTCTGGAAGCCAAAATATCATTCCCCAGCCTGTAATGGCCAAAGTGTAAAGACCGGTACTTTGACGGCCAAGAAGCATAGCTCCAAAGGAAAGTATGCCCATTATACTTGCTCTGACTATCGGAGGATCAAATCCTGAAAGCAAACTATAAAACAGAATTAATGCCGCTGTGAAAAGTATGGCTACTTTTCTTTTCACGACAGTAGACAAGGAAACTAATAAAATTGAGGCTAAAATACTAACATTTTGACCAGATGCAGCTATGATGTGTAAGACCCCGACCGCTTTTAGCTTTTCATAAAAATCTGTATCTATTCTATCTCTAACCCCCAATATAATGCCCAAGAATAGCCCTCCTTCTTTCGAAGGCAAAGTCTGATCAATAGATTTATTAATCCTTTCTCTTACAAAAATTGCTGTTGCTAAGAATGGGTTGTTGTCTTTAAGAGGCGTTACTGTTGGATTATCAACAATCAAAATGTCACCCTTCTCATCAGTCTTTTTCTCAACCATTCCATCGATGTGGATTTTGTCGCCATATTTGTATTTTGGATAAAGAGGAAGTGAAACCAAGATATTACCGGTAAAAAAGTACTGACCGTATGAATTATGCCGGGGTTCTCGCAAAAAACTATGAGTCAGATTTATTCGGTCTCCTTCGTTGTAACTTTTACTCTCTTCAAAGTAGAAAAAGTATCTTACAAAAAGTAAGAATGTTAATAATATAACGAGTAATATTGTTGTTGATTTCATAAAAATGAAGTGACTCGTGTTTTACTGTAGGGATGAAAGTACTGACGATCTGATTTTTAATAAATAATATTCAAAATTCTTAATTCTCAATTCTCAACTCTCACATATCAATTTGCAGTTATCATCTCCTTCAACCCATCGAATGTTTTTTGACCCACTACCTTCTTGCTAACTAGCTCCGAAATAGACCCATAGGGTCGAGAGTCAACAATCTTTTGCGCAGTTACAGGACCTACTTGCGGAAGAGTATCCAGCTGGTCAAGTGATGCAGTATTAATATTGATCAAACCTGAATTGTTAACTGGTAAATCAGTAGAAATGTCTCCGTTAATAGAATTTGAACCTAAAACTGATGCATCGGTATCCAGTTCACCAACCTTTGGTATATATATTTTGGCTCCATCGGAAATTACCTGTGCAAGATTTAATCTTTTACTGATATATCCGCTATCAGCATCGTCTGTAAATCCTCCTGCTGCATCTATAGCATCTTTTAATCTGGAATTAAATCCAATTGTATACACTCCGGGGTTTACTACTTCTCCTTCAACATCTACAGTTGTACTGGTATTTATTGATTTATCATTTTCTTCTGCTGATATAAATTCGACTGCGGGCTTTGAGTTTTTTGAACCTAAATACTGAACTCCGCCAACAACACATAGAAGTATACCAATGACAATTAATGAAACGAAAAGAATATTCCGGTATACGAATTCGCGGATCTTAAGGCCAATTGAGGCTTCTTCGTCCATAAATCCATAATAGGATTTTTTAGAAAAAAAGAAAAGTCCTATTTTGTATCGAATATACGCCTGATTAGATACTTTCGTAATCTATCCTGATCTGAATTTCTGACAAATATACCTGATCGAGTAACATAAACAGGAACAGGAGGTTTTTTACCCACCAATTCACGCACGTTCTTGAAGCCAACTTGGGATATTTTTCCCGGATTATCAATAATATCACTAATTGTATTTAGAACCGCCATAAATCTTTCTTTATCATTTAGCTGTGTGGTGGTTACGACCTCATCGCTTTGAGGCCCCAAAGCCAAAACAGGGGGGATTCTCATAGCTTCAAATCTCCTATCATCAAACTCGCTAAGCAATGAAACTCCTTCAACCTCCCTGCCTTTCCAGTAAAAATAATATGTAAGATCTGTCTCCTGTCCTTTGTTTTTTACCCTTAAAGTCCTTGAAACGACAGGAAAACCCATTTTTTTAAGGCTATTGTAACCGTATTGAATGTCATTTCTATTATTTCTTGGGTAAAGATTGGCCTTTCTAAATAAATGAGAAAGGGACCCGACTATTGCATCGTGTGACCTCATTGTGCCTAAGGGCAGCTGGTTCATAGCCCGCAAAACCTCCTCCGGTTCTGACTCGGTATTTGACAATACAACCATCTGGTCTAGATAAAACGAATCCAAGTCTATTTTTGAAGCTATATCTACTTGCATTTCCTCTGACTGGGATTCTCCCCCAGAAATACCCTCCCCGAGCGCAATTTCAGAAATTTGCCTTTGATAATGTCTTGCATTTGATCCGTTTTCCATGAGTTGATTATAACACACTATAAGACTATAGACCACCTATTTTGAGGTTAAATTACAAAGTTGATGATTTTGCCGGGGACGTAAATTACCTTCTTGATTTCGTTATTCACCAAATGTTTTGAAACAGCCTCTCTTGCTTTTTCTTCCACCAAGCTCCTATCTTCTATATCTTGGCTGCTCAACACAATTTCTGCCCTTCTTTTCCCATTTATCTGAACAGGAATAGTGATTTTCTCCGCAACCAAGTATTTTTCATCATATTCTGGCCACTTTGATAAGTGGATTGACTGAAATTCTGATTTGTCATTCCTTTTGTCACCCAACTGCCACAATTCTTCGGTCATATGGGGGGCAAATGGGGCCAGCAAGTGTAAAAACACTCCCCTTTCTTCCATATTAAGCTGGCTTTTTTCATCCCTCAAATCTGAGTTCAAATAGTTATACCACTCCATGAGTGAGGCTATCGCCGTATTATAAGAAAATGTAGATATATCTTCTGTCACTTTTTTAATAGTCTTTGTCATCATTTGAGCTCTTCCGGATGATATATTGGAAGGTTTTTCTTCATAATGCGATAGTAATTTCCATACTTTTCTTAAGAATTTGTTCATTCCCTCTATTCCGCTATCCCTAAAGTCGCCCCCGTCTGAGTATGGGCCTATGAACATTAGGTAAGTTCTTAAAGTATCAGCCCCATATTTACCTATATACTCATCGGGAACCACAACATTACCCTTGCTTTTGCTCATTTTAGCCCCATCTTTGATGATAAGACCGTGAGCGAAGAAATTAGTAAATGGTTCTTCAAAGTCTATGAAATTCAAATCTTTCAATACCATTGTGACAAAACGTGAATAAAGAAGGTGTAGCACACTATGCTCTGCTCCGCCAATGTACTGATTGACCGGTAACCACTTTCTAGTTATTTCTGTATCAAAAGGTGCGTTTTCTATATCAACGGATGGGTATCTTAAAAAATACCAAGCACTATCCAAAAAGGTGTCTGAAACGTCTGTTTCGCGCCGGGCCGGACCATTGCAAGATGGACAAGTGGTCTTATAAAATTCGGGGTGATTGGCAAGGGGAGACTTTCCGGTACCCATTGGCTTCCAATCCTCAACATCAGGAAGCAAAACAGGCAAGTCAGCCTCAGGAACCGTGAACCAACCGGGCATATCCCCTGCTTCACCTTTGCCATTTTTTTCGCAAGTTAAGCAGAAAATCATGGGAATTGGAGGACCCCAATATCGCTGTCTGGAAATAAGCCAATCTCTTAGGTGAAAGTTAGTCTTTCTTGTACCTATTTTATTCTTCTCTAGCCAGTCAATGACTTTTGATATATCGGCAGGAACGATCCACCCATCCCAATCATTAGATCCCATAAGAATTCCTGAACCCACATATGCTTTATCTTCAGATATATCAGACAAATTATCATTTTTTGCTCTTATAACGTGACGAATTGGTAAATTAAATGCTTTAGCAGTATCGTAGTCCCTCTGATCATGAGCTGGAACTGCCATAATTGCCCCTGTCCCATAGCCTCCCAGAACATAGTCACAAATAAGAATCGGCAACTTGTCTCCATTAACAGGATTTATAGCATGCAGACCCGTCACCACACCGGACTTTTCTTTGCCCTCCCCTGTCCTCTCAATTTCTGACTTACTTTTAACTAATTTGAGATATTCTTTTATAGCTTGACAGTCTATGTTAGGGAAAGCACTATTGACGATCTTCACTGTCAATTGATGCTCCGGAGCAATCACCATAAATGTTGCACCAAAAAGTGTATCCGGTCTTGTCGTAAATACTTTAATTTTCAAATCTGAATTCTCAATTCTGAATTCTATCTCTGCCCCTTCTGACTTACCTATCCAATTCGTCTGGGCAATCTTGACCTTACTGGACCAGTCAAGACCTTCAATATTTTTTAGCAATCTATCAGCATATTTAGTAATCCTAAAGAACCATTGCTCTAGATTTTTTTTCTCAACTTTTATACCACAACGCTCACACGACCCATCTATAACTTGCTCATCGGACAAAACCGTCTTACAGGAAGGACACCAATTGACTAATGCTTCATCACGATATGCAAGACCATTTCTAAACATCTGAATGAATAACCACTGAGTCCATTTGTAGTAATCTGGATTATAAGTTTCGACAGTTCTATTCCAATCAAATGAATTACCTATTGATCTCAATTGCCTGTAAAAATTTTTTTCTGAAACTTGAGCCTGCTCCTTTGGATGACGGCCAACTTTTAGTGCGTAATTTTCAGAATGTATCCCAAATCCATCAAGCCCGATAGGCTCCAAAACATCCTTGCCCTGCATTCTTTGAAATTTTGCATAAACATCAGCTCCGGTAAAAGCGTACATATTGCCTACATGAAGTCCCTCAGCCGAAGGATACGGGAACATCATGAGGTTATAATAAGGATTCTTAGCGGATAAAACGTCCGGACTAAAAATCTTTCTCTCTTCCCATTCTTTTTGCCATTTAGCCTCAATTTCATTTGGGTAATACTTATTATCAGACATAAATTGATTGTAGCAGACATTAGCTTCAAATTAAATGCTATAATCCCAAATACCGCCTAAGCGGTCAATTCGCATTTGCTTGTGTTTCTTGACTGCTTCGGCAGTTCTTTGAAAACGCAGGTTACAAAAGCCAGTTACCCAAGCCTGAATAAGGAGGTCGAATGAGCCCAAATGTCTCTTTCTCCACAATCAAGCTGTGGAGAAATACTGCCTGGTGGATTCCTACAGTTCTAATTGTGAACGCCGCATTCTATGGGGCACTTCTACCTGAAAATGGGGTTGATGCGTATCCCTTCCTTTCAAATGAGCGGGTTGAAAACTTGCTTCATATCCTGGGCTTCATGCTCTTTAGCGGTTCTGCTTATGTACCGCTTAGCTTAAGCCACAAGCTCTCAGCAAGAAAGACAGTGGCCTGGACATTTGCCTTGTCATTCTTCCTTGCCGTTATGACTGAATTCATCCAACTTTACTCTCTTGGTAGAGATCCAAGCTCCCTTGATCTCGGTCTTGATATGCTTGGTGCCTCAACCGCCATCTTTCTCACGTGGTCAGTTCACAGACTCAAGTTAACCGCAAAATCAAATGCCAACGCTGTAATTAAGGTGGAACAATGATGTAACGATCCAGTCTACCCTACGGTGAGTCATACGCTCACCCCTACCATCTACTCTAGGAGGATTTCGTCATGAAACGCGAACGGATGGAAAACGGCGAACCAGCTACCGGCTATGAACGCCAAGGCGCAAAAGGCAAATCCGGTTCACGGCGGAAAAGTGTCCTTGAGCGCATCCAGGAGATCGTAAATGATGGACTCGGGGTTGCCAACGAAGAGGTAGTGCCAAGCGCAAGCTTTGTGGATGACCTCAACGCCGACTCGCTCGACCTCGTCGAGCTCATCATGGCACTCGAGGAAGAGTTCGGCCATGAGATCCCAGACGATGACGCGGAAAAAATACAGACAGTGCAAGATATAATCGACTATCTAGCACGCCACGGGATCACGGACTGACGCATCTCGCGTTTTCAACTCGGGGCGCCCTTCGGGGCGCCTCAACAATACTTTGACACGTCATCAAATTTCATCTACTATCAATGTATATGAAAAAAGAAGACATTTTTTCATCAGCCTCAATTATTGCTGCAGTTATATCTGTGTATGTCTTCCAGACTTCTTTTCTTAGCGGTTATTCTTCGTATATGCTAGCATTGCTTGTTATCTTCTTTGCAATATATATCAGTATAAAAAAAAGATCGAAATCAGCTTCACAATTATTTACCGGTAGCAGTCTTGAGATTTTTGGAATTATATCTATCACTTTATTAATTATTCTGCTAACCGGATCTTTAGCCTCACCTCTTTTCTTCTTCCTATATTTTATTTTATTTTTACTCGCCTTTATGTCGACTTCAACAAGTGTTTGGATTTTTCTTCTATCACTTATCTTATATTTTATGCCTGAAGTATTCTCAGAATTTGACTCAGATACATTTATCAAAATCGGTTCTCTTTTGCTAATAGCCCCAATTGCTTACTTTGTATCCAAGGAATTTGAGAGACGACAGATATTATCAAAAAGAATTGAATCCAAAACCAGAGAAATCATTTCAGAGGCAGAAGCGCTAAAAGAATCAACAGACGGTGCCGATCCGGCCGAAAATGAGGCTATTGATGAAATAATTGAAGAAGCAGAATCATTAAAGGAAGATAACAACTCATAACGTGCAAAATCGCATGAATATACCTATCCTTTCACAAGTATCAAACACACTTTTTTCACCAATCGGAAAAATTGTATTTTTGAGCTTAAACATGACCTTTTTCTTGCTATTTCTAGGTCAAGCAATTGAAGCTCAAACAAGCATGTCCAATGGGTCATTCATAATAAGGTGGCCAAATTTGAATTCATTTGCCGGAAAACCCAGCAACTCTGAATACAGTTTAGGCATTACGGGCGGACAAATTGCCCCGGGACTCTATTCAGGCTCAAATTATAAGATCAGAGCAGGATTTCAGTACATAAAATCCATTATTCCATTCTCATTTACTATCTCATCGGTTTTTATTGACTTTGGACCTATTACTCCTGGTGCCCCGCTTACCAGAACCAGTACTCTTACCATATCCAACGGTTCTGCCTATGGATACTCAGTTCTTGCTAGAGAGAACCATCCTTTGAGAGTGAACTCAACAGGAGCATCAATTCCGGATACAACTTGCGACTCAGGAACCTGCGATGAGGCAAATGCCGCTGAATGGTCCAGCCTCACAACATTTGGTTTTGGCTATAGATGCGACAATGTAATAGGAACAGACTGCAACAGCGATTTTTCAACAGTAGATTACTACAAACAATTTGCCTCAAGCGAGTCAGCCGAGCTAGCACAGCCTGTTATGCTTGGTCCCAATGTGGGCCGTGATATAACAAGCGAGGTTACATACAAGATCAATATATCAAGTACCCAACCAGCAGGAACCTATCAAAACACCATAACATATATCGCTGTTCCATCCATATAGACTCCGTGAAAACAAATTAAGCCTTCTTATCTGCTCCGTGAAAACAAAAAAAAGGTGATAATGTATTTCTCAGTCAAAAATTCAAAATGCGTAGATCCTAGGCTAAGCGATCTCCTAAAATACTTTGCCTTCTAAAAATTAAGTACCATGACTAAATATTGGACAATTTAACGATAAAAAAGCAATGCAAGGATTATCTTAAAAAATCAATCCAAAGCCATAACTATAAAAGCTGTCACCCACCACAGTCAATCGCCATTCTGCAAAAAGATTGCATGTAATTTTGCCTGATGCACTTTGATACCCAACACATTTTTCACATCTAGATTTTCATGACAGTCATTTTACGCATAGAACAATTACCGCACTTATTGAAAAATACTGAAAAATTGAACTAAGATAAGGTTTTGTGCGGTAATTCTATTTGTGAAAATATGGCCCGCTTTTCTTTTCACTTTACCTGCTATATGATAACTATATGAACGCAAAAACGAGTGTTAAGAGCATCGGGCTATCGGGAGTATTTGTACTACTGCTTTTTTTTGCGTTTGTCGGAGAATCCGATGCTCAAAGTCAATCCTTAAGTATCTATCCTCCGGTTATTGAGGTTCAGGCAACACCCCCTTCCTCACCTACTGCACCAATTGTCATTCACAACAACAACGTTGAAGATGTAAGCCTTAGAATTGAACTTATACCCATCAAACAGGCAGATGCAACGGGGCAGATACTCCTTCAGCCACAGCTCATGTCAAGAGGTTTTTACTCATACTACGCCGATAGAATTCAATTTTTGGTTGACGATAAGAAAACCGAGACAATTGACCTCGAAGCGCTTGAGACCAAAGAGGTGATAATTAATATTAACCTTGAGAAAGGAGATCCGCCTGGTGATTATTACTATTCAGTAGTCTTTATCTCCAAGGCTAGAAAGCCTGATAAAACAAGCACTTCAAGCATTCCAACCGGTATAGCCTCAAACCTATTATTGTCGGTTGGACCAAAATCGCAAGCCTCTGGCGGAATAACCGAATTTACAACAGGCAGCTTCAAAAACAGCGGACCTGTTGAGTTCAATCTGAAGCTCCACAACGCCAGCCAACACTTAATTGAGCCTCAAGGATCAATTGAGATATTCAACCTTTTCGGAAAAAAGGTAGGCGTTGTTGAGATTTTACCTCAATTTATACTTAGCAATTCAGATAGATATTTGATAGATGAATCTCAAGCTACAGCTGTAGCTAGATTGGAATTTGATGACGGTTACAAACCAAAAATTGTATGGCCGGAAAAGTTTCTTCTGGGATTTTATAAGGCAAAGGCACTAATCCAGCTTGAACCAAACGGAAAGAAAATTGAGGCCATCACCTATTTCCTAGCCTTCCCTCTTTACGTGTTCTTCGCCTTGGCTATAGTCATTTTTATCTCTCTAAGCATCTACTTCAAAGTCAGAAAAAAGATTTAACTTTTCACCAAGATCTTGTCCACAAAAGGTAAATCGTATAGTTTGCAATCCAGGCATCTAAATAGTATTTACTAAAACATGATTGTAGCAAAAAGAATATACGAGTAATTATCGTTCTGTCATACAGACATTGAATTAACCATTCTTTAGATTATTATCACAATTGCCCTGATTTTGCCAATGGGTAACCTGTAATATCAAACATGCTAGTCTATCTATAACCAATAGTTTGTGAAAATATTGGAAAGAATGATAATAGAAAATATAAAAACACATTTTTCACTATAGGACTTAAAAGTCCTGAAGTAGCTGTTTGAGATCTAAATTTGAGTTCAAAATGCCCTAAATTCACTTAATTTGGGGCAAGCTTATCATCAAAATTGAAAAAATCAAAAATGTATTTTTTTCTATAATTTTGCTTGATTTAATAAACATAACTTAATATATCACAATATATCTTAGCCTCACCCATCCTCTTGACATCATGTAAGGCATTTATTTACTCTAAACTTAGTTATGAAAAACGAAAGCGATAATCAATATAATCAGTATAATTTTGAGGCTAATGGTACTCAGTGCGGTAATAGAAATAAATGCTCAATATTTTCTGATTGCGGTTATATTGATATCGTGAAAATAGTTTTTACGGATTTATAGGAGGTTTTTCACAGAAATAGCTTTTCACACTATGGACATTCTAGATTTATTCATAAGACAACTTGCATCAAAAGACAAGTCAGCCTCAAAAAGTACAGTTAAAAATTACGGGTCTGACATCAGACATTTCATAAACTGGTATGAAAAGTCCCTGAAAAGTATTTTTGAGGCTAATTCTGTATCATCAGACATTATTTCTCTCTATGAAAAGTCGCAAGGCGGGATAATAAACGGCGGTGATTTGGATATCTCTTCAAAACTTAGTGTCGCATCAATGAAAAGGCATATGTCCTCTCTTAGAAAGTTTTTTGCTTTTTTAGCAGAAGAAGGAATAATCCCAAGCAATCCTTTCAATCAAATTCAGCCTCCGGTAAATGATACTCCAACTGATTATTGGCATATACGTTCATTTAGGGATTTTCTTGCCTCACAAAAGGTTTCAAAAATTACATCCAAGAATTATATATCGGATATTTTGGGCTTTGCCAAGTGGTACGAACAAGCAATTCTCCCCACTTTAGAAAGCCCTCTTGCTTCAAAAGGCGGGTTCTACCTAATAACTCAAAGCGTACTCAATGATTATAAGAATAGACTTTCTGATATACAAAATGCCGCTCCAAGAACAATCAACAGAAAACTTTCAGCTCTAAGGCGCTATTTGGACTTTGCATCAAAGAAGGGATTTATTGATATCTCGGAGTTAAATCTTGATCCGGTAGCTGTGTCACAAAGCCGAATTGAAGAAGAAAATCAGCCTCAAATCAGATTGTCTGAAATAAAAAGTGAGGAGCCTAAAAAGCTTATCTACTCTAAATTCCCCCCTATCAGACTACTTCAGCGCCTGATAGTTTTTCCATACCTTGGCTTTGAAGACAAAGCAGCGGGTATAATTGCAAGTATAATTGCAGGTAAACCTGTAGAAGGACTTCAAAAACTTCCGCAAAGTGTTACCAGAGAACTTGGCAGAAAAAACTATTTAAGGGCAGAAAATATAAATTTAAGTTCAATTTTAGGTGTCAGGGGAATTCAAAAGGAATTCTATCAGCCAAATAAAGTTTCACTCTTGGGTCAACCATTACACAAGAAGATAATTCACCATGCGAGATTTAGCAGGCCATCCTGGTATCACAAATACCACAGCTACGCTTTCGTTCATTATGCCCACTTTGCTTTGCTTATAATCTTTGCTTCAGGCGTTGGGATAGCATTATACACAAATCTTGTCGGTCAAAAACAACGGGAAGCTTCAGCCGCCCCTACTGCTCCGCCTAGAATTCTCTCTTTTCAGGGACGGCTGACGGACAATTTGGACAACCCAATAACAACCCCAACCGACATAAGATTTTCTATCTATAACGATCCAACAGCATCAGGCGCTGCCCTTTTATGGCAAGAGGTGCAATATCTGATAGCACCTGACCAGGATGGAATATTTTCGGTTCTTTTGGGAAGTAATACCACAATACCCTCTACCGTTTTTTCCGACAATTCGTCTATATATCTGGGGGTAACAATCCGGCAGACTTCTGAACTTACACCAAGACAAAGAGTCGCAAGTGTTGGCTATGCCACGAATGCGGAATTTCTGCAGGGGTTACCGCCAACAACCCAGGCAGGTATTACAAGCTTTACCAATGTTGTTCTAGCCCTTGATTCTTCGGGAAATTTGACGCTTTCCGACTCAAGTCCTGCTGATCATACTTTTCAAGTAAGTAACGGTACATTCAAGCTTTCGGGACAGCCTTTGTATTTATCAACCAATACCGGAAGCGACGGCAACATTATTTTGTCCCCCGACGGGCTTGGAAAAATTGATCTTCAGAAAGGGTTGGTTAATACAACTCTCAACGGCAACATATCTCCAGGAGCTGTTGAAGTAAATGACAAATTCGCAGTCCTTGCAACGGAATCAGCAGTAGCGGCATTTATTGTCAACAACAATACAGCAGGCGGAGATATATTTACAGCCTCATCCTCTGGTACACCCCGCTTTACTGTCCAAAATGATGGAACACTCGTATCCGGAATTTATACCGGACAAAACGGGGTTTTGTATGGTACCCAAACAAACGGGATCATCGCCCAGACAACTACCGCAAGCTCAGGCCTTTGCCTACAATCAGGATTATCATCCCCAACCTGGGGATCATGCGGCGGTGCAGGATACTGGAACCTAACGGATGGCGCACTGGCTCCAATTCACAATTCCGTAGATGTACTCTTTGGCGGACAGGCTACTGCCTCTGCTAAATTCAGGTTTATTAATAATATCTCAGGTACACCTGTTGCCTCGATATCAGCTAATTCGGACAACAACGCACTTTTTGTATCAGGAGACGGTACCCTTGGCACTACCAATCGTCAATCGCTAACCATAGGCAATTCTTCAACGTATAACACAACCGGTAACCTTCTAATCAATCCCAACGGCATTGGCAGAATTGGTATATATACTGCTACTCCCCTAGCCTCCTTTGACCTTAGGGGAATTTCAGGAACACAAGTTGCTGCTTCTATATCAGCAACTACCACCGCTCCTGCTCTTCTTATTGATAACTCGGGCACGGGAGACTTTATTGCCGCCAGCAAAGGGGGTCAAATTTACTTCAGAGTGAATGCAAATAGCGGAAATTGGAGCGGATTTGACTATGATGGAGAACTTATCGTTGGAAAAAACGGCGCGGGGAAAATTACTGCTGATGTAGTAGATCCGATTGTAGTCGGCAATCAAAAAACCTCAGGTATTCAAAGTCTTACTCTTCTCACAATGGGTTCGACAAATGCTGATGTTATCTTTCAAAACATCTCAACCGAGTTAGGAAGACTTACACAGGCAGGTCAATTTAGGCTGCCTATTCAAGGCTCAACCGGAGGAATTCTTTTTGGCGGAGACGCGCAAATATTCAGAGGAGCAGCAGATAGACTTGATCTTGCATCGGGTGACTCTTTCAATGTTGTGAGTGGAAATATTCAAATAGGCGGTGTGACAAGGATTGATTCTTCAGGAAATGGCTTTTTTACAAACCTTACTGTCACGTCTTGCTCAGGTTGTATTTCCGCCTCCAACTCACCTTTTCAAATACTAAATGGTGCGATTGTACCACTGATAACAAGTACTGATTTTCTACTAGGCGCACAGTCAACTACCAGCGCCAAATTCGCAGTTCTCAATATCAATAATGGAACTCCGACTGCATCTGTAAGCTCAGGACTTAGTGGAAATGGTATGTATCTAACAGCAGACGGAACTCTTGCAACTGCAAAAAGACAGACATTAACAATAGGTAATTCCTCAACATACAATACTACAGGAAATGTACTTATCAATCCAAATGGGACAGGGAATGTGGGAATAGGGACAACAAGCCCTAGTGAACTTTTGACACTAGCATCTATTGGTAGCGCAAATATCAAAATAAACGCTGATACTGATAACGCCACTGAAACAGATATTGCCCAACTACTTTTAACACAAGACGGCGGTGTAAGTACAGCAAACTTTGGCATGGATAGTGGTAATAATCTAGTCATTGGTGTAAATAGTTCAACTTCGCCCAATATCTATTTCGGAACAAATACTACTGGCACCACTTTTGCAGACTCTTCTACCGCAAAAATGACAATTTTATCGGGAGGCAGCGTCGGCATAGGAACCGCTACACCAGGCTATCAATTAACGCTAGCTAACTCTGGATCTTCACATATCCGTATAGATGCTGACACAGACAACGCCACAGAGACAGATATCCCTTCCTTACAGATGAGTCTTGATGGGGGCACACTAGGACTGACTATGGGCATAGAAGGAATTGCAGAAACAAACTTTACAGGCTCTTTAGCCAACACTCCTTTTCTTGAATCAACCAACACATCTTATGGTTTACAGCTAGTTACTGGCAACCAGGCTGGTGTCACCTTAACGAGTACCGTAAGACTGGGAGTTGGTACTGTATCGCCTACATCACATCTCCACATTACCCGACCTCTCTCCTTTGGTGCAACCGGAAAGGCCTTGGCTATTTTTGATCAGATCGAATCACAAGATATCCTAACTGCCTCCTCTTCAGGCACCACCCGCTTCAAAATTGCAAACAATGGAGATATTAGTATTTACGATGATGCTGATATTAATGACTACTTAACAATCAGCAATAGTGGCACTAATACAACATTGGCAAGGGTAACAGACGGCGGAACTTTAGGGAATGTAACGATAGATAGCAACGGAACACTAACTGCAGAAAATCTAACAGGCACTTCATCATTAACAGTCAGCGCATTTAATACAAATGGTGGATTACTCTATACAAATGGTTCAGGTCTTTTTGCCCAGACTGGTGCAGGATCAGGAAGTCAGTGTCTTTTGGGTGGTACTACTCCCACATGGGGGTCATGTGCTGCAGGCGGGACTGATTCTCCATTCTACGCAGGAAGTGGATTTATTGCTCAAAATAATACAACACTTGATTTATTACTTGGAGGAACTGCCACAACCAGCGCAAAATTTGCAGTACTCAATGTAAATTCAGGTACACCTGTTGCTTCTATCAGTGCGAATTCAGGGAATAATGCATTGTATGTAACAGGAGATGGTACTCTTGCAACAACCAATAGAGGCAATCTAACCATAGGTAATTCCTCAACATACAATACAACTGGAAATGTACTTATTAATCCTAATGGTACAGGGAATGTGGGAATAGGGACGACTAATCCTGATAAAAAATTGGTTGTCAAGTTGTCAGATTCATCAGGTGTTGATGAATTCAAAATCTTGGATTCTGCCGGATCAACAATATTTACTATAGACAGTGATGGAAATACTCTTTGGCCTAGCACTATGCCAACTGTCAATTTCAATAATGCCAACACAATAGGCTTTAACGATATCGATATTAGCGATCCTGGAGTAGGCGAGGGATTCGGCTGGTCAGGAACAAGCCCGGGATGGATAATAGATGTTTCGCCAATTGATAGGTCTAATGCCGATGGTAATTTAAATTTATATGGAACCGCAGCAGGCGTCAATAACAGCATTGCCTTTTGGAGACCTACTATGTGGGTTGCAGATGCAGGAAGTGTTGCAACTGCCAGTGCTTCAACAACAGGACTTAATTTTACTACTTCTCTCAACGGAAATATTACATTCAATCCGGGTGGATACGTAGGGGTTGGCACAACGGGGCCTGACGCACCACTTGACGTGCTATCAACAGGAGGCACACAATTACGACTCACCTACGCAGATGGATCAACTTATACTAATTTCAACACCAATACAAATGGTGACCTAACTATTGCCCCATCAGGCGGGGACTCAAATATTACAGGAACACTTGATGTTTCAGGAAATGCTGCTTTCGGAAGCAACGGGGCTATTGCAACAGATAGATTAATAGACATAGACACAACAACAACTACTGCCCAAGGATCTTTCCATAGCATAGTGAATTCATCCGTTGCTAATGCAGCAATTACAAGTGTTTATGGTCTGCACAATCGAGTAGATGTTGGGGCTTCGGGTGTAATTAATGACCTATTTGGAATATATGCTGTTAATCCTACCAATAGCGGTTCTGTAACATCCAATTATGGAATATATGTTGGTGACCAAACTGCAGGTACCAGTGACTATGGTCTTGCGATAGCAGGTGCTGACACACAAGCGTTATGGGTAGGAAGTGGCGCGAACAATACTGATGCAGCAAATGGAATAGCATTTGGATCATCCAGAGATACAAATCTGTATAGAAGTGCTGCAGATACTCTAAAAACTGATGATGCATTTAATGTAAATGGTAATTTAAACATTACATCAGCCGGTGCAATATCCGCAGCAACTGGCCTTACCTCTTCAGGTACTATAACTTTCTCAGGATTTAGTACAAATGGTGGGCTACTGTATACAAATGGTTCAGGGGTACTTGCCCAGACTGGTGCAGGATCAGGATCACAATGTCTTTTGGGTGGTACTACTCCCACTTTTGGTTCATGCTCAACTGGTGGAACTGATTCTCCATTTCAAGTTCTTTCGGGTTCTATTGTACCTCTCAATTCAACCCAAGACTTTCTAATTGGCGGCCAGGCAACATCAAGCGCTAAATTTGCAGTACTCAATGTGAATGGTACAGGCCCTGCAACAGCAACAGTTTCAGGAAACCTAATTGTCATGCCCAACAACGGCGCAGGGGGAAATGTGGGAATAGGGACAACGACACCAACAGCAAAGCTTGATGTGTCCGGCAGGACTACAAAGTTTTCTAACCAGTATCCAGTGTATAGATGGTACTGGGGAGGAAGTAACGGTGATAATGACTGGAAGAATATCGCAAATATTACGAATACTGGAGTTACCATATACGATGGCTATTCTTTTAGTGTGAAGATTACGAATATGGATACGAATGCTGGCAGCTCCGATACGCCTATTTCACTGCAATATTATGCTTCGATCCGAGGATCACTCGCAGGCGATAACGCTGTGGTAAGCGGACCTATCGCAGATTATGTACGAGTAATAAAAACTGCCACAGACGTATACGAATTGCAAGTCCGTCAAATCGCCGATTGGAAACATATGCAAGTTGAGGTTCAAGGATTATCTACTTGCTGTGGAGCTCCGAAACTTACCTATGTAGATAGTCCTGTTGATGGCTCCACATCAGGTACTGTGTATTCTGCTGCTACAGACCACACTGATTATGCTACCAATTTTTACATTGGAGGCAGTGCATTAACTTTTGCTCAAGCTACAGCCGTAAATATAGCCAACTCCTCCACCACGGCACTTAATTTTGAATCTGGTCTTTTTAATTTAGATTCGCAAAACTCAAGAGTAGGTATCGGCACCACTACTCCTACTGCCAAACTTGATGTAGCTGGTGATGCCTCAACCTCAGGATCCTTGGTATTCAATGGTTCCAACAAGTCCATAGATATTCTTAACGGATCAAGACTTGACTTTCAAACATCTCCAGGTGGTGATAGTGGTCTAACTAACAGAATGACATTGTTAAATAACGGAAACTTTGGAATAGGTGGAGATACAACACCTGACTCACTCTTATCTGTAGGTTCCACTTCCCAATTTCAAGTCAACTCCTCAGGGGCAATCTCTGCTGCAACAGGTCTTACCTCCTCAGGAACAATAACCTTCTCAGGCTTTTCTACCAATGGTGGTCTACTCTATACAAACGGTTCAGGAGTACTTGCTCAAACTGGTGCAGGATCAGGATCACAATGTCTTTTGGGTGGTACTACCCCAACATGGGGATCGTGTGCTGCTGGTGGGACTGACTCACCATTCTACGCAGGAAGTGGATTTATTGCTCAAAATAATACAACACTTGATTTATTACTTGGAGGAACTGCCACAACCAGCGCAAAATTTGCAGTACTAAATATTAATAACGGAACTCCCACCGCCTCTGTCTCGGCAACCGGAGTCACTGACAGACCAGGGCTTTACATGACTGGAACCGGAACATTGTCGTCTGTAAATAAGGGTACACTCACAATAGGCTCAAGTGATACAGGTAATATTGTAATAGGAACTGACGCAACCGCAAGGAACATATCTATCGGAAACACTACTGGTGCATCAGCAGTTAACTTTAATACAGGCACGGGAGGCTCACTATTTACTACGACAGGCGCAGGTGATTTCACTGTAACTTCAGGTGATGATGTTGTTATTAATGGAGGAGGTGCTTCGGCTGCAATTAGTATTGGAACTGCAGCAACAGCTCATACAATAGTAATTGGAAATGAAACTGGGGCAACATCACTTGAGCTTGATTCAGGTACCGGGGCGATAAATATAGGAAATGCGATTGCCAAAACAATAAATATAGGGAATATCACAGGCGGTACAGCTCTCAATCTTCTTACAGGAACAGGCGGAATAAATATCGGAGACGGTACTCCCACCAAGACAATTGATATTGGAGGAAACGACTCTTCAGCTTCAGACACAATAAGAATCGCAACTAATGCAACTGCCTCCGATACAATTTCCATTGGGAATGCCCATGCCAGTACAACAGTTGCAATTACTGGTGGTAACGCGTGGGGAGTGACAGCAGGAGGAGATCTTACCGTTGCTTCTTGTACAGGATGTGGAGGCGCTGATGGAAGCTCCAACTGGACTCTTTCGGGGGGAGTACTAAGGCCAAATAACAATACTGTTGACTTTGTCTTAGGCGGTACCGGTACATCTTCAGCAAAATTTGCAGTATTGAATGTAAATAGTGGTACACCTGTTGCCTCTGTTTCATCAGGTCTTTCAGGAAATGGTATGTACGTAACTGCAGACGGAACCCTTGCAACACAGAACAGACAATCACTAACAATCGGCAACTCCTCAACCTACAATACTACAGGAAATGTACTGATAAATCCGAATGGGACAGGAAATGTAGGGATAGGGACAAATAGCCCCATGGCTTCACTGGATGTTGTTGGAAGCGCGCGTGTTGAAGGTGGAACCAATCCCACTACAAAAGGCAACTGGGACCCAAATGATACAAATGTGATGGATGCGGCCTACTCTGTAACCGTTGCGGGTAAATACGCGTATGTTGCGGGGGGCACCTCAGACAACATGGCAATTGTTGATATTAGTAATCCTTCTTCTCCTGTAACGGTGGGGAATTGGGACCCGGATGATACAAATGTGATGGATGAGGCCAGCTCTGTAACCGTTGCGGGTAAATACGCGTATGTTGCGGGGTGGGGCTCAGACAACATGGCAATTGTTGATATTAGTAATCCTTCTTCTCCTGTAACGGTGGGGAATTGGGACCCAAATGATACAAATGTGATGGATTGGGCCAACTCTGTAACCGTTGCGGGTAAATACGCGTATGTTGCGGGGTACTGGTCATCCAAC
>CAZVGS010000010.1:0-38546 GCA_964627245.1 uncultured Gammaproteobacteria bacterium | reverse complement strand
GAATTGAGTCCTGTGCCTCCGTTTGAAGCTGGTAACAGTCCTGTTATTTCGCTTGATCCTCCGGCAAGATTTAGAGCTGAAGTAGACAAAACTCCACCAGCACTGTTATGAACTATTCCCGCTGAAGAAAGACCGGAAACTGTAAGTCCTCCGAAAGTCGGACTTGATGAGGTGCTGATATTTTGAATTGTATTTGCAATTCCTCCAGAAACAGAGAAGTTTGTTGAGTTAAATCTGACTATCCCTTTTTGGGCAGTTGAAGCATCATCAATTGTTATTGTTGAGCCTCCTGTTGAAGCATTTGCAATAGTAAGTCCTCCCGTTAAGCTATTAAGGCTAGTTACGCCTCCCCCTCCGGAACAGGTGACAATAGTGTTGGTTCCGTCAACACACAGTCCTGAACCAGATCCTGCCGATAAGGCTGTTAGTAATACATCGCCCGAAAATGTCCAATCGCTCACAATTGATTCATTTTGGTTATTCCTGGTTATTTCCGAGTTAGGATAATCAATCGATATATTTATTTCACCTGATGGAGACTCAGAAAGAACAAAATCTGCTGACAAAAAGTCCAAAGTCTCCCCTGCAGAGCTGACAACCGCGTCTCCCTCCTCAATGTTTATTACCGCCGAAGAGATTCCTGTGTTTGTAATGGTGATTTTATTATCGGCTGTGTTGGTTGAAAGAGTTATTCCTGTTCCAGCAAGCAAAGTGAGAGTGTCGTCTCCGCTTGCCGAAAATGTATTGGTACCGTCGCTGACTGTTTTGAAAGTGTCATTGCTTGGAACATTTGCAGAGATAGTGGTTCCGTCGATAGTAACGTTGCTTCCTGCCGTAAGAGTTACTTCGCCTGTTGCTCCCTGAAATGAAGTGACTCCAGTATTTTCAATCACAAGGTCTTGTGTGCCTGTAACTTCAATCCCGCTTCCTGCTGTAACCGAGTAGACCAGATTGGGGGCTATAACGTCACTTGTGATTTCAAGCCTTTCGCCTTGTATAAAAACGTCTCCATTGAGTGTGGTTGTACCATCGACTTGAATATCGCTTCTGATATTTACAAAGTCATTGAAATACGAAGGTACATTTACGTTGAAAAAACCCTTCAAAACTCTTGAATTCGCTGCCAGAACCGAATCGGAGGCGCTTGTGTAGATCTTCCCATCCTCTTTCTCAAGGATGGCAAAGGAGCTTCCCATAGCAAAAAGCAGAAATAGCGTGGCAAAGCCAATTCTTACACCCTTTGGCAAAGAGTTGATAGTTTGGAATTTGTCTTTAAGCCGAGAATAGGAGTATATCAAAAGTACAACAAGTGCATCATAGTGGATATACTTTGGAACTAGGGGGTGACTTGTTTGGGTGTAATTTGGTTCATTAGTGTCTGATTTTTTTTCACTGATTTCCTGCTGTACATATTCTTCTTGCTCCAGTGGTTCCTTTGAAGAATTTTCAAGGATTGAATCTTGCGGGAAAACATCAGGTGCGGTTGATGGAAGACTGACAGTAGGGCTGGATCCAAAGGTTCGGTTTTCGGATAGTGGGGATTCTGCAGTGATTTCAGAAACTGTAGGCGGCTTGTTCGTTGTATGGTTTTGAATAAGTGTTATGTCAGGGGTAGAATTTTCTGAAGCGATGGTTATGGGAGAGGTGTTTTGAGATTTTGAGTTAGCTCTGAAATTACTGATTTGCTCCTCGGTATATCTTCTGTGGGCACCGGTTGTTCTTGATGGTACCAATATCCCTTTGGCTTCCCACCTTCTCAAAGTTTTTGTAGATACTTTGAGACGTTTTGCGGCTTCTTGAATGCTTAATGATTTATCTTGCATGGGCAGCTGATAATTTCTTTTCTAAAACTTGGACAGATAAGTTCAAATGTCCAATTTTTGTGTTCTTTATCCATTACGACACATTTTTCACGGCTTGTCAAGCCTCACTTTTCACGGAATTTGAAGCTAATGTCCAAGTTTGTTAGAAATTACAAAAATTATAGGATAAATAGAGCAACTTTTTTGGTCATAATGTCAAAAGCTCAAGCGCTACCATGCTATTAGCTGCAATTACCCTAGGATTTTTGCTGTGACCTGAGTCTAGCTTTCCAGGCAGAACATGAAGAAAATTAAAGTGATAAATTGCTTTTTGTGCAAAAATGACTGCCGGTTGGTAAGCGGTAATTAGCTTTCGGGTGGCAAGGAGCTGACGTAGAGACTTGATAAGGCAGACAAAATTCTTTTACAAGAAGTGTTAGTTGCCGGTATTCTAGTTATTTTGTAATGTTTGCATTCTGAACTCCAAAAAGACGTGTTCGCGTCATGAGTTTGCGTAGATAAAAAAAGTTTTTTGCTTTAAGGTGGAGGTCAATTCCAAATTATCTTGTAGTATTATACAAGAAAGTACAAAGCTACAGTAAATTAAAGTTACAAAACCCTCAGATGAAAAAAGAATTCTTGATAGTAAAAGTTGGACACATGAACTTAAATGTCCAACTTTATATTGCAGGAATGCTGATCTTAGAAAACTGGATTGATTGAGTGTTTCTCTAACAAGTTCTTTAATAATATAAGCAAGAAAATAATTTTATACATCCAGTAGTATTTGCTAGAACTGTTCTGAAAGTTAAAATTAAACTATGCTTTTATTGTGACAAAACAGGTCAGATATGACTCTTTAGTAGCTAATGGATACTCACCTCTTGCTATGATTTCAGTAGTCAGAAATAAGGAGAGTAGATACTTCGAGAGTCCAATATGTACAGTATTCGATTGTAACCAAGCGAGAGTATTTTTGGTAGGCGAGAGGATCATCAAGCAACAGGGTTTCTTCTATTTTAGAAAAACAAGATAATAGATTATTGAGAGGACAATTCTATAGACTCCGAATAGGGTAAAGTCATTTGTCTGGATATATTTCAAGAGCCACTTGATAACAATTAGAGCAGTTGCAAATGAAAGAACAATTCCAAGAACCAACTGTAGGATTTGACTTTCGGAAAAAGACGGAGCCGATTTTGCAAGATCAAAAACAGTTGCAGCCGTCATGGTTGGAATTGCAAGTAAAAAAGAAAATTCCACAGCGGATTTTCTTTCGAATTTAAGAATCATACCTCCAAAAATTGAGGCAGCTGCACGGGATACGCCCGGTATCATAGAAATTGACTGTATCAATCCTATCCATAATGCATCTTTGTAAGACATTTCATCCAAATTTCTGGCTTTTAAGTGTGGTCTTTTTGCTTTAGTCTTAAAATATTGCTCGATTATTATGATGGCAACACCTCCTATAAACAAGGAGACTACAGATAGAAATGGATCATTAAATAACTGTTTGATATATTTATAAAATATCAAACCCAGGATTCCTGTAGGAATAAATCCAAAACAGGCCTTGTATAGGAGAGAGGTTTGGTTACGGATTTTGTCAAAGTAAAGGTATGCGACAGCTCCTATCGCGCCTACTTGAATAGAAATCTCAAAAGTAGTCAAAAAAGTTGTTGGAGGTATGCCGAGTAAATTCGAAGTAAGAATAAGATGCGCTGTTGATGATACCGGCAAAAACTCTGTCGCGCCTTCGACTAAGGAAAGAGTTAATATCTGATAAATTTCCATGGAGTTACCTAATATTGTATATCTCAGGTATCATTCATGTCTATTGTTGGTCTGGCGATACTTCATATTCATATCGCTATATTAATATGTGTTTTGATATACAAGCACAGTCATATTGAGTTTTCAAGACCTTGACTTAAAGTATGGGAGTAATATACTTATATATGCTCTTAGGTTAGAGGGAAAATGGTTGTGTTTTCCTCTACAACAACGAAATAGGGTCAGATCAGATACCTCAAGATCTTGGTTTTGGGGCGAGTTCATCCCACATAATATTTCGGGGAATCGCCATTTTCCGTCAGCCTCAGAGCGCCCGGTCCGCTACCGCCACGCATTAGCTTTGGCGGGCGGGGAATTTATCTAAGACTTAAGTTAGGGTAAAATTATCTTTCTAAATTTAAGATTTGTTCTGAAAGCTTTGATTTATAAAAAAATCAGGTCTTTCATTCCGCAAATGCAGTGTTTGATGGACAGCTTGTTTTGCCGCTTGATCATAAATCTTTATCAAAAGCGCGGAAATATATTAACTTCAAATGATATACTTTGACACACTTATTTAGTGGTTGTTATGACTGTGCTTCCAAAATCGTTAATTTTGAGTTAATATGGTGTATACAATTTGTGTTTGCGTGAAAAGTAAGGTACTTTTCGTGTAAAATCAGCTTCAAAATTGACAATTATTAATTTGGAAGCAGATTAATATATTTGTATTATTGCCGATGTGGCTCAGTGGTAGAGCGGTTCTTTCGTAAAGAATAGGTCGGGAGTTCGATTCTCCCCATCGGCTCACGCATAGTAAGTCTATACCCCATATAATGAGAGGCATCACTGGGGTATTCAAATCCTAAGTCATTTTTCTGTTCTTTAAAATAATTGGTAACAAATGACTTTTAATAAGTCGCAGATACTTGATTTTCTTTTGCCTACGGTGTATTTTGCTAACATGGAGAGGAAATTTGATAGAAGACAGTTGGGAAGATATGCATTGGCGGGAACGGTGGCAGCGTTGGGCATAGGTGAAGCCTTAGAATCAAAGCCCCATTCTTATCTTCAAGAGCTATTTTCAGAGCACGAGGAGCAAGAGTTTATAACCCAAGCGGCAATTCGGTGCGCTAATAGTTGTGAATTTGAAAACCCTCCATATAGCCTTGCATTTGATACATCAGAACTGCCTTACAAATTAGTTATCCCGGGACTTGCAAAGGCTGGTTTGCCTAATGTTAAAGATGGATGGGATTATAAAATTATTCCCATGATAGCAGCAGGTGAAACGGTATCACCAAAGCCGGAAAGACCGGAATGGCCTAGGGAGGTACTTTTAGATCCGGTTTTCAAAGGACCATCAGACCGGCCATTGGTTGCATTGACTATTGATGATGGGTATTTCAATAGAGAGGAAATACTGGAATCAATAGTAGACGAAGGCGTTAGCGCGACGTTTTTAATTGTTGGTTCAATTATGGACCAGGATCCTGACTTCATCCGCAAGGCAAACGATTCAGGCAGAATTACTTGGGGAAATCATACATATACTCATGCAGACCTCAGTCAAAATAGTGCCTCTTTTATTCAAAGTGAGCTTTCAAGGACAGAAGAATCGCTAAATAAAATTTGTGGAGCAACAACCATTCCTTTTATGCGTCCTCCGGGAGGAGCGAAGAGTAACAGCTCAATAGAAATTGCTGCAAGTTCAGGCTTTAGGACATTTCTTTGGAATGTATCTGGTGATGCAGGTGTTCAGTGGACAGCCTCAAATCCGCAAGTATTGACAGATTATTATATGGGCATGCTTGATTCGCAGAATAACCCTTGGGGATCTATTATACTAACGCACTTTAGACCGGCAACCGCTGCCGCCCTTCCCGGAATAATAAAGGGTATAAGAGAAAGAGGAATGGAGCCTGTTTCTTTGGACAGGCTATACGAGGATGGAAGAGTATGATATCCTGTAGTAATTGACATTTGAGTTCAATTTTGGTATAATTTCTATTAAGTTTGCTTCTATCCAATCCATTTGCGTGGGTTGAGGTGAGTAATTGTACGTTAACAACTTGCAGTAGAAATTTTCTGCAGGTGGCCGCGTAGTTATTTGGCAAAAGTTAATTACTAATAGCTAGGCTGCCATCTACAGAATGGAGGTTGTCATGTTGGATACATGGCTTTTGGTCTTTTTGATCCTCGGTGTGATAGTGGAAGGAGTTGGCTATTTCATGATTAACAAGTACCGGATTGCCGGTCTCGTTCTTCTGGGGCCCGGTCTTATCACCTTCTGCATCACTTGGATCGAACTGACCGGGATCGGATGAAGTAGTCCTGCCATGGATTTGGCGCTAGCCGAAAGCATCTCGGCACGACCACTTAGTGCTCAATGGGAGGAGTAGTTGTTTGAGATTTGGGCACCCGCCCTCATAGCCCTGGCCTGCGCATTGGTTGCCGGAGTCCTTCTGGGGATGCCGGGTTCCATTTGGCCTGATAAGTACCGGCCTAACGGCTGGATCGTCGCGTCATTTCTCGTGCTCTCCGTTGGTTTTTGTGCGCTCTTCGCGCACGAAGTCGACCAGTTCCTTTTTGAGGAACAAATCACGTGCATGTCGCAAAGGGACACGGTTTGCGTGCGGTATTCCGCCGCAGATTCGATGGCTGCGGGAGTTCTGCTCCTGATTGCCTCACTCGTCCTATTCTTTCTCTCCTGGGGTTACGCCTGGGTTACGGGAAAGTTGATCTTCCTTATAGAGAGAAGGAAGAGCGCTTCCGGCGTATCCGGAAAAAAGCATAAGTTCACACCAACCAAATTCTGACATAAGGAGGCATCGCATGTCGGAAGAATCCACCCATCAGCACGCTTCCAACATCTTGCTCCGCGACGTAGTCTCGGGGCACAGCAAGCCCGGAACAACGGCGCACAGTAACGTGATGAAGCGGATCGGTGAATGCGGCGAATGCCGTAACAACTTCGACCGGATCACTGCCGAACACGGTGCTGATCACAAGTCTGGTCGTGGCAGCCGTCTCGGCCGGTTTTTCGGCCGCGGAGGCTAGTATCTACTGCAAGCGGGCCCCGATCCGTCCTATCCATGGACGGCGGGGCCTCTTTCTTCCATAAAACCCATCATTCATACCCAATAACTATATGCTGCAATCATTCATTTGAGTATCAAGACAGAAGATATGCATTTCTGCGGTGTTATTGCATATGCTTAAAGTACGATATTACCGTTGTTGGTGATATTGCATACTTAAGAGAGTATAGGGTGTTGTCAGCTAAAGCGGCATCTTGGAAGGAAGAAAAGGTAAGATCATAGAGACTTAAGATAGATATTGGAATCTTGTGACTTGTGTTTTTTGTCTGGCGTCTTGTGATTTAGAACCCGAAGAATTTTGCAAGTCCTGATTTTTTCTTTCCATCTTCACTTTCTGATTCATCAGCTTCACTGCTTTCTTCCTTTTGAGGTTCATTTGGTGTAATTCCCGAGAATTCTTCTTTTGCTTCTTCATCTGGTCTATTTTCCTCCATTTTTTCCTCTTCAGCTTTTATTTCAGGCATAGCATATTCAGAGCTTTTCTCTGATTTTTCTTCAGCCATTTGCTGTTGTTC
The DNA here is from genome assembly GCA_964627245.1 of uncultured Gammaproteobacteria bacterium. Classification (GTDB taxonomy): domain Bacteria; phylum Patescibacteriota; class Microgenomatia; order Levybacterales; family GWA1-39-11; genus JAUSNA01. The sequence continues at coordinate 31,352 of CAZVGS010000010.1, read as the reverse complement.
TGTGCTTTCGGCAACCGGTTCCATTTCAATTTTTTCTTCCTCTTTTTCTATTTCCCGCGTTTCAATTGGCTGATTTATGTCAATGTTTATTCCTTCAGGTACATTAGGATGTTCATCTGCTGATTCTGTCTTTATTTGAGCCTCTTCATAAGGAGCTACTTCTTCAGCTTTTCCTTCCTCATTCTTATTCTCATCAGTCACGTCATCTTTGGCGATTCTTGAAAGTAAAGCCTTGAATTCATCAGAGAGCAAATTCTTTTTTTTGTTATAAACCCTTGTTGTATCGTGAGTGACTCCTATCATTTGCTGGATTTTTGCGAGAGAATAACCTTCCAGGAGGCACCAGTATAAAGCGAGTCTCTTATACATCATCATTTTTTCCTCATTGGTTAAGAACTCGGAAAAGAATTTCCTTCTTTCATCGGGATTGAGTGAGCTTAAAAAGTCGTAGAATTGGTTCTCCAGTTCCTGGATCGTTTCGTCAGTTAGTGATGCGCGTGAGCTTCGTGGCATAATCAAATTTAGTATACAGATATATCTTAGTATGTGTCAAGTGGATAATTTTATACCAGGAGTAAAATGCTCATGGCTTCTCACGATAGGGAAAGCGGTTTGACTTGTTTGGGTACGCGTTCTATGCTAAAATCAACAATATGAATTTATCAAAAGATTTACGTCTTGATATTCTCTTCGGACTTTTCATTTGTTTTTTGATTGCAATGAATGTTCTGGGAGGAAAAATAGTTCCTCTTGGCCCATTTTCAGTATCTGTTGCATTTATAATTGTTCCCTGGTCATTTATGGTAACGGATATTGTTGAGGAGGTGTATGGTAAGAAGAAGGCTCAGGAATTTATTATTGCGGGTGTAGTCTCTTTAATTGTATTTTTAGGATTTATTCTTCTCTTTGTTGCGCTTCCGCCGGCACAAAGATTTATTGAAGGAAATCGTGAGTATGTATCTGTTTTTGGCACATCAGCCCGTATTGTTTTCGCCTCAATAACCGCATTTTTATTATCCCAATTTCATGATATGTGGTTTTTCTGGAAATTAAGAACTCTTACAAAGAAAAAATTTCTTTGGTTCCGTACCAACATTTCAACTGTTGTATCAATGATAATTGATACATTTATTTTTATGTTTTTGGCTTTTTACATGCTGACGCCAACTTTTACATTTTGGTTCATTATTCAAATGATCATCCCTTATCTTATATTCAAAATTGTGTGGGGAATGGTATCAACACCTCTTGTTTATGCCGGGGCAAGCTGGCTTAGAGGCGGAAAAAAGTAATTATCGACTTGAGCCTCTCTTTTTGTTAAAATTTCCATTACGCCTCCTTAGCTCAGTGGTAGAGCAGTGCTTTTGTAAAGCAAAGGTCTAGAGTTCAAATCTCTAAGGGGGCTCAGAAGTAGTCAATGGAATTTTTGTAAAGAGTTGTATTGGCTAACCATTTGAGCTCTTTTTTGTTTGAAATTACTTTCTATAGAGAGATGATCTGTCCCATCCAATTTAAGAAGGTATTTTAAGCAAATCTTGTTATGTATATTGCCAGGAAGAGAATTCCAAGAAGTATGTAAAGAACTACTACCATTGAGTGCAGTGTGGGAATTTCACGCATTAAAACGTGTTTTTTCCTAGCTGAAGACTTCTTGCTTGTTTTGTGGGCAGCTTTTTTTGGCATAGACGATTTATATAAGCATATTTGTTTTTGGTAAGTTCTGTCAAGTGATATTAAAAATATCGAAAGATAGCTTAATATGTTGTTTCTATTGCTTCAATGTTGTATTGCCAGATTGCTTAGATTATAAAATTAATATTTACGCTCTTTTAGTGATTGAACAATCAAACGATTTGACAATATAATAATCTGTTGTGAAAAAGTGGATGTTGCTGATTGTTTTAACCTTGGTTATTGTTTCTGGTGCAGTTGTATTTCACATTTTATCCCAGCCCCCCAAGGATAAATTATCTGAAAAATTCAAAGAAGAAGCAGTGACAAAGCTATTAGGGAGAAAAGCACAGCTTGAAGCAGAAAATGTTGCACAGGGGAACACTGAATATAATGGCCGGTATATTTCTTTTCAATATCCTGCGAAAGCGCTGATATATACATACCGGAGCGGCAGTTCTAGTGCAGCGCTTGAGGATTTCAGCTTTGACATAAAGTCTCCAAAATTGGTTTTTAATATGAAAGTTAGTGAGTCGGGTGCTGAATTACTAGATGTTCCTGCTGTAAGACTTCGTGAGCAGCGTTTGTATGAGTACGACAAAGAAGAAATTACTATAGATGATGTAAAAGGATTAACTTATTACAAAAGCGGTCAACAACCGGAGAAAAGTGGTTTTTTCGTAGTTTTTGGAAGACTTTATACAGTATCAGTAACAGGAGTAAGCGATAAGGATGTGGTAAGGCTTTTTGATGATATTAGCGGAAGCGTTTCTTTTTCCAAACAATAAACCCTGATCCTGCCAATCCAATCATTACTACTATTCCAATAACGAGATATTTATTAACCTCTCCTAAAATAAAGAAGTACGAAGATTCTTCAAGTGCGAATTTGTGTTTGCCGTATTTTAATTTTACCGTTGTCTGGTATATCCCCGGCAAAACAATGTCTGCGTATTTGTTAATTTTTACGATATACCTTCTGGTAGAGTCGGGTAATGTAATAAGTGAATCTTCGTTGATAATTCCTCTTGCAACCTCGTTCCCAAGAGGATTGGTAACAGAAATTATTCCGTAAGGGGTAAGATCGACGTTTCCGGTATTTTGCAATCTGAAGGTAATTGTTGAGGGGAAAGAAAACAATTCTGAATCATTTGAAATTTGCACGATATTTGCCCTTTCTTGCTCATATTCACTGCCGGATCTAACAAAGAGCAGGGTTGATATAATTGCACGCAATTTGACTGTTTTTTGATTGTCTTTTTGAACTATCTCTGCAAGTACCGATCCATAATGACCTCCTAATGTGAGTCTGGTTTTATCTATAAAAACAGTAACTGTTTTGCTTTCTCCGGGTAAAATAACTAAATTATTATTTGAAAAACGCGCCCAGTTAGATAGACCGTAGTTATAATCCTTCGTGACGTTAGGATCAATTATTCCAGGGATTCCCCGATCCTCAAGTTCTTTTACGTCCTGCATTGAAAGAGATAGCTCAACTGTCTGACTAGTGTTATTTGTGTAGGTGTATTCAGCTTCAGGTGGGTCTTTTGAAAGGTCAAGTTGAATAAGCTGCGGAGAAACCATGATACTATTTTTGCTTTGCGCGCGGGCATGAGTAGTTGATAGCTGATAGCTGAGGGTTAGAAAAAGAAAAACAAACAACAAGCGTTTCATATTATTATAGTTTAACACTTAATAACAGGGACAAGAAATGTAGGGGACTCTTATTTATTGATTGTTAGTTATTATTTCCGGCTTTTTTGAATAGCGCGTTTTACATACAACCGTAGCAGGAAGCGAAAAATGAAAAAGAGGATGATGAGGGAGATAAGTATAAATACAATTGCAGTGTAGGGGATTATCCAAAATGTAGTTGAGCCTTCGATTGTGACATCTTTTTTGCCATCATCATAGACCATAAGCAGTCTTGCAGTATATGGGCCGATGCGAAAACTCGTAAGCTTATTCCAGTTGAATTTAAGTTTTGTAATTTGATTGCCGGCTTCATCAAGCTTTTCGCTGCCATTTTCCATGATGGGTTCTCTGACTAGAAATCCATCTGCCCATGGTGCGCTGAATTCCCGTTGGCCTCCAGGTAGAATGCTACCCATAGACTCATTGACCTCAAGAATACCTATTTCTTCTCCACCGCTTCGCGTTATAAAGATATTGCCTCTAGGCTTAACGTGTACATTCCCTTTGTTAGCAAGTTTTATCTTGAAGTTAGCCGGTAAATATTCACTGATATTATTCTCAGCCTTAAAACTGACAAGATCTGTTTTGGAATTTGCACCATCCTTTATAACAGTTAATAGAGCAACGATAAGTATCTCGCCTTTAATGTCGGCGCCGGTTGCGGATATTTTTGAATTGTCTTTTGGAGAAATACTGAATACATAATAATATCCGAATGAGGCATTTTCAGGTATATCTATTGAAAAATTAATATCCTGCCATTCTAGAGGACGTGCTGTAAACTCTGAAGAATCAAATGTGACCCATTTAAGTTCTTCACCTTCAGGCTGAGTTTCCGGAACAGGGTTTCCGCTCTCAGGATCGGATATCAGTCTTCTGGTTTGTATCTTTAGGTCTATGGAAGAATTGAGATTGTTTCTGACGCGGAATTTTTCTGTTATTTTCTCACCTGGTTTTGCAACGATTTCAATAACCGGGGGGCTAACAGTCAGATCCAGCCTGCCGTCTGAATTTTGAGCAAAAGCGCTTTTCAACGGTAAAACGCAAAAGGCAAATGCTAAAAGTGCAGCTAAAAATCCAATAGTACTTATTGGCTTATTTATTGTTTTTACTTTTGAACTATGCTTATTAACTTTTAATCTCTGATTTTTCATACTGAATTACTTTTTTCCGAATATTCTTTTTGTTTTTCTGATAATAGACTTGCCGGTGGTAAAGAGCCCAATGCCAACAAAAATTACTATTACAATCAAAGCCAAAATTACCTTCCACGGAAACACAAAGAATGAAACGCTTTTTTCATAGGTATAATCTCTATCTGCTCCGCTGACAAGCACAAGAGCAGTTGCCGTATATTTGCCGATCCGAAGGTCAAGAAGTTTTTGATAGTGAATTTTCATTTCTGTTTCGGGTTTGCCATCACTTCCGACAACTTCAACTCCATCTCTTATTTTTGGTTCATAGGTGATAAAGCCGTCATTCCATACGCTCTCAAAAGTACGGTTGAGGTTGGGTAAAATTCCTCCCTGTGCTTCATTTATATTCAGGGTTGATACTGTTTTTCCTAAGAAATCTTTGATAAAGATATTGCCTTGAGGTCTTATGTGCACATTTCCTAAATTTTGAAAGACGGTAGTAAAACGTACCGGAGGGTATTCATAGTAAAATGAATCGGTTTTGAATTCTGCAAATTTCCCTTCTGTTTTTGCACCGTCTTTTTCAACTGAAAGAAGGATGGGAACAGCAAGAGATGCTGTTAGGGTAGCACCTGTTTTGGTATTTACTTTTTCATCTACCGCAGAAAAGGTGAGAGCCCAATAGTATCCAAACGCTGCATTTTCCGGGATATCAATGGTAAAATTGACAGTTGTCCATTCACGCGGTTTTAAGTTGACGAGGTCGTTTGAGAGCTTCATCCAGTCCAGATAATCTTCCTTTTTTTCCTTTATTGTAAGTTCACCGCGTTCATCTCCACCCATTATTTTTATTTCAGGAGTAATAGTGATAATTTTATCCGTATTATTACGAAGTTTTAATGACTGATTGAGAGTTTTTCCGGGCTTTGCTGTAAGCTCAAGAAAAGTGGGCGAAACAGTAACGTCAAAATTGTTTTTATCCGAAGATTGGGCAAAAAGAGGCAAAGCAGTCCCAAATAAAAAAAATAAACTAAGGATAAATCCGATTCTTGCAATCATGTTTCATTGTGGGACAGCTAGAACGAACCCGCTGCAACAACAGTCAAGGTATCAGTATAGTCAGAAGCAGCTGCAGTGTCTGCGGATGATCTTGCTGCTATATGCAGGATGGCCGTATCTCCTGATGTAGGCACAGTCCTTGACGCTATTTGTCTGAATTGAGTATCTAGATTTCCTCCACTGCTATTTCCATCTCCATTATATTCAGTTGCAATGGTTGGGGTTCCTGTGCCTGCCTCCATATCCAATACATATCCAGCGACCGAAGCCGTATCTACAATATTTCCTGCACCAGCAGTCCATGCTGCTGAGTCAATGCTGTCAGATGCAGTTGCAGAATCTAGGCCGGCATTTGCACTTTTTACCCATGATACCCATCCGTTTCGGGCATTGGTTGCAATACTCTCTGTTATTCCGGTTGCATCATAAGTCGTGCCACTGGATGACAGTGTTCCCAAAGCAACTGAATTTCCGCTTAGTGAAAAAGTTAAGCTTGCTGAAACTGACGCGGTAACGGTTATTTGGTCAGCATTCGATGTTACAACATCAGTAGCCCATGCTACGTTTGATACAAAGGGCGAGCCTCCCTGCACTTGAATAGCCCCAACCTTGTTATCTCCTGCTGCTCCAATTGTTGAGGATGTTCCTGTAAAATTGAAGCAATAAAAAGTACTATCGGAAAGATCAGTTGCTGTCCAGGTCACAGATGTACCAGAAACACTAGTTGCAGCTTCCGAATTGGTAACTCCCGCCCACATTGTTGCCTGTGTTCCGGTATCTGTAGGGTCATAAGGCAAATTTGTGCTATTAGCCACCCAATTAGAAGGAGTACTTGAAACGGTCCAATCTGAAGGAAAAACTATCGTTACATTTGTTTCTGTCCCGTGAGAGGATGCTGTTTCCATACAGGCACTTCCTGAAATTGCAGCACCCGTTGAGTGTCTGTCCATGCGGACAAATGCTTGGGTAATAGTAGCGCCGGCAAATTTTGGCTGGAAAAAAGGATACAAAAGAGAGAGGATAAGCGCTAAGTAGAAGGCAAGACTTACAAGTGAGTTGCGGTTTGTAAACTTTAGGCTTTGCACCTCTTCGGCGATCTTTTTTGGGCTAGATAGATACTTCATACAATAAATGCGTTACGTTATTTAGCAAATCATATTTTTTATATACTTGTCAATAGGCTAATTTAATGAAAAGTTGAAAGTGCAAAGTGTAAAGTAGTACTTTAAATTAGAATTAACTTTTAACTTTTAATTTTTAATTTTGAACTAGAAACTTCCTGTCACAATAACAGTTAAAATATCTGCATAGTCAGGGGCCGAAGGGGTAGTGGCTGAGGCTTTTGCCTTAACTGAAAAAGAAACTCTTCCTCCCGTAACAGGAGCGGAACTTGTGCTGTAGATATATCTTTTTGTTGTATCTAGGATTCCGACGTTGTCAGCACTTCCGTCATAAGGATTTATTGCTGACATTGGACCTCCTGATGTTTGGGTAACAGTTGAGCTTATGGCTCCATACCCTTGAGGTTGGGCGGTGAGATCGGCGGTTGCTGAGTTGATGGTATGTGAAACAGCCGAACTTTGAAGTCCGTTGTTTGTTCCGTTGATTGAGATAAAGCCCCCATTATTGGCATTTGTAGAAAAATCGATCCATATTTTGTCACTGGCAGTTGTTACTGATCCTGGTGCCATCTCTCCAATTCCCAATGTGTAAGGCGCAGATGTTTCTGTATCGCTTGACGCTACATCAAGATCAAAGCTCAATGCAGATGTATCGGTTGAAGCAAGAGCAGCCGGACTCCACATAAATTGTGAGTAAAACCTTCCTTGACGTGCTGAGACTTGTACGGTGTAGGTTGTTGAGGGGTATAGACCAATTATAGTGCTTCCTGAAGACCCCCCCCACTCGATGTAGGACAGCCAGTCTTCATCGCCAAGCGAGTTGCCAACAGTCATATCATCTTGTATATATTGGAACTGACCCGATCCGCTTGCAATCCTGACAGCATATTCATAATCAGCAGGGTCGTTCCCTCCGCGGTTGATTGTGAGCTGCAGTTTATTGTACCAATTAGATGGGTTTACAAATGTTGGTGCGGCACTCACAGATGCCTGCATCGTGAATTCCAAGCCCGCACCGACAAAATAGAGGTTTGATGACATACTGCCTTGGTCAACCTGCCCGAGTGTTCCAAAAAGAGAATAGAGGTTTGAAGAAGAGCTTGCCGTTCCTCCGCCCCCGAAGGCGTAATCATCCAGTTTGTAATTGGTACTCGCAGGAGGAACTGCTTGAGCAATTACGTGAGATGCCGAAGAATAAGCAAAGAACCAAATAAGTAAAGAACCTAATAGAACCTTTTTTTTCATGATTTATTTTTCGTATTTATTATGATCTTGGAAATAATTTTGAGCAACTCTTCTGATTCATTACGAAGTAGTGTGATACCATTATTTATAGTTTGATTGGTATCTAAAATATTCTTTAGCCAGAATGCAGTTTCTTTCAGCCCCTTTTTAGTAATTGTATATTTTGCAATGAAATCCTTCCTTGATTTGGCAGCATCCGCCTCTTGGCTGTATGCACTGACGGAAGTTGACGACATAAGTATTTGATTTATGAAAATTATATTTTGAGGGTTATTTTGGAGTTTTGTAGTTGTATTTACTACGCTCAAGACAAATGAATAAATTCGGTCATGGATATTAATTTGTATCTTTGGTTCTTGGATTCTTTGCATATTATATAGGTAGAAAGAATGTGTTAAGTCCGAATAACGGATGCAGATAGTCAAAAGTGCAGATATTGGTGATATTTCTTTTTGAAGCGATGACAGCCATAAGTGCTTCTGAAAGCTTTAGATCTAATGCATTATAATTTGATATAGTTTTGAAGGTTGCTTTTATTTCTGTTTCTTCAGGAGTTATGAGATTTATATCAGAAAGAGATACAATTCTTAGAAAATCTTTTGCAAGGCTTGGACTCATTTTCTCATATATGATTTCATAGGCTTGGTTTAGGTTCATGGTATCTATATATAATAAGTATTCTTCTTGAGAGAAGAACCTAAAGTAGGCTGAAGCCTGCTGATGTTTGTCATGCGCACGGTCAATAAAAGCATACAGACTGCTTGGTGAGAGATATACTTTTTTTGATGTTGTAGCCATAGAACAGTATTAGGTATTAAGTTATAGGTATTACGTTAAATTTGTAAGATTGTTTATTTTTGTGCTTAATACTTGATACGTAATACATAATACGAAAGTTAGAACTCGACTGTTGCTGCTCTGCCTTGCATTTTCAGTAGCGGGTCTGCATTGGTGAATTTTTTGACCGTTACATTTGCGGCTTTTCTAAATGGATTGGGATTTGAGATATCCTGCCGGGGAGTGAAATCTCGGGAAAATGCCTGAAGATTTGATTCTTTTATCCGTACGTTTCCCCCGACCTTTATAGCTTTCAAAACGCCTTCCTTTATATAACGTCGCACGGTAAGAGGGTGCACTTTTAGTATGAAAGCTGCTTGATTGACGTTAAAAAGATTTTCCATGCTTAATTTAGTTCAAAATTTAAAGTTAAAAATGCAAAGTTAGTCTTTATTGTAGTTATTTCAAGATCTATTTTTACCTCGTAGGGTAGAGATACTTGAACCTAAAATCTTTACTAGTTCATCACATTCTTGTAATAGCATTTCTAGTTCGTTGATTAGTTTTGGATCGAGATCCTTAGCTAGGGCAAGCCAAAATTTCGTTTCATTCCCGCTTTTTAGTGAATGATTAAGAAAATTTATAAAATCAAGTTTTGATGCTGCCGCTTGCGCTTCGACTATATTAGCTCCAATTGAGGTTGCAGCTCTAATTAATTGATCCGTTATTACCCATCCAGATCTTTTATTTGGAAATTTATCTGTTAAAGAGAGTATTGCCCTAGCAAATTTAAACGAGCGATTAATTAATTCCTTTTTAAACTCCTGATTGTCTCGCATAACTTTTAATTTTTAATTTTTAACTTTGAATTAATCTTCTCTCTCTTTTCACGAAAAGTCAATATGCAATAATATATAATTTTATGCAATTTTATGCATACAGTGATTTTTATTGACTAGCCTCATTTGAACTGAAAAAATAGATTCTACTTATATCTATATACGCGCGATAGTTATGACAAGTAATAAATTAATAAATAAAAAGCACAAGGAAAATATGTTCAAATCACGAATAATTGAGTTTGTCCTAAATCCAAAGAGAGTCGTCTTTTTTCTTTTTTCATCTATTATTTTCACGGCTTTTATTCTCGTAAATGCCAGCAGAATGCAAGTTCATGCCGCGCCGGGTATCAATCAGACAATTAATTTTCAGGGCAAGGTGGTAAATTCTAATGGGACAAATGTTACGGACGGAGAGTATACTTTTGTTTTTCGTATCTATAACGTTTCTACTGGTGGTACTCATTTGTGGACTGAAACCCAGAGCAATGTGCAGGTGACCGCAGGCGTTTTTAGGGTTGCATTAGGATCAACTACTGCTATTACCGGAGTAGATTTTAACACTGACAGCCTATATCTTGGTATTAATTTCAATTCTGATGGTGAGATGACCCCTCGTGTAAGGTTTGCGACTGTCCCTTATGCTTTTAATGCAGAAAAGGTTGCTGGACTAACAGTAACTAATACCACGGGAACATTTACACTGACAGATGGCAAGACTTTAACCGTTAGTAACACTCTCGGTCTTTCGGGGACAGATGGGACAACTTTTACTTTTCCGACCGGTTCAGGAACGGTTGTTACTCTTGATGCAACCCAAGCACTCTCAAATAAGTCATTTACTTCAACAGTTACTTTTGACGGAATAACAACGGATATTACAACCGATACAAATGAAAGCTTGACTATTGCAGCTAATGGAACCGGCAATGTCCTCATCCAGTCGGGTAGCGGGGGCCAGGCGGCTCTTGTCGTTGACAAGACGGGTCTTGGAGATATATTTTCTGCTTCTGTATCAGGTGTAACCAAATTTACTATCGAAAATGACGGAATTGCATCAAGCAGCGCGGGTTTTGTTATAAATGCAGCCGGTAACATTCAGACAACTAATAATCAAACACTCACTTTGGGCGGTGATACAACAGGAAATATAGTTCTTTGGTCAAGAAGTGGAAGTGGATATATAGGGATCAATAATGTGAACCCTGCTTCGGCGCTTGATTTGAGCGGTAGTTTTAGGGTTAGAAACACTGCGGATGCAACGGATTATTTTGAGGTTGCAAGCGGTAATACACTAACAACTCTAACAAGAACCACTAACGGATCGACTCTGGGTTCGGTTTCAATTGACAGTAGTGGTACATTGAGCGCTGAGGGATTGACGGCAGCATCAAGTCTAACTATTTCAAATTTCATCCAAAATGGGGGAATATTATTTGCTAATTCATCAGGTAGTGTGAGTCAAACTCTTGCCGGGTCTACCGGTCAGTGTTTTAAGGGGGGAACATCTCCTACATGGGGAGAGTGTGGGGGATCGAATTGGGTACTTAACAGTAGTACGGGCGTTTTGTCTCCTATCAACAATACTTTAGATCTTCTTATGGGCGGAACATCTACTCAGTCTGCGAAGTTTTCAGTACTTGGAATCGCAGGTGCTGATACACCTGTAGCATCTGTCAGCGCTACAAGTGGTTCTTATCAGGACAAAGGCATATATTTATCGGGGGATGGGAGTCTGCAATCAGTCAGAAGAAATACTCTAACTGTAGGGGGTAGCACAACGGGGGATATTGCGTTTAAGCCCGGCAACGCTTCAACTCCGACTTTGTATCTTGCTACAAATGGGGCTGTTGGATTTAACGGATCTTTTGGATCAGCGATGAATTGTCTTGTTTCAAATGGTACAGGTTCTGCGCCTTCGTGGGGAAGCTGTCTGACCGGGACCGGTACCAACTTTTTTACGCTGAACGCAAGTCAGGGCATTATGTACCCAGTAAATGAAACCTTGGATATTCTGGTGGGATCAACAGCCTCATCAACAGCAGAATTTGCTGTGCGGGGAATTGCGGTAGGTACAAATCCTACAGCATCAATATCTGCAACCAGTGGTTCGAATTCCGGCAACGGTATAACAATTGCAGGCGATGGGTCAATTCAAACTATGAGAAACAATACGCTGACTATTGGGGGAAATACAACGGGAAATATCAATTTGATGCCAGGAAACGGTTCGGGGAGGGTGGCAGTTAATAATAATGCTGTTGTTACGACCACTAGTCTTACTTCAAGTGACGGATCAGGCGTTACGAGTTCGGGTTCTGGATTTGAAGCTTCAGGTGATAATATCGGGCTTTTGCAGGGGTGTTCTGATGATCAAGTGCTTAAGTGGAATGAATCCAGTGCGGTTTGGGAATGTGGTTCGGATAGGGCAACTGTAAATATAGTTAAAGCCGTAGATGAAACGCTTGCAAGCTCAACAACTCTTCAGGATGATAATGAGTTGCTGTTTGCAGTTGCAGCCAGTGAGACATGGTCTGTTCAGGTAGGTTATATATATACTACCGGAGGCTCATCAAGTCCTGATATAAGAGTTGCTCTTAATGCACCCGCGGGGGCAACATGTACTTATGGTACGGCAAATATATCTCATGCGGGAAATTTAGCTGCTGGAGAAGCAGGAACGTGTAATACGGCTATAACAATTGCAACAACAGCAACTGGTGAAAAGTCTGGTCTTCTTGGAGGGTCAGTTGTAAATGGCGCAAATACGGGAAATATTGCTTTCCGCTGGGCTCAAGGTACCAGTAATGCCACCTCAACTCAGGTTGAAAATGGAAGCTACCTTATAGGCTTTAAGGTTTCGGGTGCTGATCTTGCCGAAGTTTATTATGCAACTCAAAGCGGTATTTTGCCGGGTGATGTAGTAGCCCTTGATCCTGCAAGGAGGGCAGGGGTTATATTATCAGGCGGTATGAATGATCCGAATGTATTGGGTATTGTTGCGACAAAGCCGGGAATTGTTATGGGAGAGGCAGATGTCGGGAGTGGAGTACCTGTTATGGTAGCGCTTTCCGGAAGAGTGCCTGTAAAGGTCACAGATGAAAATGGAAAGGTTATGCCAGGGGATTATCTTGTCGCTTCATCGAGGCCGGGGTATGCGATGCGGGCAACTCGCGCAGGTCCAATTATAGGGCAGGCTTTGACAGCTCAGGTTTTGGATGGAGCAGGAGAAGTAATTGCCTTTGTAAAGAACGGGTACTTTAATGGTGATATTTCAAAGGAACTTCTTCCTTTTGAGAGTGGTGACGAATTTGAATTTTATCAGAATAGGACACCCGCAATATTATCTTATCTCATGAGGCAGCGGGGTAATGGACCGCCGGGTGGATTTCAGGTGAATTTATCTGAAATATATACAGACAGATTGATAGCAGGGCTTGAGATTGTAACTCCAAGAATATTTGCAGGAGAGGCTGATATTGGTACAATCCGCGTCAATCAGGCAAGCGTATCAGGAGTCTTGGTTGTTGATACTATAAAGGCAAGAAGGATAGAAGGTCTTGAATTTGAATCTGATGTCGGTTATGTGACTGCAGACTTAGGAGTGTCAGAACTTGATATTGGGAAAATAGTTCAAAATCAAGAAGAATTACAGCTTCAGATGGCTTCTCTTTCTGCAAAATTGGAGCGGATGGATTCGGTCAATTTGTTAAGTACGGTAGATGGTGGTGAAAATGACTTTGTAACTGTTCGGAATCTCGTATCATTCGGTACAACTACACTGTCTGAAGTATCTGTCATGGAGCATTTGACCATTGGTAATGGTAGCACTCTTACGATAGGTCGAAATTCAATAAATACTATTGGTGATGATTTGTCCTTGCAGGATTTGCGGCAGGGAGCAATCAATTTTCTGGGTGGACTTATTGCTTTTTCAAGTGATGGTAGGGCGGTATTTTCTGAGGACACTGAATTTGAGAAAAATGTGACTGTCAGAGGCGTTTTGTCGGCTTCAACCGTTAACGCTGCGAGTCTTACCATACCGCAGGGTGAAGTGAGAGTGCTCTCCGATACTGAGGTTGAAGCAACAGCAGCCGCAGGACTTGTAGTAATCAATAAAGACAAGGATTATGTCAAAATCTACAATCCGCTGATAAGACAAACATCATTCATATTTGTAACACCCAAGACGAAAACTTCAAGAACACTATTTCTTCTTGAGCAAGTTGAGGCTAGAAACGAAGAAAAAGGATACTTTGTAGTGGGTAGCGATCGAGAAACAGATGAAGATATTAAGTTCAATTACTTGATCGTGAATTAATTATGTTTGAAATGAAATTTTATATAGAGATATTTTCCGCACCCGCGCGGGGGAAAGGAGGTGAGAGATTATGGCGCAAAAAGCAATGAATAAGGTTAAAAAACAGGTTAAGCTTTTCGTGTATTTCTTGTCAGCATCATACGCCAACTAGAAATTAGTAGTTAGGAGCTAGGAGTTAGTAGCTAGTAGTAAGAAAACAAAAAAAATAACATTTTTGACTTTGTATTACTTCTCAGCTTCAAAAGCCTCGTACATTCTTGTTACTAAAAACTAATAACTAGTAACTAACAACTAATAACTAATCAAATATGAAAGACTGCCTGGAATTGGAAAAAATGCTAATAAAAGTCGTCGGAGAGGACGTTGTGGGTTTTTTTGAGAGAAGGCTTGCAACGCAGTATCAGGAAGTAAGGGTATTTACTCCTGTTTACAAAAAAAGGACAAAGTCATACGACTTGGTAAATTAGTGGATTGCAGGGGTTGGGTATATTTCCGGTTAGCCCCAGCCAGCCCCGCAATTACACTAAATCGATCCGTTCAACTTGAAATTTATAGCAATTTAGTCTGAAATTGTTGTTTTCAGATTAGTTTGTCTTTTTTCTGCTACGCAGATTATGCTGGTGCCAAAAGGTATATTTGTTTTGCTGATTAAATACATTTCAATAGTAGACATTATTGACGAAAAGAAATTCAATAAGCGGTTATTGATCTCAAAATCCGAGCTGTAGGCCTTTTGGGGTAAAAAATATTTGATTTTTCTGTAGATATATACAGGAATGACTAAGTATGAGAAGAAATATGATATATATTTTACACTAAAACCGGCATCATTGAGTTCATGAATTAATACTTCAGCTTTATATCTTTTTTTGTGTTTGTGAATTTCATCCCACTTGCTCCATAGTATCTTATAAGCTGGTACAGTGATTATAATAATGCCATTTCTCTTAAGTACTCTTGATATCTCTCTTAATGCATGCTGTGGTTTTGTATGTTCAAGTATATCTAGAAGCAGTATAGTATCGAAATAATTGTTATTGAATGGTATTCTATATATCGAGCCCTTTTTAACGTTATTGATGCCTTTTTTTGCGCATATTTTGATGGCTCTTGCTGATATATCTATGCCCCATGTTTTTTTATAATCATTGAGATGTACCAGCATTTGTCCGTTGCCGCATCCTACGTCTAGTAAACCTTTTTTTTTCGAAGAGTATCTTTCAATAATTTTTATTACAATCAACTGCTTGCTTTTGTGCCAGAAATGATTTTTGTTAATTTCTAGATCATCGATAAGGTACTTCCGCATTGATGTGTAAATGATTAATTCCTGGAAACTCTCTCAATATAACCATAAACCATTTTTGAAAGGTAAATCATGTGTTCTCTTGATTTTTCTTCATCTGAATTTACCATAATGCACAAAGCATAAGGTCTATTTGGTACGTATACGATGCCGCAATCGGAAAATACTCTTTCGTTTTCTCCTACATCAAATGTACCGATTTTGTGGGCTATTTTGATTGCAGGATCGATACCTGAGGCGATTTTATCGTTAAAATCCGTTTTGGTCAGCAGATCAAGTATTTCATTAGAGTCTTCATATAACAGATATGAAGAAAGATAAAGACTTTTTAGTATGGAGGTGTAGTTTTTTGGAGAAATAATAGGGTATCCGTTGCCTTTATCTACGATAATATCAAGATTGTCAAAGACGGATTCAATTGCATTTTTGGGAAGTGATGATACAAGAACCCTTAGTGCGGTATTATCGGATTTTATCAAGCTTAATTCAATAGCCTCTTTTACAGTAATTTTTGTACCCTCGCCTTTTTTCCATAAATCCCCGAAGCCATCATGAAGATTTTCTTCTTGAACGGTCAGAACTGTATCTAGCTTGAGATTGCCATGCTCAATTTCTTTATAAACAGCCATGACGACAGGGATCTTGATAAGACTTGCAAATCTTACTTCCATCGTATCATTAACGCCGATAGAGTTACCCGTGGGTAAATATTCAAAATAAATTCCGATTTTTTCTTTTTGTTTCTTAACGTATTCCCTAACAGCAATTCTGAGAGGCACGAAATTAATAATTATGTCATTTTGGTTTTCAACAAATATTCTCTTTGAAAGAAATGGCAACTCTGTATTGGGAGATACTTTTTTTTCTTTTCCGGGAAGAGTGCGGGATAAAGTTACGGCGGCTATGATATTTAATATTATGCTTAAGACAAGACCCAGCTGAAATAATTTTAATTTCATAAAACAATATGCAATAACATTATAAATTATTATAATGTTAAATGTGACCAAGAAATACCTACAATTGTTTGTTATTTTTGCAGCCTCTCTTTTTATTAGTTTTGTCTTGTATTCTAATTCCATTGGCGGAGAGTTTGTTTTTGATGATGTCTACTTTATTGGCAGGCCTGAACTTCGGACTTTTGACTATATTTTTCGTATTTGGTTTGAGCCAATGGTAAATATTGACCATCGTGCTATTGCTGAAATTTACCGGCCCTTTACAATGTCCACTTTTATGCTCAATTTTATTTTGTTTGGTGATTATTACCATAGTTTTCATATTGTTAATATTATTTTTAATGGATTGGCAATATTTCTAAGTTATGCGGTTGTTAGGATGGCTTTTAAGAATCAGCTGCTTGCAATATTTGCCTCATTATTATTTGCTTTTTTGCCCATCCATACGGAGGTCGTTGCTTACATAAAAGCAAGAGAAGAGATTTTGGCGATGATATTTATGCTTTTGGCATGGATAACTTTCATGCAGGGTACAAAACAGGAAAAAACCAATTGGCTATATGTTGTATTTTCCTCTTTTCTTTTTTTTCTAGGAGGTTTGTCAAAAGAATTTTCTGTTCTATTTCCTGTTGTTATATTTGCGCATTATATTTGGACAAAAAAACCAGGTTTTTCTAAGGTGCTTCAGCTTGCTATTCCTTTTGTAGTGTTTGTTACGCTTTTTTTGTTTATGTGGCATTATAGTCTTGGCGGGAAATTTCCGTTTCAAAACCTTCATTCTGAGGCTACAAACCCAATTGCTTATGTTAATTTCCCCGAAAGAATATACACTGCCTTTGCAATTCTTAGTAATTACGTAACAAAAATATTTGTTCCTGTGGGGTTGTCAGCAACATATAGGTATAATCATTTTCCTATTGCCCGAACAATTGTTGATGCAAGAGCATTATTGGGAGTATTAATGGGTGTATTAATTATTTTGCCCTTTTTTCTGCATAAAAAAAAGTATTACCCACTTATGATGGGGTCGCTAATATTTATTGTTTGTTATTTCCCTTATTCAAAATTTATCTTTACCGGAGGTGAATATATTGCGGAAAGATGGGTATATTTTGCCTCACTGGGACTTTGCATTATCGCAGGGTGGATACTGATGTATGCTTATAGGTATCAAAAATATATTATAGTTATAGGTCTTATTATTCTTTGTTTTGTCTATGGAGTGATGATCTATCAAAGAAATAGGATTTGGCTTACTCCAAAGAGCTTGTATAAAAGCATGACAATTGATGCCCCCAACAGCGTAGCGGGCTATACTTGGCTGAGCCGATATTATCTTCTTCATAATAATTATGCTGAAGCGGAGAAAAATATAATAAAAGCGCTTGAAATATTTCCGGAACATAATCAAGTAATGGCAGCTTATGCTGCTATTTTGGTAAAGAAGAAATTATATATTGAGGCAGAAAATGCAATACTAAAGTCAATAGAATACAAACCTGAAGTTTCGACCTATTACTACTATGCTTTTATACTCACCAAGTTAAAAGAGTACGAGAAAAGTCAAGAAATACTTGAGAATACGCTTTCGGGCATAAGTGCAAAGAGTCAGGTTAGGTTTTTGTCTGCTGTTAATTTATATAAACTAGGTAAAGAGCAGGAAGCGCGGAAATATTTTAATTGGAATCCTAAGCTTACCGATGAAGAAAAAATTAGAGCTATTGAGGAGTTTTAAGGTAATATTTATTGCCTTTTTCTTCCTGTATTTTATTATTGGAATATTGATTTTCCGTGATTATGGTCTTTCATGGGATGAACCGATTTCAAGATTGAATGGGATCAGGGCCTATGAGTATGTTTTTGAGGGGAGTGAGCGGATTTTTGATTATCGGGATAGATATTATGGCACTCTATTCGAACTTCCGCTTTATGCTCTTGAAAAATTATTGGCAATCAATAATCCTTTATTTATTTTTCAAGTTAGACACTTATTGACTTTTATACTCTTTTATATCTCTCTTTTCGCTTTCTATAAATCAGCAAAATTATTAATACGGAATAGATGGTTGGCTTTGTTAGGTGTTGTAATGCTTGCTTTAAGTCCCAGAATCTTTGCAGATAGTTTTTATAATTCTAAGGATTTAGTTTTTTTATCGTTTTTTATTCTTGCTTTCTATTTCATCACGAAATTGTCAGTAAAAAAGAGTATAAGATACGTATTGTTGCTTGGAATTTTTATCGGCCTTGCAACGGATGTTAGGATAATAGGAATGTTGCTTTATCCTATTGCTTCAATTTTTCTGATTGGATTTAGCAAGAATAAGTTTACTATTCCTTGGAGATTGTTATTTTTCATTGCTATTACTTCTACAATAAGTATTTATGTCTTTTGGCCAATTCTTTGGTCAAATCCTATTTTTCATTTTGTTGAGGCAATTAAATTTATGGGTCAGTTTTCGCAGCTAGATGACAAGGTGTTGTATTTTGGAAATTTTTTACACCCAAGAGAAGTTCCCTGGCACTATCTTTTTGTATGGATAGGTATCACAACGCCAATTACATACATTATTCTCTTTGTCGTAGGATTGGTGCGATTCGCATTTTTTCCAAAAAAAGACATAACTGCAATTATTCTATGGGTTTTTGTGCCTGTTATTATTACGCTAATAACAATACCTGCATTGTATGATGGCTGGAGGCAATTCTATTTTATTTATCCGGGAATAATATTGATAGGATTGTACGGTCTTGAGTTATTTTTTAGTAAATGGGCTATATTGCGTTATTTCATTATTGCTGTAGTTGGAATCAATATTTTTTTTGTTGTTACTTTTATGGTCAGGTCGCATCCGTATCAGAATGTATATTTCAATGAGTTGGTTGGGGGGATAAAGGGAGCGGAATGGAAATTCGATCTTGATTATTGGGGATTGTCATTCAATGATGGTTTGCGGTATATTGCCGCATTGGATGGGAGAAAAAAGATCCCGGTGTATTTTGCTTTTGGGATAAGTGCGCAAGTAGACTTTTTGGAAGAAAAGATGAGAAGATTTATACCTGTGCAAGATGCAAAAAGAGCAGATTATGTATTGTCAAATTTCCGGTGGCAAAAAAATGCACCTGATTTACCGTCAATATTCTCAGTAGAGATTGATGGGGTGAAAATTTTGGGAGTTTATAAGTTAAGGTAGTTCTTTATATTGCTTTTATTAGCCTCATAAAGTTAAATGGTAATGTAGGGGTTTTATTATGGGAAAGCTTGCCCGAATCCTTGTTATTATACTTTTGATAGGAGGGTTGATATTTGTTGACGTTCCTGTAATTGAGGCTGATGTTAGTTGTGATGTCAGTGTTTCTCCTTCATCAGGTGAAGCATCAACATCTCAATTATTTGGTTTTGTTGTTTCTAACACTTCAGATACAAGCATAAGCTGGGTTAGATTCACAAGTCCTGATGCAGCCTTCGAAATTGCCGGGGCAAGCGCAAGTGGCTGGAATTCAGAGGCTAACTCTTCTGAAGCTATTTTTGCAGGCGGATCTTCTATTGATGTATCGGCAAATAAAGCCTTTAGTGTAACTGTAAATCTTCCTGATACCGAACAAGAGTCCGGTGATTGGACTGTTGAGGTTTCTGAATCAACAGATGGGTCTAATCCTGTTTCATGTAGTGGGAGTACGAGTATTACAGTGACTGCAGCATCCTCGGGTGAGGAAGATACTACTGCTCCAACAATTGATAGTATAACTATTTCAGATGTTAGCAGTAGCTCTGTAAAAATTTCCTGGACAACTGATGAATCCGCTATTTCTTCCATAGAATATGGAGTTACAGATGAGTATGGATCAGTAAAATCAAATTCTACAGCAAGTACAAGTCATTCATTCACGCTTGACTCTTTGAGTTCTAATACGACATATCACTATTTCTTGCAAAGTACCGATGGGTCAAGTAATTCTACTCAAACGGAAGATAGCACTTTTACAACAGCAGTTAGTGGCTCATCTTCAAGCAGTAGTACTCAAACTGTTACGGTATCTACTACGACAAGTACGTCTGCGCAGGTTGTTAAAGATACTTTGAGGCCATCTGTGGTTATTTCAACAGATTTATCGAAACCTTTTTCCAAAATCCCCAGAATAACAGGTAGGGTATCAGATAATAAGAGTATTGATGCAATTGAATATTCAGTTGATGGAGGATCCAATTGGCAGCCGGTTGATAAAGCAAGTCTTAACAGGGCTTCGACCTCTTTTGAATTTTTTCCCACTTTTCTTGATGATGATAATTACAGAATTAAAGTGCGAGCAATAGATTCATCAGGAAATATTGGCGTAAGCTCTGAAAAAATAATAGTGATAGATACGCTTCCTCCTCTTGTGGGTGTTGGTTTGTTTACTTTTGGCCCCCAAATTTTAGATGGTGAAAGTCAAATAGTTATGCTTGAAGGAATAGAGCAAAATTTATTTATATCAGCGGTTGGGGGGCCTACCGACATTACTGTTAATTCAGATGAGTATAAATTTTCTCTTATAAAAAACTTAAATACAGGTCTCTGGCGTGGGCGAATAAAATTTGACAAAGCGGGCGTATATGAATTGACTGCCAATGCAGTTGATGGTGCGGGAACCAGAGTTAAGCGTAAAATCGCATCTGTACACGTGCTTTCTAGAGGGAAAATTATCAGCGGCAAGCCGGTTAAAGATGCAAAACTTTCTGTGTTCTTTTTAGATCAATTAACACATAAATTTATTTTGTGGGATGGTAAAGCATATGATCAAATAAATCCTCAGTTAATCGATGCCGACGGTAAATATAGTTTATTTTTACCTAGTGGTACTTACTATATACGTGTTGACGCTCCCGGCTATAAAGAATTGGTGACTGATATTTTTGTATTGAAAAAGAGTACCCCGATAAATACAGCACTCAATTTAGAGAGCAAGAAGTATTTGAAAATTGGGAATTTTAATATTCCCCTTTTTGATTTTAGTCAAACAAACGCTGTAATAGTGCCTGCGGTATCTGCGAAAATTTCAACAGAAATGGCAGAATTAGAGGGTCGGACTTTTCCGAGCGTTGAATTAATTGAGGATTCTAAAATCGTTTCTGGTAATTCATTCAGGGGAAAACCTCATATTATAGCAATTATGAATAGTTGGAATCCTGATACTGCTGAGCAGCTTTCTATTTTGAATAAGCTGCCTCAAGACAGGATTAAACCGATTGTGGTCTTTCCGCAAGAAAAGAGTTCGAGAATTAATGTCTTAAAACACAGAGGGAAGTATGATGTTTTAATGATGACTGACCCTACGGGAAAGTTGATTGAGGAATTGGATATTAAGTCATTGCCAGTGCATATTTTCCTGGACAGCAAAGGGCTAGTGAAAAAAGTAGGTACAGGTATACTTGGGGTTGATGAAATAATGAATGATTAATTTAATTTGTCTGAGGGGTATTGAGTGAAAGAAACAATTTGTATGTTATTTACTGTAAACTAAGTATTATGTGGAGTAGTTTTTTTCTTGAGAATTTACATTTTGCTCTAAATTTAGGGGCTTTTCTTGTTTTTTTTGCCGTCTTTTGGCTTTATTTTGATGCATGGACAGGGAGAAAGACTTTCAAGGAGTTTATACGCTTTAGCGGGTTTTTGGTTCTTGCTGTATCATTTTTAGTGGGTTCCCTGCAAGTGGAGTCAATTATTGCAGATGTTTCTATAATCCCGAGGGATTTGATACTGGTAATTCTTTTTTCAACTAGATTGGCTGGATATCTATTGCTTATTATCGCTTTACAGTTGGATCCTTTAATGGCAAAACCTTCACGGATAGAGCCGGTTCATGGATTAATTGCCGTTGGTTCATTGCAGACTCTTTTGCCTTATGGCCATATAATACTGCCGGTTTTTGCTTCTTTAGTTGCTATTTTATATTTAAGGCGGGCGACGATTGGGCTTGAAAATCATCTCAAACCTGTTTCTTTGGCATTTTTTGTCCTTGCCTTGTCGGAATTTCTGTCCTTCCGCTATTTATTGCAAAATACTCATAATACGTCTTTATATAATATAGTTGCTCCCCTTGGACCGGTTTGGATAATTGAGCTTGTTGTAATGACGGTGTCATTTATTATTTTGGGAAGATGGGTTATTGGTTATCTTCTGAAAAGAATTCAGTCTCAATTGTTCATGATTTTTACAACCGCTGTGCTTGTTATTTTTCTCATTACGACAGTAGTTTTTAGCTTTTTATTGTTAAGAAGTCTTGAAAAAGATGCTCTCAATCATTTGAAAACCGATGTAAATGTACTTCAGTACAGCATTGATAGTAAAAAAGCGGAAATGCAGTCTGATGCTGAAGTTATTGCTCAGAATCCTGAAATAATAAAAGGAATTTTGGATAACGATAAAAAAATATTAAGAGATTTGGTGACAAACATAATGCTTACCAAGAAGCAAACAACTCTTACAATTATTTCAAAAGAGGGAATAGTTATGGCCAGGGGTGAAGATCCCGAAAGGGTGGGCGACTCACTGTCCTCAGACCCTCTTGTAAGAGAAGGTCTTGATGGCGGTTTGATTTCAACAATTATATCGACTGATGGAGTTGCTTCGCCTGTTGTTTCTATCAAATCCGCAGCCCCAATTAAGTCGGAGGAGGTAATTGGAATTGTAATTGTCGGTACGGATATTGATAACACTTTTGTGGATGGAATGAAAGCAGCGACTGGTCTTGAGGCTTCAATCTATGCAGATAACATAAGGAGTGCGACAACCTTTGTCGCACCTGACGGGAAGTCCAGGTGGATTGGTATAAAAGAAGAAAATGAGAATGTGAAAAAATTAGTATTAAAAAACGGGGAGCCATATGTTGGTGCGCACAATATATTGGGGAGTCCATTCCTTGCCGCTTATTTACCGTTGAAAGACATTGACAACGCAGTGGTTGGAATGCTTTTTGTTGGAAGACCTCAGGTTGAGTTGCTTCAAGCAGCAGGCAAATCTATTGAAATTACTTTTCTGGTGTCAGCGGTTCTATTGATACTTTCGATTGTGCCCGCATTTGTAATTTCTCGTTATATTACCCGTCAAATAAGATGACGGCTAGGATATTCTGATCGTTTTTTTATATATAAGAAGTGCTATGAAAAAAAGAATAAATGTTGTAATACTTGCGGGAATGATCTTTTTTTTTCTTGCCGTTATTCTCATAAATTATTATTTGTACAATTTTGCGGTTACTGCTTCTGATAAAACTATTGTTGAAAATCAAAGTTACACTTATTCACCGGAGATTGAAAGAATTATAGATGCAAAAATCAGTCTTGTTAAAGATCTGGCAAATGAGGGGGAACTTATTTTATATATAAATAAGCTTGAGGGAAATAATAGTGACCTAAGTCAGTCTGAAATTTTGAAAGTAGATACCCGATGGCGTGAGACTTCAGATGAAATGCCGCTTAAAAAATCTCTTCTCTCAAATAGTCTCTCTAAAATTCTGAAGAATTTTCAAGTTGAAAATCCGGGTTTTGTGGAAGTTTTTATAACTGACAAAAATGGCCTTAATATTGCGCAGACCAATATCACAAGTGATTATTACCAAGCTGATGAGAGCTGGTGGACAGATGCCTATAATAATGCAA
This sequence comes from uncultured Gammaproteobacteria bacterium, assembly GCA_964627245.1. GTDB lineage: Bacteria > Patescibacteriota > Microgenomatia > Levybacterales > GWA1-39-11 > JAUSNA01. The sequence goes on along the minus strand of CAZVGS010000010.1, from coordinate 7,587 downwards.
AAGGAAAATCCTATCATGGTTTGGTTGAATTTGATGAGTCCTCTTCTGCGCGTTCGACCGCTTTTTATGTGCCTGTTATTAATTCAGATGGAGTTGTTATAGGTGTAATAAAGGCGGTGTTTGATGTTGATTTTATAAAGAAAGAATTATGAAATTCCGGATTAACTCGATTCAATTCAAATATGTTTTTCCGCTTCTTTTCTTAAGTGCAATAGTTTATATCGCAAATATTTTGTTTGCTTTTAAATTTACAAAAGAAAATGCTATTCTTTCTGCTGATAGGACAGCGTCTCAGGTTGAGCTAATGGCATTGACCACTCATGCCTCGAATAGTCTCCACGCAGTAAATGCAGCCATCAACAAGCTGCAAATTGAAAGCGGCAAAAAGGATAAGAGAACACTTATTAATATTAAAGAGCAATATGTTTCATCTTCACAAGCACTTTCGATGTATATGGATGCATTGATGTGGGGAAGTGAATCTGATATTTTTCGGGAAATGCGTGATGGTAAGTCTTTTGGTCTTTGGAAAGAATTGGGATACGAAAGTAAGTATACAGCCGGACAGCCTGATTCAGAATTGCTGCAAATTATGGCTGAGGCTGACATATTTCTTTCATCCGCTTCAGATGATATCCGGGAACTATTTGATTTGGCAGCGGAAAAAGATCAACGTAAAGCGTCAGATGAAAGAATTGATATTCTTGCAGGTAAAATATCAGGTAAAAATGAGACTGTTCAGGCACTATTTATAAAAGCAATTGGCCAGATAAATCAGAATGCAATGGCTGAAATCCGAAATGAGAGTTTTGCTATGGAAAAGATTATGAATGTTTCACTAATTTCTAGTGTTTTGGGTGCAGTTGCGGCAATTGCGATGGGTATTTTTTATTCGTATGTTTTTCTTGTCAGACCTCTTGATGAACTTGCAGTAAATGCAGGAAAAATTGCTTCAGGTAATTATGATCAAAAATTAACTCTAGGTTCATCCGGTGATGAGATGGGTGTATTGAAAAGTTCTATGAATACAATGGCTGAAAAATTAAATGTCGATGCGCAAAGTCTTAGGGAAGATGTTGCAACCCAGACCAAACAACTTTCCGATGAGAAAAAAAGACTTGAGTTATTTAACCGCAATCTTGAGAAAACCATTGAGGAAAAGACTGCCGAGTTGAAGAGGTCAAAAGATTTACTGCAACAAAAAGTTGAAGAACAGACTGCTCAACTGAGTGAAAAGGTTGAAAATCTTGAAAAAATGAACGCGATGATGGTTGGAAGGGAAAAGAAAATGATTGAACTGAAAGAAGAAATACAAAGTCTCAAGGAGCAAAGAAAGTCATGAAATTAACAGTAAAAATCGCAATATTAACTATAACTATTTTCGTAATTGCATCGGCTATTATGATGGGTGTTATGTATGTTATATCAAAACAGTATATTGTTGATAGTGTTGCATCAAATCAGTTAATAACCGCGCGCTATACGGTCAATGCGATTGACCGATTCCTTTTTGAGCGCTATGCAAATGTTCAGGCTTTTGCGGTAAGGGAACAAATAATAGAGTATTTAGGTGCTAAAAAAGAAAGCACTGGGTTGAAAAATAAGTTGAGAGATGAGCTCTCACAGACAGAAAGAATGTATGATTCTTGGCTTTATCTTTCAGTGATTGATAGGAAGGGAACTCGGGTTGTTTCGACAAATCCCGGTTATGAAAATATAAATATTATCAGCCAAAAAGAAAAAGAACTCGTTGCAGTATTTGAAAAATCTATCAAAGGGCAGGTCACATTTTCGGATATTTTCATGCCTTCGGACACAAAAATTCCCACTATGGTTTTTATGGCGCCCGTGTATGACGTTGCCAATAAAAATGAGATTGTGGGGGTTGTCGAGGGGCACATAAAGCTTTCTTCAATAATTGATATTCTCAAGCAAATTGGGGGAAGGGATGTGCATATCATCAATAATAATGGGTTTGAAATTGCCTCAACGCATGATGACTTTGACCCAAGTCGTATTTTCGAAAAGAATCACAAAGATAATTTGACTGTTAACCTTGCCTTGCAGGGGAGTGAGAATACGATTTTTACACGCGAATTATACGGGGAATATGACTCTTTTGAGTCATTCGTGCAACAAAAAGGTTTTGGTGAATTTGGTGGTAACGGTTGGGTTTTGATTATTGAAAGTCCTAGGGATAAGGTTGATGCAAATTTATTAACCATGGTTTCTGTTTTGACTGTGAGTTTTGTTGTGTTTGGCGCAATTCTTTGTCTCATTATTATGGCGGTTTTCCACACTTTTATTATAAAAAGGATAAAATCACTGACATCAATTACTCAGTTGATAGCCGGTGGAGACTTATCATTGCGCGTAAAAGACAGATCAAAGGATGAGATTGGAATATTGTCACAAGCTTTTAACAATACGACAGAACAATTAGAATCATTAAAGAAAAATTTTGAGGAAAAAGTAGAGGAGAAAACACGGGATCTTCAAAAGCAGTCAGATGAAGCACAAAAACTCAACCAATCGATGGTTGGGCGTGAATTGAAGATGATAGAACTCAAGGACGAGATTGAAAATTTGAAGAAAAATAAATCCAGCAATAGAAAGAAAAAATAGATAATTATGTATTTTGATTTTACATTTGAACTTTGGAGACAGGCGCTTGCTTCGGGCATTCCTACTGTCATCAGTCTTGGAATTATTGTGTATGTTGCGTTGCGTTTTCCGAGAAATTTACTAACTTTCACTTTCTTGCTTTTTGTTTTTTCTCTTTTTATTTGGCAAGCAGATAATACTTTATCAAGAATTAGTGTGACCGCTCAAATGGCGGCCTTTTGGGGTCAAATGCTTGCGATAGGCTCAATACTTATGATTCCCGCGGGCATACATTTTGCGCTTATCTTTGGAGGGTACAAAAAAATCGCTAATTCTCCAATTGTTATTGCTCTTCTGTACATTCCCGTATTAATTGCCCGAGGAAGGTCGGGCCAGGCAGCTTTTGATCCTGAGGTGCTTCAATGGACATCGTGGGGTTGGGCTGTTTTACAGGAATCATATTCCTTGGGAGATATTATTCAGACTTCGTGGGTTGGTATATCTGCCATTCTTATGTTTGGGATATTTGTATTTATTGCACTAAAATCAAGCGAGAAGGAAAAAAGAATTCAAGCTCTTATTATATCGGCAGGACTTTTAGTTCCTGTTTTCCAAGGTGTTGTGACAGAAATTGTTTTTCCGATATTGTGGAAAATAAATTCAATTCCTATAACAACCACAACTCTTTCTCTCTTTTCATACTCTGTCCTATTTGCCTTAAAAAAGACCAAACTTCTTGCATATGATGAGTCGGCATTTGTGGAGGGTATTGTAAAAGGTTCGAGTGAGGTTATTGTGGTAGTTGATAGAAATGGATATGTAAAATTTGCAAATGAAAAGGCGCAGGAAAAATTCGGAATTCCTAAGGAAAATAATTCAAATTTTTCAATTAGAAATGTCGTGAGTCAGGATGAGAATGGCTGGGATGCATTTTGCAAATCTTTAATATCCCCGGTACTCCGAGGTGAAGAGCCGGCAGATATACAGCAAAAAATATTTGATTCTCAAGGGGCAGTCAGTAGCTATGTATTTTCAGCTTCGGATGTTTCGCCTGAAAATAAAAAAGATGTAAGTATTCTTTTGGTTGGCTACGACTTTACAAACCGACTTGAATTTGAAAAAGAGCTTAGAAGGAATTCAGAAGATCTTGCCAAGAGAAACGCAAGCCTTGAAGACCTTAAGAAAGCAATAATAAATATCATGGAAGATGAAAGGGAAGTAGCTGAAGAGCTAAGGATTGAAAAAGAGGGGGTTGAAAAAAAGATTGAAGATAGGACTAGTGAGCTTAAAAATAAAACCGTTGAGCTTGAAAAAGCAAAAAATGACATCAATCAAGCCTTGGTTCAGGTTAATGAGGAGAGGGCAAAATTATTGGCTTCGATCAATAGTCTTCCGAGCGGATTTATTGTTACTGACAGGAATGGGGAAATCATTATCGCCAATAATCATATTTCTCATATTTTTGGTTGTCCAGACAAAGATTGGAAGATAAAAGATATTCAGAATTATTTTGGGAAAGAATTTGAATTCATAGATATTGTAGAAAAGGCAATCGCTTCTAAAAAGACACAGGAAATAAAAGAATTGTTATATAAGTCAAAGTACTTACATATTTTTATGTCTCCAGTTGTCATTACAAGCGGAAAGAAAGAAAGCGTTGCGGGTGCTATTATTTTGATTGAAGATATTACTGAAGCAAAAGTATTAGAGCGTTCAAAAGACGAATTTTTCTCAATTGCTTCACACGAACTGCGTACACCTCTCACATCCATACGCGGTAACACATCTCTTATTAAGCAGTATTATTCTGAAAAATTGAAAGATAAAGAGCTCGTCGAGATGATACAGGATATTCACGATTCCAGTACCCGATTGATAGAAATTGTAAATGATTTTCTTGATATATCAAGGATAGAACAGGGTAGAATTGAATATAAATTTTCTACGTTTGATATTGGCGAAATTATCAAGTCTGTTGTGGATGAGATTGAGAGTGCTACTACCAATAAGGAGGTTAAATTTACCATTACAAATAATTTGAAATCCAAAGCAAATGTCCTTGCTGATCCTGACCGGACAAAGCAGATAATTTATAATCTCGTTGGAAATTCGGTGAAATTTACAGAAAAAGGAGAGGTAACGGTATTGGTGAACCAAAAAGATAAAGTGTTTGAGATACGTGTAAGGGATACAGGTAAAGGAATTCCTGATAAAAGCAAGGCTTTGCTTTTCCGTAAATTCCAACAGGCATCCAACAACCTTTTTACTAGAGATACAACTCGCGGAACAGGACTTGGACTTTATATTTCTAAAATGCTTGCTCAGGGAATGAAGGGAGATATTGTGCTTGAATCCACGGAGGAAAATAAAGGTTCGACATTTATGCTGACTTTACCTGCGGGGAAATAATAGATGCTAATATTGACAAATTCATTTGATGGTGCCAAGCTTAAATGAGGAAGTGCAATATGAATTAATATGACTTATGGAAGTTAAGAATTCAATACGTGAAAAAGCACTGCACCTTATTTCAAAATATTTTGGGACAACAGCTGAGGATTTGTACAGAAAATTTTATGAGGACAAGTCCGATGAAGTAATTATCGACTCGGTTGAAGAACTGCTGATAGAGTATCTAGGAGAAAAAAAGGCATCCGGTTATGTAAAAGAGCTGAAAAGAGGTCTCTGAAAGCAAAAATATGATCACAGATTCAAAAACCAGGATATTATTGATATTGCTATTAATAATTTATGCATTATTGCGAAGTATGCCTGTATATTTTGCAGCTCCGCATTGGAGCATAGCGCTGGACATCGTCTATTTGTTATGTCCCTTTGTTTTTTTGGTCGCCTCAATAAGAGCATATGCCATATACGGGAGCGCGTCGGTAAAGTCTAGAATGTTTCCGTATTTTATCGGAGGAGCCCTCTTTTGGTTAATTGGTGATATTGTGTTTATATCCTCATCATATTTAGGTGTTGAATATTCATATCCATCAGTAACTGACATTTATTATCTTGCCGGGTATCCGTTCTTTCTTATCGCCTTGGCTTATGCGTACTTTCAAGAGAAGGTAAATTTTTCGACATTGGATAAGAGAATAATTGTAGGTGGTTTGATATTTTCCATGATATCAATTTATCTGGTAATAAAGTTTGTTTTTCTTCAAGCTTTAGTCGGTGATATTGCATGGGCAGAATATGCTGTTTCTTTGGGATATGGCTTTGGAGACGTTGTTTTATTGGCAGTCAGTATTCTTCTTGGTGCAATTGCTTTGCAATACAGCGGGGGAAAAATGTTTCGTATTTGGGCATGTATCTTTTTAGGATTTGTTGCCACCCTTTTTGCTGACATTCTTTATTACGGCTTTTCTTATGTTTCAGCAAATATTGTTGCTGATGCTTTTTCTGACATATTGTATGCTGCAGGCTATCTCTTTTTGGCCTGCGGAATGTTTGAATTCGGATCAATGATTACAAATGTGCAGAAAAAAATATTAAAAAACTAGACAGGCAGAATTTTGAGTCTTTATTGGCTTGATTGACACAGGCAAGCGTTTGTGCCTAAATGAAATTAGGTATTTATTATGAAAGATGTAGATAGAGTAAATCCAGATGTTGTTAAGGATGAAGTTAATGTTCCTGAGCAGTCAATTGAGAAAAAAAAGAATAGTAAAAATAGAACTGCCATAATTCTTGCTGTGGTTATTTGTCTGATTTTAGGGTCACTCCTTTCTTTTTTTCTTTTCAATAATTCCCAACCACAAGACAAAGATTTGAAAAATCAAGCAAAAGCGCCTGTATTTACAGGAGAAGTAGTATTTGGGTATAACGCGGATCAGACGACTGCGGGTACAAAAAGTTTTGGAATTGCAGGAAGACAAGGATTTGAGTTGGCGGTCAATGAAATAAATGCCAAAGGCGGAATTCTGGGTAAAAAAATAAGACCCGTAATTCTTGATGACAAAGCAGATAAGGAAATTTCAGTCAACAACATGAAGCAGCTTATTTTTGAGGATAAAGCGCTTGCTGTTGTAGGCCCCGCAAATAGCGCTAACGCGCTTGCTTGGATAGATATGGCTCAGGATAACGAGGTAATTGTAATAACCCACATCGCTACAGCAACAGAAATTACACAAAAATTCAAAGACAGACCAAAAAACTATATTTTCCGCGTGTCATCGCTTGACGGAGAGCAGGCACGGTTGTATGGATCATGGATTGTTAGAAAAACCGATAGCGGTAAGATAGGAATTATTCATGATTCAACAGCATACGGAGTTCAGGGAGCCAAAACTTCAACTGAAATACTAAAAATATGGGGCAAGACACCTGCTTTTGTTAAGGAATTTGACAAAAAGACCATAACGGATGAGGGGCTTGTCGCGATCATGAAAGAGGCCAAAAGACTAAAAATAGAGGGGTTGATATTTAATTCTCTTGCAGATTCAAATGCCAGACTATTGACAGCATTAAGCAAAGTAGATGGATACGAGCCTGTTGTTGTCGGGACTGCGGCAAATCTTGTTCCTGAATTGTGGGAATTGGCGGGTCCTCTTTCAAGCAATATTGTTTTTGTTTCCTCAAAGGCTTATGAGATTAATGACCGTACGAAGGCGCTTGTTGACAAATTGTCGAAAAATTATGAGACTACTCCAGTTCTTACAACTGCATCGCAAGCTTATGATGCTGTATATTTGCTCAAGGCATCAATTGAGAATGCCGGCAGCTTTGATAACGCGTTGGTGCGTGATGCCCTAGAAGATATTGATAATGTGCAGGGAGTTATGAAGCAGTACAATAAGCCATTTACCAAAACCAACCATGAAGGAATAAATGTTGGTGATATGATATTGCTCAAATGGATCGATGGTAAGATTACGAAAATTGATGATGATAGTGTTAAGGACCTTGAGATACGATAACAATGCCTTAATCTCTCACCACATATGTGACAGTTTGCTAGACTGAACATATGCGAGT
>CAZVGS010000009.1:40177-49428 GCA_964627245.1 uncultured Gammaproteobacteria bacterium | reverse complement strand
ATGGATGAGGCCAGCTCTGTAACCGTTGCGGGTAAATACGCGTATGTTGCGGGGTACTGGTCATCCAACATGGCAATTGTTGATATTAGCAATCCTTCTTCTCCTGTAACGGTGGGGAATTGGGATCCAAATGATACAAATGTGATGGATGGGGCCTACTCTGTAACCGTTGCGGGTAAATACGCGTATGTTGTGGGGGACTCATCCAACATGGCAATTGTTGATATAGGGGGAATTGAAACACCAAATCTTTTTGCCGGTACAATAGACTCAGACTCTTTAAAAGTGAATACAAATGCAACTATATTCAATAACCTCAATGTAGGAAACAGTCTTAATATAGGTTTTGGCGGACTGTATTCAAATGGAACATTCTCATTTGTCACAGCTTCAGGATCAGGCAATCTTATCCAGGGTGCACCCACAGGACAAGCACTTTTGACACTCAACCAGACAGGAAGTATGGATATCTTTACTGCATCTTCCTCCGGCATTACCCGTTTTGTCATGACCAATGCTGGGAATATCGGCATTGGGCTTTCCGATGCTCCTGTTGGAAAGTTGAGAATTCCTGAAGCAAAGCTTGATATTTACTCTTCTCTAGGAACAGCTCCTGCTGCTTCAATTTCAGGAAAAACCTCAAATGCTTCGCTTATTGTCAATAACGATGGCGTCGGTGATATATTTGTAGCCTCAACTTCAGGCAACACTGTTTTTGTTATCGACCGTTACGGCGATCAATGGATCTGGGGAACCCAGCACGGTCCGCGCTCCGACTTTGCAGAGTACTATAAAAAAGCAAATCCGACAGAAGAATTATTAGCAGGCCAGCTGATCTGCCTTGTTCCAAATGGTGTTACAAAATGTACTTCAAATAATCCGTCACAAAAGCTTATCGGTGTTATCTCAGACAATGCTCTTATAGCAGGTAATAGCGCTCACGCAAATGATCCTGGTTATGCACTTGTCGGTATGGTAGGTCAGCTTGGAGTATGGGTAACTGGAGATGTAAAAGCAGGTGATCCTCTAACTTACTCATCAACTCCCGGGGTTGCAGTAAAAGCAACAAGTGCAGGAAATATCATAGGATACGCTCAAAAAGATAACAATGGTGCGCAAATGAGGGTTGATTCTGTCATTCAGCCAACCTTTTATGACCCGAATTTTGCCCTGCAAAACCCCAATATATTTGACTCTCTTTCAATTGAAATTCAAAACGGCATTTATTCTGTGAGAGATGCTTTCGGAAACAGCATCAACAGTGTTAATGCATTCTCCAGGCTTTTGGTTGCCAATATAACAGCAGGCTTCATTGACGCTCAAAGTATAGTCACCAAATCACTAGCTTTAACCACAAATAACTTTACAATTGCTGGACAAAGCATTTCATCTTATGTAGAAAATATAGTTGCCGACTATCTAGCTTCAAACTCCCAACTCCTAACTCCAATCGCTCAAACAGATCAAGTTCTGACAAATATCATCTCGCCTTTAGCGGACTCATCCGCACCCTCCCTAGAACTTCGCAATTCTCAAATCTCAATTCTCAGTTCAGGTGAAACCGTCTCATGGTTTGATAGCAATGGTAACGCTTCCTTCAGCGGTACACTAACCTCAAATTCAATTCAAACAAATAATGCATCGGTGTCAGGCAATCTTGCTGCCAATACCATTAACTCCCAAACCACCAATACTCAATCACTAACCACTACAGATGCATCAGTATCTGGGACTCTCAGAACCAACAACCTTATTGCTGACAATATACAAGGTCTTGACGACAAAATTGGAACTTTGGCAGCGGTCCTTAATGGCAGTTATCAACCTCAAGGTTCTGGTTCAGGTGAATTCTCTAACCTTTTTGCAGGAGTTGTAAATGCAACAACTATTACAGCAGACTTTGGTATATTTGAGCAAGGAATAACATCAATGGGACCAATTACTGCTACAGATATAACAGCAATAGATACCTTAGGAGTAGGATCCAACTTCACTATCTCAAACAACGCCATCAACACGCTTGGTGCAGAGCTTGCCCTTCAGTCCTTGAGGCAAGCTGATATAACTTTTCAGGGAGGACTTATCCGCATGGATACCGATGGCAATATGAATATAGCAGGCAACCTCAATTTACTTGGCGAAATTGACGCAGTACACGGAGTTTTCTCAGGTACTCTTACCACACCAGCCTTGGCAACAAGCATAATTTCTCCTTTAGCAGGTGATGACCTAACTATAAAACTAACTGATAAACAAGCATCTGAAGGCTCAAAACTTAGAATAACCGACAATCAAAATAAAGAAGTACTGGCGATAGACAATAAAGGGAATATTATTTCCTCAGGTTCCGCTACTCTTTCTAAACTCAACTTCAATTTAGTCGGTGAAGCACAAGCCTCAACCCTAACTGAAGCCATCGCATCAGGCTCTGCGGGCTTTGCCACGTTGCGCTCCGGTCAACCTGAAATTACCATCAAAAATCCAAACATTACCTCAAAATCTTTGATTTACATCACTCCATTTGGGGATACGGATAATAAAGTACTTTATCTCTTAAGACAACAGCCTCAAACCGAATCTCAAGAAGGTTCATTTACAGTTGGCGCCAGCGGAACTCTACCAACAACTAATATCCAGTTCAACTGGCTGATAGTGAATTGAGCCCTCAGGCTAATTTGGTGATAAAACCTCAGTGACAGGGTCTGACCCTGTCACTTTAAATTCACTTTGCATCACCGTTTCCTTGAGCCGCCTGTATTGCGCTGACAAGAACATAAATATTGGCTATATTAGGGTACTTTTTCAAATAACCCCGGGCTATTACAAGACCGTTTTTCAGATTATTGATATCAAAGCCATCAAATGCTTTAGCAATTTTTTCATTATTATTTGCCCTTCTTATGAATTCAAACACTCTTCCTACCTCAGAATCTATACCGAAGTCTTCATATGCATATTGTCTCTTAGTTGATGAATTATTGAAAATCTCCTCGTGGTAATGAACAAATCCTAATATTTCATCTATAGTTTTTGCATCTATTGACATCAGCTTATCCTCAAGCGTAATATCCTCTTTTTCAAGATAATGCTTCGTCCAAACAAAATAGACTCTCTCCTCATCAGAATCCTCATCTCTATAAGCACCATACTTCTGCTTATGAGGACGGTGTTTTGCCCTGGTTCTTTCGTGCTTCCTCTCCAAAAAATTGCTAGCCTCCATAAAAAACGCCGCACGTGGATGATCTTCTCCAAAAGCCCGTGCTGTTTTTGAAAGCGCTTCATAGATCATAAGCGGTGATCTAGAACCCATTTCCTCTCTTTGCTTAATAAATAAATAAGATATCGCGTTGATCATAGAATCATCATCTGTTACGTAACGCGTAAGCCTTCTTTTTGGGGAATTCGGATATACATCCCTTTTATACAAACCTGTATCCCTCAAGCAATTGGTTCTTTGTGAAAAACTTCCTGCCAAATTCATTCGGTTCAGGGGTAGGTCTAAACCGAAATTCGCATACATTTCAGGAAAAATATCAAGCACGGTCTCGTGCTCCACAACCAAATTACCGTCCCTATATTTAAATCTGGGAATCGCAGAATTGAGAAAAGAAGCAAGACCTTCGTCTTTGATTCCAGTCAAAACTTCATTAGCTAAAGGTTTATCAGCACCTTTTTCTATTTCTTGTAATTTGCCGGGTATTACCTTTTCCACAGTAGCTATTTTAAAATCAAATACTACTTTTTACAACCTATCATGCTTCTCTTAACAAAATTCTTTGAACACAGCAATAATTAGTGACAGGGTCTGACCCTGTCACTAGACACTTGACAAGAAAGGAAAATTGAGCCTATGATAAAGTTATATCGCCTTATATGACTGATCGATCAGGACAAAACCCACAACCCATCCCGCCCCTATCCCAACAGACAGAGGTGACAGGGCCAGACCCTTTCACTAATGCAAATCAAGCTGGTGGGAATCCAACAGTCAGACCTATGAATCAGGCCCACACGCCTATTACCATGGATGAAATGAACCCGAATATGAAAAACAAAAAACCAAAATCAGGCATGAACATGCTCCTGACACTACTCTCCCTTCTGATACTTGCCGGCGTAGTCGGCATTACACTTTGGTTTTATATACAAAATAAAACTACAAAACTCACTTCCAACGCACCCGAAAGTCAGCAAAATGATACAACGCAGCCTCAAACCAATGCCCAAACTGAAGCGATTCCAACCATGACCCAAGAGCAGCAGAAAGAGGTTTACGGAAATGTAATCTGTCGCAGGTTTACGTCTATTGAGGAAGCCCTTCAAGTACCGGAAATTGCTTGTGTACTGGATCTTTCAGGCCAAGGTATATCTTCGCTACCGGAAAACATAACAAGACTCACAAAACTTAACGAGCTAAATCTTTCTGATAACAAATTCAGCGAATTTCCCACTGTCTTATATCAGTTTACATCTCTTTTTTCTATCAATCTTGAAAATAACCAACTGAGTACATTTCCTGAAGATATCAAATCCAAAATCCCATCACTGCAAAGTATAAAACTTAAAGGCAACAACCTTTCAGAAGAAGTTATAGAAAAGTATCTCGAACTCAACGTCTCAATTTCACCAGTGCAGTCTCAAAATCCACCTACTTCACCCGTAAACCCTACCCAATAATAAAAGCCACTAACCTAAAAACCTGAAGCTAAGTTTAGCACTTGATATTTCTCTTTGCCTTAAAGGCAACCCTGTACGATACTGCAACCTGTGAGGTTAAGTAGATATATAAGGAGAAAAGTCAAGGTCGCAAAGCTTTTTAACCTAGCAGGTTGGAGGTACTAATCCCCTCTATGCCTTGAGGGACTCTTCGACCTTTTCGCTTAAAAATATCTTCATTAAGGATTGATATGGTACATCTTTTTTATTGGCAAGCTGTTTGATACGAGCCAGTAAAAATGAGGGCAACCTTAAAGAGATGGATTCTGTTGATGGCTTAAGATTTGGGAAGATTACTTCCTCGGCTTTAGACCAATCTACATAGTCTGTTGAGTCGTGAGTTGCCCAAAACTCCCGCTCTTCATCTTCGTTCTTAAATTGTGGAATTGATTTAAACTTTTTCATATATCACCTCCTCTTTCTTGCTCATGTCGCGAGCAGAGATAACTCTAACCTTATCATTTCTAACTACAAATGTAACAAACAATTTTCTTTGTTGGCTTGTTATTCCTAAAGCCTGAAATCTCTCCTCAATTTGAGAATGTTTGGCATCTTTGGAAATAACAAATGGTTTGTTAACAAAAACCTCCTCTATTTCTCTATTTGCAACTTTGTGTTTAATAAAGTTTTTATCAATATTACCCTTATCCCATTCAAAAGATACTGGCTTTGGCAATATTTTCATCAGATAAAGTATATTGCAACAATATACAAATGTCAAGACTGAGAGTATCTTTTGCCTCGCAAGGCGTGACCTTGCAAGGCTGAATTGGTTGGTAAGTTAATTACAGCGCGAGCATAGCGAGCGCGGTGTTTGTTCTCTCTAGCATAGTCTACAGTGACAGGGTCCGACCCTTTCACTGAATAAGTTGGGGAGGTCAAGATGTGAATCTAATTAACCTCGCAGGCTGAGGGTGGATTTGCGAGAACACAGAATTATTTATACAACTACCTTCATCTCACCTTTCACATATCACCTGTCACCTGAAAGGTGAAACAGACTCGCGACCTGAATAGTTTTAATCTTAATCCTCTAAAGTCAGGTGTTTTACTTGTTCCAGTTCGCTTGCATAACCAACGTGATCTGAAACAAAATTCAAATATTCTTTTCTTGAAGAAAACTGTTCAAGTATAGGCTCTGAATAAATTATTGAGAAATTTTTCTCCTCCAAATAATCAGGGAGTGATGACCAGCGGTAAGTACTAAGATCATTTTCTCTTATTACAGCCGACACAACCGGATTGAGATGGATATATCTTGAGAGATGTACTAGCTGTTCGGTTGATTCCACATGAACTGACTTAAAAACACCCTGAAAAATAGGACCTACTCTATTGTATTTTGTATTAAAATACCTTGTGTAACTATTAGAAAACTGGCTAATAAATGAGGAAATTCCATTTTCAGCAGTCTGTTTTAATAACATATGAAAGTGATTTGGCATGAACACAAAGCTTATTATCTCGACCCTTTTTTCGTTTTCCTGCAGTTCAGATAGGGTTGTGCTTCTTTCCTCTACTGAAAGTTCTTTATATCTTGAAAGCCTCATGGGTGGGTTTGAAAATCGGTAATATGATAGAGCAAGTAGCGCCTGTTCGTAATCGTTTTTTGATAAGAAAGTAGGTTGACGAGCTACTCCTCTGTTAAATACATGGTAATACTCATTTGTAACAAGAGGTATACGGAATTCGGGCATAAAAAAAGAGTAGCATTATTTAGAAGAAAAATCAACAGGTCGCGAACCTAGTCCACCTTTCAGGTAGCGACCATTTCTGAAAATAGGAAAGCTTCATGGGCGGATTAACATAACGGTAGTAAGAAAGAGCGCTTAATGCATGCTTGTAATCCCATCGGGATTTGAATATATTTTGTCTTGCTACCCCTCTATTGAGGACATGGTAATAATGATCATTTACCAGAGGTGTACGTACTTGAGGCATAAAAAAAGGATAGCAGAATTTGAGAATTATATCAAGGTGTTATACCTATTCCACCTACGAGGTGCCTATTCCACCTACGAGGTGGCAATCCTCACCTACGAGGTGGCAATCCTGAAATATTTATCACCTTATGAGAACTTTATGAAAGGAGGTTTGTCTCAAAGGTATTGATCTAGGACACATACTTGACAGGTCTGCAAGATTATTTCTATAGTAATAAGTATGAGCAAAATAAAAAAGCAATTCTACTTCAGTTTTTCTCATCAATCACTAATTACTATCCTGATAATTATTTCTATAATCATTCTAACAAGTATAAGCATAATCATTAACAAAAATCATAATAAAAACCCTTTACAACAAATAAGTAGACAAAATTTACCGGAAGTATCCCTACAACAAAATAAGTCACCATCCAGAAAATCCTGCAGTATATTTGTAAACCTCTCAGAAGCAATAGATAATATTAAAAGTGCTTGTACTTTTAATTTGTCTGGTCAAAATCTAAAAATCTTACCTGACAAAATTTTGCTCCTAACAAATCTTTATTCTATAGTACTTGTTAATAACAATTTTTCTGAATTTCCTGAAATATTAACAGAAATAAAAACATTATCTTATATTAACCTCTCGCAAAATAGAATAAAAATCGTATCAGATTCTATCTCACAACTTACAAACCTAAAAATCCTTGATTTATCAAGAAATAGGATAACATTCCTTCCGAATAGCATTTCTCAAATCTCAAATCTAGAACAACTTAATTTAACAGAAAATCCAATTAACGAATCAGAGCAAAATAAGATAAGAAAATTACTTCCTAATACTGAAATTGAATTTTAACATATGGAACCATATCGCAACCAACAAATAATTCAGCCATCGCAAATTCCGAACGCTTCACCAGCAAGTCCTGCTCCAAATGACCCACTCAGAGAATCCGCCTCAAAACCAAACACTAGACTCTCTTACAAAGTAATGTTTGTTATCACCATAATAAGCACTATTCTGGCTATATGTTCTACAATGATATCTATTCTTATTTCAAGAAGTAAACCCCTAGCGACAGAGTCAAGGCCCAAACTGGAAACTAAAAACATACCTACTCCAAATACAACAGCACTTATTAATAAGCAATCACCCATTGCCACATCGGCCGCAAAAGTAAAAAATCCAATACACCTATTTCTCTCCTGTCCTGTAAAAATTACTCCTTGCCCTAAGGGAGAAAAATTAGAAGGATCAAATGGACAATATAACGGACTTGTACCAAGACTTCTATATACTGTACCTACAGGAACCAAAATAATTACTCCAATCGCAGGCACCTATGAGACTGAAAAAGGCGCAAAGAATCTTATCGGATCGGAAATAAACATATTGAAAATTAGAGACACAAAGGACGGCATAGGGCTTGGATTTATAGTACCGAAAGAAACCATACCTGGATTATCAAATCAAGATATTGCAAATGAAGGTGATGTAATAGGAACATTAAACGGCAAAAATGACACCTACCAGACTTTTACTCTCTTAGTTAGAAGCAAATCAGGATCATTATTGGATATTAACTCCACTGATGACGGAATAGAAATTAAAGAAATATCTTATTAGTCTTAGGTTTAATAAACCATTCCTCCGCTTGCATTAATTATTGCTCCCGTAATATAGCTTGACTCTTCAGACGCCACAAAGGCAATCACAGAAGCAATTTCCGAAGGCTTGGCAAGTCTTTTTAAGACAGTTGCATTTTTGAGGTCTTCTATTCTATTTTTAGGTATATTCTTAATCATTTCAGTCTCTGTAATACCTGGCATAATAGTATTAACCGTAATATTGTGAGGAGCAAGACTAACAGAAAGAGCTCTATTCAAACCAAAAAGGCCAGATTTTGAAAGACTGTATATAAGAGAGGACTTGCCCCCCATAAATGCTGAAATCGATGAAATAAATATAACTCTACCTCCCTGTTTCTTCATCATATAGGGCGCTGCAAGCTTGCTGCAAAAAAAAGCTCCTTTTAGATTTGTACCTATCATTTTATCCCAATGTTTTTCATCCACATCTGCAAGTAACACTCTATCATATACTCCGGCATTATTTATAAGAATATCTATTCCACCAAGCTTTTTTTCAATCAAGTTAAAAAAGGTCCCCACTTTTTTCTGATTACTTATATCAGATTTAAGAGTTAAAACTTTTACTGGAAATTTCTTCAGTATTTTTTCGGTTTCGCCTAATGAGTTTTTATCTATAAGACCTAAATTAACACCCTCCTGTGCCAATCTCAGGGCGGTTGACTGACCTATTCCTTGTGCAGCACCAGTTATTATTGCAATTTTACCTTTTAATCCCTTCATGTTTTAAGGCTGGGTTTGAACAAAATCATTAGGCGAAAGTAGCTTGTCAAAAGTCATAAGATTTAAATAAATATTTTTTATAAAAATAAGAGATAGGATTGTCATAATTAACCAGGGGAAGATGTCTTTTATTCTTACAAGCATAATAATTAATTTATCATAAAATTTTTACAAACACAATTAAAGCTAGATAAATAAAAATAACTATAAATATAGGAACTTCAGAATACACTC
>CAZVGS010000009.1:25416-40077 GCA_964627245.1 uncultured Gammaproteobacteria bacterium | reverse complement strand
ATAATAATGATAACAAGATACAAAGCGGTAAGAATTTTATTCCAAGTAAAAGAAGAATTTAGCAACGAAACTGGAACACCAAAACTACTTATAGATTCTACATCGAATAGGAATACCGCAAGACTAGCAAAAAATGTAAAAACAAAAAATATCAAGTACAATAAAATTAAACCTATCAAAACCTTAAAGATATTTTTAGTCTTTAGAAATATATACCAAATACTAGAAAGGAAGACTAATAATACTTCGATTCTTACCCCGTAATTAATCTCTGGTTGAACTAAAAAATAGCTTGTATCTTTAAATAAGAGTCCATATGGTCCCCATAAAGAGAAACCGAAAAAAAGGTTAATAATCTGAAAGAGACTTTCTATATCAAATTCTCGATACCCTATTTGTGACCCAAATCCCCCTGTTACCAATAAATCAAGACTTGGAGGTAAGAATAAAATAGGAAAACCAAAGATAATAGTCATAGAAATTTTCTCAATTTTCACCTTGGTCACAAAATAAAGTATTAAAATAATAGATAATAAAATATAAAAGTAAGAAGAAATACTATGAAGAAAAAAGAAAGAAGCGCCTTTAGTACTAAAAAGGTCAAAACGGGTAGAAAAAACCTCTAATAAGTTTCTTAAAGAAACGACTGCAAAAAAGGTCAGCATCCACTGAAAGAAACTTATTCTAGCATTTTCGATTTTTTCAAGTATAGTTATTAACAATCCAGGCATACTAACTTTTTCGACTAATCATTAAATGAGAAAAATCATTAAAAAATGCCATATAATCCTTATTAATAGAAGGTCTTGCGCTATTCAGGATTTCTTCAGCTTCTTTTAATCTTATCTCAGCTATCTTATGGCAATAATCAATACTACCAAGGTCATAAAACAATTTTATTGTGCTTTCTATCTCCACCTGATTTGCCCTCTGATTACCTAGAATTCTCAATATTATTTCTTTTTGTTTTTCAGACGCATTTCTCAATGCATGAATTACTAGGAGTGTTTTTTTACCTTTCTTAATATCTGAACCCAATCCTCTCCCCTTATCTCCGCCTGAATCAATGTCTAAAAGATCGTCTTTAATTTGAAATACAATCGCAATTTCTGCCATGTATCTTTTAATAACTTCCCTTTGACTATCACTTCCACCTCCCAGAATTACTCCCCATTCAGCAGAAACCTGAAACAATCTTCCCGTTTTATATAAAACCATATCATAATAGTCTTTTTCATTAACTTTAATATCTTCGTGTTCTAATGATAAATCGATCGCTTGACCCATATTGTCAAATATAGAAACGTCTTGAAGAAGTTTGATTCCAGCGATTTTTTTTTCTTCAGAAATCCTAGCTTCTAAAATAGGTAAAGGCGCTAATGAAAGAAGAATCTTTCCATTAATAAATCCTGATACTACACCAAAACGGGAATTCAAATCTTTGTACAATAAAGTTGAAGATGAAGCTGTTGGATATCTTTTCCTAAACCACCTGGAAAATAAAATATGATTTGACCATTCATTCCTTCTCTTCTCATCTTCATCATATATATCATCATGAATTAAGGTGTAATTATGGAAAAGCTCGAATGCAAGAGATGGTAATAAAATATCTTTTATATTTTTTCCTCCCACAGATTTATATGTCAACAATGTCAATATAGGCCTCAGCCTCTTACCGCCTCTCGAACAATACTGAATAAGCAGCTTCTTTTGCAACTCTATAAAGCTATCATCGGAAAAAAGCGACTTTTCGATTGTATCTATTAAATACTTTCCCAATTTATCATCTATTACTTGTCTATAATAATTAAGAGTGTGCAGGAAGTCAGGATTTGTTACGTAGTCTGTAAAATATTTTTCTTTACATTTTAACATTTTATTACAAAAAAAATATCATTTAATATATAAGGCATTATTTACTTATATGCGAAATTCTCCAACTTAAACAAAATTCTAGCCAGCTCCGCATTCAGACTAATAGTCTTTCTCTTATTGCCGGATGAATCAAATTCTATTATTCCACCATTATCCTGGTCAAAAAATCTTAATTCATTTTCTATTGCTTCAATTAATAAGCTCATTACCTCAAGATGCATATCGGCATCATTAATTACTTGAAGACAAGCATCCGCAGCAACTATTACTTGATACCAAATCAGAGCTTCATCTAACCGATCTTTTAATTTAAGTTTAACTTCTTGCGTCTCGTTAAGCCATCTCATAATTGAAATGTCTTGCGACAATGAACCACTTTTTTTTAAAACACAGGCTGTCTTTAGCAATTGCGGGACCGTATAAAAAGACCCCATATAATTTTCCGAGGTTGAATAATTTACTTCTATATCTGTATAAATTTCTTCAGCTTTACTGAGCAGCTTTGGATTATTATCTAAGTAGCTCCAACTTGCCAATCCCTGTACTTTTCTCAATTCTGGTCTTGGATTCTTACTATCTACGCTTAAATCTCCAAGCGTTTCAACTATTTGCGGGATGTATTTGGGAGTCTCTACTCCTAAAGATAAATATTTACTTATAGAATAAAGCCAACTTCCCCAATACAAACTTCGCGTAGAGTCAGGAGAACCATATTTTGTCACAACAGGATCTGATAGACGAATATCAGCATATTCCTTATTTAGCTCAAAACACTCTATCTGCTGCAGCGCCTTTTCTCTGTAGCTTTCTACTTCTTCTTGATCCAGAGAAAATGTGGCTATTTCACTAAAAGACTGGAGTAAAAAAAAATTTGAGCTAACCACTTCATCAATCCTCCATTCATCATCAATATACTCTTCTACCGAAACCCACTTACAATTATCTTCTTGTTGTCCCAATAAATATTTTAGCTGTAATACAGTGATCTTATCCTTCTTTTTAGAAAAACTCTTGTCTTCAAGTATATTTGTAAAGGAATATTTTCCTAGGAAGGTAAAATATCCTATTAATAAAACTAAAAAAAAAATACGCATAATTAAAACTCCCAGAAATCTAAACCAATGCTGAAAATATAAATCCTAATGCCATGCTACCTCAGCACAAACCTCTTGATATTCATAACACACATAAGTGGTAGCAGTCTGAGTACATACATCAGTAGTCCACCCATCATGTCCATATGCAACACAAATCTCCATCCACCCCCCACTAATACATTGAGGCACACAATTACCCCACGCACAAGCAAATACAGAGTTGTTGCAATCATAATCCATAGAATTTCCCGTATTCCCAGCCTCATCTATACTCGCACCTCTGTTCACGGATTCACATGCACCTGAACCTGGATAAGCAATAGCATTTAGATCATAACAATCCGTGCCTCCAAGCTGTGAGCTTGCATGACACTTTTTGGTACCGCTTGAAGGGGCATATCTGTCTCCATCATTATCAACATAACATATATTGGACACGCATTCACTTGCAGATGAGCAAGTCTCCCCATTTGCTTTCTTTGAAGTTGTAAATGTACTATCAGTTGAATAACCTGTTCCCGCGCTATTAACCGCATATCCTCTGTAATAAATAAGCGTGTTAAACGGCATACCAGTTCTCGCGTGCGTAAATACTCCAGTTGTGCCGCTAGTTGAAGCGCAGTTTCCTGTTGGGCTAGGACTTGTACCCCAGCATGTCCCTCTGGAAGTAATAGATGCTCCACCATCTGACGTAACATTTGCACCAAGTGTCGCACCAGATGATGTGATGCTGCTGCTAGTTGGAGTTGTGACTGTAGGCGCTGATACACATGAACTGGTAGATCCTGTTCTGACCGTTGAGTCAGCCGATGTTCCTTCTGCATTTACTGCACGAAGCAGATAAGCATACGTGCGCCCGCAGGTAATTCCTGAATTGTGTACATAAGAAGTTGCCCCGCTAGCAATACTTCCTCCTATTTGTGAATTAGGTGTACATACTCCATTCGCTGTTCTATCACAGTAGAAAAGGTTGTAACTAGTATGTGCAGGCCCTGTAGTCGAAGTGAAATTTGCGGTTAAGCTTGTCTGAGTGGCAGACCCAACTGAACTTAAATTTGGTGCACAAGGAGCACCCGAGGCATCATTGCAGTCGGTTGCTCCACCCGACTGTGCAAACCCTGCATCCATATATGTGTATGAGGAAGGGTTGGAAGTTTCGGTGTTAAATGTAAGTACGGAACCATACGTTGTGCCATAGGTATTTGTAGCCATGACGCAGAAGTAATAAGGCTCATTGCTTGAAAGGGACGGCAGGGTTGCTTGCGTTGTCGCACCGGATAGATTACTCGTTCCTGTAAGGGCAGTTGGCCCTGCAAGAGTATTTGGCTGAAGATCGCAGTCAACTCCCGGCGTAGTTCCCCAAAGATAGCTGACATTTGTAGACGCGCCATTTGGATTAATCGTTGAGTTAAGAATGGCAGAATCGGCTGTAATACTCCCCGCCGCACTGGTGGTAACTGTAGGTTTGAAATCCGCTGTTACAGTAAAGCCTGTATTCGTACAATTATTCGCGCCGTCACAAGTTCTCACCCAACGATTATTTACTCCATTTACTAATGCAGAGTCCGTAAGAGTACCTGTTGTTTTACTTGCTCCACTTGTAGAAGTCCCCGTTCCGCCAGTAATTGGCGATACACAAGTATCATTTGCCGTGCATATTTTGTAGCTTATCTCGTTACTATTTGTCGAAAGAGCATCATTTGGAGTAAAAGTTACTGTATAACTATTGGAAGTTGGGGTGCTTGGCGTTGTGCTTATTGATGTGGCTGCCGTTGGCGCAGTGTCATCACGCAGAACGGTAAATGAATTACTATTTGTAGTAAGCGTTCCATCAGAAATCGTCATGTAAAGTTGGTTTGATCCCACTGTAAGATTTGCGTCATTGTAACTTATGTTTTTGGTTTGCGGATCACCTGAAGTAAAGTAAGTTGTAGAATGAACTACAGAGTTATTGTCGCTTCTTTTAAGCACATAATTAAGGGCATTCACTCCTGTTTGTTCCGCATCTGTTACTGTAAAGCTATACGTACCCATATTGTTTGGACCAATTCTCGTCTTACCTCCATAACTTGCAGATGGCTGAACCGAAATTGTAGGAGGGGTATTGGGAATAGTATAATTTACAACTAAAGTTGGTTTTGAAGCTAATCCACCACCATTCATATAGATACTTTCCTGAGACGTCGGAACAGTACCACTTACAAACCTGTTAGAAGTTAAAACAATCCTAGTCCATCCTGTTTTATTTATATTATTTCTAAAATTTACCCCATCCTCAGTAAATGTCATATATCCCGTAGAAAAATTTGCAGAGCTAGCTGTTGATAACCGTGTGTATGAACCCATATTTGCACCGGGGACCCAGTCAGCATTATCAAGAGTTGGACCCCAATCATATAAACGTGCTTCAATTGTAAAATCAGTTACACTTCCATCAGTATTTCCACTGATACTTAAAGTTACAGAGTCGATAGTAGCATTATCTGGTATTGAAGAAGTGTCAAAGCTAATAAAACTTTCGTACGTTGCATACCCAGGAGTTTGACCAATTTCAATCACGCCTCCAGAATCACCACCTACACTACTGCCACTTCGTGCGGTTGAATAAGTAGTGTTGCTTGATTGACGCCTACCATCAGCCGATGTACTATAAAATGTAGATTGAGCAGCTTCTACCCGTCTAATATCCACAATAAACAAAAGCGAGAATACAAATATAAGGGATATTATTTTAAATAATTGTAATTTATTCATACTTCATTAATTCAAAATTCAAAAGTCAAAATGCAAAATTTAAAGTAAAAAGTTGCAAAGTTAAGTTTATTTTTCATATTTTTTGTTATCATTTTACTTATCACGATGACCGAGTAAATTACCTTCGGTTTCGACCGACCGCTGATCTCGATTTTTTTATATTTCTCCTTGACATTTTATACATATTTTGATATAAATAAATCACGAAAACTTCCCCCGCCTAGTGCGGGGTGATTTTTTATTTAAGGCTATTTCAACTTTTAAAGACTCCAAAGAAATATATTTTTCGGCTTCCCGAACCAATTCTTTTGCAATATGCCCCCTGGCAGAAATTACAAAAACCCTTTTGCTCTCTTTTTTTAGCACCTTTAATAGATATGCAAAATCACTGTCCCCCGAAGCCAGAATAAAATTTTTAAATCTTTTTAAATTAAGCACACTATCCACAGCAAGCTCTACGTCCACGTTTGCTTTATCAAGAGTCAGTCCTTTATTGTTTATCTTCTTTATTGGTTTGCGAAACGTCCTGTAACCAAATGTTTCTAATTTGTCTAAAAATTTAACTTGTTCTTGGTTGTCCGGATCAAATCCGGTATAGTAAAATGCAAGTCTTAGATGGAAAACCTCATCTAAATATTGATAGAGCTTTTTATAGTCTACCTTAAATCCAATTGTTTTTTGGGAATAAAACATATTAGCAGCATCTATAAATAGCGCCGTTGAACCTTTAAGTCGTAATATTTGTTTTTTATTTTTCATTATTTCTTTAATCTTTAATCTTTAATCTTTATTTACTTCACTGTCACCTTCCCCGCATGGGATGAATTAGACTCTTTACTAAATGCATACTCTCCTTCTGTATCAAACACTGTTGTTGCTATATCATTTCCCTCAAATACAGCTTCATTTGTGTACTGCTTTTCCCCTTCCCATTTAAGCAACACTTTCGTATCCGTAGGATTTGTAAATCTGACTATCATGCCTTTTTTAATACTCACCTCTTTTGGAGAAAATCCCGAAGGCAAAACCCTCACTACCACAAATTCCACCTCTTTGGTAGGTGTTGGAGTACCATCCGGCACGACAACCGTCTTATTGTCTTTGCCGGACAAAAGTATAACAGCACTAATAAGCCCAAGCACAACGATCCCTGCGATAAGTAGTATGGTTATTTTTTTTGTATTCATATTTTTAATTCGGTCCTGATCCTCCGTTATAGTATGTCCTTCCATTTATCACTGTTGATGCTCCTACACACTGAGGACCGGCAGACGCAGATGTCTTATACCCGTCATTGTCTGCATCGGTAACTAAATTTGCAACTTCGCGATAAATATATCCATTTGTCTCATCACAATCCAGATAAGTTGGAGCTGTAGTTGCGGCATTGTAAATTTTGCTGGCGTAATTAAAGCTTGTTGTATTGTATGCAGGCAACGTATAAACATAATTTCTTCGCTTATACCCCGCCGGCTGATTGCGGCTAATGATCTTTGTAACAGGGCTATCGATATAGCCATCGTTATCCGAATCCTTCAACCACACCCCTCCACCCAAAATGACACCTGCGCTACCATTCCCAATTAGAAAAGCACCACCTTGAAATGATTTTGAACCTACACCAATTACTTGTCCGGGCAGAAGAGTAACCAATCCGCCAGAGCCTAAAATAAGAGCTGCACTATTCCCACTAGTATTTCCCCCAGAGTCAACACCATCATAATCTGTCTGCGGGAAAGAACAAGATTCCGTTACGGTCATATTTCCCGATGCGGGAGCATCACAACCGCTTGCAGGACCATCTGTAGTATGAAAATCATCATACCCGCTAGACGCTGATGTTGCGGGGGATCCAACGCCGGCCTCTTCATTCCAAGCGTAAGCACAATACCAATAGTCCGTGTCTCTGGTTAAATTGATTGTCGAAGGTGTTGGGATATCAAAATTAACTGGGGAATTACCCTCACCGAGATCAAAATCATAGTTCGGGTTGGAAGGAATTCTGGTTCCTCCGGAATTTATTGTACAATCAGGCACTGAAGGAAAAACCCTGAAGTATCCGTAAGCCTGAGAGCCGTTAGGATTGGCAGTCCCATGAAATCTTACTTTATATGACCCCAGCTCGGATTCATTATTTGTAGTGACGCTTATCGGCGCATTGGTAAGAGTTGTAAATGTATCTGCTGATGTATAAGCATACCCCTGAGTGTTATGAGCAAAAGCTTTGTAGGAATATCCTTCAGAAGCTGAAAGACCAGTCACATCTACTGTAAATATCCCTGTTCCACCGCTTGCATGATTTGCACAAGTTACACCAGTACCCCCATGCTCAGGATTTGCATTAGTTGTAGTAATAGCATAACAAACACCTCTCACATCAACAGCAGACCCGCCCTGAGAGGTAATATTTCCCCCAAGTGTTGCACTGTTAAAGGTGACTGAAGCCTTAGTGGGTGTTGTGATTGTTGGTGTAGATGCGGCAGTTGTAAAATTAAGAACAGATCCATATGTTGTACTTATCCCAGTGGCATATGCGCAAAAATAATAAGTAGTATTGGGACTTAACCCGGTAATATTTTTTGCATTAGGTGAAGAACTTGAGGGTATCCAACCGAAAGTAACATTACTAGGAAGAGAACTACAAGCAACGTTGCTTGTACCATAACGATAGTATATAGTTACTCCTTCTCCATTTCCATTTACATTTGAGTTCAAATCTGCTGTTGTTGTTGTTATATTACTAGCTGCAGATGTCGTAACTGAAGGCACTGGTAGAGGCACTTCGCTTCCTACAGATTGCATAAATTTACCTGCCCCCACTCCAGGATTGTTTTGATTAGCATATTCTGCCTGCACCCAATCACCAGATAAGGTGCCGGCGTACATTCTGACTTCGTCCATAATGCCATCATATCTTCTGCTTCCGGTTCCATATGAACCTAGATACCATGTTGACGCAACGTTTTGCGGAATGTAAGTATAAGCAAGGGTTGTATCCAAAACGCCATTTATATACCAGCGTGCATTCGTACCATCAGTGGTTACTGCCAAATTCACCCATGTACCAGAACTTAAGTTTGTGTTGTTTTGAGTATCGTGATTACTACCATTATTGTAATTTACTCCCAATCTTTGCGCATATGTTGAGGATCCCTGAGATCCAAGTCTCCAAAGTGTAGAAAATGAACCCCCACCCTCATCACCAAGAAGATTTTTTATATAATTCTCTCCTGACCCCCCGAAAGTATCTATATACAACCATGCCGAAAATGAATTTGAAGCAGTTGTTGGACTAATATTTGAATTATCTGACATTGAAGCATAATCATTTGACCCATCCCAACTCTGCCCCCCAGCAATCTTACCTGTTGCTGATGACGGTTCAGTCGTAGAAAGTTTTGTCCAAGTATTAAGATATGAAGTAGAATCTGTGATCGTTGAATTTGATGCATCATTCATGTGCCATACTCCTTTATACTGACTTAACCAAACTCCAGTTTTATTTTCCTGAGATGAACCTATACTACTATTTCCATAGTACATATTAATTGTTGTATCTGAGGTATTTGAAAGCGATGGTATCTCAACCCACATCACGATCTCTCCAGTAGATGCTGTGTATTTTTCAATTTCATGATCTAGTTTATTATCATTAATATCAGTAAAAACAATATCATAACCATTTGAATTATATACGTGACCTTCATTACTAGTAGTTCTGAGAGATAAATCTGTCATTGAAATTAGTACCGGAAAATTTGTAAGACTTGTAGAACCTGTTATTAATGCTTCATCAAGCACAATTTGCTTTCTGTATTGATAATTTGAATACCAAGCGTCAGCCTTTTTTACACCAATACTAGTAAGCTCATTCCCAGTGTCAATTATAAGTATATTGGTGTATTTAAGTAATCCACCCATGAACATCGTTAATAGTATTATTGAGTTTATAAGTATTTTTCTTTTCATATATTTACCTCCCAGTTGTAACTAAAGGTATACCTTCAAAACTTGTAACCTTATTTACTCCTGTTCCTGTTGTTGTATAAACTTCTACAGAATAGCTGTCATAAAAAGTTTCTTGGTTGCCCACTTGACTTGAGGCTGTCCAAACTCCGGATTTATTTTGTGTTCCTGAAGGAGGATTGAGAGGCACACTGCGTTGGGCTAGACCATCAGAAATTACTACTACATCAACTGATTCTATAGGTACTCCCGGATCAGCAACGCTGACTTTTATGGTTTGGGCTGAAGCCGGTGCTGGATACAGCGGGCTAACGGAAATTGAGTAAGGATCCGGATTTGAGCTTTGTGGAAGCGGGAATGTTACGGCATTTGGATCGTATGCTTCACTTTGAGGCTTGCAGACATTCGTGCCGGTGTGTCCGGTAACTGTAAGGTCGCAATACTGACTTGCGCACTGGGTATTTACTGTGCAGGCACAGTCATTCTGTCTATTGGATGGAGCGTTGCAAGGATTTGGGGTTGGGGTATTTTCTGCAGTCTCGATTCCTCCAAAAAGAGATGAGGATGCAAGATCCGAGCATTCTACTCCGCCCGACATTGTACAGGCAAATTTGCCTTGATCATACCCCTGGGGTGTACAGTTTGAAAGAGATGATAGAGGACAAGTATTGGTCAATGCCGATGATTTGCTTAACTGTGCAAAGACAACATTCCACTGAGGACAATCATAGTTTGGATCATCCTCGTCCGTAACTGTTCTATAGCGGTAGCAGGAAGCATCAACATTATCATCACATTTCGGATCCTGGGGAACCTTTTTCATATATACAGTGTTGTTGATGCTCCACTCTTTATCAAAAGGTATACCGTCATCAGTCGTTGCGGGGTTATTATCATCACTTTTAGGATAACAGCCGGTATCACTGTAGTACAAATCCAATGCTGTTTTGACCGCCTGCAAATCAGACATCCTCTGCGAATCCTGTCCTTTATCAATCTGCCCAATAGGATTTAGAGTCAAAAGTACACCTCCGACAAGAGTTGCAAGAATTGTTGCCGCAACAAGTACTTCAATTAAGGTGAAGCCAGCGCGCTTGGCGCTTGTATCATTAGACATTAGACAGGAGACATTAGACAGGAGTTCATTTTTGCCATTTTTTCCAATGGCTATTGTCTTTTGACTATTGTCTACTGATCTTTGGGCAGTTATCTTCATATTTATTAATCTTTCATTCGTATATTATTAATCATTAATCATTGCTCATTACTCAGAAACAGTTATTGTCAGTATTTGATCAGGCTTTCCAGTCCTGGTATATCTGTACACTCCTGGCTTATCAAACATCACTGTCTTTTCTTTCCCCTGCTCAATAACTCCAAAGTCTTTCGTATTCCCTTGAGTTGTAGGTGTAATTGTTGTTGAAGATGTGCCAATATTAAGTATTGTGACAACATGTCCTTTAGTTATATTAACGGTATCCGGGTAAAATCTATCCTCATTAACCTGCATATAAAAGTCTGTAATTGGCGGAATAGTAGGATATGGAGTTGTTAAAACCTTTACGGTTGGGGTTGTTGTTACGCCAGGCTGACTCACTTCTTCATTGCTTTTTCCTCCCCGGCCAAATAGCAGAACTATTGAAAGTATCAGGAAAGTTACAATGCCACCTACTAGTAGGCCCATGATAATTTTTTCATTTCTATTCATGGTACGTCTTATGGCATTTGATATAAAACCTCTCTCATCTGCATGGTCGTGATGATGGATATTATGAGCATGTGCTTTCTTGGGCATACTATATTGATCAAATTATTTATTCTGCCAAAATCACGCAGTAACCAATGCACTGCTCCTTAAGATTAGTATACGTATGATTTTTCACAGATGTCAAGACCTATCACTAACTCAAAACTGCAAAGACTCTCCTCAAATTGCTTAGTAAGCCGAAAAATAAATACGGCCAAAAAGGCAGACGGTAAAATGAGGATGTATCAATTGACCAAAATAAAACAAAATTACTTTAATTAAAGAATTGCAATAACTTTATCCTCATAAAAGATATAAATATATATTAATGTATCAATCAATAACTTTTTGTCTTTCGAATTAACATTATTTATCAAGTTTCCCTACCTTATATAAAAGACTATATATTATGCATATTGCTAACATTGCATTTCTCTGATAAGTTGAATATGTTCCTGACCAGCAAATTAGAATCAAGTAAAAAGCATTAATGGTACGCTTTCAGCTTTTTTTAAGTTAGAAGTTATTAAAATGGATTATGAACAATAAACAAACCACCGGAGTCATCTCAACAATAGCTACTATACTCATTGCAACCACTTGCTTACTATTTCCCTTGTTCTTTTTAACAATTACAACTGACTACTTCACCTTCCCTAAGCAAATACTCGTTGTTTTTGTGTCACTTGGCCTTCTTATATTGTGGGGCATCAAATCCCTCGCCGAGCGGAAGGTAACAGTTCTTATGAACCCGCTAAATATACCTGTTCTAATTTTTGCAGTAGTATTAGTACTCTCAACATTTTTCTCAATTTCCCGTCAGGATGCTTTAATTCAATCACTACCTGTTATACTTCTGTGCGTATTTTTCTTTACAACTATCAACTTTATCCAAGAAAGGTCCTCATTTATGATCGTTGTCCTTTCACTTCTAATTGGAACCGGTGTCTCTTCAATTCTCAGCATTCTTGCTTACTTCAATATATATGTTCTCCCATTTGAAGAAGTTAGAAACCAGGGCTTTAATACATTTGGATCTCCCGTGCAATACATAGCTTTTCTGCTTCCTCTTTTAATCCTCTGCGGTACCTCATTGTATGACATCGCCAAAAAAAGAAGATTTTCAGCTCTTGCTAAAGACTACACACATATAGTACAGCTTATAACAGCGGGCGTTATTGCATTGGGTATAGTATTTGTCATAGTACAAATCTTCTCATCAGCGCAAAAACCGATACTTCTACCCTTCAACCATGGCTTTCAGGTTGCATTTGCTGCTATCAGCCAGGATACCCAAAGAATAATCCAATCACTTTTGGTAGGCTCAGGTTACGGAACCTTTGCTTCAGACTTTACAAGGTTCGTTGCTCCCACATTCAACTCATATACATTTTGGAATTTAACATTCTCATTCTCCTCTTCCTATATATTAGAACTTCTATCAACTACCGGCATACTAGGACTATTGGCATTCATATTCATGTTCATAAATTTTATGAGAAGCAAAGCAAGAGCCAATAATCCGCTCTTTCTTGCCACTTTAACTGTTTTTGTACTTTCCCTTATCATTCCTTTTTCATATTCAATAGTATTTCTGCTATTTATACTTTTAGCATTATTTGTGTCTCACAGATCAATTGAGAATGCTAGAGGCTTTGAGCCTGTAATTTTGAATATGGTGACACTCAGACAGGGATTATTCTCAGTCAGCGAAGGAAGCGGTAAAAGCAAAGAAAATTTAATTGTTCCGACCTTAATTCTTGCCATGTCCGTTGTTGGAACAGTATTTATACTTTTCTATCTGACAGGATCAGGCTCAACACCCAGAAAAGGATATTTTGCGCTAATAACTTCAGATATGAAGTTTGCAAAATCTTTTACTCCTGATGCCCTAACCAGTGGAACCGAGACATACAACCTGCAAACACAAGCAATAACCGAATATCCTTACAGAAGCGATTATTACAGGCTTTTTTCACAAATAAATCTTGCTCTTGCGGCCAACTTGGTCTCAGCCCAGCAAGGCAAAGAACCGTCACAAGAAATCCAGAATAATATTATTGCCCTTCTTCAGCAGAGCATAAATTCAGCCCGTCAGGCTGTTACCCTTTCGCCTTTCACTTCAATAAATTGGCAGAATTTGGGTCAAATTTATAGAAATCTTATCGGTGTTGGGGAAAATGCTGAAAATTTCGCAGCTGCATCATACAATCAAGCGATTGCACTCAACCCCTCAAATCCCGGACTAAGAATTGAATTAGGCGGAATATACTACCAATTAAAACAGTGGGATTTGGCTCAAAACCAATTCACAATTGCGACCCAGCTAAAGCCTGACTATGCTAATGCATACTACAATTTAGGTCATGTGCTTGAAGAAAAGGGCGACCTTGCAAACGCTCTGCCCCAATATCAGGCGGTCAGACAACTTGTTGCAAATGACAAAACTAATGCAGAAAAAATTGACGCTGAAATTACAACTCTTCAAGCGAAAATAGGATCTGAAGAAGCACAAAATGCAGGTCAAAATTTAGAACCTACCACTGACAAAACTCCATTGACTGTTGATCAGCCACAGACAGAATTCCCCGAGAGGGATCCAAAAGTGGTTATTCCTGAACCTCCCGAGGGACAACCAACGCCTACACCATCGTCAATTCCAGCTCCAACAAGTACTCAAAACGTACCCCTGACACCCTCACCGACAGCAAGCCAGTAGGCAACAGTCATTAGACATTAGACGGGAGACGAGGAAGCAAGAGGCAAGCGAGAGTTAATTACAGAAAGATAGACTAGCAAAATTACTCTCTAAACTTGGTGGAAGAGATTAGACTATTAAGCAATTTGCCAACCGTCTGAGCCTGAGATAACAGATTTCTATATTCATTTTCTGATATGTATGATAAATCAAAAGCAATTTGTGTCTGATTTTCTACTTCAGATAATGATCCATGCGCTACATAATAAAACTGAATTTTCTCTTTAATACTTTGCCTCGAAAATCCCTCAGCTATGTTAGAAGTAATGGAAACAGACGCACGTCTTAATTGATTAGTCAAACCAAACTGTTCTGATCTAGGGAAACTATTTGTAACTTTGTATACATTCAAAACTAAGGAATGACCTTTTTGCCAAACAACCAATTCTCTAAAGTTTGTTAACGCGCCCATGAATCATTTTACCAGTTTTATGCTTAAATTTTCTGGCCTGACTACTAAC
>CAZVGS010000009.1:0-25316 GCA_964627245.1 uncultured Gammaproteobacteria bacterium | reverse complement strand
TAATGTCTAATGTCTAATGTCTAATGTCTAATGTCTAATGTCTAATGTCTAATGTCTAATGTAGGAAGCTTAGCGGGTCGTTTCGCAACCCTCAAGGTCACATTTATAAATTAATGTAGGAAGCTTAGCGGGTCGTAGAAAGCTGCACCGTTTCTTACCTCAAAATGCAAATGTGCACCCGTTGTTCTTCC
The DNA here is from genome assembly GCA_964627245.1 of uncultured Gammaproteobacteria bacterium. Taxonomy (GTDB): domain Bacteria; phylum Patescibacteriota; class Microgenomatia; order Levybacterales; family GWA1-39-11; genus JAUSNA01. Next base: position 25,125 of record CAZVGS010000009.1, on the reverse strand, counting down.
TGTTAACCCAACCCATCCCACAACTGTCGAGCCCGCAGTAACTTTTTGACCTGAGCCCACATTAAGACCGCTCAGGTGAGCATAAAGTGTTTGATATCCATTATCGCCTGTAATTATCACGTGTGTTCCATAACCGTAGTTCCATCCACCGGAAATTGCATAGCTTACAGTACCGCTTTGTGCAGCCAAAACAGGTGTACCAACACCCGCACCTATATCAATTGCCTTATGATACCAAGCGTAGTATTGATTCATAGTACCTCTTACAGGCCATGCAAATCCTGCTCCACTTACTGAGGATGTTCCTGCTGGTATAAAAGTACGTCTTGCTATATATGTTGGGGCCGCTTGAGGTTGAACACCTTCAGGAACAATTAGTGCCTGTCCAATAACCAATGAGAAAGTTTGGGGGTCTGCAAAATCATTGAAGGGAAAATCAACAATAGCCTGTGGATTTGAACTGTATTTCTTGGCTATCGTGTAAATAGTATCTCCGCTTACAATTTTATGGGCAATACCTGTTACAGGCAGTATTTCGATAGTGTCTCCAACTGTTATATTGTCCCCTCTTATATCGTTTTGCCAGCGTAAGGTGTCATCAGATACACCGAATTTTTTGGCTATTGCAGACAATGTATCACCCTTTTGAACAGTATATGTAATTATCTCAGACCTTGGCTTATCTGACAATCTGGTCTGAAAAACATCTTGAGGAGCCAGGTTCTGCTGTTCTTCAGTTAAACCTTCGGCAAAAGTTAATAAATCCGGATCCTGCGTGAATGGGTTTTTTTCAGTGATAAATGGCGAAATCAAAACTCCAAAGGCAAGAACTGCCATAGCACTAACGTGAAGAAAGAACCTGTTCCTTTTGCCTCTTTTTATAAGAATGGATTTAACCACAATATTTTTATTCTTCTCAAAAATATTTGAAAAAAACGTCACCTTGTCTTTTGTATATGAAGAAAGAAATAAAATGAATGATTTGAACTCGTTTTTGATTAATCTGAGATTAGAGAGCACTTCTTTGAGAAATTTTATGGCTCTTAAATTTTGGCTGTCGTGAGCCACAGCACGTCCTCTGTCAAATCGCCTCATAGAAGGCTCTAGTTTATCAAAATTAGGAAAAACAAACAACTATTCCTTCCCAAGTCCGTTGAGAAAGTCTTCATTGTTGTCAGTTGCACCAAGTCTTTCAATAAGTATTTGAGTACGCTCGTCAGGACCCAAAACATCCATCATTCGTCTCATTGTTGCAATCTTCTTGTAGTCTTTCTCGCTAAGAAGCAGTTCTTCTTTTCTTGTTCCGGACCTTTCAATATTAATAGAAGGAAATACCCGTCTTTCGGCAAGCCTTCTATCCAAATGCAACTCCATATTACCCGTCCCCTTGAACTCTTCATAAATCAGATCATCCATTCTACTGCCTGTGTCAACCAGTGCTGTTCCGATAACGGTTAGTGATCCGCCCTCTTCGCAATTTCTGGCAGCGCCAAAAAATCTCTTCGCCGGCCATAAAGCTGCAGGATCAAACCCTCCAGTCAAAGTGCGGCCTGAAGGTTCAATGGATAAATTGTAGGCTCTCGCAAGTCTAGTTATTGAGTCAAGGAGGATTACTACATCTTGACCAGCCTCTACCAACCTCTTGGCCCTATCAAGGGCAATTTCTGCAGCATTGGTCTGTGCTTCAGGCGGTTCATCAAAATTTGAGGCTACGACCTCTCCCTTAACAGATCTTGAAATATCGGTTACCTCCTCGGGCCGCTCACCGATAAGACACGCCATTAAATGCACTTTAGGAAAATTTTCGGCTATTCCTGAAGCTATATCTTTCAAAATAGTCGTTTTACCGGCCTTTGGAGGACTCACAATCATCCCTCTTTGACCAAAACCTATCGGGCTTACTATGTCAATAATTCTGGTTGATAATGGAACTTTTTTTGTTGAAAGCACTAATTGCTTATTCGGATAAATTGGTGTCAAATCTTCAAAATATACCCGTTTAACACCTTCAGCAGCTGTTTTTGAGTTGATTTTTTCTATTTTTAGAAGGCCGTAATATCTTTCGTTATCTTTAGGCGGACGTCCAAGCCCTTCTACAAAATCGCCGTTTCTGAGCCAAAAACGCCTGATTTGAGAAGATGAAATATAGATATCCTTCTCAGAAGGTCTGAATTTTGGCCTCAAAAAGCCGTGCCCCTCGGGTTTGATATCCAAAATACCTGCAACAACTTCTGTTGCCTGATCAGTCCTTTGGTACCTAGATTCACGCTCGTCTCTTACGTCAATCACTGAATTACCCTCCTCTTGAATTGAGGTTTCAAATGCTTCTTCTTGAGATTTTTTTGCCGGACTCATAAAAAATTAGAGGCTAAAATTCGAATGGAAATGTGGCAAAGCATACTTTCTAAGTTCAAAAATATCGCTTTTACCTATACTTATTAAAACATCAAGCTTGAAAAATGTCAATGGGAGAATTCCGGGATTTAATACTAAGAAATAGTCGTAAGAAAACAGACCTGAAAACAATCTCATAATATTCACTCATTCCAACAAACTATAAGTCTTAATTATTGTCTAATACCTTATGGCTCTTGGCTTTTCTAAGTGTCCTATAGCACTTGACATTCCATGTTACTTCTGCTAAAATCCCAAATTAATCTATGAATATCAAGAATTCATTAGTAACTCTATTTTTGTCAGCCGCATTTTTAGTCACGGCCGGCACTTCTTATGCTTCAAGCGGAGCAAGTCAATGTCAAATAATTTACGGCGGAGGCCAAGTTTGCCAAGACCAAGTTAAATTTACAGTTGATAAAAAGGTGATGCAGCCTACAAAGGGCGGAGGATACGTTGATAACTTGACAGCAAATGATGTTCACTTCCAGCCCGGAAGCGACGTCGCTTTTCAAATCACAATTACAAATACAGGAGATAAAACAATCGGCCAGTTAAATGTAGTTGATACCCTTCCTTCTAATTTACTATTTATAAGCGGAGCCGGAAAGTATAATTCTTCAGACAATACTGTTGTCTACAGTGTTTCAAATCTTGAAGCAGGAAAATCAAACCAACAGACTTTTGTTGCTAGAGTTGGTGATAATTCAAAATTTGAAAAATCTATTACATGTCTTACCAATGCTGTAAGAGTAGCTGATAATAACGGTAATAACGCTTCTGACAATTCAGGCTTTTGTGTAGCAAATGGGGTTACCCAGGCTCCTTCTCCAAAAGTCTTTACTACTGTTCCGCCAAAGACAATTCCAAATACAGGACCTGAACTACTTACTCTTTTAGGCCTTATCCCTATGGGAGCTGCTGGAATATTCTTGCGAAAAAAATCAAAACTCGGTTAACACCTCTTATCATTTGAGGTTAGAGAAAGCAGCTTTATCTACACCACCCCCAAATAATTTCAAAAATCAAAGCTTCTTTCCCTGACCTTTTAGGCCAGGCTTAATTTACTTTGGATTGCCATCGTGTTTGCATGATGAATAAATCCAAGCCGTAAATTATTGCACCTACGCAATAAAAGTTAAGCGGCCTTGCCCGCCGAAGCTTTAGCGAAGGTGGGTTCTTTGACAAGGTATACAAATTGAAAGATCAGTACCGGACACAGCGTACTATGTGTAAAGCTGCCATAGTGCGCGCTGCCCGGTACTGAAAAGCGTGTCGGGGATATATTTGAGGAGGTGCCTTATGGCCCAACCCAAGTCGCCCCGACAACAGGGCGCAGGCCGGTCGGAGACTCATATCTCCGCCGGCTTAACAATTAGGCGTGTTAGAGTTGATCAGTCTTCCGAGACTGCTCTCTTCCCTGACAAGCCTTACGGCGAGATCAACGTGAAGGACCTTCAGCAACTGGCGAAAGCCAGAGGCATGAAGGGTTTCTGGAACATGAACAGGGACAGTCTTGTCGCACTGCACTCGCAGTATGACAAAGATCACCCCCACAACCAGAAGCCTCCTTCCAGGCCAAAGCCTACGACTTCTCGGTCAAAGGCAAAATCGACTCCGGGGGGTAACAATAACCCCGGAGACAAGGAACCTACGGTTCCGACGAACAAGGAAAAGCCAACGGCTCTTCCGCCAGGAAAGGACAACACCGTGCCCGATCCCCAACTCGTCAAGCCTGATGCCGGCAATTTCCAGCGCGATCTCGACGAGATCGTCGCCAAGTACAAGAACGGAATGGAAGACGCTTTCCCGGTCGATTCCGCCCGGGAGAGGATCTCCGCTCTGTCCGCGGACTTCGTCAACTCCAACGCGGGAGACACCAGCACGCAGATGGCAGCGGCCACCATGGCCGCTTCCGCAAACGCCAAGCTCTCCGAGGTCCGCATGCAGCGGATCCTGGCTGCCAACGCACCTGCTGTGAAGGACCCTGCTCCGCCGCCACCGGCACCGCCGGTTGTGGCTCAGGTTCCGCCGAGCCCGCCTCCCACTCCGCCTACGGGCGGAAGCGGAACTGGAGGCGGCGGCACTACCACTAGCCAGAGGAACAACAATCCTCCCTGGTGGGCGTGGGTGCTGGGAAGCATTGGTGCGCTGTTCATCGCAATTCTTGTGATTGCAGCGCTTGCCGATCTCTTCGGCGATGACGACGCCAAGGCCGATGAAAACGGCGGTTCCGGCGAAGCCGCAACGGCTACGCCCAACACCACCCCGTCTGGTCCGACCCAGTCGGATCCCGATACCGGCAACGTCGCCTATGATCCGGCGAAGTTCCCCAAGAGCCCTGCTGAAGCGGCCGCTCTTTTCGGTGGTGAAGCTTCCAGGTGGGAGCCGACCGCCGATCCCGGCGGCTGGCATCTCCGCGAAGAGCCGTACACGACGCTTATCACGCCTAACGGCTTCCTCGGCGAGGGGTACAACGACACCAAGCCCGGCAAGAATCCTGATTGTTATGCGTTCACTGTGCCGATTTCGGTACAGGGCACGACGATCTGGAATGAAGCCGGGACCAAGGCGAACGCGGAAGCGCTGCAGGCGAAGATGGCCGTCCCCATGTGGGATGACGGTTCTTCCCACCCGTGCCGCGTACTCGCACCCTAGAGCCTGACGAGCTTGACTCGTCGCGCTCGCCGCCTTTGAAGAGCAAAACTGCAGGAAGTAAAACTCCTGTAAGCAGCAGTGGACTTGATCCGCCGCCTCTTCTTCCCCTCCGGGGGACAATTTTGTATACCTTGTCTCCTTTGTCCGATGTGTATCGGGCCTGATGAGTCCAAAAGGACGAAAAGGTATGAAGAACTTATTTGAAAAATATAATAAAAATAACTCTTTAGTTGTTATTTCAAGCTTCCCAAAGAAGCAGGAAGTATACAGCCAGGGAGTTTGTGCCGTGGCTTCTTTTACAAAGAATACACTAAATTCGCTCAAAAAATCCCGTAACTACAAAAGGATAGTTGTACTCACGATGATAATTGATAAAGAAGAAATTTATGAGGAAGACGGGATGCTTATAGTTAGATGTTTTAGAAGAAACCAACCCCTATCCTACCTGAATATATTAAAACAGCTTAGACACGTTAATAACATCAAAAAAGTTCTTATAGAATTTGAATTCGCATCATTTGGTGATTCAAGATCAACACTTGCTATCCTTCCTCTAACCTGGGCGCTTTTTGCTATGAAAAAAAATGTAACCTTGGTTATCCACCAAGTTGTACTTGATCTTCAAAAGCTAAGCGGACATATAGGCATATCTTCAAACTTTATTTTAAATTCAATATTCAATCCCGCTCTAAAACTTTATTACAAATTATTATCGCTCCCAGTCAGCTTAATCATTGTTCTTGAGGACAATCTTAAAAAAAGGCTGTCAAGAGTTGTTGATGAAGATAAAATTGCCGTCATCCCTCATGGGGTTCCAAAGGTAAGAAAAGTGTCACAAAGTATTGCAAGAAAAAAGCTAGGACTAACCGATGAGCATGTTATTTTATACTTCGGCTACCTCACTTGGTACAAAGGCGTAGACTTTCTGATCCGTTCATTTTTGAATAAGAAAAGCTACAAGGGCAAAAAAATTAAATTAATTATTGCAGGTGGTGCAAGCTTTACCCAGGAGAAAAAGCCTCACTATCAAAAATTTATAATGTCTATTCAGGCTCTTTTGAGAAGTCTTCCAAGCCACATACAAATAACAGGCTTTGTGGATGAAAAGGATATTCCTCTATATTTTGAGGCGTCTGACTTGATAGTATTCCCTTACAGAGCATTTATTTCCTCATCAGGGCCACTATCTTTTACGCTTGCTTATAAAAAGCCTTTTGTGATATCTGACAATCTCAAAAAGCTTATTGAGAGTGATGATGTCATAAAAAGCATGCACCAGGCAGGAATAGAAAAAAATGATCTTATATTCTCCTACAATCAAAAGGATTTGATAAAGCATGTTGGGAGATCATTGGACAATAAAACGAATGAAAAACTTAAAAAATTCAGCACACTTCTCTCACGGAAAAGATCTTTTGATGTACTTTCGGAGAGATATGCTCAGGTTTTAGATCGTGAAAATACTTCCTCAAAAAACGCTTTTACTTTTCCCAAATTAAATTTCAGATTCCATGTATGATAAAACAGCACATCATCCCGCTTGCTCTTATTCTTAGTGTATTTTTGGTTACTCTTGTAACTAACTTCTACCCTAACGCTTCTTTGATGGGATGGGACAATCTTTTGCCCGAATTAGGATTTAAGTTCAACATCCAAAGGTCCATTTTCTCAGTCTGGGAAGAGTATCAGGGACTTGGACTTTTAGCAGGTAATGGTCACGCGGCAAGCCTAATTCACCAGCTTCTGCTTCTTGCGGGGTCCATAATTCTACCTGATCATTTGCTCCGCTGGACATATACTTTTGCAATGCTTCTTACGGGAGGTGTGGGTTTGTACTTTTTATCACTCAAACTCCTAAGTATTAACTCTAAAGAGACAATTCACAAGCATAAAAATATTATTGCAGCAAGCTTAGGAGCCGTATTTTACATGCTCAATCTTGCAACAATCCAAACTTTTTATGTGCCATTTGAACCCTTTATAACCCAATTCGGTCTCTTACCCTTTTTGCTTTTATCAGCATATAACTTTACTGAAAAGCAAAGCAGGAAAAATTTCCTATTACTACTTCTCGTAAATATTATCGCAATCCCTCAGGGTCAAGTACCGACCGTTTTTATAGTTTATTTTTTGACTCTTATAACTCTTCTATTAATTATTTGCAGGAATTTGAAAAGCAGAATTGCTGGTATAAAAGTGCTTGTTCTGACAATTATTGTTAATTCCTTCTGGCTATTACCTTTTATCTATTTTACACTTACGAATTCCTCTGTTGCTGTTAACGCCAAGATCAACCAAATCGCGACCGGCACTGTCCTTGCACAAAATAGAGAATTTGGAAATCTTTTAGATGTAATTCTTCTAAAAGGTTTTTGGTTCAATAATGTTGATCCTGACCTTTCCGGAGTTTCAAGATTTATGCTTCTTCCCTGGAAGGAACATTTTCAAAATCCTTTTGTAATAAGTCTTGGTATTATTTTCTTTTTAGTAATTGCTTACGGAATAATAATTAGTCTTCTCAAAAGAAAAAGAGTTAACATCGCGTTCTCTACGCTCTTTTTGGTCTCTTTTACACTTCTTGCAATAGACACATTTCCTTTTTCTTTTATAAATTCTCTTATTCGTGAAATTCCGCTCGTAAATCAAGTATTCCGCTTCCCTTTCACTAAATTCTCTATCCTTTTGGCTCTTTGCTACTCTATCTTCTTTGCCTACGGAATACGCTCAATTACCGCTTTTGCCACTGCCCTTTCCAAAAAATTCATTTTCGTTATAACCCCAATGGTACTTATAATGATAATGCTTTATGCATTTCCGGTATTTAAGGGCAATTTGATATACAGTAAGGAAAAAATTCAAATTCCTGCAGAATATAACAGGACTTTTGAATACTTTATAAACGTCGATCCGAATTTAAGAATTGCAAATTTACCTCAGCATACTTTTTGGGGATGGAGTTACTACTCTTGGGGTTATGGTGGATCGGGATTTTTGTGGTATGGGATTAAACAACCCATTTTAGACCGTGCTTTTGATGTTTGGTCTGCACCATTGGAAAATTATTATTATGAACTCTCATACGCTTTATATTCCCAAAACGAGGTACTTTTTGAAAAAGTACTTAATAAATATCAGGTTTCTTATCTTTTACTTGATAAAAATGTCATTTCACCTTCGTCTCCAAAATCACTTTTTTATAAAGAAACGGAATCTTTAATTTCAAAAATTCCCTCGATCTCAAAAGATGCGGTTTTTGGCAATATAGAAATTTATAAAGTGAAATTAAGAAACAACCCCAAAAATTTTCTTTATTCCACGCCCATCCTCCCGTCAAGCAACGGATACGCTTGGGGCAATAATGATCTTGTCTATCAAAATTTAGGAGACTATAAGGTAAGTGAAAAACCGGATGCCTACAACCCTTTCCCTTCACTTTTCAGCAATAAACTGCTTGAACACAACTTCACAATTTCAGAAACCGAAAGCAATATTACTTTATCTGCCAACATCCCTAAGGGAATTGGAGGCAACCTATATATTCCTGCATTTGCCGACGAAAAATTATTACCTATTGAGATAAGGAGTAGAAAAGACGATAGCAATAATACTGTTATATCTGCTCACTTTCTGCTTCCAACAATAACTCTTGACAATAAATCAATTCAAAATGAAAATTATTCTTATCCTCTATTTATTATCCCCGAAACAGACGGAATTTTTAGCATAGGTATTAACGGTATGGAGGAGAAGGAATTTGAGCTAGGCGAAAAACTTATCTTAAGAGGCAATCTTTTACTTGAAAATGACAATTTTGTAACATTGAGAAATTTAGGCAAAGATGATGTCCTGGTTCAATCAATCGCAAAAAGCTACTTAAATGACCTATCGCCTCTTGATAAGCGGATTGTAAAAATTGACACCCTGCAGGAAAGTGCGGTATTTTCCATTACTGTCCCAAAAGTATTTGATCTATCTAACGCAAAAAGGTTTGAGGGTAATGATTTTAGAAGTGTTTCAAATTGCAACGTATTCAGAAATGGAGAAGTTTCTGCATTAGTTACCAATAATAACGTAACCCTTTCATCAGTCAACGATACTCTTTGCACGTCTGCTTACTCCGCCACCCTAACTCACAATGAGGGTTATTTATTATCTTTGTCGTCTAAAAATATTGAAGGCAACCCTCTTCACTTCTGGGTATTTAGTGAGTCAACAGGCTTCGCTCCGATAGACATAAATCTTGAAAAAGAGAAAAACAAACACTATTTCTTCATACCGCCGATGGAAAAATACGGTCAGTCTTATTCTTTTCACGCAGATAATGATTCTATCGGAAAATCTTTAACTAAAAACACCCTCGATAATCTTGAAGTTATAAATATTCCATATAATTTCATATCAAATTTAAGAATTGAAAGTCCTAAAGCACAAATTGGTAAATCTCTTAAGCTCTCAAGCACCCACCCAAATGAAAGTCTATACACTGTTGAGCTGGAAAAGTCACCTGAGCTAACAACTCTAATTCTCTCCCAAAGCTATGATCCGGGCTGGAAGGCATACGAATTTGAAGTCAGAAGTCAAAAGTCAAAAGTTAAAAGTTATTTTGAAAAAGCATTGCCATTCATTTTTGGTAAAGAACTTAGAACTCATATAAAGGTTAACAACTGGGAAAATGGTTGGCAGACAACAGGCGGAAAAGAAATAGTAATCGTCTATTTGCCTCAATATTTGCAGTATTTAGGATTTTTTACTATATTTCTAGCACTAATTCTCACTCCGCTAATTACATTTAGAGAAAAACTCAACACATACTTTGAGTCGAAGACAATAATCCTCCAGAGCAAGATCTCTGAAATATTTAGCAAGCAGAATCGGTAGGAGAACTACATCGAAAGTTTTCCCTGAGTTTTCCACATTTTTTTGGCAATACATTTTAGCTTGATTTAATAGGCTAAAAGTAACCATATCATACTCTAGGATTATATCAGAATGTATCACCTTTGTTATAGGTTGATACGCTTGACACGATATGCTATACTTTTGAGAGTATATGAAGCTAAACATTTTTCAGCTCAAGAAAACCTCGACTAGCAAACGCAAAAAGAGAATTATTGCGGACTTTCAGCAGGAATCAATCAACAATAACGGTAGGCAACAATTGAAATCACTCATTGACCGCGGACTTAGTGTTCAGTGGTAAAAGAACTTTGCCACTTTACTTTGTTCAGTGGCAAGCTTTGCTTACCATTCAAGTGGTGAATGCAGATCTTTAATAAAACGGGTGTTTTTACTAGCAGTAACTTTTATCTATTCTTAGGCGGATAGATAGAAAAAGAGCATCGCTTTCGCTACTCATAAATAAATCCAAGTACGAAAAGCAATGCTCTTTTAACTGTTAGCTATTAGTCTTTAGGCAGGGTAAGACTATGCTGGTTCTTAAATTAGCAAAACAACAAGATCCTGTCAAGAAAATGACTTGAACCAAAATGTGGCAGTTTGGACTGCCAAATAAAGGCTTTTCACGATCCGTGAAAAGTGTTGTTTTTTGTTTTGAAACATTGATAAGGGTATTTGATCGGGAGTTGGCGAGTTGGGCAGGCTTTCCAACTTCCGATTAAGTACCCTTTTTTGTACCAAAATCTTAAGTAAAATCTCCGCTGCTTATACGAGTAAAATGAGTGTTGAGTCTATTTTGAGGGTGTAATAACCTTGATAGTAGATACTTTACCTTCAACCATCCAGTTATCTCCGTAAAGAAGGATGTAATATTTATCTTCATCAAACATCCCCTTCTCTTTTAGAAATTCTGTAGCCTTTTTCATATCATCAAGCTTCACCGGCTGGTCTTTCTTAAATATTGTCGGCTGTAAAAAAGGAATAACGCCGTAATTGACAGTCAAACTATCTCTCACATACTCAGTCGGAGCAAAGACAAATATAGGGGCTTCTGCCCTATATCGTGACAGCTTTCTTGCAGTCCTTCCGCTCTCGGTAAAAACAACAAATCCCCCGAAATTAAAGTCCTTTTTTCTAAATTGCAGATATAAATTGTACGCAGTTCCGCAAAGCATCTCCTCAGAATCGATGCTTATAAAATCAAATACGGCTCTTGTGTCTTTTATCAAAACGTTTTTCTCATTAAAAACCAAGGTCTTTTTCATCATAGTAACAGCCTCAAGAGGATACTTGCCGGCAGCAGACTCTTCAGAAAGCATTACCATATCCGTCAGGTCAAAAACTGCGTTCGCGATATCTGATATTTCAGCTCTTGTCGGATAAGGTCTATCGACCATGCTGTGTATCATTTGCGTCGCGGTAATTACTGGAAAACCACGTTCAATACACTTTTTTATCATTATTTTCTGGTAGTAAGGAACCTGCTCGATAGGCAGCTCGACCCCAAGATCTCCACGGGCAACCATAATTCCCTCAGAATTGTCTATGATCTCATCCAGGTTATCAATTGCCAGTCTTGTTTCGATTTTTGAAACAACTCTGCCTGAAAATCCTTCCTTCTTCATGAATTTCTTAAGGTCCAGAACATCTTGCGCGCTTCTTACGAAAGAAAGTCCGACAAAATTCACTCCCGATTCTTTTAGAGCAACCAGAGCTTCTTTGTCACGATCGGTCAAAGCGTCCAGAGGAAAATAAACGCCGGGGACATTGAGGGTTTTTCTAGTCTTAAGTGTACCGTCCGAGTGCGAAACCAAAATAACTTTATCACTTCCAGCCTCCTTAACGACAAAATTGAATTTACCGTCGTCAACAACAACGCGCTGTCCCCGTTTCAAATATGACAACACGACATCATCAGTCAAACTAAAACAGCTTGCGTCCTTGTTCTTTTTCATAACCGATATCTCAACCCCCCGTCTCACTTCATACTCCATATGCTCCGGTGTGGTAAGTCTTATCTCAGGACCCTGAAGGTCAATAAAAATACCGACGGCTCTGTCAAGCTTTTTAGCGGTTTGCCTAACGACTGCAATTTTTTCCTTGTGCCAGTCGATATCATTGTGCTTAAGGTTAAAACGGAAAACATTGACTCCCGCCTCAACCATCTTCTCAATCATCTCAGGACTGTCTGAGGATGGACCCAATGTTGCAATAATTTTTGTATACTCTCTTAAATTTCTCATTTTTTGCCTCAAAAAAGCGGTACACACAAGTGATACCGCCCAAATAACATTTTACTACAGACTGATTTTTTTAACAATAATATGTCTATGCGACTACTTTACCGAAGAAAATGCGTCCAACGTCTGTTTGAATAACTCGGGAAATCAGAACCCTTACTGTTTTTTCAATAAGTTCTGCTCCTTCTTCAACAACAACCATAGTTCCATCAGGCAAATAGCCTACTCCCTGGCCCTCACCCTTTCCCTTCTGAACGACCTTAATAAAAAATGTCTCACCCGGAAGGGCTGTTGTCTTAATTAAATTTGCCAACTCATATATATTGATGGTCACAACGCTTTTAATTTGGGCCTTTTTTGAGAGATTGTAGTCACAGGTTATCACCTTGCCGTTATTCTGTTTAGAGGCCTCAATTATCCTCTCATCGACGGGCTTTTTGATATCTGAATCGTTGTAAATTTCTAACTTATAATGCTTATCCTTTTTCAATTCCTCAAGAAGTGTTAGTCCTTTTCTTCCTCTTTCTTTTTTGGCTTGATCTTTTGAGTCTGCAATATTTTTCAACTCGTCCAAAACCCCTTCGAGCACAACAAATGTTCCGGTAAAAACCCCGATTCTTATTAATTCAAAAACCCGGGCATCAATTATCGCAGATGTATCTAAAAATATGGGATACTCTATCTTTTTTTGCTGGGATTTCTTGTTCCTTGAAGGTCTTTTGAGCGTATTTGTAACCCGCGCAGCAACCTCTTCCGCAATTTGCGCAACAACCCTTTGAGGAAGAAATATCCCATCCAGGAGTCTGTTAACTTCAGGCTGACCATGAGCTGTTTTTTTGCTGGAAGCGGATTTGGAGGTTGTGCCCTTTTTTACTTTTTCCGTCTTCAATTTTGATTTTTTTGCTGATTCTGCCATATATAAATTTTTAACTTTCAATCTTAATTTGACCTTAACAACTTTTTTGAACTCACCAATTTCAGTGCGTTATATAAATAAGGCGTTTCCTTATAAGTCAAAACTCTTTTGTAACCCATTTTTTGAGCCTCTTTTACTCTTTTTTCCAAATTAAGAACCGATTTTGTTTCACCTAAAAGTCCGACTTCTGCAATAGCAACAGTTGACTTTAAGGTATTGCCTTTAATGCTTGACGCAATTGCCAAACAGATAGAAAGATCTGTAGCAGTTTCAGTGATTTTAAGCCCTCCTACAACATTGACAAAAACGTCGTACTTATCAGCTCTAATTGTACCATGACGGCTCAAAACAGCCAATAGAAGCTCTATTCTTTTCTCTGAAATTCCCTGCGACACACGCCTTGGAAAAGCCAAATTTGAAGGAACTGCCAATGCCTGTATCTCAACCAAAAGAGGCCGGGATCCTTCCATGACAACAGTAATGCAGGATCCGGGAACGTCTTTTTTAGAAGCACCAAGAAAAAAATCTTTAACATTTGTTATCTCAGAAAGCCCTTTTTCCTCCATCACAAATATTCCAACCTCGCTTGTGTCCCCAAATCTATTCTTAAGTGAGCGCAAAACCCGGGTTCCCGTTAGACTTTCCCCTTCCAAGTACAATACGCAGTCAACCATGTGGGCGAGTAACTGCGGGCCTGCAATCGTTCCTTCTTTTGTTACGTGTCCTATGAAAAAAACCGGAATTTGTGTACTTTTTGCAAAATTTACAAGCTTTAAGGTCGAGTATCTTAACTGAGGCAAAGATCCGGGAAAGCCATTAGCATCTTCCGACTGGACTGTTTGAATACTATCCACTATCAATAGGTCTACTTTTTTATCGGTAGCAACGGCAACTGCCTGATCAATATCTGTACTTGATAATACAAATAAGTCTTGCTGATCAAGCCTTTTTGCATCAGCAATTCTTTCGGCTCTTATTTTAATTTGTGATTCACTTTCTTCCCCACTCACATAAAGCACCCTCTTTCCTGCCGCTGCTATTTTTATTGCAATCTGAAGCATTATTGTAGATTTGCCGATACCCGGATCACCACTTAGAAGAACTACTTCCCCGGGAACTATCCCTTGAATTTGTGCTCCTCCCAAAACTCTATCAAACTCCTGAATTGTTGTTGATATCCTAAGATTTGATGAGCTTTTGATCTGTCCAATTTTTTGAACAGGCTTTACACTTACATCAGCTTTATGACCCATTCCCCTCGCAACTTTCGGGATGGTCATTTCCTGAAACGAATTCCATGACTGGCAAGATGGACAGAATCCCAGCCATTTTGAGGATTCGTTACCGCAATTGTTACAAACAAATACCTTCTTTGAAGCCATAAATATGAATTAAGTATATAGAATTAAGTATTAAGGATAAAGAACTAGAAAACTTTTTTAGCTTAATTCCTAATTCTTACTTCTTAATTCTTTGAAATTTGCAAAGCAAATTTCTAGCGGTATGTCAAAACTTTTGTCTTAAGTATTGGGGAAACCAGAACAAGTCTTTTTTTATCGTCAAAACCGGTTACCTCGACCTCAATTTCATCATCTTTATTATACTCCGTGTCCGTTGGAATTTTATTAGAAGCAATAAAAGCGCTTATTCCTTCCTCAAGTAACAGCGTTATTCCTCTCGATTTAACATCCGTAATCTTACCCTTTACACTCTGCTCTATTTTATATTTATTCTTCACATCTACAAAAGTGTCCTTCTCAAGCCTCTTTAAGGAAAGATTTACCCTTTTATTTTCAATGTCCATGCCAATAACCTGAGCTTCCAATTTATCCCCCGTATTAAATTTACCCCCAAGCCCCTCAACTCTTTGATGACTGACTTCCGAAATATGGATAAATCCTTCAATTAAAATATCCTTTTCAGGATTCAATTCAAGATAAATTCCGTAAGGGGTAACTAGGGTTACAACTGCCTTAACCGTGGTGTCTCTTTTAACGTATTTTTCAATTTCTGGGATATTCATTAAGTAGTGAGTTGCCTTTTGACTAACAATCACTCTTTTTTTCTCCTTATCAAACTCAATTACCTTAACATTTGCCTTGTCCCCCTGAGACATTTTTCCCTCTATCAGTTGTGAGTTAGGTAAAAAACCCTTTATTCCTCCCTGAATTTCGATGAAATATCCGCCACGGGTTACTTCCAAAATATTTGCCTCAACTGTTGTGTCCTTTTTGAATACTTCTTCAAGTGAACCGTAAACTCTTTGCTCAAGCATTCGCCTTAATGACAAAACAGGAAAACCTTCCTCTGATTCAGGTGAAATAACAGAAGCACTCACCTTGTCTCCTATTTTTAGAAGTGAGAGTAAATTCTCTAGATTTTGCTTATCGTATTCAATAACCAAAGCATCGGACTTGTAGCCAATATCCAAAAGTATCTCTCTTGGCTCAAGCTTTTTAACTATTCCCTCAACAGTATCTCCCCGTTTTAGTGGTTGGAATTTAGAAGATTCCCGAGCCATCAGCTCGGCCATGCTAGTTGCTTTTGATGAATTTGAGGCCACTTGTATTAATTCCTTTCATGTTAGATGGAGTATTTTACCACATTCTAGGATATAGTTCAAACACTTCATTTGTCTATTTCACGTTTATTGCCCATTGACTAATGGCTATTACCTATTAAACTTTGTTATCATATAACATATGGAAGGAATTGTAATTGGCATTATCATTCTCGTTTTCTCGGCAATATTGCATGAAATAGCTCACGGATTTGTAGCTGAAAAATTAGGAGACCCAACAGCCAGACTTGCAGGAAGAATTACCTTAAATCCCCTACCCCATATTGACCCTATAATGACAATCCTTGTACCTGTTCTTCTAATATTTTCAGGCTCTCCAATTATCTTTGGAGCAGCAAAGCCGGTTCCTGTTAACCCGCTAATGCTTCGTGAAGGAAGAAAAGATATAGCCCTTGTGTCTCTTGCAGGGCCACTGACAAATCTATCGCTGGCTCTTATAGCTGCTGTTATTTTTGCACTTTTTTATTCAAATTTGGGACTTTTAAATGTTGCGATAATGAACCCGTCGGCTGCATTTGAGCTTAATCCTATTGCATTTATCCTAGCCCGAATAGCACTAATTAATCTAGCATTAGGATTTTTAAATCTTATACCAGTACCACCACTCGATGGATCTAAATTCTTTTCAATTATTATGCCCGAAAGAGTTGCTCAGCAGTATTTCGCTCTTGCGCCTTTTGGAATATTTATACTATTTATGCTTCTTCTTATGACGCCGGTTGGTGATCTTTTATGGTTAATGGTTCTTAACTCCCTAAATTTCCTAGGATTTTGAATTTAAAAATAGTATACTCGATTAGTGAAAATAACTGATATCACATCACTTCAGATCCTTGATTCACGCGGTAACCCTACTATAAGAACGTTTATCACACTTGAAGATGGATCAAGACATGTATCAAGCGTTCCATCAGGCGCCTCAACTGGAAGCCATGAAGCAATAGAGCTTAGGGATAATGACAGTTCAAAATACGATGGCAAAGGTGTTACAAAAGCAGTTGAGAATGTAAATACTAAAATTAAAACGGCTATAGTAGGAATGGATGCAGATCCCAATGATATTGATTCAAAACTTCTGGAACTAGATGGAACTGAAAATAAAGAAAATTTAGGTGCAAATGCTATTTTGTCAGTAAGTATCGCAGTATGTCGAGCCGCTTCCCATGCCCAAAATTTACCACTCTGGAAATACATGTTTGAAACATACTTTAAACCCCAAACTCCCAACTTCCAGCTTCCATCTCCTAAATTTCCTCAACTTATGGTAAATATCATAAATGGCGGCAAGCACGCTTCATGGAATTTTGATATTCAGGAATTTATGATAGTGCCAACATCCACCACTCCTTCTGAATCGGTCAGAATCGCTTCTGAAATATTCCACTCTCTAGGAGAAGTTTTAAAACAAAAAGGCTTATCTACTCTGGTGGGTGATGAAGGCGGATATTCACCAAATTTGAGTTCAAACGAAGAAGCTCTCGATGTCATCATTGAAGCTGGTATAAAAGCAGGTTATGAGAATGTAAAAGATTACCGACTGTCACTTGACGTCGCATCAACAGAGTTTTTCAAAGATGGTAAATATGAGCTTAAAAAGCAAAACAAGTTTTTAGATTCTTCCGAACTAACTGCTTACTACCAAGAAATCGGCCAGAAATATAATATCCTTTCATTTGAAGATCCATTTGCAGAAGACGACTGGGAAGCGCATAAAAAGTTTGCTGATATGGCTGAAAGGTTTCACTTTATAACAATTGGCGATGACCTTTTCGTCACAAACCCAAAAAGAATTCAAAAAGGGATTGATGAAAAATCCGCAAATGCAGTTTTGATAAAAATCAATCAAATTGGAACCATCAAAGAGACAGTAGAGGCAATAAATATAACACACAATGCAAACTGGGCAACGGCCATTTCCCACAGAAGTGGTGAAACTGAAGACAATTTCATAGCAGATTTAGCCTACGCCTGCGGCAGTGAATTTATAAAAACAGGAAGCATGAGTAGATCCGAAAGACTTTCAAAATACAATAGACTTTTGGAAATTGAAGATGGACTATAGTATTGATACACTTAATATAAAGTGCCCCCAATATTTCAAAAAATAATTTTTATTTCAAGTTTAATATATGCTTTTAATATAATAATCCGGTGGTTAATATATATTACAAGCGACCAAGTTAGGCTAGCAACATCACCAATCAAAGCTCACCCCATCCGACCGCTAACTTTAGATGAAAAAGAAACACTTTCTGCCTATGTACGCCTGCGTTCGCACATAAGGCTGGTCGCACTAATTCTATTCTCAACTCTTTTATTAATTTGCGGATCACTAATTTCATTCTTTTCTTTACCTCTCGTTAATAGTCCACTTGGATGGATACATATTTACTCAGTTGGTCTACCTGTCCTATTTTTTTTATTGCAGTTATTCTTTTACTTAATATTAAATCCAAACTGCATAAGGACCTAGAATTACCAGTTTTTGCAATTACTGGAATTATTTTCAAAAGAGAAATAACAAGACATGGCTATAACTACAGTATTGGCAGATATATTTTTACAGCTGACACTATAGAAAAGTTTGTTCACAAACAAATACCGTTGCACGAAAAAAATGTTGAAATTGAGTTTAGTCCTAACACAAAATATGTTTGGGCAGTCAGAATTTTGCAAGAAAACTCTCAAGGATAAAGTAGAATTGGGACGATTGTTTTTCCGTATTTTGTGAGTGAATACTCAACTTTTGGAGGTACGCAAAAATAAACTTTTCTGGTTACTATTTTGTCATTCTAAAGCTATCTGAGCTGTTGAATCAATTATAAAAATGATCATAACAAAAAGGAACTGGCATATTTATTTCACGTCCGACATGGCAAATCAGGATACAACAAAAAAGGTCTGTGATATAATATTTCCATGAAACAAACAGTCGCAAACTATACAGTTATCATTGAAGAACAAATAAGAACAGGTACTAAAATGCCTTGTTTTAGTGCCTATGTGCCAACACTTGGAGTAGCCACCGAAGCAGATACACTACAAGAAGTAAAAAATGAAATAAAAAAACTTGTTGAATTTCATATCGAAAGCTTAACCGAAGAAGGAGAAGAAATTCCTATAGAACAAAAACCGTCAATCATTACTATTCTTAAAACCATTCTTCCTAAAAATGCCCAAATTACCACAAATTAAACCTTCTCCTTTACTTAAATTTTTTCAAAAGCAAGGCTTTGTTGTGACTCGGCAAACAGGCTCGCATGTACGGCTTGTGCATTTAGATGGAAGAAAAATTACAATAGCCATACACAATAAACCAATTGCACCTGGAACTCTAAATGCTATACTGAAGCAAGCAGAAATAGAAAGAAATACATTTTTAAAACTATTCAAATTATGAGCACACTAGTTCTTGTCCGCCACGGAAAATCAGAATGGAATGAGAAAGGTCTTTGGACAGGCTGGCGCGATATTCCCCTTGCTCAAAAAGGCATCGAAGAAGCACAGGTAACAGGTGAGCAACTCAAAGATATTCATTTTGACTATGCTTATACATCAGCACTTATGCGTGCACAACAAACGCTTGCTGAAATTTTAAAAGTACTCGGCCAACAACCTCCCACGACTAATAACAAGGCACTTAATGAGCGTGATTATGGCGATTATACAGAGAAAAATAAGTGGGATATACAAAAAGAAGTCGGAGAAGAAGAGTTTCAAAAAATCAGGCGCTCGTGGGATTACCCTCCACCAAATGGTGAATCATTAAAAATGGTTTATGAACGTACGGTTCCTTATTTTGAATCAGAAATACTGCCGAAATTAAAAGAAGGAAAAAGTATTATCATTGCCGCACATGGAAACTCTTTAAGAGCGCTTGTTAAGCACTTAGAAAATATCTCCGAAGACAAAATAGCACTGCTTGAAATAGGTACGGGCGAGGCGTATGTTTACCAGATCGATGAGAATGGTAAGGTTGTGAATAAAGAAATCCGCGGAGAAAATGCGAATAAAGAAAAAGTATAAGCTAATTTTTATAACCAAAAACACACATAAATAGCGAAATGCGCGGTATAATAAAAAGCATGAAACTTATCATTGGACTTGGAAACCCTGGAGAAAAATATACCGGCACAAGGCATAATATTGGCTTTGAAACGCTAGACCATTTGCTCAAAAAATACGAACCTCTTTCAAATTCTACGTGGGAAACCGACAAGAAAACAAAATCTGTAATCAAAAAGGCAGAAATCAATAAGGCTCCGGTTTTACTTGCCAAACCCCAAACGTACATGAATAATTCCGGTATGGCAGCAAGCCTGCTGCTCTCTTATTACAAAATAAAGGCTGAAGAAATGATAATCATTCATGATGATCTTGATTTACCTCTTGGCAAAATACAAATCCGCTTTGGAGGAGGAACAGCAGGTCACAATGGCCTTGAATCAATTATTGAAGCCATCAATACAGAGCAGTTTGTTAGAATCAGAATGGGTGTTGGTCATCCCCGCGCAAAAACAGCCGGCAAAGTAATTCGGATACAAAACGATAATTCGATAAGCAGCTACGTTATCTCCCATTTTGCCGAAACAGAGCACAAAGACGTCAGAAACATGAAAAAGCACGTTCAAAAACAGCTCGAACTACTCCTTGAGCATGGATTCAATACATTCATGAGTAAATACAATACAAAATCATAATTTTGCAAATCTGAATTAATCTAACGATTTATTTTAGTCTAATAATCACACAAAAGGCAGAAATACAAAAATTACTCGGATACACCCATCATTTTAAGCACATGGGGCATAATTTGATCTATCAGTGGCTTTTCAAGCCTTAATTTCTTATTGGAAAATATAACTCCCGGCACCTCAGACGGGTCAAATAAATGATCCCCACTCCACTTACTCTCTCTTTTTACAATCATGTCAGAAGTCGTTGCTCCTATTGCACTATCCCATGATGATCGGATTCCCTTGTAAAAACCGAGTATTAAATCCGGGGCATTATTATCCCCTCCCTCTATCTTCATCTCTTCTCGGGTATACGCATGTTTCACTACATTTGCATCGGTCTCAGGATTTTTTAGTTTGGCAAATGAGCTTACAAGCTCTTTTTGTAGAGATGGAACATCTTTTTGCTCAACTATCCCCTGCGCTTCCCTTCCTTTAACGTTAAGATATACGCTATTGTAGCCGGCAGCATATGCTTTTGTCCTGCTCCAATCTACCGATTCATATAAAGGTCCAGTTCCTACTGCCCCTTCTTTAAGCACGAGATAACCTTCATTTAAAAGATGGGTATTAACATTTATTTCATAATCAAAAGAATAAAAACCATGATCTGAAAGGACAATAAGGGTCGTATCCTTATCAATACTTTTTAAGGTTTCACCTACAATATTATCCATCTTATCGTAATACTGATTGATCGTATCGTAGTATTTGCTCGACGGATCAGAACGGTATCTCCAAAACATATGTGATATTGTGTCAGGCATGCCAAAATATGCAAAAAACAATCCACTTTTAATTTCTTTTAATTTTAAGTCAAATATTTTTCTTCTTTCCGAAAGGATAGATTCTGCCTGCTTCAGAAAAGCCTCTTCGTCAAAAACGCCTTCCTCCAATGCCCACGTATCGTGAGGTAACCCAAGAGTTGAATATGAACCCAAATCTTTTGAAAGCTTTGCCGAAAAACTTTTAGGAGTTGATATTGGTTTTAGTGGTGACTCAGGATCAAAGTTGATTGGAGACATATAAAGCTCGAATTCCGGCCCTACACTTTTGAGATAGAATTTAGCAATGCCTTTTGCTTTGGTAAAAAAATCTATGCTGAATTCAAGTTTTTTCCACTCGGAAAAATCGCCTTTTTTGAGTTGAAATGCTTTATTTTGCACATTCAATTCAATAGTTGACTCATCTAAAATTTTAATCTTGAGTGGAATTGTTGCTACTTTTGTATCAGTACCTCCATTGTATTTGGGCCCTTCGATATGTGTGGTAATTTCTTTACCTGATCCATTTAAAGGATTTGAAAGGGAAATTACCTTTCCTCTCCATGTATAATCATCTGTCGGATATTTTTTTGTCGTGAATAACGTAAATGTACCCTGTGTTCCCAACAGATCTGGAACACCCATGCCTGAAATCATCTCCCCGGTAAGAGACTTTGGCGGCTCAAATGTGTCGGGCAAAAATAAAACCGTAACCTGAACTTTATTTGAAGTTGTTTTCTCCCAGAAAGGAGTTGAAGCAAGACTTGTAGAATTATTTTCGTTACCGGAAAATACAAGATTTAGATTGTAATTGGAAGGATCACGCTCAATAAAATCATATACTCCATGCTCTGAGGGATTTTCACCTGTTATAAAACTCGCCCATGCAACTGGAGATTGAGGAGGAACTGTTGTTGCGAGTCGAGAAAAATATCCTGTATCTTTAATTTTTTTTAAATTTGGATATCGTCCTTTCTTCCATCCATCCTCCAAGATATTTGGATCCATACCATCAAATCCAAGAATAATAACTTTATTGGTTTTTTTAATCCCTACAAGAGACATACCACCCATTATACCAGCAGCAATTAGAACTAGTAATAGAATTACAAAAACCTTTTTTTTCGTAAAAAGGGGAAAGATTTTGTTTCTCATGAAAAATAGTGATGATGCAAGAACTCCTAAAATTGCAGCAAGCAAAGCAGGAATACTCGAACCTAGCACGTAACCCGAACCGGGATCAATATAGTTCAAAATCATTCGGGGATTTGAAAGAAGTGTTACTGCAGAACGAAATTCCATCTCATGAACAGATGGTATTTGACAAAGAGTGCACATAGATTACTATAATATGAAGTTAGAAGTTAAAAGTCAAAAATTAGAAGTTAAAGTTAAAGTTAAAATTTAAAAGTTTTGTAATTTTGATTTCTAAATTTCAATTTTGAACTTTTCATTTTGAATTTTGAATTAAATCCATGACTCTACAAGACAAGATTGCCAAAACAAAGAAAATTTTAAAACAAGCAGAAAGTAAATATAACTTTTCCGACATAGCTCTTGCATGGAAAGGCGGCAAAGATACAACTACCCTCATGCATATTATTCTGACAATCTATAACGGAAAAATACCCTACCCTGTGATGTTTAATGACACTACTCTTGAGTTCCCGCAAATGTATAAATTTATTGAAAAAGTTGCTCATCAGTGGAATTTAAATCTTTATATCGAAAAACATTCCGATGAGGATCTTCAAAATTATCATAAGACTCGCGAACTGGCATTGAAGGAGGAAGTAGCGCGCTTCGCCAAAATAAGGTCTCTTGAACGTGCTTTAAGAAAATATAAACTTAAAGGCTATATGTTGGGAATTCGACGTGACGAAAATCCGGCAAGGAAAAAGGAGAAGTATTTTTCCCCTCGAAAGAATCATATTAGAATTCACCCGCTTCTTGATTTTACCGAAGAGGATATCTGGGCATATATAAAACTTTTTAACGTTCCTTACTCCCCTTTGTATGACCAAGGGTATCGCTCAATAGGGGAAAAACCCTTTACTAAGAAATCAGGAACTTCCGAAAGATCAGGACGTGAACAAGACAAAGAAAAAATGATGGAAAAATTAAGGCAAATGGGATACTGGTAAACCTTACTTCAATAACCTGTCCTTCTTCAGATAATTTATAATCTCACTGACACACTCTTTTGGATTTTTAATAGAAGTATCCAGTATGATCTCTGGATTTTCCGGAATTTCATAAGGATCATCAATTCCGGTAACATTTTTAGCCAGTCCAAGTTCTGCTTTTTTATAAAGACCTTTTATATCTCTTTTTTTGCATACCGAAAGCGGTGTAGAAACATACACCTCGACAAATGTTCCCACTTGTGAAATTGCCTCTCTCACCTCTCCTCTTATCTGCCTGTACGGAGCGATCGCAGCAACAATAACCACCCCTTGATGCTTTACAATTTCCCCTGAAACAAAACCTATCCGTCTTATATTTTCATCCCTATCCTCTTTTGAAAAAGTTAGTCCTTTTGTCAAATGTTTTCTTACAACATCTCCATCTAGCATGGTTACCGGCTTATTGTGTCTGTCCATAAGCCGTAATGACAGACTTTTGCCTATAGTAGATTTTCCGGCGCTTGAAAGACCTGTCAGAAAAATGCAAAATCCTTTCTGTTTTTTTATTCTTTTCTTAAGTATTTTCAGAACCTGCGGAAATGAAAACCATACAGGCACCTTCTCATCTTCCCGAAGCATTTGGCGAAATTGTGTTCCTGAAATCCTTTTTACATTCGTTAGATTCTTATTCTTTTCTGTTACTTCAACGTACTTGCCACTCCTATCGTCGTATGCCATCTCACTAAATGGAATAATTTTAATGCCTATTTCTGATGCATATTTTACAGCCAACTTTTGCGCATCAAATGGATCATAAAAGGGATTTCCAAATGAATCATTCCCTGGATCAGCATGAGATCTGCCTACAATAAAATGTGTGCAACCGTAATTCTTGCGGATTATAGCGTGCAAAATAGCCTCACGCGGACCGGCCATTCGCATGGCCAAAGGCAAAAGACTTAACGTTGAAAAATCTTTTGCATATTTTTTTTGGATGATTTTGTAACATTTTACCCTCGTAATGTAATCTATATCGCCGTCTTTTGTCTCCCCGACCGATGGATGTACCAAAACATGTGCTTTCTCTATTTGCGCGGCTTTTTTAATCATCCAAAAGTGTGCTTGATGTATTGGATTTCTCGTCTGAAATCCTATTACTTTTGAAAATCCTCTTTTCTTAAAATAACGCTTCAGCTGTTGGGGAGTCTTTCTCAAATTGCCATAATCATCGTGCTTAATTACGCCTATTTTTTTGACTTTTCCACCCAAGTAAAAATCATTGGTTTTATCAAAAAGATATTTGACACCAAAGTGATCATGGCTTTCGGTTTTATACACTAATTTCGCCTCTTTTTTTTTGTCTGGCTTATATATTGATTCTATAAGAAGCGTCGCGATGGGCTTTTCTGCCATATCGCAAAGCAATATTTCTTGCCCCACCTTCATGCCTTCTGTTCCCTCAACGTCCAAACACACCGGCATCGGCCATAGTTGACCACTTGACAGCTGCATTTTCGAGACGACCGAGAGATAATCATTTTCATTTAAAAAACCTTCCAGGGGATAAAAACCGCCATTGAGAATAAGCTCAAGGTCACATAATTGCCTTTGAGTAAGAAATAATTTGGGAAGAAGTAGATAGCTCAAATCACCATGGCGAAGCACATTGATTGCATAATACCATAAATGGACTTTATTTTGGAATGACTAATAATCAAGATGCAGAGAAGTCATATAGACCAAAATCTTTTTTTTGATTTAGGGACTTACTTCTTTCCATTTGGTATATGAAGTCTTGTAAAAGTCTGTTAACT
>CAZVGS010000008.1:0-53114 GCA_964627245.1 uncultured Gammaproteobacteria bacterium | reverse complement strand
CTAAAGACTATCATTCTACTTTAGAAGTGTAACCGATGTATCTCAGCCTACACAGGTTAGTTTAATGTTATGTTAAGAAAGAAAAAATGTCGGGGACCGGGGAATTGAACCCCGTGCCTCGCGAACCCGAATCGCGCATTCTACCGATGAACTAGTCCCCGTTTGTTAGTTATTTGTTTTTGCCGGCTGGCGAATTCTATATACAACTGATATTCCTTATTCCGAGCGCATGTGACCCCATTGAGCTTTATTTCGAACCGCTTTTAGCTTGGCTGGATAGACTTCGAAAACTAAAGGAGGAACAAAATGAGCTCAATTAGTCCTTCTTTTTCTAGTTTATTTGATGAGAGTACTTTTTACAATGCTTTTCTTAAAGATATCAGAAGTTGCAAGAAAGAAATAATTATCGAAAGCCCTTTTATCACAACGGAAAGGATGAATGGCTTTCGATCGGTCTTTAAAAAGATTTTAGAAAAGAGGGTTAAAATTTATGTTATTACACGCGATCCAAAAGAGCATAATGAAACAATGGAATGCCAATCGGATGAAGAAATAACAAACTTTGAAATAATGGGCATTCAAACGTTTCTCTGTTCCGGTAATCATCACAGAAAACTTGCGATTATTGATAGGGAAATCCTTTAGGAAGGAAGCCTCAATATTCTTTCTCAAAACAACAGCAGAGAAATAATGAGAAGAATAGAGAGTGAATATTTGGCTAATGAAATGTTTAGCTTTTTGAAGTTAGACAGGTATATTTAGAAATACTCAGAGCAACTTCTGATACACAACATAGGTTTGGTGTTCAAAGTGGTTGGGAAGCTCACCTGAAATGTTATATCCCAAAGCCTCATAGAATTTTGTTGCATCCCATGTTTTTCCCGTTCCAAGATATATTTTGTGTAGCTTTAGCTCTTCTGCAAGAGCTTCTGCCTTACTCATTAGTTGTTTTCCTACTCCTTGCCCATATTTATCATGTTTTACAATTAATGCTTCCACATGCATTACACCAGCTTGGATGCATAGCTCCAAAACACCAACCAATTTTCCATCATCGCTAGCCGTGTATATTTTATATTTTTTACTCCAATCTATCTCACGGCCAAAATGGGCTAGATCAGCAGGTACCCACTCCTGCTTTTGAAAATCCTCAAGTGATTTATCGATTTTTTCAACTTCTCTTATTACTATCATAAAATTATTAAAATGGCAGGATTTCTGAAGATTTTACTTTAAGAGCCTTAGCAATTTTCTCGATGATATCAATTGAAGGGTTTTCTTCTCCTCTTTCAATTCGGGCAAAATAATTAACATGGATACCAGCCTTTTCAGCAACATCAGCTTGGGTCATTTCGACTTTTTGCCGGGCTTTCTTAATTTTTCTTCCAATTTCCTCTTGAGAACTCATTGTAGGCTTATTATACAACTTTTTTTACCTAGCTTGCTGTTTAAAACTCTCTACTTTGAAAGAAGATTATAGGAAAGTAGTTGATATTGAATTCAGAAATTATAGACATATGCATAGCTGATGTCATAAATAATCTGGATATTGTAAAGTGATTCATTTTTTCATATAATGGCGCCATTACGCCATACATGGAGAGAATAAAACCAAATTTATTAATAGATTATTCCTCTAAATTTCAACCCTCTATTACGGGCGAAAGAATTTTACGAGATGGGCGAATAATAGACTTGGATGAATCACCTCAAGCGATGATAGAAAGAATGGTTTCTTCTCTTTTTAGCATAGAAGAACGATTTGAGATTTCACAACAGGAAAGTTATCAAAAAGCAAACGAGTTCGGAAGACTGCTTGATGATAAAGATTGTGTTATGAGTACACCAGTTATGACAAACGCTGGCCGACACTTAGAAAAGCCGCTTTCTGCTTGCACTGTACCTCCCATAGATTTACGTAACGGGTTAAATAATGTTAAACAATTAATTGATGCATTCCACGAGGACGGTATGGGAACGGGATTCAATATTGATGACACTGATGATCCAATAGGAATTCTAAAATATTTGAACGACATTGCCGTAGCAGGTGCAAAACGTGGAAATGAAGAAAGACCTGTTGGTAATATGGCAACAATTTCTATTCATCACCCAAAAATTAGAGACATAATCGCACTTAAGGTTGGTGCTGATGCACGAGGTGAAGAGTGGAAGTTTAATATCTCAATTAACGCAACCGATAATTTTATGCAATCAGCATTAGCAGGTAATAGTTATTATTTAGATAATGGACAATTAACGGATGCAGCCTCTGTTTTATTTGAAATTGTAGAAGCAGCAAATTCATGTGGGGATCCAGGTTTAGTATTTATAGACAGATTAAATCGAGACAATCCTACTCCTGTTGTTGGAAATTATGTAAGCACTGCTCCTTGTGCAGAAGTTGGTCTGGCTCCGGGGGAATCTTGTCAATTTGGATATATAAATATTGGTAATTTTATTGTCTCAGAGGGGTCTGAAAAGGGAATAAATTATCAGAAGCTAGAAAACGCAACCAGGCTAATGACAAGAGTATTGGATAATGCTCTTGAACTGAGTATCGATAAATACGCACATCCATTGAATCAAAGTGTTATGCTAGCAAAAAGAAAAATTGGTATTGGAATTTGCGGATTAGCTGATATGTTAGTTAAATTGAGAATACCTTATGATTCAGAACAAGGAGCGCTATTATCAAGAGAAATTGTAGGTTTTATAAACTATTTCTCAAAAATTGAATCAGTAGAATTAGCAAAACAAAGAGGTTCTTTTGGTGCGATGCAAGCATATATAGGTAATAGATACAGAGAGCACCCAGGTTTCCTAGAAGCAAAATATGGAAATCTTAGTACGAAAATAATAACTAGTAGAGACTGGATGCAGTTAGGAGAGAATATTAGAAAATCGGGGCAACTAAGAAATGCTTCAACAGTTGCCCTTCCGCCAACTGGTAGAAGTGGTCTAGTTATTGATGCTTCAACAGGAGTAGAGCCTTTATTTTCGTTGGTAGATTATTCGGGTGAAATTAATAAAATGTTAATAGATGATCTGAAAGAGAAAGGTGTCTATTCTGGACAAATGGCTTCCCAGATAAGTCAAACTGGCAGGATATCGGAAGTTAATCGAATACCAGAAAACATAAAATCTATATACAAAACTGCATTAGAAATTAAACCTGAAGGTCATCTTACAATGGTTGAAAAAATTCAAGAAACCGTTGACGAATCTATTTCAAAAACAATTAATGTCCCATCTAATTCAACAAGTGAAGATGTTGCACGCATCTACCTTGATGCATACGCAAGAGGATTAAAAGGAATAACGATATTTAGGACAGGAAGTAGGTTTGTACAACCAAGAAAGTTGGCACAATGAATAAAAACATAGTTTGTTTAGTTGGTGAATCTGGTGCAGGAAAAGGAGCAGCTGTAGAAATATTAAAAGAATACGGCTATGTTGCATATATTCTGGGAAATGAGGTTAGACATCACGCGCAAGAATCAGGAATTATTGCCCCCACTCGAGCAGAACTTCAAATGTTTGCTAATTTAGTAAGAAGGGAGTATGGTACCGATTATTACATGTCCAGGATTCTACAAAAAGTTGTAAATCAATTAACGAATCGGGTTGTCATTGACGGTGTTAGAAATATAGGTGAGTTAAATAGGTTAAGAGAAATTCAAGGTGTTAATGCAGAAATAAACGTAGTCGGAATTGTAGCTGATCCAAATGTGCGTTTTTCTCGTGTAATTCAACGGAGAGATAATAGCGACCCTTTAACCTACAAAGAATTTTTGGAAAATGATAGACGAGAAAAAGGCACAGAAGGAGATCAATTTTCACAACAAAATGAGGAATGTTTACGATCAGCTGATATTTTAATAGAAAACAATAATACGCTTTCTGAATTTAGGAGAAATTTGGAAACAAAATTAGGACTTAATGAGCTAAACTCTGTTGAAGGACAGAAATACTTTTATAGAAAGGAGTGTATTTAGTGAAAGAAATTGTTGTTTTAAATGGAATTCATGGATCTGGAAAAAGTACATTAGGAGAAATTATGCTTAATTGCGGTTATCTTTATTTTCCAGAAATAGGTAGAGAAGTGCGAAGAAAGGTTCAGTACACTGTTTTTGAGCAAATTGAAGACTTTGATAGGGAAGTTATGCGTCAAGAACTAAATAGAGATAGTATAATATTAGGGTCAAATGGAAGGATCGCAATAGAAACATGGCATCCAGGTAATATAGCATATGCAATGATTAGAAACCTTCAGGTAGCAAAAGAGTATAAACATCAATTTGCAAACAGCCTCAAGTTTTTTGAGCCAACATTTATTACTTTAGATATATCTCGGCAAACGTTTATTGATAGAGCAAGCGAAAATACTGGAGATAAAAATATGGAGGATCTTTGGCAATTTTATCAGGAGATTAGGAGAAATACATTTCAAATTTATCAAGAATTCGATTTAAACTATCACGTGATAGATGCTAATAAAGAGTTAGATGAAGTTGCTCGTGAAGCGAATATTGCTTTAAAGGAGCAGGGATTTTTTGACTTTGAAATTGAGAAAAAATCTAAAGAGTATTAAAATGATGCTCTCTCACGCATTAATAAATTAGTAACGCTTTTAGGTACTATTTGATTATCAGTTATTCCACTTTCTCGCATAAAATCTTTTATAGTATTTTTAGCTTCTTCAGCCCTTTTCTTCTCGGCCATGATTTCAACTTCAAGGACATACCCGTAATCTTGAATATCCTCAAGAGCAACAGTCATATCATTTAAAGTAAAGCTTGTGCGGTGCTTGTTTAGTTGGAAAAATGGCTTGAACCCTAACACTGTTAATATCTCCTGTGCTTCATCAAAAGATGAAACTGTAACTTCATGTTCTCTCCATGCGTTATGATCACCATATTCTGTTATCACTTTCATATTTAGATCCACTGTGCTAGATCCTTCTTTAAATCTATTTCTTAATCGTAAGCTGTAAGATCCAACTTCATCCATTTCTATTTCTTGAAACGATTTTGTTGCTATCGGACAATAATAAATATCGCTAATGATTTCTTCTCCAAGAAATTCTACTTCATTATCGAGTAACCTTCCCTTTATGGCTTCATATTGTTCGGATGAAAG
Organism: uncultured Gammaproteobacteria bacterium; assembly: GCA_964627245.1. GTDB lineage: Bacteria > Patescibacteriota > Microgenomatia > Levybacterales > GWA1-39-11 > JAUSNA01. The sequence goes on along the minus strand of CAZVGS010000008.1, from coordinate 47,972 downwards.
CAAGCTTCTTACCTCGACCTCATGGTTTCGTACACCTGCTTCTTGTGGTTTTATTAGTTCTTGACTCATAACTTGTAGTAATGAACGTCTAGTGGTATAATCTGCAAGGTTAATTTTACCTAAAATATAGGACATTTGCAAACCCATGTTAAAAGCGATTGTTGCGTTTTCCAACTCAGATTTCCAAAAAAATAAAGAGTTTTATAATAACTTCATCAAAACCATCGAACAAACTGGAAAATATACGCTAATTCATAAATGGTATGAGAAAAAGGAGTCTGAAGACCCCACAATAATTTATTCCCGTTTTTTAAAAGAACTTAAAATTGCTGATGTTGTAATCGCTGAAGTTTCATCTCCTTCTACCGGAGTTGGCCAAACTATTGCAGTTGCCAATCAGAATAAAAAAAATATTATTATTTGCATGAAAAGAGACGCTAAAGACTCCAATTTGCACCTCTTAGTAAGAGGTATCACATCTCCTTTTGCTAAATATATCTATTACGATAATTTATCTGATTTTCAGAAAAAGCTTGTAAAGCTATATGATGTTTTTAATAAAACTAAATTCGAAAAATTTAATTTCTTGGCAACACCAGAAATAAAAGACATTCTTAGCGAAGAAAGTAGAAAATTAAATATTACTCAATCTGAATTATTGAGAAACATAATAACACAATGGAGTAAAAAAGAGACAGAAAACAATAATCGCTTTTCAGTCTATGCCGCAACATACCTTGTTTTAGTTAAAGACAAAAAGATATTGCTTTTAAGAAGATTTAATACAGGTTGGGAAGATGGTAAATATACATTAATTTCGGGTCATATTGACGGAAATGAAACAATTTCACAAGCAATGTCCAGAGAAGCATTTGAAGAGACAGGAATCAAAATTAACCCAGAAGATCTCGAAGTAATTCACATTATGCATAGAAAGTCTACAACAGAATATATTGACTTCTTTCTAGTTCCTTCCAGGTGGGAAGGAATACCGGAAATCAAAGAGAAAGATAAGGCAGATGACATCCAGTGGTTTAATATAAATTCTTTACCAGATAACCTACTTCCAAACGTCAGTTTTGTTTTATCACAAATAAATTCCGGTAAAACATTTTCTGAATACCCTCATATTTAAATGCATAAAGTATGACTTATTAGGATTTTTGTTAAATGAGTGTCGGCACAAAAAAGCTTCAAAATCTTAATTATTGAATATCTTTCTTATGGATTTCCGGTTAAAAAAGTCCTTGGGTTGACGGGTATTCCAAAAACATCGATCTGAAAGTGTACATGGGGTCCGGTTGACCAACCCGTACTTCCTTCGAGACCTATCACCTGGTCTGTTGTTTTTATCTCCTCACCCGGAATTAACATAATCTTATCCAAATGCCCGTATAAAGAGGTGATATTGTTGCCATGGTCTATAATTATGTGTTTTCCGTATCCCCAAAATATTTCTCCAGCATATACAACCTTTCCGGGCATGAAGGCAGTAACAGAATCTCCGATTTTACTGTTTGGATTTGCTATATCAATCCCGGTGTGAAGTGGTTGGTAAGGAAGGTCAATAGCCCCAAACTCAAGAGTTACAACTCCATGAACAGGCCAAACCATTGGTCCGTTTACTTCAGCAATTACTTTTCCGGTTGCCGGATCATGGATCTGAACTTTATTGGTTTGCGTATCAACGGTTGCCAGGTGGTCCGAGACAATGTCAATTCCGGTTTGGGTAAGAATAATTACGGCAATAAATGGCAACAGTGCTACACCTAAAAATGTTAATAAAACGTACTTTAACTCTCTTCTTAAAGAAAAGGCTGTTATTATTGCTTTAAGAAATAGTGGATTCACTTGCTTTTAATGCGCTCCGAGGGTGTGGTTGAAATTAAAGGATGTTCTTTCTCGGATGCTACAACTTTAATTGCAACATGGTTTTGGTCTGCAATAATTAATGCCTCACCCCTGTCGCAGCCTAACAAAAACTTTTGCTCGTATTCGCTTAACTTAAATTCCCGTGCTACGCCTCTAATGGTGGTCGTATCTTGGCGCATTAATATCCTTAACGAAGCTTGGGAGGCTATTGCTTTGCCGTATTCACTATTCAAAAAATCATTTGCTTGCTGGGAAATAATTGATACACCCAAGAAGTATTTACGTGCCCTTCGTGTAAGGCCTGAAACAAACTTTGCGCTTTCCTCGTGCTGAAGCAACATCCATCCTTCGTCTATTACTAACAATCTTTTTTGTAAATTACTTTTTACCTGGTTGTAGACAAAGTTTGAAATAACCATCATCATTATCTGCCTTAAAGACTCCGAAAGGTCTTTAATATCAAACACAACCAGCCTGTTATCAAGTTTTATATTTGTTTGTGAATCAAAAACCGATGACAAGGATCCTGTTACATACTTTTCAAGTCTTGTTGCCAATTTTCTTTCCTTCATTTGCTTAAGCGTTTTGTAAAGGTCTTTAAGAAGCGGATATTCCTGTTCTTTTTTAGGCCTTCCTCTGTGAGGCTTTGAGTTATGCTTTGCGTGTTTTCCTTTTAACGTAAAACCAAATGACTTGTAGGTTTGGATTACTGCCTTATCAACTACGGCTTGCTCTTCTGGCGTAAGGCCGTCTACCATCAAAGATATTAGCTCGGTTAAGTCTTGAATGTGCTCTGACAAATTACCTTCATCGCTATATGAGCTTAATGCAAAGGAGGGTTGGTGAGGCAAGCAGCACCGGAAAGATTTCCTGCTGTATTGGATTCGACTCTAGAAGTAGCGAGATGGTGTGCCAACGATCCTCTTTGCATTGAGAGCCAAGGACAAGGATTTGAATCCCTTAATCTATCTGCTTGTTACGCTTGCGCATTGCTACCTGAAACGAGTTGCGAGGTATTTAATAAATTTTTGGATCGTGCATTAGTAGCTAACACAGAAAATGTTGTGGGAACAGGTTTTCTAAATTCTTAATATATAGAATATAAATAGCCACTAAGGGCTTCGCCCCTCTTTTGACAAGGGTAAAGTACACTCATTTCATTCGCCCTTGCAAAATTCACCCCCCTTTAAAAATACTTTCTATCTGAAAGCATGAGCATGCTTTCAGGAAAACAAATTCTAAAAAGAAACGGGAAGGGAGGTGAAAAAGATATGATGCTTATGCCTTCATGTGTAGAGAAGAAGCTTCCTCCTCTATATTCAATAGATAATGAAAAAGACCCTAAAGTTTTATGTAAGTTTTTCCTGCCATTTACTAAATGGACGTGGTATGCGATTGAGTTTGACGGGAAAGACACGTTTTTTGGATATGTTGTAGGAGATTACCCGGAGTTAGGTTATTTTTCATTAAAGGAGTTAAAAGAAATAGAGGGACCGTATGGGATTGGAGTTGAGAGGGACATGTATTTTGACCCATGCCCTTTATCTGAGGTCAAAAGACTTCACGAGTAAAAAAGCCTGCCGTTTCTTAACAGGAGCGGCAGGTTTATTCAATAGTAATTTTATAAAGCACATCTTTACCTATGCCTTTTTTCTTTATATCATCAAACATTACTAATGAAAACGACAAGCCTGGTTCTTCCTCTAAATTTCTCTTGATAATTTTTTCCAGCTCTTTTTTGGTTTTCAGATCGTAATAGACAAAAATAATTTCAGGGAATGGGTTTTGATTATGGTCTTGCCAATAATTCTCGTCATAATATTTAAAATATTGTTTTATTCTTTTGTAAATCCACTTGTTAGAAACTCCCGGATTAAAGATATCGAGAAAATATCTTTTTGTTTCTTCTTTTTGTTTTATTGAAAAGAATGCATCGGGATGAGGAAGAGGAAGATATTTAATATCGGTTAAATCAACTGTTGTGTAAAAGGTAAGCTTTGCTTTGTTTGTCTGCGTTAACTTTATTAAAGACAAATATATGTCAGCTACACACATGCAATGGTTTTTAAAAGGTTGGGAAGATTTTTTTTCTTGGTAAACCCGTTTTAAAAGTTTCTCTTTTATCCCATCTTTTCCAATTAATTCTTTTCTTGCATTTGTCCCAAGACAATAAACGGTCGGGATATTTCCTAATTCTTTTTTGAAGAATGAAGTAAGGTATTTTTGTTCTGTTAATTCATTAAGCCAATGTATTACTAAGGTGTGGTTTTTATGATTTAAATGTTGTTGTATTTGTATGCGGTTAAGGAAACGAAAGCGGTAGAGAAGCATTAAGATTTCAAGTTGCCTTTCTTTAAGTTTTGGAGGTTTGTTTGTCATTTTATTCTCCTTATATATATAAGGGTATAGATATTAATTATTTTTATTAATTAGCCTGAAATTTAACCAAAAACTAAATAAGCAAGCTGATATAGTTTTTACAACAATGAAACGTCCTGGGCAGCTACTTTTTCTGAGTTACCTACCTGCTTTTTAATACTTTGTATTTGCCTTGTAACTGGCTTTATATAGACAATTGCGTTTTTGTTCCTAGATGCTTGGATCAGTTTTTCAACTTTGTCTTTGCTAAATACAATATCCATCGGAATTGTGGTTCCCGAGAATGCCTCTTCAGGATTTATGGCAGAGATTTTAATATAGAAGTTATAACGTGGTAGATTTGAAATATCTCCTCTTTCTATAAATGGAGCAAATTGGGGAAGCATGAGTTTTTCATCTTCTGGATTTGCACTTCTGAATGAAACAACCGTTCCGACATTAGCCAGAATAACATTAACAAGATTTTTATCTTTTTGCTGGGAAGTGGACTGCTCGGCCATAACAAGAAATGTTTTGTATTTTCTTGCTTCCGAAAGCATTTGGATAAATGAGGGAGTTGCAAAGTTTTGGAATTCATCAACATATAGATAAAACGGTTTTCTTTCTTTTTCCCTCATTCTCGCACGTCTTAAAGAAGCAAGCTGGAGTTTTGCAACAATCATAATTCCCAAAACTTCCGACGTATCCTCCCCTAACTTTCCTTTTGCAAGGTTGCAGATAAGGATTTTTTGCTTGTCTAAAATCTCATCAAAATTAATAGTAGACTTACGTTGCTCTAACATCCGTTTTGCGGATGGGGAGAACAAGAACCTACCGATACGTGCCGCAACCGGTGAGATCATTTTAACTTTCTGGTAGTCTCCTGCCTTGCCATACTCATACTTCCAGAAGTTTTTTAAGTTTTCGTCCTCCAAATTTTTGGTTACCTGTTTTTGGAAAGGAGGATTGTTTAATAATTCATAAATTGTAAACAAGGTTGGGTTTTCAAGCGTTAATGCGGTTTGGATTGTGTTTCTTAATATGTATTCTATTCTGTGGGCATGTCCTGCCATTGATTCGGAGAATACTTTCCTAAATAAAGAAATGACGCTTTCCGTTATAAATTCCTTTTCCCTTAAAAGATCGTCTTCATCAAGTCCGGAGGTAAGCTCCAAAAGGTTTATTCCAATAGGATACTTTAAGTCATCCGGATTAACGTAAATTAAGTCATCGATTCTTGTATCTGGAATACAAGTTAAAAGTGTTTCTGCCAGATCTCCGTGCGGGTCAATAACGGCAACCCCTTTTCCGTTCTTTAAATCCTGGGAAACCATTGAGGTAATCATTGTTGTCTTTCCCGACCCTGTTGCTCCGATTATGTACATGTGCTTTTCCCGTTCCTCCTCAGATAGACCGATCAATGTTTCAGACCCTCCGTATGTGTTTTTACCAAACGAAACATCCAATTCTTTTTCACCCTTAAGTGATAATGGTGCAGGAAGCTCTTTGCTGTAAGTTTTTACGATATTTTCGGTTTTGGTATTTGATGTATATGGAAAATGATAAATACCGGAAACCTCGGAAACTGATAGTATTGAAGAATTAAGAAATGACAAAAGTCTATTCTTGTATAAAAACAACTGAATCTTTTTATAAATGTTAAACTTTATTGATTTTGCTGTTGTAATCTTTTGGTTTTCAGGACTTGTAAACGAAGCGAAAGAAGACTTGAACCCTCTAACTCTATCAACTGTATCTTCGTAATTGTCTACAGAAATCAGAAGCCTAATTGAGGTATCAAATAAGCCTTGATCCAGTTTTCTTTTAATTGAATCCATGACCTCCATTTCATGGGTCGTAGGTCTAAAGTTGTTGAACTTGTCTGAAAATAAAAGTTTTGGAAACGGTGTTTTACCGTTGGTTATAAGGTTTGAAACAATCCAGATGGGAACAGACAATACAACAAACACGATACCGGCAAAGATTTTAAACAGAGCAATTAGTGGAGAAAGTAACAAAATTTCTTTTTGCTCTCTTATATAACTTAAAACGTCTTGGTTTTTAAATATCAGGCTTGAGATATCCTTTGCTTTTTTATTTTTCGAAGAAGATAGAACAATCTGAAGAGATATAAGTTCGTTACTTTCAAGTTTTGTCATCATACCTGTTATATAGGAAATTGGGTCATGTTCATCTAATGCGCTATGAGTTTTTAAAGGATAAGCAAAATGCTTTGATAGCTTAAACTCAACAATTTTGGAATTATTAAATCTCTCCGGAAGGTAATCATTTATTTTTTGGACTTTTACTTGCGGAAGATATGAAATAAAACTTTTCTTTAAAGCTCCTGCTTCTTTTCTACCGGTTCTAAGTAGATACCTTATGCCTTGGCTTTTCGTTGATACTATCTCAAGAGAAAATCTTGGTTTTAATCCTAACAATTTCTCAATTAACGATCTTTGAATTCCTAGAGAGTTTATTAGCTGGAATAACTGATCCGTTGAATACGCGCTTTGTTCTGTTCTTGAAGGAGGAGTAAGCTCCAGTAATACTTTCTCTTCTTTTAAAGATTTAACAAAGAAATAAATGCGAAGAATAGTCAACAGAATGAATCCTATCAATAAAACAGACAGTATTAGGATAAGTAGTGAAAAAAATGAAGAAAACCCCTTACTGAAAATCCCAACTAAATGGGGAAGATTTGACAGGAAAACGCCTATTATATGGTCAGCTCTTAGTGACTGATAATCCATCATACCCTTAACGGGCAGACAGGCAGATTAAGCGTAAGTATACCACAAAATTTTGAGGTGAGTTAATGCTTGACAACTATCCCTATTTGGATATATACTATCCATATATTGATAGTATATGGAAGCTTCAGAATTACCATTATTTGAATTTAATAGCAGTAAACAACCTATCAGTATAGATAATGTTAATATCACATCACCTGTAGAAAAGCCTTATATCCAAAATATCGAAAAAGCCCTAAATTCAATCTTTCTACAACAGCAGGAACCTACAAAAACAGAGAGAGCTAGGGGCATATTGGGAGAACTATCAAGACAATATACTGACGAGCAGCTAAAAAATGTTGTATCCGATTTCGAATACTTAGCAACCCAATGGTTAGATACTTTTGAAAAGCAAATTTTTAACGGAGTAACCTTATCCGAAATACTTCAATAGGTGCGGTATGAATTACATTGATGACACAAAGCCGAAGAGAGGGGTTATTTATCTAAGAGTTTCAACCGAAGAACAGGTAGATAATTTTTCATTAGGAACCCAAGAGGAGATTTGCAGGAAAGAAGCCATAAGACGGGGCTATGAAATAGTTGAGATATTTCGTGAAGAAGGAAAATCCGCAAAAACCATTGCAGGCAGACCACAGTTAATAGAGATGCTTGAGTATTGCCGGAAAAATAAAAAACAAATTGGTGCAATATTCGTTTACAGGCTTGATAGAATTTCCCGTCAAACCGCAGATTATTTAGCCATACGAAAAAGGTTAGCCGAGTGCAACATAGCTCTACTTTCAGCTACAGAACCTACAGGTAACAGCCCCACCGAAAAACTCATTGAAACCATGCTTGCAGGTTTTGCACAGCTTGATAATGATGTAAGGTCCGAAAGGACAAAAAACGGAATGAGGGCAAGATTTTTATCCGGTCTTCACACTGGCTGGGTACCTTTAGGGTATCTTAACGAAAACGGATACGTAATTAAGGATCCTGAATTGTTCGATAAAATTAAAGCCGCTTGGGATTTGATGGCAACAGGTAGTAAATCTTTAAAAGAAATAGCGGACATAATGAATTCTTGGGGAGTTTCCCTGGCTTATAAAGGAAAGAAATATTCTCTGGGAAGAGGTTCGGCCAGCAGGATTTTTAGAAACAAGTTCTACATGGGTATATTAACTTCTACCAGATATCCGGACGAGGTAAGGGGTCAGCATCCTCCTATGGTTACTGAAGAACAGTTCTATAAGGTACAGGCAATAATTGACGGAAGGAACACTAATATTGCAGTTCCCTTAGCAAAGAAAAATAAGGACAATACAGATTTTCCATCCAGAAGAATTATTGTATGCGGGAAATGCAAATCTCCTCTTACCGGAGCATGGAGCAAAGGTAGAAATTGTAAATACGCATATTATTTTTGCCGTAGCAGATGCGGAGCACCGTCAATACCGGTTGAAGATCTGGAAGAAAGCCTAAATGACACGCTGAAAGAAATTACTCCTACAAAAGAGTGTCTTAACTTATTTGTTGCGGTGCTAAGACGTGAATACACCAAAAGACTTTCAGGATTACAAAAGAGAAAAGAGGCTGCAGAGATCGAGCTCACAAAACTCTACGCTTACAGACAAACATTAATTGAGAAAAACTTGAACGGTGTATTTTCCGATGAAATCTTCAAAGAACAGAATGCAATATTAGAGAACAAGATAGCGTCCATTCAAATGGCAAAAGACGATATGTTCATAAAGAAGTATAGCTTTGAAGCCTTAGTAAATACCGTATATGAATATTTTGAAAATCTAGGACAAACCTACAAAAATTCGAACTTAACTATTAAAAGAATACTTCTCGGTTCGATATTTGCGGAAAAATTGGCTTGGAGCTATTCGGGTATTTCGAACCGCAAGATTAGCCCGTTATATCAAGCTATTCGTGCATTTGATACAGGAGGTGTCGCAAAATGTGACCCCGAGTGGAGTCGAACCACCAGTCTTTCCCTTAGGACGGGACTGCTCAATCCATTAAGCTACGGGGTCAAGTACGGCGCAAGTGTGGCTTGCGAAGTCCTGAGTTTTTGTATTTTATCATTTTGAAGCAGTTGTGGGCAAAGGTAGTTTTAATTTAGTAACTTCTTGACTCAGTGCGCACGGTAGAATATCATATAAGTCATGGCCGATGCCCTTTCAAAAAAGCAACTAAAAGAACTTAGAAAGTTAGAAAAAATGCAATCAAAAAATCTAGATCAGAAGAATAACACCGTTAAGTGGATAGCAATTTCTATCGTTTGCGCTTTATTTTTAGTACTTTTTGTAGGAATAGTGCTTGTTGCAAAGAATAAAAATAAGCCAATAACTGCCGATGGCTCGACTGCAATTGCAAATAATGGACATGAGAGGGTAATAGAAAATCCAACTGGGGAGGATGCAACTAACTCTGCCGAAAATGCCCAGGCGGTAGTGACCTTAGTCGAGTATGCTGATTTTCAATGCCCGGCGTGCAAGCAATACCATATGATTGTAAAAGAGTTATTAAGAGCTTTTCCTGATCAGTTAAAGTTAGTATTTAAGAACTTCCCGCTAACATCAATTCACTCGAACGCTATGGATGCTGCAGCTGCTGCTGAGGCTTCCAGTATGCAAGATAAGTATTTTGAATTTGCCGATCTCTTGTACGAAAAGCAGGAGGAGTGGTCAGATCTTCCTGATCCATCAAAAAAGTTTGAGGAGTACGTTAAGTCTCTTGGGATGGATGTAGAAAAGTTCAAAAAAGATCTTTCCGATCCAAGCATTTCAAAGCTTATTGAAGATCACAGATCTGAGGGAATAACAAATGGTGTTGCCGGAACACCAACATTTTTTGTCAATAGGACAAGAATAAATACTCCGTCGTCTCTTGAGGACTTCAAAAAAATCATTTCTGAAGAATTGACTAAAAGACAACAAAGCGTACCTGCAAAAGCTGAGCCGACATCCTCCTCAAACCCACTCAGGTTACAGGAATAAATATGCAGGGTTTAACAGATATTTTTGTTCAGGGATTATCGCTATTCACGATATTGTTGCAATTGGGAATAATTTTTTTAATCCTGCTTTTAATATTCAGAAAACTTCAACCCAAAGATAAATCTTCAAAAAAGTTAGCGGATCTATTAACAAATAATTATTTAGTATTGGTTTTTTTGATTACCGCAGGGGCAACTTTCGGGAGTTTTGCACTGTCTGAAATCTTCGGATTCCCGCCCTGTAAGCTTTGCTGGTATCAAAGGGTTTTTATGTTTCCCCAATTTGTAGTCGCTGCAATTGCTTTATTTACTAATGATAATGGTATAAAAAAATATATAATTGCACTATCGCTAATTGGTGCAAGTGTTGCAATCTATCATTTGCTTCTTCAAGCAATGCCAGCGGTTATTCAGTGCGGAGATGAGCTTGTAAGCTGTGAAGACAACCCATTTGTAATATTTGGTTATGTTACGATTCCTGTCATGTCCCTGACTTCATTCCTGCTTCTTATAACAGTTAGTCTTTTTAAGAAATAAAAATTAAGTATTTTGAAGAATTGTTATCTACTCTGCTCTTGAAGTTCTTTTCTTACGTCGTCAATACCTTGATCTTGATTATGTTGATCACCTTTACTTTCAAATTCTGCAGTGTTAAGCAGCCCGCCCTTATATGCTAAAATACCTGCTCCCGCAAGAACCGCAGCGGCTGTTACTCTTCCTATTTTTTGTTTTAGCGTTAATCGTTTTGGATTTAGCTTCTTGTTATTTAGAAAACCTTCTGTAGTTTTGGCTTGGTGATCAAAATCACCCAAATCTCTTGTTGCTTCTCCAACTTCTTCAGTCATAAAGTTATTATTGTAAATGTCGGTGCTGTTGTCAATAGATTTTGATAAAATAACTATATGGAAAATAATACAGAGCTTATTGTGAGAGCATTGATAGTCCGGGATAGAAGGATATTGGTCTGTCAGACTGAGGGCAGGGATTATTATTTTCTACCCGGCGGACACGTTGAATTTAATGAAACAATGCGTGAGGCTTTAAGACGCGAATTGTATGAGGAAATGGGTGCGATACTTAAGGATGTACAATTTATCGGAGGGATCGAAAATCTATTCAGTCAGGATGGGCAAAGTCATCACGAGATAAGTTTTATTTTTATTGCAGATATAGACATAAAGAAAGTTATTTCCAGAGAATCACATGTAAGCTTTTATTGGTTCCCGATGGATAAATTTATAGAGGCGAATATTGTGCCTCCTGCTCTTAAGGATGTTGTGTTGCAGTGGATTGCCGAGCGTGAACCCTTTTTTATAGAGGAGGGAATGAAGCATTAGACATTAGACATTAGACATTAGACATTAGACGGAAGGTTATAATTGGTAAAAATCAAAAAGACCCTCTATTAACTATTGTCTATTTACTATTAATTTAATTATGCCTGTCCCACCAAAAAATCACCTTCACGAGAAATTAAATTGGCCGATATTAAAATTTCTAATACTAAGAACTTTAAGTAACTTCCTGATACTTTTTACGCTTTTTGGAATATCAGCAACTTTCGGTCCGGCGCTTTATTACGAAGCAAGATACAAGACCTCACAATTTTTTGAGGTTAAATACGAGGCATCGTTGACCGCCACCGTTGAGCCATCTGAATTAACAAAGATTTTGGAGAAGGGTAAGGGAAGGAAAACCCAGCCCGATCTTTTTAACGAAGTCTTGAGCGGATCAAAAGAAGAAATTCTATATCCTGAAGATCCGTCATTTTCAGTAATAATTCCCAAAATCGGTGCAAATGAAAAAATCACTCCAAATGTTGATGCGGATAACGAAGGTGAATATTTGGAGGTTTTGAGGAATTCAATTGCGCATGCCAAGGGTACGGCCTTTCCCGGAATTGATGGCACGACGTATCTATTTGCACATAGCACGGACAATTTTTGGGATATTGGGCGGTATAACGCAGTCTTTTATTTGCTCAATAAATTGGAAAAGAATGACGATGTTGTTCTTTTCTTTGCGGGCAAGAGATATAACTATAAAGTCTCGGAAACAAAAATTGTTGAGGCGAATGACACTCATTATATTGATAGTGCAATAGGCATGGGACAAAAAATAATACTTCAGACCTGCTGGCCCCCTGGTACTGCGTGGAAGAGGCTCTTGGTCTTTGCTACTCCAAAGGAAGTTGAATAATAATAAATCATTGACAATTCTTCCTGTTTACAGGAAAATACATACAAAGATATTATTCAGATGGCACATAATTCATTTTCAGTAAAAGAAGCCCTTTTATACGGGTGGAAAACATTTAAGAAGAATTGGCAATTTCTTGTACCCGTTTTTGTAATAGTAACTGTTGCGGGGATGATCCCTAGTTGGCTGCATGATTGGTCGGATGAGAACATGCCAAGCATTAGCTTTATTTTTACAATTATCGGATGGCTTGTTCAGATGATAACAAGCATCGGAACATTGGTTATTATCCTTAAGTTGGTTGATAAAAAAAAGCCGGAGTTTACCGATATCTACAGCCATTACAATCTTTTGTTAAATTATTTCTTGGGATCCTTGCTTTACGGTTTGGTTATTATTGGAGGCTTGATTTTACTTATCGTTCCCGGAATTATTTGGGGAATCAAGTATCAATATACGACATATCTTATAGTTGATAAGAAAATGAGCCCAATGGATGCTTTTAAAAAAAGCGGTAAGTTGACAGAAGGAGTTAGGTGGAAGCTATTTTTGCTTGGTCTTGCTTGCGTCGGATTGACTGCCATTGGGATGCTTATTTTTGGAATTGGTCTAATAGTTACCTGGCCGGTAATTATGCTGGCAGGTGTTCATGTCTACCGAAAACTTCTTGCCTAAATTGTTATAGTTTGCTTTACTTCTTCACAGAAAATCAGTCTTGCAACATGTCTTTTTTTGCTGTTACTATTAATTGGTAGTTTTTCTTGCCCCCGAAAATATGCCTGCCCAAGGAATAGTATTTATATCTTACGTTTTATTATCTGTAATTATTTTTCCGACGGTAGCCATAAATTTTTTGATAGTCAACAGCCCTTTTCTTCCAAATCTAAATTCCTTTGTCATAACAACCTCTTCCATGAGTCCGGTTATTCCGAAAGGAAGTCTAATATATACTCTTAGGGTTCCCAATTATAGAGATGGAGACGTAGTAGCCTTTGCAGACAGCATAGGCAAAGTGACGCATAGAATAAAAGAAACATTATCAATAAGCGGTGTTGTGTATTATAAAATGCAAGGTGATGCAAATAATATATCAGACAGTGAGCTTATTCCAAAGACAAATATTTACGGAAAAATAATTACAGTTATTCCGTACCTAGGAGAAGGAATATTGTTATTGAGAAGACTTGCAACCTGATGCAGAACCGTCTTGCCCGCCTGCTATAGCCTTGTTTCAAGCCTGCTTTTTTGCTAAAGTGGAGTGTCTTATTTTATGATAAATTCCACCGCAAAAAACCAAAAGAAAAAAATTATTGTTACACTTATTGTTATTGGATTTATTGCGGTTTTGATTTTTGTATATAGAAAATCTCCTCCAGTTGTTTTTTTTGAAGGAATAGTTCAGTCGGTTTTTAGTGCGCCAAAAAGTTTTTTTTATAGTTTGGGAAAAAATAAGCGCGAAGATGAAGTTAAGATACTTGAGGAAAAAGTAAAAAAGCTTGAGCAAAAACTTGTTGATTTTGATTTGACTAAAAAAGACAACGAAGCACTCAGAAGTCAGTTTGCTTCCAGTGGTGAAACAACTCAAAGCCTTACATCTGCAAAAATAATAGGCTTTCTAGGTGAAAATCAAAAACCTGCGGAATTTATAATAAATGCAGGTTTGAGAGAAGGAGTTGCGAAAGGTATGACAGTTGTTTTTGAAAAATATTTGGTGGGAAAAGTAGAGGAGGCTACAAGTAATTATTCTGTTGTTATGACCCCATTTAGCTCAAGATTTCAAGTTTTGGCAAAGCTTGATGAAACCGGTGCCAATGGAATAGTCATTGGAAGAGGTGACCTTTTGCTTTTCGACGGAGTTTTGATAACAGATATTCTAAAAAAAGACGGCGTAATAACCACAAAGGGTGAAGTGGATAAAAATGGGATAGGGGTTCTGCCCGATATGATTATCGGAAAAATTACATCAATATCAAAAAGAGAAACAGCACCTTTCCAAAGTGCTCAGTTAAGTCCAATGTTGGATTATACGAAACTTACAAATGTATTCGTAATAACAAAGATGTGAAAGATATAAAATTTGTTAGCTTTTTTTCTCTGATAAGCGTGATCTCTCTTATACTCGAGACTACGGTTGTTAACTTTCCTCTGGTATTTTTTATAGGAGTAATAACACTTGTTTTGATAAAAAAAGTACACGTTTACGTTCTGGTATTTATTCTGGCCTTTATGATAGATTCACTAAGAGTTCTAAATTTTTCATATACACCGCTTTTTCTTTTAGCAACAATCGGACTTATTCTGCTCTACGAAAAGTATTCGGGGTCAAATGACATTATCGTCGCTTCAATAATAATTGCTATGACAGGCTTTATTTACACTCATTTTATGTCATATTCATTAGTATTAACTCTCACATTTTACGTAATTGTTTTTGCCATTTTTGGATTTGTTAATTTCATAAAAAATAGAAACTCATTCTGATATGAAAACAAAAAATATTGGACATGCATTTTCAGATCACGTATTTGAAAAGAGAATAAAAACCAGACGGGGGTTTAATCAAAGAAAGCCCAGACATCTTTATAGACTCATACCTCTTTTACTGTTATCAATTTTATTTATAGTTCTTGCATTGAGGCTTTTTACTTTGCAGATAGTTAGAGCTTCGTACTATTCAAAATTATCGGATGCAAATAGGATAAGAACAGTTCTTATCCCTGCTCCAAGAGGAATTATATTTGACAGGAATGGTGAGGCTTTGGTTAGGAATGTCCCTGCTTTTAGCATATTGAAAGACAACAGGGTTTTATGGCTTGATCAGGAGGAGGCGCTAGAAAGGTTAACCAAAGGTGAAGGCATTATAGCAAGTGTTAAAAGGGATTATGTCTATAAAGATATTTTTTCTCATGTATTAGGATATGTCGGTCAAGTAAATTCGGATGAGGTTTTTCTACCTGATTTCAAGGATTATGGTCTTTCTGATTTTACGGGACGTATGGGTCTTGAAGAAGAATATGAAAAATTTTTACACGGAAGAAATGGAAAAGAATTGTATGAAGTCGATGCTAAAGGCAATAAGGTAAGACTTTTAGGACAAGAAGAAGCATTGGAAGGTGCTGTTCTTAATACAACGCTTGATCTTGATGTTCAGAAGTCCGTATCAAATGCTATGGAAGACGTAGAAAAAGGCGCGGTTGTTGTGAGTGATCCTAGAGATGGGGCTATTTTGGCACTTTATTCAAAACCTTCATTTGACCCAAATCTATTTACAAAGGAGGCTTCGTATAAGCCTTCCGGGGATTATAAGAACAAAGAGGAGATTCTTTTAGATGATAGTGTTTTCCCTTTACTTAATAGAGCAATTTCAGGAGTTTATCCTCCTGGATCAACTTATAAAATTGTGACAGGTCTCGCCGCTTTATCAACAGAAAAAATATCTGAAGATACGGAATTTGAAGATACAGGCGTGTTATCAATTGGCGGAAGCAATTTTGGAACATGGAATTATTTGGAATCGGGAAAGACAGAAGGAGCGTTAAATGTGATAAGGGCATTGATAAGATCAAATGACATATTTTTTTACCAGGCAGCTATTAAAACCGGTGTAGAAAGTCTTCATGACTGGTCAAAAGCGTTAGGCCTAGGTCGTAAGACGGGCATTGATCTTCCCGGGGAAGTCGGAGGAACGGTTCCTGATCCTTCCTGGAAAGAGGAAGAGCTGTCAGAGCAATGGTATCTGGGAGATACAATCAACATGAGTATTGGACAAGGCTATCTGGAGTCAACTCCTTTGCAGATAAATAGAATTACTCAAGTTATCGCAAATGGAGGGGTACTCCTAAAGCCTTATCTTGTAAAAGGCACGGGCAAGGTTATCAGAAAAAATTATATTTCATCAGACTATGTACAAGTCGTTAAAGAAGGTCTAAAGGGTGCGTGTGAGCCCGGGGGAACAGGGTATCCATTATTTAATTTCAAAGTGAAAAATGATAAGTTAAAAGTTGATGGCCTTGATTATACTCAGCCTGCTTCAGCTGGTGCAGGGATGGTACAGGTATCAACGGGATGCAAAACAGGTACTTCAGAGTCACATGGTGTGGACGCAGAGCCTCACGCGTGGTTCACTGTCTTTGCGCCATATTACAATCCTGAGATTGTGGTAACTGTTCTTGTTGAGAATGGCGGACAAGGTTCTCAAGTTGCAGCGCCTATTGCGAAGGAAATATTGACAGAGTATTTTGAGAACAAAAAATGAGCAGGTTTGACAGATTGAAAAGATTAAAAACCTGATGTATTCTTTAACTATGCTAACAAAGGACGATCTTAACCAGATAAAAAAAATTGTTGAACCTATTGGTAGGGATGTTTCAACACTAAAAAATGATGTGTCTACGCTTAGTGATGACGTTTCATCGCTTAAAAATGATTTTTCAACACTTAGTAACGACGTTTCAACACTAAAAAATGATGTGTCTACACTTAAAAAAGATACTTCCCAAACAAGAACGGATGTGAAAGTTCTAATTTCTTATTTTGATAGCGAATATGTGGAATTGAGAAAAAGAGTTGAAAAGATTGAGGAGCATCTCGACCTCAACTCCAAAAATTAGTCCGTGAATTTGAAGGTGGAGAGGATTTGTTCAAGTCTTTGCCATTCACTCTCGTTATAATAATGCATTGATAAGCTAAATATATTGTTGCCTTTCTCGAAAGTAATATATCTAAAACTACCTCCTCCTTCGAGAGGAGTCTTACTGCATTTACCATCCTGCATGAGTTGGACTGTCTTAGTATCTATCGTATATTCATAAGTTTTTGAGTCCAATCCCATGAATAGAGAATCTGAAATTTTGGTTCGTGGATCAGCTGTCAGGCACTCGTTAAGGGTACCAAAACTCATGGGTCTTTTCTTGGATTGCAAAAGCCATTCGTCAAAACTCAGTTTGTTAGGATTCTCATAAATATGAATTCCTAAGTTTGCAGGCGCCAGTTCGCATTCAGAGGGTTTACATAAAGATATTGCTGTAGTCCAATATCGCTCTTCATCTACTGGAACCTGGGCTTTAACAGAGTCGTATTCTGCTAAGGAATTTTGCTCGTCACTATATTTGATTGAATAACCGAATTGTGTATTTTCGTATGACTTCCAATCTGCTGTTGGGTCGGGGGTGGGGGTGACAGTGACAATCGGGGCAGGTGTTGGGGTTGGTTTGGAAATCATCGATAACAGTGGTTCGCGGTAGACATAACCTGCTGCAGCACCTCCTGCAAGGAGGAGAAAAATTACTACAGCAAGAATTATTTTTAATGGAAACTTTTTCTTCCCACCTGTGATTGTGGTTTGAGGATCTCGTGCAGTAGGAACTTGAGCAGGTTGGATCGGATTAGCAGGTGATTGGGGCTGGTTTGGGGTTGGGTTCTGGGGAGGTTGGTTTTCCATATTTACAAAGAATTAAGAGAATTTCTTGTTTTATCCAGCTGTAACAATTCTTCTACCTTTTCTCTCAGGCCGTATGTTCTTGTGATTTTCTCAATCGTTAATTCATTTTGTCTAACTTTTTCAATTATCGCAAATAATTTCTCCTTGGAATATACTTGGTGAGATCCTTTTATCGTGTCAGGCAATTGATTTAGTGCAAAATTCAAAGTGTCCCAAGAATTAACTTTCTCAATAGGAGGATTGAGTGAGTCTAGCTGCTCAGGGGTAGCTGTTTTTGCAGACACACCGTCGCTTTTCACAAGCTTTAATTTATCTTTTTCCTCACCTACAATGAACCAATCGTCTTCGATTCTGCCGTCAGATCTTTTTACCTTTACCATTGTGGAGGGCGGCAACCTATACAACCAGCCCTTTTTCTCAATTTTTTCTTCATTTTTAGAATGATTTACGGCAGTATCACTCTTTTCCTGAATTGACCTATCGCCAACTTCAACGACAATTGCGGATTTATCATCTTCTTTTCTTCCCGCGTTAGAAAATTCTTTAGCTTTTACAACCAATGCATTTGCAGCTTGCGCCGGATTGCCTTTGTGAGCAACTAATGCCTTTTGAAATTCTTCGTCAAGATCATCTTTCATGGCATCGGATATTCCATCAGAAATTGTTATGATTTGATCACCGGGAAGAATGTCAAAAATACTCATTCTAGGTTCAATATTTTCTCTTCCTAGCGCTTGCGTGAGAATATTGCCCCGTCCCATATGGCCTAAATCATCATCTACCGTAAGCTTGGTAAGCTTTCCATCTCTACATATGTAGATACTGCTGTCCCCAACATTTCCAACAACCAATTTTCTTTCTCCTTCTTTTCCTTCCCAAATCATACCGACCGATGCCGTTGTTCCCATGCCTTTCTCGCCTAAAGACTGCGCTTTTACCTTTTCATGAGCTTCTAAGAGTACGCTCTTTACAAGGCCTTCTGTTTGTTGCAGGGATAGGTTAGGGTCAACATTTCCATTTTCGATACGGTCTTTTACTGCATGAAGAGCTGTTGATGATGCTTTAGCTCCATCTTCGTGTCCTCCCATTCCATCAAAAACAGCAAAAACTTTAAGATGCGACATACTATCTGAGGACATATACACCGCGTCTTCGTTTTCTAAGTGTTTGGTGCTTGCAAGACTGGCTGCACCCATTTTTATTTCCGGATTTTTACTCCTTTCAATATGCGGTGAGATCTCGGGATTATTGTCCATATTATGAAAATGCCATATATGCCCAGATGAGAAAACCGGTAATTAGGGCAAAGCCCGCAATTATGACTTTCGCAAGCAAGGAATTGGACATAATTTTATAGTAGTTTAATCTCAAAACAATTACAATGTATTTATGGATAAATATTCTCTTGCATTCTCCATATCAAATTTAGGACCGAAGAGTTTTCAAAAGTTAATAAATGAGTTTGGTAATGCTGAAAAAGCGTGGGAAGGAGATAGAAGTAAGTATTATGAATTAAGTATTAAGGATAAAACGTTTGCAACTTTTGACAAGTTCAGAAAAAGTTTTGTTATTGAAAAATATGTTTTAAAACTTAAAAAACAAAACGTAAAGTTTATTTCATTTCTAGACAAAGAATATCCTGAAAGTTTAAAAAAACTTGAAGATCCTCCTATTGGAATTTTCTGTAAAGGCAATGTGAATTTACTTAGTAGTGGATCCCGGATCAAGTCCGGGATGACAAAAAATAACATGGTGTCAATAGCTGTCGTGGGAACAAGAAAGATAACAAATTATGGAAAAAGTGTCACGGAGTCGATTGTCACAACCCTTTCTCAAAATGGATTGTGTATAGTTTCAGGACTGGCATTAGGAGTTGATGGACTTTCTCATAAAGTTTGCCTTGACAACCAAGGACCTACAATTGCTGTTATGCCATGCGGTGTTGATTGTTGCAGACCAACAGAAAACTACTATTTATATAAAAGGATTTTGGATAATAACGGACTGATAATCTCCGAGTATCCACTTGCAATGGCTCCAAACAAAGGAACTTTTCTTTCGCGCAACCGGATAGTTGCTGCATTGGCGCATGGTATTTTGATAACCGAAGCAGCCGAGAATAGCGGATCTTTGGTAACTGCAGATTGGGGTTTTAGACTTTCAAAAAAAGTCTTTGCGGTTCCCGGTCCTATAACGTCGCGTATGTCCGATGGAAGTTTGAAATTATTAAAGCGCGGAGCGGTACTTGTGACCTGTGGGGAAGATATCATTCAGGAATTAAGTATAAAGAAGAAAGTATTAGGAGTTTCAAAGAAACAAATTCTTAAAAATTTGACTAAGGAAGAAATACGTATCGTAAAACTGTTAGAAAATGAACCTATGACAATTGATGAGATTTTGAAAAATACAAAACTGCAAGTCGGTGTTCTATTTGGAATTATTTCAAGTCTTGAGATAAAAGGGGTGCTGCACAATAAGAATGGAAAAATTGAAAATAACTTATTGGTTTAGACATGCGGCGGTAGTATAATTATAGTTTGTGGGAGATGTTATTATTAAGCTAAAATCTAATTGGAAAGCCGGTTTGACTGTTTCTTTAGTATCTATTCCACTTTCTGTAAGTCTTGCTATCGCGGCAGGGTCGACTCCTGTTGCAGGAATAATAACCGCAATATGGGCAGGATTCTTCGCAGCTCTATTTGGCGGCAGCAACTTTAATGTTGTGGGTCCAACGGGTGCCCTTTCCGGAATTCTTGCAACGTATGCATTCCTTCATGGTGCACCAAGCTTGGCAGTGTTGGCAATTGCTGTGGGTATTGTAGTGCTAATTTCCTGGATTCTAAAACTAGAGCGATATTTGGTTTTTATTCCAGCAAATACTATACAGGGATTTACTCTCGGGGTAGCATTCATCATAGGCATGAATCAACTAAATTTTGCACTTGGGTTGCCAAAGCTTCAAGGACATGAAAAATTTATTGACAATATTTCCGAATCACTTGCCCATCTTCACTTGGCGTCTATAGAGTCTTTGGTAGTATTTATCATATTTTTTATTGGAATATATTTTACTGAAAAATATAGAAAAAGTATAAAACTTCTTTCAAATTTACCAGCTACAGCCCTCTTTGCTTTCATTGGAATTTTGATTGGCTATATGGCGACGGTGAATCTATTACCATTAGAGTTACAAACGTTAGGAGATCGTTATTCCAACCTTTCTGCTCAGCTTTTTATACTTCCCAATTTTTCGGTTCATTTTAATCGGGGATTTGCTGTAACTGTTCTGACTGTCTCACTCATCGCAATTATCGAGACAATGCTTTCAGCGCGTATTGCAGACAGCATGACTAAGACAAAGCATCATAAGAGGAAAGAAATGTTTGGTCTTGGAATTGCAAATATTGCTTCGGGACTCGCGGGTGGAATTCCAGCGACTGCTGCGCTTGCCCGTACGTCTTTAAATATAAAAAGTGGAGCAACTGACAGGATGTCAGGAATTGTTAATGCTGTCGCAATTATCATAATCTCTTTATTTCTCCTTCCATATTTTAAATATATTCCAATGACAGTTATTGCTGCGATTTTGGTAACTGTGGCTGTTAGAATGATTGAGAAAGAGCATTTTATTAGGATGTTTCACATTGATAAAAAGAGCTTTTTTATCGCGATCTTAGTTGCTTTTATTACCATCTATGAGGATCCGATTATTGGAATTTTGGTTGGCGCAGCAATTTCTCTACTATTATTTCTTGAGAACCTATCGCATGGATACTACGAAATTATTGTAAATAACCGGCAAAAAAAAGTAGTAGGTCGGGTTTTTGGAGATAGAAATACTGATGTTACAAAAGATTCACATACTCTTGTGTATTCAATTAAAGGGCAGTTTACCTATGTGAATAGTCAGGCGCATATCTCGCGGTTTGATACAGATCATGATTACCATAAAAATATTATTTTAAGACTTCGTGAATTATCATTTGTTGATCTGGATGGAGTCGACGGGTTTGAAGAAATTATAGAAATACTTGAAAGAAGAGGTGTTGACGTCTACATTACTGGCGCTAACCAATTAATAGCGCAGATGCTTTTGCATAGTAAGGGTTATAGAAGATTGAAAAAGGAGGGAAAAGTTTTTGATAATACCTCAAGTGCACTTCGAAAGTTGGGATTTAAACTCTAGGTAACTTTTGCGTTGGTGTCGTACCAATCCTACACATATTTAAGTTTAATAATTCAGACACGCCAATGATCTTATATAAGAGTTTTTATTTGTTCCTTTTGATAGTTCTCAATTGCCTTCTTGTGTTTTGATTCAATCTCAATAACTTGCGATCTGTTGCTTTTTACATATCCTTCGTGAATTTCAATAATGTTATTAATTTCCCCAACGAGTTTTTTGTCACCAATAATTTCTTTTACTTTTTTAAAATATTTAAAAACCTCTTCAGATACTAGAATTCTTGCTTTTAGTAATTGGTATCTGTTAAGAATTACTTCATCCGGGGAAAGTCCGAAAAGGGTGTTTAGGACTGGCAGGTTGTTGGCCATTTCACGAGCCTTCAGTAGTCTTTTTCTGAATGATTTCTGTGTTGAGAAAGTATCATTTGTTTTTTCTTCAAAGTCCAACTCGTCTTCTTGCAAGTCAAGTTCGGTATCAAACTCAAAATACGCCGTTTCATTTATATAATTTTTCTCCAGCAACTTTTCAAGTCTATGTCTTTCGATAGCAATTGAGTAGCGTTTAAGGCTTTTTGCAAAGGATTCAGGATCAGAAATTTTTAGTAAAACATTCTTTTCTTCTATCTCCTTTTTTAATAAATTTTTTTCAATTTCTGTAGTCAAGGATTTTTTGAATTCCATCTTCTCAAGTTTTTTGAGATTTTCCCTCCTTTTTTCGCCATGAAAGATTGCAAGCTCGTGCTCTATTATTTCTTCATCCATTGTAGGAAGGTGAAGTTTGAGTTTCTTTAAGAACCAGGATGCAGTTGTCCCATTGATAGCAAGGGTAAATAGTACGGTTGCAAGAGTAAGATTTACCAACTCTTCACGGTATTCGTAGGATTCAGGAATTGTAAAAACAAGAATTATTGGAATAGTTCCACGAAGCCCCCCCCAATTTACTAAATGTTGCCATCGGAGTGGGACATTTGGCTCGTCCTTAAAGCCCGGCAAAACATTTGTTAAGGCAAGAGAAACGTATGTGGTTAATGCCCGACCAAAAAGTACAACTGCCACAGCAGCTAGAAAATAAAGAGGTTTTTCAATGAATGGTTGAACGTGGAAAACAAAGCCAATATAAAAGAAAACAATGGTATTTGAAAGAAATGCAATGTAGTCCCAAATCTCTTCTACAAATTCTCGTATGTTATAGGAGAATCTGGCGATGCCCAAATTCCCAAGAGTAATTCCTGCAAGAACAGTTGTGATGACACCTGATACATGAAAATAGTGCTCAGCCAAGACAAAGGAGCCAAGTGCTAGAGCAATGGTAAGTGTGGTTTCTGCAATTTTATCGTTAGATATCTTTCCTATTAATTTTGCTGTGATGTATCCTAAAATCATTCCTAAAATTATTGCTCCAAAAAATACATAAACAAAATTCCCGACACTTCCCAATATCTTTCCTGAACTGACGGCCACCCCTCCCAGAACAAAAGTCGAAACAAGTTTAAAAACAATTACCCCCGTTCCATCGTTGAACATGGACTCACCATCAACTAAAAGCGCCAATCTTTTGGGTACTTTTAAAGTTTTGAAAAGTGCCAAAACTGCTACCGGATCTGTTGCAGAGATAACAGCTCCAAAAAGCATGGCGGCTGGAAGGGGTAGCCCGATTGTGAGGGGAAGTAATAATCCGATTGCAAAAACAGACAAAAGAAGTCCGAATGTAGCTATAAAGCTTATTGTTTTGAATTGCAGTCTAAATTGGTGAAATTTGATGTGAAGTGCAGATTCAAAGAGAAGAAGTGGAAGTAATATGAAGAATATTACATCCGTTTCAAGCTCAAAATTAATTGGAAAAGGTAAAATACTGTGTAAATTTTGAAGGACTAACCCAATAACAAAAACTGTAATTGTATAAGGGAATGAGAATTTTTTTGTTAGTCTGTGGACAAGTACGCTACCAGCTAAAAAACAGCCCACAAAAACCACCAAATTAATAATGCCGTGTTCCATAATTCAATAATTATGTATTCTATTACTTTATCTGCTCTGTTGCAAGCACAGATCTAATAAATCCTATAATAGTTGATCTATAAATGTACGAGTAGTATAATCACTCGGTTCGCAATAAAGATTTCTTAAAAGCATAGAAATTTAGATTGCATGCACATTAATAAATGACTACTTGAAATTTTGGTGTGTGTCTGAGAGCGTTTTTGACGCTTTGAGTTACACACCAAAGAAAACAACGGGAGGAAACAGTGTTCAAATTTCTTATCGTAGCCCTAATGGTGGGACTGGTCCTCAATGGGATCATGTTCCAGCTGGAAGGGATCTCAGAGGCTCATGCCTGGTCATGGGTTCATCATCTTCCGAAGGGTCTGGAGGCACTGGTTGCCATCGGTATCCTGACAGAGGCGACCCTGAACGGGGCGCATCAGAAAAAAGAGTATTGGAAGAGTAGGGCTCGTCAACTCGGGTACCTGCTTGTCTTTACGCTTGGGCTTCGGCTTGTCTTCATCTACTTCGCGGCAACAGCTGTCGGAGGACTTGAAGAGCCAGCTCAGATAGCAGGCGGCCTAACAGCCACAGACCCTGCCGCGACGGGGATATCGTTATCTCTTGTCAACGCAGCGGATAACGCATTCGACGCCATCTTCTTCACGCTTTCTGTAGAGTCCATGGTGAATGATGCCGAGGGCCTTGTTGCATTCAACATCTTCAAGGATCCCGGGTATCATCTCATCTGGGCGGTTGCTGTAACTGTCTTGCTTGCAGGATTTGTCGCAGCCTCCGACGGATATGCACGATGGAAGATAAGAAGGAGCGGGTGGGCACACGTTGCCCGCATCGAAACTATTTCCGTTCTCGCTATCTACATAAGTGGATTGACGATGGGCGTGCTCCTTGGAGCATCTCTCATTGGTCTTGCTGCAGTTGCCGGCATCATCGGGGATTTCGTGGTTCACGACTTGCCTCACGAAGCTGGCTACAGGGCGCATGAGCACGAACGAGAGCGTCTCAATGACCTCTGGAACAACGTCGGGCTCTCTGCAGTCTTCGGCGTTGTTGTACTCTTCCTTCCTTGGAGGCAAATCCTCGGAGATTGGGAGGTAATTCAAGCGGCACTTACCATTTTGCTTGCGATTTTCACCTCAAGGGTGATAGGCGAAGGCATGTGGTTGGTTCTGCGCAGCAAGACAGTAACACGACGAACGTGGGGAGAGGCGGCAATCTCTTCTCAGGCTGCAGTCTGCATGCTGGGAGTACCTTCCATCGTTGGATTCGAAATGTACTTGTCAGGTCATCATCACGATGGGATAGTTGTTCTTGCTGCCGTAATGCTTTCGTGGCTTACGGTTGCAACAACTGTCCCGTTCATCGGGTGGGCCAACAGGAACGTTTCGTCCGAGTAGTCATCAATTCCCCCCGGCAGCCAGTCGGGGGGATCCATACCTTTTTTTCCAAGAAAAAGCCCCCTCAGAATACACCTCGGGGGCAATCAGCACAAAAACCTATGTTTGTCGCGGACGGGTCAACAGGACTAACACAATTGTTCCACCCGCAAACGCGAGAGCAACAACAAATCTCATCCAGAACCCGAACTCTTCGCCGGACTTGATTGCGAGTGCAGTTACGCCCAGAAGGGCAAATGCGAGAAACGCAAACCCGGTCTCATTATTCTTGCGAAATGCTTCAGCGACAATGGCTCCGATAAGAGCCGCTCCCGTTACTATTACCAACCCCAAGACTACAGAGTCAAGCAATATGTTCTCCTTCCCTTGTGGTGGTTTTGTGCTTGAATGTAGAATACTCCCGATTCCAATATAATGCAAATTGAGGTTGCACTATATTATTTGTTGTGTTAAACTACTTTTTGATCCAAAGACAGCAAGCATCCATAAGTCTTGCCGAGGAAACAGATCAGTTTAAAGTTAAAAATTTAAAGTGAAAAGTTGAAGCGCTTTGGAATAAGCGCTTTTTTAATGGTTTTAACTATTAAATTTGCATTTACAACTTTTAATTATTTAATATGCCAAGCGCAAAAAACATAACATCATTAGAAGACATTAAGAATAAGCTTGAAAAGGCCAACGCTGTCTTTTTGGTGGATTACACGGGACTTACCCATATCCAACTTGAAGAATTCCGGCACGAGCTTGCAAATGCCAATGCAGAAGCTGCGGTTCTCAAAAACACACTCGTAAATATAGCACTCCAGGAAAAGAAAATTGATGCTGCAGAACAACTCAAGGGTCCCCACGCAGTTATCTTTGCAAACGAAGATCCAATAGCTTGTGCAAAAGTAATTCTTGCCTTTAATAAAAAATATCAACTACCGGTTGTAAAATTCGGAATTTTTGAGAATAACATTATTGATGAAGGAAAAATTACCCAACTTTCAACGATCCCTCCTAAAGAGGTGCTCATTGCAAAGCTTTTGGGACTTCTCAACAGCCCAATTACCGGTCTTGTATATGGGCTCAACTTTAATACACAAAAATTAGCACAACTTTTGAAAGCAATCGAAGAGAAAAAGGCGAAAGCCGCATAAGATAAGGAGGTGACGACATATTATGGCAAAAATGACCCAAGAAGATTTATTAAAAGCAATTGAGGAAATGTCAGTTCTAGAACTTTCAGAGCTTGTAAAAGATTTGGAAGAAAAATTCGGTGTAACTGCAGCAGCACCTATGGCAATGGCCGCTCCAGCAGGAGCTCCAGCCGGTGGAGAAGCAGCAGAACCCGCAGAAGAACAGACAATCTTTAACGTCGTCGTCACAAGTGCGGGCGCGAACAAACTAGGAGTTATAAAGACTTTGCGGGAGCTAGTTCCAACATTGGGACTTAAAGAAGCAAAAGACCTAGTTGACGCTGCTCCAAAAGAAGTGATGGAACAGGTTAATAAAAAGACTGCAGATGAAGCTAAAGAAAAATTGACAGCCGCAGGCGCGACTGTTGAACTTAAATAGTTTTTCTACTGTTTACAAAAGAACCTCGCAAAATCGGGGTTTTTTTGTGGGTAAAACCGATATTTTGTCAGAAAAAGGTATTGACACAAAGTCTACTGTTTGTATAGAATTTTTTAATGAGTTACGAGTCAAGATTTGCTAAGATGTCTAGCAGGGAGTTTGTGGATCATCTTGAGGCACACGGTTTGGTGCCAACAAGCCAGGAAAAATATTCAAAGCCAGTTGGGATGCATGCACTTGAGAGTGGAATAACCCGTTCGATACTTGAAATGACCGGTCAGAGATTTGGTGACCCCTCAACCGGCGAATCTTCTGCAAAGTAACTTCTTGATAGTTGAGTTTGAGGCATAATTCTTGTATAATATATTTCTATGGCAATGATTTGTGACAATTGTAAAAAAGGAATTATGTATGGACACAAGGTGTCTCATGCTAAAAACCGTTCTAACCGTACTTGGAAACCAAATCTTCACAAAAAGACTGTGGTATTTAATGGCAAAAAAATGAATGCTAAGCTCTGCACAAAGTGCATAAAGCTTTTCAAAAAGGCTGACATTGCCCTTAAAGAACAGAGAGATGAAGCAAACACTCCACAAGTAACAGCTTAGTTTAGTTGTAGTTTTTCAAGTAAGACTTTTCCTTCCTGTCCAAAGCCATTTATAAAATCTTTGTAACTCATAGGGGATTTTCCTTCAACCTGAATTTTATTATCGGGTAGAAGTTTTACAATTTTTTCCTGACCTTTTAAATTTGCCACAAACCAAACTCCGGGCCAGGGATAGAAGGCATGCACCATAGCTGATATTTGATAGTTAGTAGCTGATAGATTTTCGATATCAATATATCCATCTTGCTTGGTTATTTTGTAACTCCATGATTCTTTTGCATGGTCTTGTGGGGTTTGGGTGATTGTTTCTCCGTTCTCAAGTTTTATGACAATCTCTTTAACCATGTCGCTACCAATTTCAAAAAGAATTGAGAGTAGGTCCTCTGAAGTTTCATTTCCCATCAAATTATATGGTTTTTGACTAAGTATTGGTCCGTGATCAACATGATCGTCAAGTTTTATAAGGGTCACCCCAACCGTTGTTTCACCATTTAGTAACTGATATTGAATGGGGGAGGGGCCTTTGTATTTTGGAAGTAGAGAAGGGTGGATATTAATAATGCCGTTTGGAAAAACGCTGATAATGGATTGGGGAATGATCGCGCCGAAGCTTGCGAGCACACCTACGGTGTGAGTTGAGAGTTGAGATTTGAGAGTTGAGATATCTCCATATTGAATATTGTTTTCTGAGCAGAATCTTAAAAGGGGCGAGTTGGGGTTTTTCTCGGTCGTTACCACAAGTTCAAGCCTGTAAGGCAAAAGCTTCTTAATAACCGGTATTGTGTACCATCCGCTTCCAAAAAAGACAATTTTTTGTTTCATAGGCATATTATACCTTAATGATTTATAATACGGATGTTATGCATGAGAGACCATTCCAAAAAGTTGGAGGTATAGAAAAAGCCTTTGGGGTAAGGAATAAGGATGTTGTCAGAGATTTTATCAACCGTGAGTTGAGCGTCATTCAAGAAAACCCCCAGAGGTCTGAATTTGCGCTTGCACAGGATTTACTAACACCCACTGATGATACTATCCGAAGAACTAGGGAGGGAATTGTTCTGGTTTCATTTTTAAGAAGAAGTAAAAATCCTGAGGATCCGAAAGACACACTGGTTGAGAGATGGTCTGCATTTGATGATCCCATAAATCAAGATTCAGCGTTTGACGCTGAACGCGCATTGAGGGAATATGTAGCAGGTTCTTATCAACCTGGGGGACAGCAGTACGAAAATAGGCAAACAGCATTCAGGCATGCTAATGTAATTTTGAGAAGACTGCAAAGCGGTTCAGTTAATGACTTTCAGCGGGAGAGACTTGTAGCTTCGACAAGAGAAGCAATGTCAGGGTATTTTAGATCAACCATTCCTGAAAGACTAAAAACCGCAGAAAAATTTATAAGATCTTTAGAGAAAGACAGTAAGGGAAGGCAGAATCCATCCGCAGGAAGAGTTATTGTTACGAGTGAAAGGATTCCTGTTATAAAAGATAGGTTTATTGACGACATAATTGTAGTTAAAAATTTACACAGGGCTTCAATCATAGAGGTTGAAAGTAGTTTTGAAGAAGCAATTATTTCTCAGGCATTAATGCTTGCTGAGAGAGTGGCGAGTATTTCTTCAGATAGAAATTTTCGCACAGCAGCTGATAATGATTTTTTTACTAATTTACATTATCTGCTTTCTCCGAGAAATATTAAGATGAAACCTTACGCAAATATAGCGGCAAAATTGAGATTTATGCTATTTGCAAAAATAGACGTTGATGGTCTAAGGAATGATGATATCTCGATGGGTCTTGCAAGATATGTTGGAAATGAAGCATATAATTTTGCAAAAAAGTATCCCTTTTACAGTACGTTGAAAGTGGCTGGTGAGAAAAAAGACAGATTGAAGCAATTTACAATTGTAGGTAGGGAGGGGCTTGAGAAGATCCATGAATTAAGAGTAAATCCACCTAAAAAAGATATTGATCAAAAGAAAAAGACAAAGGATGAGGAATTCTGGGAAAGGGCTGGCTCTTAATTAATACTATATTTTTAGTGTGAGACACTTAGCGTTTTTATTACCCTACGCACACATTGAGAATACAATTGGTTATATTTTTAATATGAGGGAAATTACTTTTTTTGCAAAAATTTTTCTTGTAATTTTTGTTTTTTTGTCAGTATCACTTTATACAGAGGGATAATTGTTTCTCCAGCTGAGGGAGATAGTGTGGACTACCATATCCCAATCGCGAAATCGTTTCTAACCGGGGATATAATTACGGGGGTGAATATCTCTGCTCCGAGATATACTAGATTTTATCCTGCAAATGCAGAAGGTCTTTTGAGTCTATTCATAGCTGCCAATATTCCATTGGGTTTGTATAATGTTTTGGGAATAATTGTATTATTTTGTTTGAGTCTCATTATCGGCCGAATTTTTTGTCTAAGTGTTGATGAATCAATAATTTTTGCAGTAACAATATCTCTCCTTAATGGTGTTATGAGGTGGGCAGATACCCAAATAATTGATATTTGGATTGTGAATTTTTTGCTTTTAACAATAATTATACTCGAAAAATTATCAACTAGTGTTAACAGTTATTTATCGCTTGGCTTATCAATTGGTTTTTTGTTAGGCATGAAATTTAATACACCCTTTATTATAATTGGTGTGATATCAGTTTACTGGAAAAAAATATTCAAGAACTGTAGTATTACAAAACTTATTGTGTTTGTAATTCCAATAATTTTACTAGGTCTTATATGGTATATAAGAAATTATATTTATGTTGGAAATCCATTTTATCCACAAAAATTTTTATCTTTTCCCGGAGATGTAACAACAGTCGCTTCCACTTCGGTTTTTAAAGTAATAACACATTCGTTGGATGGACTATTGGGGACTTTGAACGCATTTATATCAGAGATACAGTTGTTCGCATTTGTAATTCTTTTTACAGTTAGTGTTTCATATTTCAAAAAGGATAATTTGCGAGAAAAAAAGCTTCCATATCGATTACTTGCTATGTCATTTCCTATTATTATTATTGGTTTATTCCTTCCATCTTCTTATACTGTTGAAAATATTATGATTTCTTCAGTCAGATACTTCATGAGTGCATGCGTGCTACTTATACTTTTTTGTTTTGTGGTATTCAAGCATTTAAATAAGATGCGCTACATAACGATTACTGCATTATTAGGAATTTTATCTATCGAATTTCCATATGGTTACTTTCCAAAACTTCAGGGATTGATACTTCCAATCGGTTTGTTAACTTATTCCTTTGGATACAAAATTCTCGTGGATTACTTAAAAAAGGTTAAATCTTGATTTCTTCGAATTCGTCTTCTCCCTCTTTATTCTTGTGGGATTTAAAAAGCTTTTCGTTTTGAGCAATAACATGAGTTGTAAATAGTATTCCATTTAAATGATCAACTTCATGCTGTATAATGATTGCCGGAAAACCTGTAAATGTTTGCTTAAAATTATTTCCATTCTCGTCTTGCCATGAGAGTACGACCTCTTTTTTTCTGGTTACATTTCCCCAGATGTTTGGAATTGAAAGACAGCCTTCGAGTAGTTTGTTTTTGGAGGATTCAGGTTTGTTAGTTTTTTCATTTCTTCCTTCAAAATGGGGCACCTCTTCCTCTTCTGAGGTGCTAACAATAACAGGGTTTATGTAGGAAGCAACTTTGGATTTTTCAGTTGGTTTCATTTGAAAAATTCTTAAGGGAAGTCCTACTTGCGGTGCGGCCAGCCCAACACCTATGGGATCGTAAGTAGCCAAAAGAGTCTCTTCCATTGAAGATAATATTTTTTTTAATTTATTATCAAAGGATTTTACATTCCCGGCTTTTTGAACGAGAATTTTTGAAGGCGATGTTACGATTTTATACATTGACGCTTGGAATTATACACGAATTGCAGGATTTATTACAAACTTTCAAGAAGATCTTTTGCCTGCTGATCGGCACTGTTATTTTCAATTATGAATTTCAGATGCTTTTTAGCCTCTTCTATAAGCGAACCTTTTTCCCTGTTATCCTTTGACTGTTCAGCTTTTTGAGAGAGAAAAAGTGCCTTTGCATAGTATGCATCTCTGTAATTCAGCTTCAACGAAATAGCTTTATCAAGAAGCGCAAGTGCCTCATCTTTTCTTCCCACCTGATCATAAATTAGCGCTTGATTATATATGATTTTTGCATCTGTCGGGGCGAGAATGCTTGATTTGTCTATCGCTTCAACTGCCTCCGGCAGTAATGTAGGCGAGAGTTCGGCGAGAGAAAAAACAACTCTTGTCCTTGCTTTCCAATAAACGACATTATTCGGATTATCGCGTACAACCTCATCACTTAAAATTTTTGCTCTTGTTGCAAATTGCTGAGCGGATGCTGCGTCCTGCTGCTGGGCAGCGGTTATGGCAAGTGCTGCAAGATTTATCGACAATTCATTTTTGTAAAGATCTTCACCGCTTCGCATCTTGACTGCCTTCTCAAGATTTGGATTGGCCTCCGCAAATGCGTTAATCCTGTTGTAATTATATCCCAGTCCATAAGCGATATCGGCATTCCAATAATTAATTAGAAAAATAATACAATACACTCCAAAAGCTAAAAGACCAATCATAGTCATTATTTTCCCGGTTCCGGGAGATTCTAGAGGTGAGTCTTCATTAATATTCTTAGGAAGGGTTAAAAAATTAACTTTAGGATTTGTATAAATCCAGTAGAAAAGCGGTATCAAAAACATCAGTAAGTTGACAATTACAACAGAAAATCCGAAGAAATTACTGACCTGTATTCCGATGAATGATCCGACTAAAGCGGGCAATATAGGGTCTCCCATTTTACTTTTCTTAAGATATCCAAAAAATGTATTTCCGGCAAAAAAGAGAAATACCACGATAAATAAAAGATAAGTACCTATCCCGAATGTACCAGTTGTTGCCATGTAATTCAGAAATTCATTGTGCGCTTTGTTGTATAGGTAATCCCATTCGGAAGTTAGGTTGTGCTCGGCGGGTCTGAATTTATAGTATGCATAAGCGTAGGTTTCGACCCCGCTTCCAAATAGCGGGTACGCTTTCCAAATTTCAATTGCGCCCTTCCATACTATTCTTCTTATTTCTCCCGATCCTGTAATTCCGGCCTCAAGGGCAGGTTGGGCAGGGGGTTGTGCTTCAGCAGGTTCTGCTTGTGTACCACTTCCTGTATTTGTTTGGGTTTGTTGAATTACACCGGATTGATTTATGGAGCTGCTAAATCTTTCCAAGTATATGGAGATGATGGGGTTTCCTACGAAAAAAGTTATAAAAATAAAAATTAACTGTATTCCGGCCATTGCCTGAAATACTCTTTGGGAAATAATTTTATGGATAGAAAATTTGTATTTTACAAATAAGAGGGTGAAAAATATTATTGAAAAAACAAAATTTCCAATCCAAAAACCAATAAAGCCTGACTGTGACAAAGTCCACCCAAGATCAAGATAAAATAGTGTTGATGCAAGTACGTATCCGACAAATGGCAGCGAGTCAATCGAAAATATGTTATCTTTTTTTAACTTTTTTGAGGCTTTAACCGCAAAGGCAGTCGTAATGGGAATTAGTATCAAAAGAAATGCGGCAAGCCAGTTGGGCTGACCAAGAGTTGAAAACATTCTAATTTTTGGCTGAAAGGCATCAGTCCAGCACGCAACATCAAGACTTCCCCGGAATACAAGACACGTTGGATCATAGCCAAAATGTGAGGGAAGTCCCCACAGCGCAACAAGAACCCCCGACACAATGATCATTGATATCATTTTCCCAGCTCTTTTTAGACTTTCTTCTTTATCATTTGTAAGAATGTGTGTTGAGAATGCGAAATAAAGGAGTGTATAGCAAAGAGTTGATAAGAGTCCGCCGTTAAATCTTGAGTAATATCCCCAGAATGATGTGTGTACGTCCATTGAGAGAAAAGTTGAAACTATTTGAGATGCCAGAAAAAGAAGAATGGGTATGTCAAACGGGGTTCGTTTTAATTCGAATTTTTTCTCGATAAGAATTTTAGTACCCCAAAGACAAAAAATAACAATGCTGTAAATGTAGACAAGCCACATTTTATTTAATTCGAAAAGCTCTGAAGTATTTGGATGCATCGCAAGAGGAGTTGTCAGAAAGAGCGTGTAGAAGGTGATCTGAATTGCCTTGCCGATCCTGTCAATATGCTTTTGCATAGAAAAAAGTGTACCATATAGTTAATTCAAAATTCAAAGTGCAAAATTCAAAAATTTTGAGAAAAATTCTATTTGCGATGATAGCGTTTATTTGTTTTGTTTCTTTTTTATGGCTTTGCAAAGCGCTTTTTTTAGGTTATTATCCTGATTTTGCAACACAATATAATGTTCCAAAATTAATTATTTCTGGCGTCAATCCATATATTGGCGGTTCAGGGCTTTATACGAGTCAGGTTTATCCTCCGTCAGTATTTTTTATATTTCTTCCGTTTTCCTTTTTTTCCCTTATTCAAGCTTCGTATATTTATACGGTTCTTTCATTAATATTTCTTGTTACTTCACTTTACGTTTTATCAAGGACTTTTGAGCTAAAGTTTTTTGGCACTTTTAATTTACTTTTGATGTCACTTGTTTTTATATCTTTTCCTACAAAATTTACTTTAGGAATGGGACAGACAAACATGATGTTATTGCTTTTGTTGACACTTTTTATCTGGTTTGCAAAGTTAAGAAAAGATTTTATTGCAGGACTTTTTTTGGGAACGTCAATTGCAATAAAACTTTTTCCAATTTTTTTGCCGATTTATTTACTTATGAAATTTAAGAAAGGAAATAGAGGACTTATTCTTCCATGGACAAGATTAAGACTTTGGGTAAATAAAAAACAATTAAGAGATGATCTTGAAATAATTGATGGAGTCCTGGTTGCAATTTTTGGCTTTGCAATTTTAACATTCATTTTTATTCCGAAGGATTTGATCCTTTACTTTTTATTTGAGACTTTACCCAGCCTTTTAATTTCTTGGAAATTAGACTATTACAATCAGGCATTAAGCGGATTTATTGGAAGGAGTTTTGGGATCGAAACTATTGCAATCGCACTCAAAGCAAGTTTTTCGTTGCTTCTTACTATTGTTTCATTATATATAATAACTAAAAATGAAGACAGTAATTTTTCAACAACTGGACTTAAATTTGGAACGCTAATAACACTAAGCTTGATACTAAATAACTTTTCATGGCAGCATCATTTTGTGTGGATGATAATTCCATTTTATGCAACTTTTTATTATCTGAAAAAAATAAGAGCAAAGCGGTTGTATTTGGTTATTGTTGGGATTTCATTCTTATTGATTTCGTTCAATTTTAAGCATCCTGAAGGGATACCGGTTTTAATACAGTCTCATGTATTATATGGAGCACTACTATTATTAGTTTTGAATCTCTACTTTCTGCATAAAAAGAAGTTGGCTATTAGTAAGGATTAAGCTATACTACAGAGTATGTTTCACCCCAGGGGTACTAGCTATTCCATAGCGGCGGACTCTATAATGTAAAACATAAAAATTATGTTTGATTCTATCTTTTCTCTCTTTTCGCATGATTTGGGTATAGATCTTGGTACTGCAAACACATTGGTTTTTATACGCGGAAAAGGAATAGCAATACGCGAGCCCTCAATTGTAGCTCGCCATCTAAGGTCTAAAAAAATTATTGCTGTCGGAACCGAGGCAAAAAAAATGCTTGGTAAAACTCCCGGAACAATCGAGGCCATAAGACCTTTAGAGCACGGAGTAATTTCGGATTTTGACGGCGCAACTTACATGCTTTCTTACTATATAAAGCAAGTACACGAAGTGGGACGGAGAATTCCGCTTCTTGCGCGTCCACGGGTTGTTGTCGGAATACCTTCGGGTGTTACAGAGGTTGAGAGACGGGCTGTTTGGGAAGCGGCATTGTCTGCCGGAGCCCGCGAATGCTATCTCATTGAAGAGCCAATGGCTGCGGCAATCGGCATCGGTGTTAGTGTTTTTGAACCGACGGGGGTTATGACGGTTGATATAGGCGGAGGAACTACTGAAATTGCTGTTATATCACTTGGCGGAATAGTTGTTAACAGGTCCTTGAAAGTTGCGGGGTATGATATGGATCAGGCAATAGTTCATTATATAAGGCTTAAACACGGTTTGATAATAGGCGAAAAAACTGCTGAGGAAGTGAAGCTAAAGATAGGAAGCGCATTTTCGAATGCTCAGAAAACAAAAGCTAAAAATGAGAAGGGTGATGAAAAAACAGCAGAAAGAGTGGCGCTTGTTAGGGGACGGGATGTTGAACGAGGACTGCCAAGAAGTCTAAGAATAACTGAAGCAGAAATCCGCGAAGCAATAGGACCGGTTGTTAATGAGATTGTTGACAGTGTTATGGAAGTTGTTGAAGAGACCCCACCGGAATTAACTTCAGACATTTTAGAACATGGAATTTTGCTTACGGGCGGAGGCGCTTTGATAAAAGGCATTGATAATGTGATCATAGAAAAAACGAGACTGCCCGTAACCGTTGTTGAGGACCCTTTGACAACTGTTGTTAGAGGGTGCGCAAAATTGTTGGATGATCCGAAGCTTCTCAGTCAGGTAAAGGTAACGGGGGGATTGAGGTAATATTTATTTTTTGGATTTTTTATTCTTTTTCATTAAGCTGTGTCTGAAGTTGTCTATTGGAATTT
The DNA here is from genome assembly GCA_964627245.1 of uncultured Gammaproteobacteria bacterium. Lineage (GTDB taxonomy): Bacteria > Patescibacteriota > Microgenomatia > Levybacterales > GWA1-39-11 > JAUSNA01. The sequence continues at coordinate 11,896 of CAZVGS010000008.1, read as the reverse complement.
GGACAAACCTGTTAAGAAATATTGAAAATACAAGTGTAGATAGAATTACGATAAAAAGACCCGGCAAAGATGTTGCAAGTAAAGTTATTGGACTGATTAACTTTATGAAAACAAAATGTGAGATATATACCGGATAGGACAATTCTCCGATAACTCTATCAAGCTTGCTATCTTTGCTCATGTTAAAAATAAATGAAACAAAAATAGCGAATGAAAGATAGTATATTACACGGAAAGCTGTTGAAGTAAATGAGAAGCCTAAATTGAAATATGGATATAGCACCAAAAATCCGATAAAAAATAAGTAAAGCGCCGGCAATTTTATTTTTTTGGTAATTCCTTTAATATTCTTAATTCTTTTGTAGATGTAGTGGTATGATAGTGAGCCCAAAATAAAATACGGGAGAGTCTGCAAAAAATATACTGTGAGTGATTTTTCGGGGATGAGTCTAAGAGGTAAAATTATTCCGTAAAATAAAACTACATATATAACAACAAAAATTAGTGTTTTTTTCTTGGTTCTTATGAAAAAGGGCGATATTAAGTAAAATAACAGCTCTATTGGAAGGGTCCACGCCTGATAGATAACTAAATACCCCGGTGCTTGATTCAGCAAAATTCCAAAGTAGTCTTTGCTTATGATAAGAGTTAAATTTCTGAATATATAATTGATAGTTTCAATAGCAAATTCAGTGCCTGACAAATGAGCAGAATATTGAAAATAGTGGGTTATGAAATTGGTTGGTGCACCTAATAATGAGGTTTTTCCCAAAGCCAGGATAACTGTAAGGAAAAGCACTATCCAATAAATGGGAAAAATTCTTAAAGCTCTATTAAGGTAGAACGCAAACTTTGATTGGTATTTATTGTCTAAAATCAAAGCCATGTAAAATCCTGAGATAAGAAAAAAAGAAAAGACCGCTTCAGGTGCGCTGAATAGTATTTTGAATTTTCCTTCAGAATGCGCTAACAAAACAGACAGAGATAGCAAAAGGCGGATAATTCCCATTGGATGCCAACATTATACGATTTATTTAGCCTAATAATAAAGTTACAAACCGTAAAGCGATGCGGTTGACAAATTTGAGGTCATGGGGTATTATATGAATACATGAATTTGAACTTATCAATTCGTGGTTTGGAGGAAATTAAAGATATGAAATTGACAACTAGTTTGCCAACACAATCTTCTTAAATTACTCCCTCCCACGGATAGCAAAAATTCAAGTACGTACCTTAACAAGTGAATAAGATATTTGGTTAAGTTAAGCCAAATATCTAAATAGACGTTTGAAAAGTGGTGGGAATACTGCTTTTCAAATATATTTTTTTAAGGTTCTTAAAAAATTCTTAAAACAAGTAAATTGACGAGCAGGACAAACACAAAAAAGTTTTTTCTGTTTTGCTATGTACAGTGTACAAAATAAAACAGTCTCACAAATACCAGATAATTCAGTAGCAATACTGAGCTTGTTAAAGTATTTTTTTGAGAGTTTGATCCTGGCTCAGGATGAACGCTGGCGGTGTGCCTTAGGTATGCAAGTCGAACGATTTGGCAGCAATGCCAAGTAGTGGCGGACGAGTGAGTAACGCGTATGAATCTACCCAGAAGTTGAGAATAACCTGTTGAAAGACGGGCTAATACTCAATAGTCTTTCCGAAGTAAAGGGCTTTACTGCCCGCTTTTGGAGGAGCATGCGTCCTATCAGCTAGTTGGTGAGGTAATGGCTCACCAAGGCTATGACGGGTATCTGGACTGAGAGGTCGAACAGACACGGGGGCACTGAGACACGGGCTCCACATCTACGGATGGCAGCAACCAGGAATATTGGGCAATGGGCGAAAGCCTGACCCAGCGACACCGCGTGGAGGATGAAGGCTTTAGGGTCGTAAACTCCTTTTACTAAGCTTTTCACGGCTTAGAGAATAAGCACCTACTAACTACGTGCCAGAAGTCTCGGTAATACGTAGGGTGCAAGCGTTATCCGGATTTACTGGGCGTAAAGAGTATGTAGGCGGTCTGTAAAGTCGCAGTTTAAAGCCCGGGGCTCAACCCCGGATTTGGTTGCGATACTCATTGACTTGAGGATTATTAGGGGTGCTGGAACAGTTGGTGTAGTGGTGAAATACGTTGATATCAACTGGAACACCGAAGGCGAAGGCAAGTGCCTGTGATTTTCCTGACGCTGAGATACGAAAGCTAGGGTAGCGAAACAGATTAGAGACCTGTGTAGTCCTAGCCGTAAACGATGGATGCTAGCTAGTGTGCAAGCACTGGCGTAAGCTAACGCGTTAAGCATCCCGCCTGGGGAGTACGACCGCAAGGTTAAAACTCAAAGGAATTGACGGGGACCCGCACAACCAGTGGAGCGTGTGGTTTAATTCGAGACAAAGCGAAAAACCTCACCAAGGCTTGACATAATAGCGTTCTATGCCCGAGAAACCGGGCAAATCCGTAAGGAGGCTATTACAGGTGCTGCATGGCTGTCGTCAGCTCGTGCCGTGAGGTGTTCCCTTAAGTGGGGAAACGAGTGCAACCCTCGTCCAATGTTAAATATTCATTGGAGACTGCCCCGATTTTTCGGGGAGGAAGGAGAGGCAGATGTCAAGTCAGCATGGCCCTTATGCCTTGGGCTACACACACCCTACAATGGCGAAGAACAATGGGTTGCGAGCTCGCAAGAGCAAGCTAATCTCAGAAATTTCGCCTCAGTTCAGATAGGGGTCTGAAACTCGACCCCTTGAAGTTGGAATTGGTAGTAATCGCGGATCAGCGGGCCGCGGTGAATACGTTATCGGGTCTTGTACACACCGCCCGTCAAGGCAGCAAAGTCGATAGCTATCGAAGGCCGCGCATGCGGACGAGATAGAGATTGATGATGAGGCTTAAGTCGTAACAAGGTATCCCTAGCCGAAGCTGGGGATGGATCACCTCCTTTCTAATTACAAACTCTCATCCAACCAGCAATGGAAGGACTAAGATTTTAATTAGTCTTTCCCGCCACTTTTCAGACGTCTAAATGTTTCTCGCAAAGCGAGATCAGGCTTTGCCTGGCACTTGTAATATCTAACCTCGACACAGTTCGAGGTTTTTTTGTGGTAAAACGCCTGTAAATTTAGTAAAATATACTCTTGAACTCCAGGGTCATTGGCTCAACGGTAGAGCGCGTTCCTGATAAGAACGAGGTCGAAGGTCCGACTCCTTCATGACCCACATTTGAGGTTTTGAGTATATCTCCTCGGAATAGAGCGCGTTTCTGGTAAGAACAAGGTCCGATCCTAAGTAACCCACTTAATAATTCGCAATCCAATAAAGAAGTGAAGGTGGGTTGGATTTCTTGGCGGTGGCTCTTGATGTCTAGCTAATTTTTAGGATCAAGCGCCTAACACGAGTCTTTTCTTGTTTTGATTTAGGGGGTTCTTTACAGGCTTATCTTGTCTCCTGTAATATGAAGATATGGATGAGCAAGTAGTTGAGGAGTCCAAATTATTGCCGTTACATAAAAGAGGTAAGGATTTTGGGTTATTGAGTGGTTTAATGTTGCTTATCATAATTTTTTTTGGAGGTGTTCTTTTTGCGTATAATTCAACAAGGCAAACTAAGTTGCCTGATGCCATCAAATCTGAAAATAAATTCATTGCCAATGGATCAATAGTGTACGGCTATTGGAGGGATGGAAAATCCATAATAAGTGCTTACGATCTCTCGATCGATAAAATTGCCGAATTGGCTGTTCTTCCCTCAAATGTGAAAAATATTAAGGTACTTTCAAATAATACTTTTTTCTATATTTCTGAAACTGATATTTACGATTACGGCAAGAAATTAGTCAAAAGAACAATTGATACAAAGGATGAAGAAGTTGTTTTTCAATCAGATAGTGGGTTTGGTATTGATGACTATGTAGTATCGCCAAATGGAAAACTTGCCGCAATTTGGGTGGTTGGTGTGCCCGATGACTCAACAACATTTATTGGAAATAAGTCCCGAGTATATACCCTTGATTTGAGTAATAACGAGACAAACCTCATTTATGATGAAATTTCAAGCAGTTCTGTTCCGATCCATTATCCTGTGGGGATTACAAATGCCGGCGAAGTTTTTCTTGATACTTTTCTTCCAAATACCGGGGCAGGATGGGCTTATGGTATGAGTACTTCTGTTTTTGACGGTTCTGTTAAGAAAGATATAGAAGGAATGAGTAACGGTACATATTCCACCCAGCCGGTAATGTCTCCAGACGGCAATTATTTGGCATTTGCCGGACATTCAGGAAAAGACGGGGCAGAGAAGGTTCAGACTTTCAGAAAGGCACTTATTTCACCGAATACTGTTGAGATATTGTCAACTTTTGACAAGACTAGAACTAAGCTCAATGTTGATATCGATAACGCTATCTATCCGGTAGTTGGATGGGATAGTTTATCCGGTAAGCTTATTATTTCATCAACACAAAATTCCGGAGGTATTAAGAGTGATCAATACATATATGAAATTTCTGTGGGCAGGATGGATAAGGTTGAAGAGGAAATTTCAGAATCTGCATTTGTTGGGTTCTTGCAGGACAATTCTATGCTTTTTGGTGAAAGATCTCCATCAGATTCGGGAGGCAACCTCGGACCGGCTTATGCAAGCAGTTTTAGTAAAATGAATCTGTTAATTAATGAGGTTGTGGTTCCGGTTAATTTTAACCAATTGCCATTACAATTTATTGCATTACTGCCGGGATCTTATTTTGATATATTTAGCACAAATAATGAAGCGTTGACAGTTGAGGATGGTCAGAAGCTCCAGCTAAAAACTTTTGAGATAAAACCTCCACTTGTTCCGGTTAGAGAAAATAGACAAAACAATCCCGTTCCGGTTCCTAGTGAAACTCCGACTACTGAAGAGCCACCTCAATGCCGTACAATCGTGTATCCTCAGTGTAACGCCCTTCTTGGCACCAACTATTCGATTGGCGTTGATCTTGGTGATATCAAACCCAGAGATACTGCATTTGAAGATTGCTTTTGGAGTCAGACCACGGGGCTTCAGGCAAAAAATGCATGCGCAGGTAGCCCCTTGTATTTATATGGAGAGACGGGTACTAAAGTTAATGTCACAATAAATACGGAAATTTCAAATCCAAATGTTGAAATAACAGATAATCATTTGGAAGCTATTCTAACGGATGACGGTAAAATAAATATTTCAAACAAAATTATACCTAGTCTCTCCTTCGATTATGTACCAAAAAGAAAGAAAATTGTTAGACCAGACTATGGATATGTTGTTAGAAAGGAAAGGCTGAGAAATGTTCTTGAGGAAATCTCTTATGAGTTTGGATTTAATGCAAAGGAAACAAGTGACGTATTGAAGTTTGGTAATGAGATAGGCAAAGACTACGTCTTCGTTTCGTTCTTTAATAATGAGGTTTCAAAATCAATACTCCCAATTTATTTTTATCCTAATCCGGAGACATACAGAAATATTGTTTTTTATTTTGAGGGAATGGATGAAAGGCCCGATAAATTACCAAGAGAACCTGAGATAGAGCCAATCAGAAGATCTGGCTTTACAGCGATTGAACTAAGTTACTTGATTCGCTAGACGCTAGACGCTAGACGCTAGACACTAGACACTAGACAGAAGATAGTTTATATTTATCTAATTCTATGGTACTTTCAGACAGAGATATTAAAGACTATATTAAGAAAAAAATGCTGGTAATTACGCCAGTTCCGGACTACAAAACCCAACTAGGTTCATGCTCATTGGACCTTCGTCTCGGGGACAAATTCAGAGTTTTTGACCACAGTAAAAATGCCTATCTTGATCCCACGAAAAAAGATTATACGAATGAAATAACATCTGAGGTAAAAGTAAAAGATGGCGATGCATTTATAATGCAGCCTGGGGATTTTGTTCTGGCGGTAACCATGGAGACCGTCAAAATTCCAAATGACCTTTTGGGTAGACTTGAGGGAAGATCATCATTGGGTAGACTTGGGATAGTCGTCCATTCAACTGCAAGCATTTTTGATCCGGGATGGGATGGAGAGTGCGTCTTGGAATTGGGGAATTTGGGGAGAATGCCTGTTGCACTATATCCCGGGATGAGAATTTGTGCCATGGCTTTTGAGCAGTTATCGTCTCCCGCAGAAGTTCCTTATGTTAAAAAAACACACGCAAAGTATAGATTTCAAAAGGGTCCTCAGGAGAGCAAGTACAATCAGGACAAATAGAAGATAAAGTAAAAAGGAAAAAAAGAGAAGTAAGTTTTCAGTTTTCAAAAATCAGTTTTCAATGAGTTTTCAATTATGCATTTTCCAAACTGGGAACTTAATGGTAATTGATAACTGTAAACTGTAAAATGAAAGCTTAGAGTATCAGTAAGAATATTCCTCCCAAGATAAGAATAATAATTCCGCCCGCAATGCCAAGAGTCTCAATAATTCCGCCCGGTTGATTAATCGTCGGAGTCGGTGTGTAGGTTCCTATCGGCGGCAATGGCGTAACCGTTGGTGTAAGAGTGGCAGTTGGAATAAGCGTTGCGGTTGGTGTAGGTGTGTCAGTTACGGCCAAAGTCGGAGTTGGTGTACTTACAGCAGTTGGAGAAGGGGTGGGGGTCTTTGTTGGTGTAGGAGTTGGAGTACGGGTAGGCGTAGGCGTTCTTGTTGGGGTGGGTGTATTTGTTGGGGTTGAAGTGGGGAGTGGGAGTAGAATTTCAAGTTCTCCTGTATTATTCAGCACTGATCCTTGGAACTCCCTTGAAACTACTGAAGTTTGTGTAATAAATACTATGGTTGTTCTTTGAAGTCCCGAATTATTATCAACGCTAAAACTTAGCGTAGCAATAACACCTTTGCCTGATTTTTCGGATTCTTGATCAGGAATGCGTACAACATAAGAAATTCTGTCTTTGGTTGGTTCAACCGAATTTAAGAGTACTTCTGCGTTTTGACCAAAGAAATTATTATCAGGTGTTGTAACTACTAAGTTTTTTAGTACTTTTGAACCATAGGTTAGTTCCAGTTGAGTACCTGATACTCCCTTGCCATTGGTGTCAATAACTATGTCTACGGAGTAGTTATTGGTTGAGGGATTGGAGGCATCTAATCGGGATGGTGAGAAGGAAAGGTCTGCGAAAGAATTAGTTACAGGTTCTGTTGGAGTGGGTGTTTGAGTCGGTGTTGGCGTTGGCGTATCTGTTACGCTTGGTGTAGGGGTTGGTGTTAGTTCCTGATCTAGTGTATTTCCAAAATCCGTAGTCCAAAACCAATTATGGCCATTATTATCCTGGACTCTTGCGATACCTATTACACTCCACCTTGGGTCTTCCATGTTTTTCTTATGGTCATAAGTACAGCCCCGTCCGTCCCCATAATCGTCACAAGCATTTAACCATTCTTCAAACGCATTTTGTCCTGTACCTAATACAGCTGCTATATTTTCACTAATTGGAACTGAAGTATATCCAAATGCCGGAATTCTACTGTCTATGTCCCTTCCAAGAGAATCAACGTGACTAAGTTTTCCTGCCACTTTCATGTCGTTTGACATCCATTCCGCAGCTTCCGTCAATTTGTAGGACACCTTGAGCTCTTGAAGACCAAGGCTTGAACGATGGTTATTTATTATCTGCAAAAAATTCCACTCTTCTTGGTCAAGTGTCGGCCCTGAGGGAGACGGGCTAAGAGTTGCAGAAGGAGTTGCCGTTGGAGTCGCATTGTCGGCTCTTTGTCTTATGTCTTGGCTTTGTCTGACAAGTAGTGTTGTTACAATTACACCAATTAGTGTCAATACAATTGCACCAATTAAAATATACTTTCTGCGCATATGTTAGTTTAGCATTGTTTAGTTAGTAGTTAGTAGTTAGTAGTTAGTAGTTAGTAGTTAGTAGTTAGAAAGTTGGGGGGATTTAAGTCTGGAATGTAGCTTTCTACCTCAAATTTTGGTAAACTGTACCCTATTGGCGCGGTGGCGAAGTGGTAACGCGGGAGTCTGCAAAACTTTTATGCGAGGGTTCGATTCCCTTCCGCGCCTCAAAAATTGTTAGGTAAATGTCATGTAAATTACTTTCTATAATTTAGAATTGTATTCATGAAAGAACATTTGCCGATAAAAGATCTTAAAACAAGCGTAAAAGTCTTGGGTATTTTTACTAAAAGAACTTTTGAAGGGGTCAAGCCTTCTTTTGAAAGAGAAGCAGTAAAGCAAACAATAAAATTGGCTGTATTCTTGAGAAGTAATAATATCTAGTTGGTTTCGGCGGACTCTGTTGATTCAAAAATAACCGGTGGTGGAAGACTTTGGGTTGGTGAGGGAGATGCATTAACATTAACTGGAGTAATTATAGTTGGTGTCGGTTCTGATGCTTGCTGTCTGATATCCTGCTGCTGGTTAATTTGACTTATTGTTAGCGGTAACACAAGCAGTGCCAAGGCAATAGCACCGACAGGAACCAGGCGTCCATAATTTCTGCCCTTTGGGATGTCATTTTTAGCTCCACCAGGAATAGGATTTCTATAACTTTCACTGAGCCCAATTTTTGGAGCCAAAGGCCCCTGAAAAGAATTTTGAGGTATTTCTGCCATATATTAGTATCTAGTATTAAGTATCATGTATAAAGCAGTCAAAAATCAATTGCCTGAGGTTTGGGCAGGTGGCGTGAAAGTAATTCTTAATGGGGTTGTATTACTCAATACCGATTCTTGGGATGATAAAGTGGTTACAGCAGATTTATCAATGAAATTAATTTGAGAAACCCCTTCTTGAGCTTTTTTGACGCTGAAATTAAGTGTCACAACAGATCCGACCCCTGACACCTCGGAATCATTTGGACCTATTCCGACAGCATATGATATTCGTCCTTGCGTCTGATCAACAGAGTTTATAAGAACACTGGCGTTAGTTCCAAATAGCGGATTTTGCGAGGGCTTCAGACTAACATTTGTCACAACAGCTGGGTCGTAAGATAATTCGATTTGTGCTCCCGCAACGGCATGTTCTCCAGTATCAAGCATGACATCAATCGACTTTTGTATACTATCACCGCCGTTAACTTCAGGTTGAAGAAAATATAAAGATGCAAAAGGAACCTGGATTACAGGAGTTGGATTTTGCTGACCGATATTATCTGTGAGGTTGAGCGTTTGGTCGGAGCGTATAGCAAGAAATATAAGAACTCCGGTTACGAGTGCAAGTATTACTATTAATATTGTTGTTTTTCTAGGCATATAAATTAGTTGTTAGTTTATAGTTTATAGTTTATAGAGGGCAGTAGGCAAGAGCTTTTTACTTTTACTTCTACAAACTACCAGCTACTAGCTACAAACTAATTTAGTCTCCGTCTCTTAGTGCAAATCCTCTTTGTAAAATTTGAACGTCTGTTTCATCAATTGATCCATTGTCGTTAAGATCTGCTAACTTTCTTGTTTTTTCGGTGCATGAGGCTTCATTCTTAACGCAGGCTATCATAAATGTCCAGTCAATAACTCCTAATGTGTTGTCGTTATTTAGATCCCCTGATACTAGTGCTACATCCGTACTTGAATTGTTAGGGCTTCCATAATGGATAGTGCTGATGCCTGGAGTTCTTTTGTAAAGTGAATTGTTAATCTTAATTTTTACAACAAATTTATCCGACAGAGCAGGTGTTAATGTCGGCGTTGGAGCGAGCAATCCTAACCCGATTTTCCCCTCATATTTTCCGCTAGTCGGGTTATAGATAGCTCTGCCTTGTTGATTGGTAACGATGGGATTATTAGCTTCATCCAATACAGTAATCCATACATCTCTTTGAGGATTAAGTGGTGTGGAATTTAAGCCTAAATTTGCAGATCCTACGCCAATTCCGGGGAGTGAAAACGAGATTTTTATGTATGTTTCACCAGGATTATAAGTTGGTGTTGGATAAAGCGTTGCTGTAAGAATAGGTGTAGCAGAAGGAACAACAGTTAATGTCGGCGTACCGGATAAAGTAGCACCTGGTTGAGGATCACCGTAAAGATTTGCCAAGAAAGTACTCTTGTAGCATTTTGAGGCAAGACCATTGTAATCAGTGCAAGCACTATCACCGCTAACAACTGCCGTCCATCCTGTTGGGATTTCTCCGCCATTGGGTATGCAATACCTGACATATCCATCCGGGCTAAGAGTGGAACATTCTGAGAGAAGGGTGTTTGTAATTGGAGGGTATCCAGAAGTTCTGCACGTTCTAGCATTTACGCCCAGATAACTACTGCATGAAGAATTTGGCACTTCGCTTTCATTTAGGACACTTTCGCAGGATTCTCCTGCTGGTCTGCAGTGATCCTTACCATTGTTGTAGTTGAAAGTTCTCAGTGTGCCGCTTGGGGTGATTGTTGGATTATTATTCGCTGTTGCTGGGGCAAGTGAAGGAGTGACACCGTTTACTATAGTGTAGGTTGCAATCATATTTGAAACGTTGTCTATTGGTAGGTATGAATAGTATCCTGTTGCGGTTGCTGCTGTACTTTGATGAGCTACTTCTATCTTTGTGGTCCCGGCCTTTAATGCCTTTACCTGAAAGGAGACAACCACAAGTCCCTCGCCAGTTACAACGTCTGAATCCGGATTCAAAAGTGTTATGCCATAAACTCCCTCTGTCGATTTGTCTTCCTGAAATACCTGAAGCTTTGATGGAAATGTAAAATTTGAAAGTTCAACCATAGTAGGGTCGTGAATAATTTTTGTTTTAAGGCTACCTACATCGTTAGTTGAGGTAGTAAGTAAAACATATGCATTTGTTGTTGTTCCAACATTTGTTGTTCCCCCAGGTTTCATGTAGACTTGAATTGACGGAACAGCAATGCTGGCACGCTGTCGGAGATCCTGCTGTTTTAACACCTGATTTATGACAAATGGAAGAGAGAGTGCCAGCAGAACCACCATAACAATTGTCAGCCGATTGTGTTGCTTAATAAAGCTTTTTATTTTTTCCATATTTTAGAATAGAGGCAATTTGTTAAAGTTTAGATCTTTCCAAACCTGAAAGTCCAGAAGATCAACTATTGTCTTGTCTTCTGCAAAACATGCAGACTTTGCTGTGTTTGAAGTTTTAGTAAGATATTCATCCCGCCAAACATTAAAGTCAAAAATATCAATTTTTCCATCACCATTCGGGTCACAGGTAGGTGTTTTTTCTTCAGGATTTCCCTCATCGTTTTCTGTCGTTTGATTTTCTTCGAGACTCCTTGGTGTAGGAGTTGGTTGCTTGGTTGGGGTTGGGGGGTTTTTTAGGCACTGAATTGATTGGGTTCCATTGGGATTCGGTGCACCTATATGTTGACAGTATGTTCCGTCAGGACAGCCACATCCGGCTTGTGCGTTCTGAATTGTGCAGATAGTACCGGTCGCTTTTTTTAATTCAGTGCAATTTGCTACAGATTCATCTTCGCTAAGACCTTTTGTTGAAATTCTTACTCCACCTTGAGGTATATGTTGCCATCCGACACCTGGAGTCCAGACTGTGTCATAACCTGTTTTTCCTGGTATGCCTCCATTTTCATAAGTTGAAGGATCGATTGTGGGGTAAATTTGAGCAATAAGTTTAGTGGAAGAAGCGACTGCAGTGTTTTTAATAAATAGTGCAAGTGATAATAAGAAGAAAAAAGTTAAGCTAACAACAGTAATTTTATTCATAATATCCAATAATTCACTGGATTAAAAGTGCAACTTTTCACTAAATAGAATAATTAGTTGATTTTATAGTAGAGAAGTTTGAGGCAGGTGTCAATAGGGGTAAAATTATTTCTTAGGTCTATTTTTACAACATCTTCTAGAAGTTCACTAATAAGTTTATTGTTGATATGAGTTTTGGTATTGTCAAAGAATCCTTAATCTCTCACCACATATGTGACAGTTTGCTAGACTGAACATATGCGAGTA
>CAZVGS010000007.1:0-59491 GCA_964627245.1 uncultured Gammaproteobacteria bacterium | reverse complement strand
CTTTTTTCTCTTCAGGTATGGTGGGTTCACCTAGAAATTCAGAGCTTTTATCCTCACTCGTTTGCGCTTCACTTTCTTCTTCTCTTTTTCCTCTTTCCGTCATCTCAGGATTTATCATATCTACTGTACTATGCTATTTATACCCAGGGCTTGTAGAAGGAATTGTCAATTAAATTTACCTAGCTATAACTATACCTTTCCATAAAGTGTCAGTCTTAAATGGAATAAAAGATTTTTGGAGTTCCAACCTAATAGGTGTTAGAGTGCTGTGATTTGATACTTTCTGGTTTGTTTGTGCATCTTTATCTGAGAGTAAAACGCCAGCCCATGAAATAGCAGATGAGGATCGATACTCTGAAGGTACAGCTTGATTAACACTATCATCTCCTATTCCACCCGCAGAGAAGTCATAAATAACAACATATAGTTTTTTATTTACCGTATTTGCAACGAACCCAACCTTAGAAGAAGATTGAAGCTCAATATTGGTTTGTGTAATGGGGAGTGGCACATAGAGGTATTCTATTTTATATGACGGGTCTATGGTTATGACAGAAGGGTTGAAGTAATCATTTTGTTCATCAAATCCATAAATATTAAATGACACATCTGATCCTTCTGATTTCAAATTTTGATATTCAGCAAAAAGCTCATCATAATTATTTGCTATTTCCTCAACCGATAAACCTTTAGAAAGCCGCATCCATGCAATTGCCATAACTTTTTCATTACCTTCATTTAAAAGTTCGAGTGCTGTTTTTTCTTCTTTTTGACCATTTGCATCATTAACCTCAAAACTCTCTTCTCTAAGATACAGCTCACTCATCGAAGAACAGGTTTTAGTTTTGAAGAGGACTTGGGGATCGGGGCATTCTTTTCTCTTTGGATATTCACTGTCTGTTGCAAGAGAAGTGTCTCCATATATATTCCTTTTTGCATCAGGCATGAATTCAGGATATTCACGGACTGGCTCTGGTGTTGATGTAGGTTCTAGGGTAAGTGTTGGAGGTTGAGTTGCAGGTTCTAGAGTGGGGTCTGTTATGATAACTCCAGGTCTTTCACTTCCATTATCTTCTGAATTAATTTTATTAAGTCCCAGAAAGCCTGCGGCTGTTAATGCTATTGTTCCCAAGCCTCCTGCAATAGTTCTTTTTATTGGAAAACCTTTTTTCTCTTCAGGTATGGTGGGTTCACCTAGAAATTCAGAGCTTTTATCCTCTTCTACTTCTTCATATGGCTGTCTTGCTGCAATCGCATCTATTTGTTCTTGAATTGTTCTTGCAGAACTTCTATCTGCTGGGGTTAAAACATTGGGAGATACTGAGCTGGGTTTTTCGGGAACAAAATCTCTTCGCCTTCTTCTTTGTCCCAAGTCAACTGGTTCTACTGCTTCATAAGAAGTAGAACTATTGCTCTCCGGTATATCTGCCCTTTCCGGTCTTTCTGGCTGTGTCATATCCGCCATATTATAGTACTTCCCCTATAGTATTTCAATACTAAGCTTTATTCTGGCTGTATTTTAAAATATTCATATTTAAGTTGTTCGGCAATCATCTCTTTTATTTTTTCATCTCTTTGTTCCAGCTCATGAACCGGCACATCATGGGCTGATTTATAAAGCGGGACTAAAAAAGCATAAGTTACCAAACCTTCAAGATCAGCACTTTTATTATTAAGTGTATCTTCCGAAATATTTATGTAATAATCCATAACATTTTTTGATGTATTTGCGCTATATGTGAGGTAGGAATTGCCCTGAGTATCAGATAAAAGCACATTCGGCTGCTTAATTGGACTAAAATGCACTTTAATAGTAGAAAGCGGCTCTGCATCGTTGTATTCAAGATTGGAATCATAAAAATATTTGCCATAAATATTCCATTCTTCAAGAAGACTGATCAGCTTTTCTTCGTTATTTAAGATAGTTTGATAATTTGGGACATCTGAGATAGCGCTAATGGCAGGCTTGATAGTAAGAGTTGCAGTTTTCCGGTTGATGATGCCAGCTGGATTTTCACCTTTTGGCTTATTGGGCTTTACCTTCTCCGGAATTTGGGTAGTTACATTATTTTTATTTTGATTTACAAAATCCATTATGTTAATAATCCCAGAATACTGCAAAAATCCAATGATGGAAATTATGGCAATACCAAGAATAATCAATTCCAATATGAAGAATTTGGCTGCGCTCTTTTTTTGCTTTTCAGGTGATTCATATGAAAATCCTTTTTCACTGATGTTATTCATATTATTTTTTTGTAATTACCATGCTTGCATCATCATCTTTAAGCTCTTTAACTACTTGTTGTACAAAATCTTTTGCTTTCCCTTTTTCAACATCAGGATATCTGAGTGTATAAAGAACACCTATTGATTCTTCAAGAATGGTGTCTTTTATGCTGGGGTCTGAAAGAGCGTTATCGTCTAAGTTAAAATATATCTGTACTATTCCATTGAATAACACTACATATGAATTATTGCTATAGAATTTCTCATAATTTCGGGGGTCATTTGTCAGTAATATAAATATAGCATCTAGGGGTTTTGATCCTGTTGTCTGAGTATCTGTATATAGGTATTCTCTTCCGAAGATATTCAATTCTTTAAGTTTTGCAATAACTACCTGTTCATTTAAGAGTTTCATGTCATATTCTTTTATCAAAGATCCTGTTTTTAGAAGTGGACCCGTGGGGGTAGAATAAGAAGTCGTATTTGTTGCTTCTTTTTTTTGATCTTCTCTTCCCTGCTGAGTATTGATACTACCTATTAAGTTTTGCCTGAAAAGAAAAAATATACTTAGAATTATTAGAAGAAGCATTGCTCCAATGAGTAAAATTACATTCCTTTGGTTCATACTTTTACTATATGAAATGGGGGGGTTATTTGCAAACAGAGTCTATTTACTAAATTATTTTTTGAGAAATATAATTTCGCAAGTTAGAAGCAGGTACTCTAACTTGCTCCATAGAGTCCCTGTCACGTATCGTAACAGTGCCATCCTCAAGACTTTGAAAATCAACTGTTACACAATAAGGTGTTCCGATTTCATCTTGAGCTAAATACCTTTTTCCAATATTTCCTCTTGCGTCATAATTGACGTAAAAAATCTGGGACAAATCATTGTAAATTTCCTCGGCTTTTGATGTTAACTCAGGCTTATTGGCAAGAAGCGGAAAAACTGCAGCCTTAAAAGGTGCCAATTTTGGTTCAATCTTAAGAACTATTCTGTTCTCTTCCTCACAATAAGCATCGGAAAGAATCATGAGAAATATTCTATTTATCCCAACAGCAGGCTCTATCACGTGAGGGAGAACTTTTTTGCCTGTCTGGCTGTCAACAACCTTCAGCTCCTTACCCGACCCTTTTTCGTGCTGTGATAGATCGTAGTCTGTCCTGTATGCAAGACCCCATAATTCCTTGAATCCAAATGGAAATTTATATTCCAGATCCTCAGTTCTCTTACTATAAAAGGACCTCTCTTCATCCGAATGCTCTCTCCACCTTAGATTATCCTCTTTTATTCCGATCTTTTTAGTAATAAATTCCCACATGTCTTTTCTCCAGGCTTCAAAGAGCTCTTCCCAATTGGACTCATCTGGATCAAAGAAATATTCAATTTCACCCTGTTCAAATTCGAGAGTTCTAAAAACCGAGTTTCCTGGGGTTATTTCATTTCTGAAGCTCTTTCCAAGCTGTGCAATTCCGAATGGCAGCTTGACCCGGTTGCTTTCAATAACATTCTTGAAATTCACAAACATACCCTGAGCAGTCTCTCCGCGCAGATAAGCAAGGCTCTGGTCGCCCTCCACAATCCCAAGATTTACAGGAAATAAAAGATTAAATTTTCTAACCTTGGTCCAGTCGGCTTTTCCACAGTTAGGGCAAGTAATTTTGTTGTCCTCAATAATTTCGTCAAGCTGACTATCGGACAAACCCTCAACCTTTACCTCTTTCTCACCACTCAAACTTTCTTCTATTAAATGGTCTGCTCTTTTTCTAAGCTTGCAGTTCCTGCAATCAATCATCGCATCTGAAAAACCTGAAGTATGGCCTGAAGCCTTCCAGATCTCCTGGTGTGAGATAAGTGAGCCTTCAAGACCTACAATATCTTTTTTCCTGTGCACGAAATACTCCCACCAAATATTTCTTATGTTTCGAAGAAGCTCTGTCCCAACAGGACCATAATCGTAAGTATTTGCAACACCTCCGTATATTTCCGACCCTGGATATATAAATCCCCGGCGCTTGGCAAGTGCTACAATTTTTGAAAGAGAAGTATTTTCCATTTGAGGCTAGTATAACATAGAATCTGCCATTAAACACGAGATCAGGAGAAATTTCCGATAACTCTTGATTTAATTTTTCTTTCAATAAGACTTTCAATAAAAAGGCGCGACTCTTCTTCGGTCTTAAATTTACGCTCTGTATTCCAATAACCCAAAAGTGTAAGAATTTCCGTCTCAAATTTCAAAAGAGATTCATCGTTGTGCTCTCCGCTTTTCAAAAAATCTGAAACAGTAAAGAAAAGCTCCTTGTTGACTTGTCCATGAGGACATAGGTTATCGATAATTTCACATACAAAAAAAGCAATCTCACATTGCTTAAGATCCTTTTTCCGCTCTTGATAAGAATTCAAAAGCTCTACTTCTGTAAGAATAAAATTTTTGGATGTTCTGACAGAATGAAACCGGATAAGATTTAGAGGTTCTATGTGTGATGATCTGCGGCTGTTAATTTTTCTTACTCCTTTTGCTAAAACCTCCACTTTGCCATTATCTTTTGTGTAGAGGGTGACAAATCTATCTGCTTCCCCAAGATTGATCCTTCTTAGCACAAAACCATAATCGGAAAGATAGGTCATAAATTAAAAACCGGAAAGATCAAGCTTTGTATCCGATCTTAGATCAAATTCCTGCACCTTTTTACCGTTAACATTAATTTTAGTCGGTATTACCTCCACTCCCGGCTGTTTTTGAATCATAACAGGCAGAGTTCCGTCTTCAACTTTAAAAGGTAAAGTGTATTCATATTCTATTGATGCTTTTCCTTGAGGGTTAACCGTAAAAAACGAGTCAAAAACAGTCTTGCCAAGATCCTTGCTTGTTCCGACTTTTACCTGTGACCCTTTAGATTTTTCCAAAACACTTCCTTCTGGAACCAAAAGACGCTGATAATTCCTTAAAGTTGCGTTAAGACAAAGCCCCCCCCGTTCCAAATTGCAGTCCGAATGAGGTTCGGGGTTCTTATATTCTATCGTTACTTTCTTCTTGATTTCACCATTATTTGTGTTGTAATCAACCGTCATGGTCTTATCCACAAAAAGATTTGACTTTTGACCTCCGAAATTAGCATCGTTAACGTATAAATAATCTCCTTCAAAGGTTTGGACCCTCCCCGCCCAATTCAATGCTTCTATACCTTTTTGGGCTTCTTTATCATATAGATAAAACATAATATTTTTCTCATTTGCATCAACTATAAATTGCTGGAAAAGCTGTCCCCAGTACAATTTCGGTGAAGACTTAAGTGCCTTATCAAGAGTGGCAAACATAAGATCCCCCAAAAGTCCTTTTCGGTCTGTCTTAACATAGTTAACAGGCCTTGAGATTTCATTCTCAAGTGAATAAACAACCTGAGGACAATCGCACTTGGGCTCGTTATCTGCCGTAAATTTGAGACCTGAAGCCTCAACTTCGCCCAAAATCCGTATTATATTAACGAAAAAGTGTGTGTCAATTGCAATAATTCCATCGACATCCTTTGGAGCGGATGATTCTTCATAAAGCTTGTTAAAATCTTCCATCGATTTAACAAAGTCCGGTGACAAATTACTGTCCCTTATAAATGCACTTTTGACGCTTGGAAAATACTTCTTGATAATATCCGGAGCGGGAGGGTGGGGTGAAATACTGTTGTCAAGCGAGTATATGTCGTTTGAACTATCAACTTTTATGTCCCCTTCCTCTACTCTAAATATTGCATAATAGGTAAGAAATCCTCCTGTCGGCCGGAGTTCTGCGTCGTTTTGGAAGAGCAAAAGATATTTTTTGCCCTCCTTTTCTCCAAGAAGCGAGGGAAGGGCTTTTATCAAAGGTTTACCTTGTTCAACAGCCACAACCGCTCCGTCGGCTACATCCTTTATCTGCTGGAGTCCTTCTTTAACCTTTTTTATATCTCCTATCGGCGGGTAATGACCGGGATCTATCTGATCAATCTCTTTTTGTGCAGCAACCAATTCTTTTTCTATTTCGTCAATCTTAGGAACCACCTTACCCATTGTCTGAACCGCAGTTCTTATCCTGTCTTGCGCTGTCCCACCTGTAAATGTCCCTTTTCCTTTAAGTCCTAACACATCAACATATGGAATCAGTGCATCTGCCCCGATTATTCCTGCATTTATCCCATGAGATGAAGCTTCAACTGCATGAGTCACATCGTTGTAATACCATGAGACAAGAGGAATAAATTTTAGAAAAGCGACACCATTTAATTCCTTCTTTAAGCCTTCCACTTCGGTTTGAGTTAATGCCAATTCTTTCCTGGCGGATTCTATATCTTGTTCTTTCAATTTTGCAAAAGCAACACTTGCCTGTGCTTTTACTTTAGTCGCCTGCTTATAAACACCAAATGCTTTTATTCCTGAAAAAATACCAAGAACTAGAATTACCGCTGCTGCACCAAACAGCCAGGTAAGAAGCTTCTTGTTTTTTGTCCGAAATTTAAATTTACTTTTTCTTTTCATAAGGCGATCTTCCATTGGCACCGACTCAACAGTATCCTGTTTTTTCGTGAGATCAATTTTTTGAAATCCTTTATCTTCCATTGATGAGAAATACAGTTAATTTAATCATATTTGAAAGTTTTATTGCAAGGCAAAGTAACATTATATCAAAAATGCCTGTTTTATAATTAAAAGGCAAAATCATTCACATAGCACCTTTGCCGGAAAACATCGCGAAAGGAGTTTTGAAAAGTATCAGCAGGTCATAAAGTATAGATCTTTTTTTCGCGTAGTGAGCATCCAATTGGATGCGTTTGTCAAAATTAATTTCGCTTCTGCCCGATACTTGCCAAACTCCCGTAATCCCCGGCTTGACAGACAACACAACTTTTACAGCATCTCTTGTGTGCGGATATTTTTTTTGCTGATCCCTGAGTTCATCAGGATAATAAGCCCTGGGACCCACAACACTCATATCCCCCTTTATAACATTGATGAATTGAGGTAATTCATCAAAAGAGTATTTGCGTATGAACCTTCCGACTCTAGTTATTCTCGGATCCCCTTTCAGTTTGTAACCTCCTTTTTTATACTCATCTAAAAGGTTTTTGTACTTAGGGTCACTTGTTAAGATTTCATGTGCATTTGCTACCATCGAGCGGAATTTATACATCCTGAATGCACGTCCTTTTCTTCCTATTCTAGGAGGCGTATCTGCCAATAGAGGTCCTTTAGTATCAATTTTGATAAATATGGCAGTAAGCAAAATTATGGGTGAAAAAAAAATTAGAGCTGTTATAGATATCAGAACATCAAGCAGGCGTTTGGAAACATCATACATCATACTAGGTTAACGACTCATGCTCAGTACCTGAAAGACTTTCTACAAGTTTTTTTATCTTAGGAACCGACTCTTTAGGGCATATTAACAAGACATCCTCTGTATTTATTACAAGCATATCCTTAAGATCTATTCCGACAACCATCTGCTCGTTGTAATTGAATATCAAACTGTCAACGGACTCCTCAAGCATAACTTTCCCCCTCGTTACATTTTCATCATCCCCCTCAGCTAAAGCCTCCTTTAAAGCCTCCCAAGCACCAATATCGCTCCATCCGAGATCCGCTCCTATCACAAATCCGTCATTCTCATCAATCTTTTCAAGAATTAAATTGTCGAAAGACACCTTCTCAAGCTGAGGAAAGACTTCTCTTAAGACACTGTCAAATCCTTCACTTCCCCATGATTCTTGTATCTTAACAAGCATGCTGTGCATTTCGGGAGCATGCCTTTGATATAAACTCATAATAAAATTTGGAGTCGTTGCAAAGTACCCAGGATTCCAGGCATGATTAACGCTCTGGTGAAATGTTTCAGCCTTATCAATATCCGGACGATAATGAAGACTCTTAAATTCAAAGAGGTCTACACCATCCACATCTTTTATTTTATTGCCGAATTCAATCCAGCCCAAATTCTGACTTGCAAACCTTGATCTTTGTCCAATAAACACGATTTTATCCGGATCCTCCTCAAGCACCTTTCCGGCAGCTTGCAAAATGCTTCTGAATAAAGCTTCGTTTTTTACCAAGTGGTCACTCCACAAGATAATAAAAGGTTCATCAGGTGAAATCTTTTGAAAAACTGCCGAAACAAGACCAACTGCTGCTCCGACATCCCGCATTTCAGGCTCGAGGATAAAGTTTTCTTTTGGAATTTCAGGCAATTGCTGCAGTAAAACATCCTTATACCTGTCTCCAGATGATATAAAAATGTCTTTAGGATCAAATATAGGACGCACGCGGTCGAATGCAAGCTGAAGCGTTGACCGGTCGCCAATAATCTTTTCAAACTGCTTTGGCGTGTGCTTTCTTGATAACGGCCACAATCTAGTACCTACACCTCCAGCAAAAATAACTACTTTCATATTTTTATTTTATCCGAAACAAATGATAGTATACTTTTCTTAAAAATTCTCTCGGAAAAACGGCTTGCGTTATTCCTGCAATCTTTTACATTATAACGATTATCTTTGAATTTTAGCAATACACTGCAAAGCGAGGACACACTCTGATTTTCAAAAAAAGTACCGGTTTTTCCGTTGATAACTACCTCCTTTGCCCCCCCACTTCCGTAAGCTATCACCGGCTTTCCCGCTTTCTGGACTTCAACCATGGTTATGCCAAAATCCTCAATACCCGGAAATATCAGCGCTCTGCAATTCTTATAATAGGCAATAAGCTCGTCATCGCTAACTTTGCCCTTAAAAATAACCGTATCACCCGCAATTGCATCAAGTTTTTCAAATTCGCTGCCTTGTCCTATTACAACCAATGGAAGCTTGAGCTTTGTGCAAGCCTTAACTGCCAAATCGACCCTCTTGTAATCAACAAGCCTTGAAACAACCAAAAAGTAATTTTTTTCGTTGATTTCCATTTTTCCTCCTTTTGCTCTAAAGAGTCTATCCGATGGAGGATAAATAACCATGCTCTCCCTTTTATAATATTTTGCTATTCTTTTTTTTACAGTTTCAGAGATAGCAATATAGTAATCCGGTCTTTTAGATGCTGCCAGATCCCACTTTCTAAGGTACCATACAAGAGGAAATGCTATTGTTTTTAACAAAGCGCTTTTGAAATAAGACTTATATCCGCTCCAAAGATACCTGGTAGGGGTAAGACATATACATACATGAGTAACTCCCGGGGGAACAATCACTCCTTTGGCAGCTTCGCTGGTAACCGAAACAACAAGTTCAAATCCATCGAACCTGAATGATTCAAAAGCAATCGGCATAAGATAGGGAATAAATTCATGTCGTAAATTAAGTATTGGGATCTTTTGCAAAAATGAAGTTTGTATCTTAAATTTTTTCGCCCATGGTGTAGACTTTTTATTGTAAACTGATGTATAAAGTACAGAATTTGGAAATATTTCTCTCAGAGATTCAAGAACCCGCTCGGCACCACCTATTTTATTAACTCTGTCATACACTATAGCAACTCTTATAGACTTTAAGCGTTTCAGCGATACATTTATCCCACGAATATTTTTTTGAACGGATTTGTCCATTTGTTATAAGTTTGTTTCTTACGTCTTTATTGACCAATACTTTATTTGCAACATCAGCTAACTCTGACGGATCAGAAGGATCAAAATACAAACATGCGTCTCCTCCTATTTCTTTTAGCGCTTTTATGTTTGAAGCTATAACGGGGCAGGAAAGATTCATTGCCTCAAGCAAAGGCAGGCCAAATCCCTCCATTAAGCTTGGCATTACAAATAATCTTGCGTTTGTATAATAATCGAAAAGTGAAGAATCATCAACATTATGCAAAAAAAATACATCTTCAGTTTTATTTTTTTTAAGTCTCTTGTAGAAGAAGTCACTTCTTCCCACGCAGACCAGATCAATATCCAAACTTTTCTTAAGAATATTGAAAGCCTCAAAAAGAACCTGCAGATTTTTATGAGGATAAGCGTTCCCAACATACAGTAAGTAATTACTGGAAACAAGTTTTTTCGGATTTTTTGAACCAGAAATTAACGGATCAAACCCTTCATATATTACTTCTATTTTGCTTTCATTGACTTTGTAAGTTTTTACCAAATCATCCGATGTAGCATATGAAGGAACAATAATTTTCTTTGAATTGGAAACCGCTCTTTTAACGATATTCTTGTAACCTAAGTGCTTAAGTCTATACAACGGATAAGGCAGTGAGCTTGCTACGCCTGTGGGAAAATTATCAATTATAAGATCGTGAATTGTTATGACAAAAGGACGGTTATAAAAAACCGGATAGGAAAAATACGGGAAATGCACAAGGTCCAGTTTTTCGTCATCTAGCACCTTCTTCATTTTCCATTGCTCGGATATTGTATGCCACCTTACATCGGCCATTTTTTTTGTAATATTTGGATTTTTGAAACTAACCGAATTGTAGTTCTCTTTCGTCAAAAAAATCGTATATTGGTCAGCAATTTTTCTATCATCAATTCCATTAACCAAACTCCTAATGTATCTTCCTACACCGCTTTCGTTCCAAAGTCTAGCGTCAATTCCTATCTTTTTCATGAAATGGCCCTTTTGAATTTTATACCCATGATTATGAATGCCCTAAGAAAGCCCGGGTATTTGTTTTTGTAATGCTTATCGTAAAAGATTTCCATTGCCTTAAATCTATGATGCATTGCAAGATTTTTTGTTCTATTTGACGCCTTGGTTATTCCCATCGATTCTTTCTTTATACCGCTTGAGACTCCCTTCAGGTGAAGCGCCTTGAATTCCGGGACAAAATATACTTTATACCCAAGCTCTTTCACCCTGAAGCAAAAATCCAGATCTTCTCCGTAAAAAAAATAATCTTCATCCCACCATTTTATCCTGTTCCCGACTTTTCTTGGCACAAGCATGAATGAACCGGCAGCAGAGTCGATCTCGTGCGTCTCCTCCATGTTCTTATACAGCATAGAATAACCGCCTAATAATTTATTTTTTGAAAAAAACTTTGAAAGCCCTGTAAAATAACTCAAAGATCGAAGAGGCGTTGGAAACCCTCTGTGGGAGGCTTGATCCAATTTTCCTCCGGGTAACTCCACAAAACAAGTTGAAACACCGCAGTCAGGATTTTTTTTCATAAATTCAATCATACCGTCTACTGTTTTCTCATAAACTTTAGTGTCAGGATTCAAAAAAAGTACGAATTCGCCTTTAGATTGTTTTATTCCAACATTATTAGCCTTTGAAAAGCCTAAATTGGAGTCATTCTTAATATATACGAGTTTGGAATTTTTTCCATATTCTTTACTTATTAATTCATTTGTGATCTCGTTCTCACTATTGTCAGAAACAATAATTTCGAATGAATGTTTTTTGATAGTATTAAGAACAGAATCAATGCAGTCTTTGATAGTATTCTCGGAATTGTAAGAAACAATTATTATTGACAAGTCCATATATTAGCTTATCCAAACCTTCAAAAGATCATGTCCTATATTTTCCCATGAAAAGTATTTGTCAATTAATTTTCTTCCCTGCTGGGCTAATTCCTCTCTTAATTTTTTATCTTTATACAATAATTCTATTTTTTCTGCATACTCTTCTCCCGTTGTTGCTTCCAAAAAATGCTTACCTGAAACTGCATTTAGTCCCGCCAGTCTCTCAGGATTTGCTACGATCGGTATTCCAAGTGCCATTGCTTCCAAGATTTTGAAATTTGTCCCCCCGCCTATTCTTATCGGAAATATCATAATATCTGCTTTCCTGTATTCTGTAATTATATCGTCAACAAAATCTTTTTTAATGATTCTTTCATTGTCAAAATTCAGAATTTTACTGCAGTCCTTGCCGATCACAGTAAGAGTGAGGTCTTTACTTAACTTATCAAATGCTTCTTTGTAAAAAAAATTAATCCCATCTATATTTGGGAAATAACTAAAATTGCCGACAAAAAGTATGTTGCTTTTAATTTTCGGGTCAAAACTGTAAGAGAAAGTATTCGGTTCAATTCCATTTGCTACCACATCGCATTTCTTACCCGTAAGACTCTCCCATTTTCTTGCTTCTTCTTCCGTAACTGTTGTAACCTTATCTGCGTTTTTTACCATCATTAACTCTTCATTTTTTAGTCTTCCGGCTTGAAACTTGACGAAGGGTTTTAAGTAAATTTTTTTAGTATTTGCTGCATAATCGTAGTACAGCTGAAACTCTATATTCTCCGTACCTAGCACTTGTTTGGCTCCTGTCATTCCCAACTTCTTTCCAATGTAAAACCCGGTGTAAGACGACTCGAAATGAACAACGTCTATTTTGTGCTTCTTCATATACTCCTTCATACTCCATTCAACGCCGGCATCAAAATATAGGGTTTTGAAAATTGATGAATTATTTAAGATTGTTTTTGGAATATTTGAAAAAGAAGAAAGTTTTTCTCTCTTAAAAACTTTAATATCTTTTACCCCCAACTCGAATATCTCTTTATTGTAGTCAGGATTATAGTCCTCCCTTACAAATGAGAAGAGAAATATATTGGCATTTTTTGCAGTATGTTTGATAAGATGGTAGGCACGGTTTTTTCCGCCGGAATTTGTTGGAAATGGAAAATCATAGGTTACAAAAAGAACATTCATAGTCTGGAGAATACAGGCTGGTCGGGTTTACAAACAGATAAGTCCACAATGACATAAGTCTCTGTCCTAACAACAATACTGCATTTATCCATCCAATAATTTGTAGTATCATCAAAATTTACAGAAACCAAATGCGTTGCGCCTTCTGCAATATATTTTTCAATTTTATCTCCTCCATATGTATATCCATGCCTGTTTGTTTGATACAAAAAGGCCGAATCATTATCATATGGCGCAATGACTATCGCGTCTTTTGGTAAAATTGCATCAACCGCCTTACCTGCTTCAACAATTTCCGGATGATTTACATTATAGTATCCTCTTACCTCATACCATCCGAATGCAAGCATCATAACAACAAGACTTGATGCGATAATCCACCCAGACACCCGCGATATAATTTTTTGGTCACTTCTTATTAGATAATCAAGTCCTAACGCCATGATCACACACCCTACAGGTACAATGGGAAGCTGGTAATAATCATGTGTAACATTTCCCCTTGCTATAATTACAAAAAAAGATATGATCCCGACAAGCCAGAAAAGGTACAAATAGTTGGCTTTTTTACTAAATGAGGATACTAACCCGAACCATAAAAGTACGAATCCGCCAGTTGCAAAAATTAGCCTATTTAACCTATCAAAAATTAACCACCTAAAGTAAGCGCCCGTAAATCTAATATTTCCTTGATTGTACAGCCACGCAGTACCAAACATCCCTTCTGGATATTGATTAATGTGATGCCGCCATAACAAAAATGGAATTATTGCTAATAATCCGAATAGGTAAATTGTCCACTTGGTAACAATTCTTGCCTTCCATCTTCTATACATTAAAAATAGTATCGGGATAAACAAAACGAGTGCGTATGGCTTTGTGAGTATCGCAAGCGCAAATATTATTCCAGATAAAATTGCCAGCAAAACATTATTTTTGTCCACCCACTTGCTTACAAGATAAAGCGTTAATACACTAAAGAAAATATACAATGGGTCTGCCATTGTTACACGTCCGTAATAAATGTTGTAAGGAAGAAATGCAAAAAATGCTGCTGAAGTTAGCGCTACAAAAGATGAGGAGTGCTTTCTGACCAGTAAAAATAATACCGGTATTGTGAGTCCGGCAAATATTGCGCTGACAAGCCTCATATATGCTTCATTAACACCGAACTTTAGATAAATAAAGTAAGATATTATGTTGTATAGAGGGAACTCTGCAAAGAAATACCTATTTGGATTATGTCCTATTTCATTAAGGGGATTTAGAGCGTCATACTGGGGAAAAAACGGATTAAAACCGTCTTTGATAAAGTTCCTAGTAACTGCTGCCGTATCCGCCTGACGCCAACTATGCCAATCTGCAATTGGATTGTCCAATTTGTAAAGCCTTAAAACAAAACCTGCAATTGTTACCGCAGTTAACGCAAATAGAAGAAGGTATTTTGTTTTTAATATACTAGTTATATTCATTTTCTTTAAGATCCTCGCTATTTATTTCTTTAAGACTCCCGTCAGATTGAAACTCAAATACCCATTTATCTTTAGCATTTAAGGTTTCGTATCCTACCTCCTCCACGCTCTCTATTTGATGCACGCGAATGTTTTCGTTCTTAAATGCAAACCAAACAGCGTCTTCAAGACCAACAGGTAAAACCCAAGCGCTATTGTTTTTAATAGGAACTTTAGCAAAGTATAAGTCCGTATTTCTGTTGGACCATGAATCTTGATATAAAGAGTCTAAAGATATTAAAAATCTTTCAACCTTTTCTCCAGCGCTGCGCCAATCAATTATAACTTGCTGTGCCTGGACAATATGAACTAGGCAAAATATCGAGATAAGCGCCGTAGTAACACCAAATGCAATGTCTCTGCCTGATGATTTTAAGTTAATGAATAACTTGTTAACCAAAAGGACACCAATAATAATTACTCCAAAACTTGCTATATATGAATATCGAAATGAGATATTACCTAAACCCAAGAATGGAATAAGTGAAAACACAAAGAATAGGAGCGCAAAAAGAGTAATCTTCTTCTCCTCAATACTTAACCTTATCAAAAATGCTCTGCCTAAGAAATACAGTATTAACCCTAGCACGGCAACACCCAGCAATGAAATCGGAATATTTGTGCGGGATACTCCCCTAATACTTTCATAAAACTGATACGACAGAGGGCCAAAAATTGTTATCAATAAGTATCCAAAAAGATTGCCTGCAGCGTTCAGGGGAAA
This sequence comes from uncultured Gammaproteobacteria bacterium, assembly GCA_964627245.1. Taxonomy (GTDB): domain Bacteria; phylum Patescibacteriota; class Microgenomatia; order Levybacterales; family GWA1-39-11; genus JAUSNA01. Next base: position 44,402 of record CAZVGS010000007.1, on the reverse strand, counting down.
TTTAACAAGATTGTAACTATAGTCTCCCGAAAACCAGAAAGTATGGGAAAATAGTCTCACAATCAGATAAATTACTAGCGGTACAAAAAGTAAAATGTGTGATTTGTTAAGCGCTGCTTTAAGAATTGGCCTAAAGCCAAGATCAGACTTAAATATTACATAAGAAACCGCAAGGAACGGTGTAACTATCCCAAGTTCGTGGAACATTAATGATAAAAGGGCAGAGAAAAGGCTTCCGAAAAAATATACAGCTTTTTTAGATTCATACCATTGAATAAATGACAGAAGGCTTAGCACAATAAATATTGCGTTCAGTAAATGACCAGTGCCCGAAATCCATAAAACAATCTCAAGATAACCGCTTATTATAAGAAATGCAAAAGCTGAAGAAGCAGAGAGGAGGCCGTTTGAGAATATTTTTCTTGCAAGAATGTAAAGCAGAACTACGACTAGGTAATGCAAAATAATAGATACTATATGATATACAACCTGATTTAACCAAAAGAACGGATACATCAAAAGGAAATAAGTTTTTGTTCCCGGACGGTAGAAAAAGCCATCGGAATTTACGAAATAATTCAAAATAGTATTGGGAATAGAACAAGTATTTGGATCGCATTTTTGAGCCCATCTAAACCATGTAAAATCATCACCTATAAAATATGTGCTAATGCTTGTTATGTATATCGCTACGGTCAACAGCAATAGATATATTGAAACGGCATATGGAGAAACCAGCACTTTTCCAATTTCACTGTAAATTCTGAAGTTTTTTGTCTGATACAAGCTCAGCGACCCTACAACAATTCCCGCAAGCATCCAAAGTACGAAAGCAACTTTTGAAGCTTCAAAAACATCTATCAAAGTCGCATTTAGGGCAAGCCCAATTGCGCCTGCAGCAAATCCCAAAGCAAAACTTTTTATTACTTTAGATTCAACTGCCGGAAGAACTACCTTCATATAAGCTCCAACAGTTATAAATATTATTAAAAATGAAAGTGTTCCGAGTAATCCTGTTTCACCAAGCATTCTAAAATAGTTATTATCAACGGCCAAGCTTACCGACCCGTAACCGCTTCCCAGGAGTAAATTCCTTTCAAAAGCCGCGATTGCGTTTGGCCATTCACCCTGAAACCTAGTTGTAAAAGATAGATCATAGGCAGACGCCCTCTTTACCAAGAAATCGCCTGGAATAATCTTTACAGTGGCTGAAGTTGATGATTCTTCAAGAGGTAATTCATAAAAATAGTTATTTAACCTTTGAGTAACCGGTGACAAGGATAAGTTTATATAACTGCTTCCCTGCGGTAGAGTTTCACCTGTTGATGTGATCTCTGCCTCAACAACAGGCACTTGCTGTGGTAAAGGTAATCCTGCAAGATGCAAAGGGATGCCTTCAGCTTGTGCTGCTTGGATCTGCTTTGGCGTTATGAGTTCTTTTTCATCTTTAAGCTTCTCTTCATTTACTACATTCTTGTCAAAAAGATACGACCTCGGCTGAAATTTAACCTGCCCTAAAGACGCACCGCTTTTTGCATCAACTAGTACTTCTACTTGTTCGACTGTATTACCAAATCTAGATAGAAGTGAAGACTGACTATAGAAAAAAATACCGGCTAAAATGGCAACTACCGGAATAGAATACAACAACCATTTTCTCTTTTGAAAAAGAATAACAAAGAAAAGAGCAATAAATAAAACGAAAAAGGAAACCCTTGAAACTGTCATCAAAAGAAGCAAAATTCCCAATATTGAGGCGAATATCATAAAGGCCTTAATAAAGATATTTTTGAATCCGAATGCAAGGCTGACTAAAATGGGTATTATAAGCACAAGATAAGCAGCTAGATCGTAATGACCAGCAAATGTTGAGGAAACTCTATTTAGCGGAGAGATGATAATGGGTATACCCTTGGCATACTCCTCATTCATGGTGAGGTATGCCGGAAATGAAAGATATTTCTGCCCAAAACCATAGGTAATTACTCCCAAAAGAGTTACAACGGTCGTCCAAATTGCCGCCAGAACATACTTTTTACTTTTAACAACACTGTAGGCAACAAAAAATAAACTTAGATATTCGATGTGTCTAAGGTATGAAAGAAGTGCTACGTTCGGAAAAACGTCTGCTATGGTCGGAAAAATAATAACAACTCCGTGGATTGTTGCAATCGCTCCGATTATCCAAAAAGCCAGTATCGGAATGGTGAGAGGCGTTTTGAGGCTAACCTTCTTTCTTAAAAGAAGAAACATCCACGTTACCAATGTAAAAAAGACGACAAAATCCTCAGCTCTTATATAAACCCAAGTATTTTTTATATCAATAAGAGGCAGCTTTGGATAAAGAGGAATAAAAACCAAAAGGAAAAGAACAACTATTCCCATACTATTCCCAAATATTTTTTTGAAAAATTTCATTTTAACTCTAATAGGGCTTTTTTATAGCTTGCCGAAAGATCTCTCCTGCCGGTTAAACCGCCTAAAAAAATTATAAGTTGTGCTTTGATAACTAGCAAGTTTTTTATGTACTGCAGTTGAGACGGCTGATGCTTCTTATAAAAAATCCTAAGTCCTTTATAAATGTTTGCTATAGCAAACCCTCTATCGGAGCTTCCCTGGCCTTTATGATAAATTGTGCCATAAGGTAAAAAGGCGGTCTTGTATCCAAGTTGTTTTGCGCGGTAACAGATATCCATATCCTCAACATACATAAAGTAGTCCTCATCATAACCTTGAAGGATATCAAAATATTCTTTTCTAAAAACAACAAATCCTCCGCTTACAAAATCAACCAAACTTGCCTTTCGCGGAGAAAATCTTGTACCAATAATACCTTCAAGCCCAAAAGCATACAAGAGAAATGAAAAGGGATTGAAAAATTTACCTGCCGTTTTTTCTTTCACCCCGTCAAAACCTTCAACGCGCAAGCCAGCTATCGCAAGCTTTTTATTAACAGTGAATTCGGAAATTATTTTTTCCTTGTCAAAATCAACGATTTTTGAATCAGGATTGATGACTATAAGAAGTTCTCCCTTGGCTTCCTTTGCTGCTTTATTTATCCCTTTTGCATATCCTAAATTTTTATCTGATTTCTTAATAACAATATTTCTTCCAAATTTAGTTACAAGATCAATCGTACTATCCGTTGATGCATTATCAAAAAGAATGATCTCAATTTCCTTGCTAGTTATCTCGTTGTCAAGTATTTTATAAATAGAATCGAGAAGTTCCTTGATGTATTTGGATGAATTAAATGTAAGAATTAGTATTGAAATGGGCATATTACCTAAACCAAGCCGCCCTTCCAAGTTTATAGGTCAAATTTTCACTATTTCTTTTACCGATTTCCCTGGCCGGCACTCCGGCTACAATTGACAGCTCTTCTACATCCTTGGTAACCACCGCCCCGGCCGCAATAACAGCGCCCCTCCCTATCTTTACCCCTGGAAGAATTATTGCCCTTGGTCCGACAAAAACATAATCTCCTATTTCAACTCTCTCTTTTACAGTATCCTCAACTGTCGCAAACTTCTCAGTGTTGATATCGTGCTGAGAATTATAAATCATCACCTCCGAAGCTATATCCACATGATCTCCTATTATGAGCTTGTCACGTCCGTCAAGAACCGCAAATTCTCCGACAATTGTGTCGCTTCCAATAGAAATATTGGATGGGTTATAAAATCTGGTTCCCATATGAAGAGTTGATCCCCTTCCTATCTTGACACCGGAAATTCTGTAAAAAAACCTTCTCACATGGTGAAAGGGAACAAAACCTATGACATGAAGATTAAAAACCCACAATTCAAGTAAAACTGTCTTCAATCTGAAAGCAGCTTTCCGGCTTATTTCTTTTGACGATAGTTCTTTGCCTGTTTTATCCTGCATATTAACTATTTACAGCTTTTTCAACACTTGCAAGCACTTGCTTTGCTGCTTTTTCCCAAGTAAATTTTTTGTAGTGTTCTTTTCCTTTTTCTATCATTTTTTGCCTTAAATCATTATCAGTCAATACTTTCTCAATCTTTTCTTTAATATCTTCAATATCTGCCGGGTCAAAATACAAAGCGGCATCCCCTCCAGCCTCCGGCATACTTGAGACATTACTCGTTATTACCGGACAGCCATAACGCATAGCTTCCAAAATCGGAAGCCCAAAGCCTTCATACAAACTTGGCAGAACGAATACTTCTGCATTCTTGTAAAAATTCGGCAAATCTTCGTCCTTAATATAATCCAAGAAAACAGTATTATCCTCAACTACATACATGGAGGGAGCCTTCAAAATATCTTCGTACAACCAGCCCTTTTTGCCTACAATAACAAGCTTGTGTTCGTTCTTAAGGTTTTGGGGTAAAATTGCAAAAGCCTTGATGAGCCCGACGATGTTTTTTCGGGGCTGAAGCGTACCAACAAAAAGTATAAACTTTTTGTCAATTCCAAATTCTTTCAGGGATGTGTGAGATGAATTCATAATAATTTCCTTTAGTCCAAGATTGACAACATCTACCTTGCTTTCTTCTACCCCGTAGTTTTTAATTATATCATTTTTACTGCTTCTGCTAATTGTAATAACTCTTTTAGCATTATTAACAGAATATTTAGTCCACTTTGTAAGCTGATAAAGATCCTTTTTCTTAAATGTATCAGGAAAGTGAAGAAATGATAAATCCATTACCGAAACAATTGTTGGAACAGGAGAAAAACGGGGTGCATAGTGAGTAAGAGTCAGGAAAACGTCGGGTTTTTTGCCTATGAGAAGACTTACCGGAAGGCCAATCTGGGTCCATAGTTTGGAAGGTTTTACAATTTTGTATTTCCACCATTCCTTTTCGCTTGGCAGACCAATTGGCTTTGATTTTAGGTAAATAATAAATACATGATCGATTTTTCCTTTTTCACGGAATTCATAAAACTTTAGTAGAATTTGGTAGGCGTACTCTGAGATTCCGACTCTGCTTTCAACATTTGCCTCATTAGCGTCAACACCGATGATCATAACTTCTTTGATGATACAATATTTAGCATATAACTAAAACACTAAGCTACATTAAAAATAAGAAATTCCGCATACTTGGATTGGTTTTTTTGATCGTTTTTTTTGTAATCATTTACAAAATTTATATTCCTCGGATAAATGCATTCGGATGTTTTGATGATTGCTTCAATATTATGGGTGGATATTTCCTTACCCTTGGTAACAAGATTTACTCGGATTTCTTTTTCAACCACCAGCCGGGAATGGCTTACATAAGCGCATTTATACAAATTGTTGCCAGTCCGCAATCCATACCTGAACTTATCTTAAGACACAGGCAGTTTGTGATTGTGTTTTCTCTAATCTCAACAGTGATTTTATACGTCAGATTTGGATATCCAATACTTTTGTTTTCATTAGTTTTTGAAACTTTTAAGTTTTATGTCTTTGGCGATAGGTTCTTGGCAGAAGGTATTTCTGTGTATCTTCTTGTTTATTTACTTGGAGTTTGCTTTCAAGCGCTGAACAAAAAATTCCTCAAAAAAGACCTTATTGCTGTTCCGTTTCTTTGCTTATCAGTAATTTTGCTACGAGAACCCTTAATTCCTGCTTCATTACTCCTGTTTGGGATTTACATTTACTTACTTTTCAAAAGCAAAAAAAACAATGTTATCGTACCTATTTTACTTCTTATTACTCCCATTATGCTTTTTGCAACGTCAATAGATATTCGTGCTTATTACCTCAATCTTGTAACGATAAATCAGCTTGTAATTGAAGCCTCAACCAGAGCAGGTTATATATGGGATCTTGGTTTGTCTTTCTTCTATCCTATATATGTTATCGGATCGCCTGAGTCTTTCACTTTTTTTAGAAGTATAACTTTTACACTTTCAATAATATTTTTAACTTCATTACTGCTTTATGCTGTGTATCACAAAACGCTTAAAGGTCTTTTGCTTATAGTTTTTACATTATTTGTAGTCAATCTTAGACCCCCAAAAGCATCTCAATCCTTTTACGAAACTTTTCACATCGCCCCTTGGTTTGGAATGCTAATTTTTATTACCGCAGTTCTTATTGCCTTGATATTTCAAAAATCAAAATTTACCGGCGGAATAATAGCAACATTCTTCTTGTTGACTTTAGTATACGGCATAACAAACAGAAACTATTTTCTGTACGACGAAGTCAAAACTCATGAAGAGTTTTTTACAAATTACGCAGGGATTATGGGTGCGGGCACTACAATAAGAAACCTGTCCAATGTCAACGACACTCTATTTGTCGACGGCTATGATGAACTGATTGTCTGGGAGGCCAAACTTAAGAGCAATTATAAATATCACTGGTACACTTCTTACATGCCCAAAATTAGCATTTACAGTGATGCAAGAAAACACATGTTTTTAACAAACCCGCCGGATTTTTACTATGGAATGTGCTTATATGACGCGCAGAAAAATAATGATAAAGTTTATGAAGTCCTTCTAACAAAATACACGCAGCTTGATAAAGAGGGCACTAAGAACTGCATACTCATCTTAAATGAAAAGATTAAGGAAATTGATCAAGACAAGTGGGGCAAAATAGATAGGAACAAATATGCTCAGCCTAACAACCCGGGTATATAACCTTAACCCTGTCTTCAGAAATACCAAGAATTTCAACAACATCTTTTTTAGTAGACTCCGAGATGCAAAATACTATACTGCACTCATCTTTAACCCAGAATAATTTCTTCTTTTGGATATTTACAATATTAGAAGAAAGTGTTAAATCCGATAATTTTACACTAGTTTTGTTATGAGTTTCTTCAGGATATTTATAAACAATCAAGTCATAAATTATCGTTGCTTTTTTTGCTTTTTTTGTTGGAGGCTCGGACCAGTCTGAAGTTATAAAAAGATCAACATCTCCAATAAATGACTCTATGGGAATTTTGTGAAGATCGTTCCATAAAAGATTGAGTAATGAATTCGGGAACCTTTTTTTAACCAATTTCACATTCTCTTTTTTAGAGATATCCAAAACACTTTGGGGCACAGGCTGTCTTAGAGAGGAATAAAACAAAACAAATTCGTGCTCACTTTTAACTAATTCTTGAAGCAAATTTTTCAAGTAATTCGCAACTCCAGTATTTCTGTATGCAAGCTGGCTTATGTCAATTCCAATTTTCATCTATACTTCCTTTCTTATTTTCCTTGTTTTAATACCCTCAAGATATCCTAAAAAGTGCATTAGCTCAACCAAAATTGTCATTCTTTGAAAACGTCTCTTAAGTATAAAAAAATCCTTCTCTCCGCGAATTTCATTCTCCATTTGAGTTTTTGGGTATTCAAAAGGAATAGTAACGGACACCACTCTTTTTTTCTGCTGCAAAGCTCTTACAACAGGAAAAAACTGAGCATTAGAGTACTCCTCCACGTCAAAAAGTCTATGCTCAAGAAGTGAATTGAAGGGATTTGTTTCGTAGCGTGACAATAACATTTTCAGCATCTTTCTGTCGTTCTTAAAAACCCTTACACCAAAGAAAACATCCAGATCGTCTTGATGAGAAGAGAGGAATCCATGGGATCTAAGAGCCTCGCAATAAAGAAGATTGCCCTCCATTTCAGATTCATACATATAATCTGGAACCGTCTTTTTGAAATGGGACTGCTCTCTTTTAGGAACTACAAGGTCTGCCTCATCTTTGATGATAGGACTCACAATTTCCTCAATACAGTCGGTAATAATAGACGTTTTTTCAAGCTCAGTCATGACAATCGTCTTTACACCTTCAATTTTTGATGCTTCGAAAATTGCACGGCGCCTATTTGGTGATCTTTTTGGAATCTTTGCTTGAAGCACTTTAACACCGCCAATGCTTTTTAACTCTTTAACAAATGTTTTTGCACTTCCGCCGTCAACTATGACCACCTTGTATCCTATCCCTGCTGCAAATTTTGAAGCATAGAGCTGAAGATCCCCCCTAATTTTATCCGTGTGCTTAATGCTCCTAAGGCTTCCTTTATACCATTTAGGGGTAAAAGTTATTCCTACTATAGCAACTTCTGACGGATGAATAATGCTCATTGTTTAATTTTATCTTTTTTTGAAGGCAAATAGAAGTATTGCTATAAGAAAGAGAAAGAATGAGTAGTAAACAAGCCTTTGCGCTGTGAAGAATATCCAGAAGGAAAAGAGCGGTATTGCAATAAGTATGCACACGATGCCGCCCAAAACAAGCCATTCCGGTTTTTTCTTATATAATAAAATAATTAAAATTATGATAAAAAATATATCTTGCGGTTTCATTTTTTGAATCGGATTTTATTACCCAAAATAATTACAAGTACGGTAATAAGTGTACCCATTGAGATCATGCCTCCCACTTCAACGTACTTCTGCTTTAAGTAAAATACATCTAATGTATAATTTCCTGCTTCTCTAAGAGTAAAGCTGTTAAGCTTGAGTTGATGCGGATTTGAAGGTAGAGATGTACTTAGATCTATTTTTCTATCAAGAGTTTCAGTTTTCCTTGCAAACCAAAATGCATCAAAACTTTCCGCAAAAACAAGCTCATCTCCTGCTTCAGCATCTAAGATATCTACTCTATAGTGCGTAGGATTTTTTACTTCTACATTTCCAATAAGCCCTTTCTTCTCGGACCAGAAATGAGGCTGAGGATCCGGCACCTCATAAACTTTTACTTTTCCAAATCTATCAATTTCAAAAAGTCCATCAACTTTTTCGATAATTTCTATTGTTTTGAGATATTTTACATTATCAAATTTTCTGTCAGTTACAAAAATTTCTCCATTTACATCATACGGCACAATAACGTATTTTATGGAAAGTCTTCTCAGGTTTTCCGCACTCAACTTCGGTTTGTAGCGGTCGTATGAAACCGCCGGCCGGTTATTTGTAAAGTAAGCAAACCGCTGGATATCAGGAACCCAAAGAGTTCTATAAAAAGATTTGCCCTGCCGGAGAAAATTCTCGAGTTTTACGTAATCATTTGGGATATTTACAGTCTTGAATGTCCCTCCAAGTTGCCCTGAAATCGCAGGCCATAATAGAATGATAAAAAGCAAACCGGAAAAAACTAAAAAACCAGTAGAAAATATTTTTTTAATTTTTCTCAATTTAATATAAATGCTTTCTAGCGTGTATGGAATTAAGATAGAGTAAGAAAGAGCAGTTAGAACGTAAAATTTTGTCGGATCCCGGAACATTTGAAACCCCGGAAATCTTTCAAACATAAAAAGATAAACTTCTCCAAATGGTTCATTTGCTCCTTTTGCTAAAAAGGCTCCTATAAGACCTATGCTTGAAAAGAGCAAAATTATCTTTTTGTGTTTTTTCTCCTTACCTATTAAAAGAATACTTGCAAAAGCTATTATTGGAATAATGAGAAATTCAGGCTTCATAAACCCGACTTTACCGAATACATTTTCGTACCAATTTGGGTGAAGAAGCGCTATTGAATTTTCCAGTTGTGCAAAACTAAAAAATCTTACAGCGTCCAAACTTCCATAACTGCTGCCTAAATTTTCTATTGGGTTGTGCGGATAAATTATTAACGGCAAGATCCAAAATGCGTGGATTAGCAAAGTAACGGCCAACGGAACCAATATTAGATAAGGTATAGATTTTCCTAATTTATTTCTTAAAACAATAACTACTCCGACAGCAAGAAAGAGTGATAAATAAAAAATGCGGATATCAAAAAGCAATAAAGCAGAAAATAGGATTGAAAGAATGCAAATTGAACGCTTTGTAAAAGAAGTACGTAGAAGTGCCCAAATAATAAGCGGAACCAAAGCATATGCCATTCCAACGCCGTGAAGTTGTCCTCCGCCAATAACCATTAGTATATAGGTATTAAATCCGTATATTACGGTCGCAAAAATTGAGAATTTGCTGTCAGGAAAAAGTTTCTTAAATAAAAGGTAAGGACTACCCAGTAACAGCGACAGTAGAGGGATTAAATAATATAACCTCTCAACGATGGGCCAATTTAATCCAAGTAATTTTCCAAATATATCTATGCCAATTCCAAAATTCATGTGAATCCAAAGAAATGGAATCGAGTTAGCACCCATTCCCCCTCCTCCATTTGGATCCCAAGCAAACGGCATAGTACTTCTAAGCTCGTACATGCTTTGAAAATATGGCCAAAAATCCCCAGCAGTGATTAGGCCTCCAAAAAACCACTCTCTATAAACAAGTAATACAGACAGTAGAAGAAGTAAGAATGTGATTATTTTTTTGTAATTCACTTTCGTCGTATTATTGCTACATTATATGAAAAGAAGCGTGATAATATTTTAGTCCTCTGAGTGAACTTTACCAAGTAAAGCACAATTTTATAGAGAGGCTTATTCAGAAAATAGGGAGGATATGCTTCCAATGCTAAGAACTCTGCCTGTGGAAAGGTTTCAAGCACTAATTTTCGAAAATCTTGTTGGGCAAAATGATTATGACCATTTAAGAGAGTTGCGTGAAGGAAGAACATCGGGTTGTATCTATTGCCTTCGATGATAACAATGTTTGAGTTACTTTTTGATACTCTTCTTATTTCAGACAAAGTCTTTTTGGGATCATTCACATGATGAAGAAGGTCTTTAAGATATACCCCATCGAAGGTATTGCTCTTCATAGGCAATTTTTGCGAATTTGCTTTTACAAAAATTAACTTCTTGCTTTTATAATCATTCCAAGTGTTGTGTATCTCAATATCAGATCCAACTACACTTTTTGCAAATTTAGTAAAATTTACAGACTCAATTCCATAGCCGCAGCCCAAATCTAACACCTTTTTATTTTTAAACATTCCTCTTAATCCAATTCTTTGGTATAAATCCTGCCTGAAAAGCTGCGTTGCATTTCCAAAAAGATTTCCATATTTGAATGTCTTGCTTGCAGATTGCTGTCCCCGCTTCCTTTTGTATTTATCTCTTATCTCAATAGATAATTGAATAGATCCGATGGCTAAAAAGATAAAACTGTATGCAGAAAGTTTATCATTTCCTCTATCAATTCCTATATACGTCAGCAACAGTAAAAAAGTAAGTATAATTAAAGCATTCAAGAAGGATTCTTCACTTTTTAGTCTACGGGCCCTTACATAATAGACCCAGATTCCAAATGCTATAAAAAAAACTCCAGCATTCGAGTCCTGTAGCAAGAGTGAGTCCGCCACAACAAATACGATTATAATCTGACTTAAGCCTCTCTTAAGAAATCTAATTTTTCTTCTAAAAAGAATGAGGAGCAGATAAGCAAATAATGGCATATAAAATATGACAGAATGGTAGATGAATTCCGGATTTGTATATCCTACATATGTCTTTAGAATCATAAATTTAATAGCTGATCTCTTTGAACTCAATATTTCTGCTTTTGAAAATTTATGAATGCTCTTGAAAATAACTCTTTTATCAAGGATTACCGAGTTAAATCCGTTTCCTGCCATTGACTCGATCTCAAAGATATAATTCTTGTCCTTTGAATCTGAAATAATTGGGAACCCGAAGGGTAAGGTGAATGACTTTTGGAAAGTACCTATTCCATACTCATTAACGTAATACCAATTGATACTGTTTTCTTCTTTTATTCTAAAAATCAGCCTGTCTTCTCCTTGATAGCTTCCCCCTTCATATTTCTTAAAATTTAACGATATAATCCCCAGATTGTCTTGACTGCTTGTAAAACTACCCATAATCATGTCTCCCTTCACAAGCACCCTTTCAGGATTCTTTGCAATATTAAGTTTTGGATTATGGTATGTAAGTGCTGAGAAGCTATCGCTGCTCAATAAAAGCGATGAGGTAAATCCAATGATAAATAGAACTCCTGGAATGATTATTACCAAAAATATTTTTCTTAAGAACATTATTTTTTAATAAGCTTTATTAATAAGTAAAACAAACTTCCAATCAAGATGGATAAACTCAAAATACTCCCTATATAGAAATAATGCTGCGGTTGAAAATAAAGTCTCAAAACAACATCTACTGAACCGTCTTCGTTGTTCTTGTAATATCCGGGAGGATAATTATTTACAATATCCTTCGCATTCAAAGTCCATTGGTTAACAAAAAAATCTGTGTAAACTCTATGAGTTGAATCGGCAATTGATTTAGTTGAGAATAACTTTAACTCAGACAAATCAAACAACGCTAAATCCTCTTTGCACTCCGTTACACCGTCTAAATAATTTTCAGATATACACCAATTTGAACCTGTAAATTTCTCGGGGTAAATTTTCCATCCATTATGATACGAATCAAAAAAATACAATTTTTGATTCTTATCTAGTCCTTTAATCATAATCCTGAAATTTGTTTCGTTTATTTTCTGAAATGACAAATTCTTTGAACTGATCAAAATATTTGGGCTTTTAAACTTATAAAGTTCGTAGTTGTTATTTTCACTTACTAGAATAGGTGAGTTTTCTACTATGCTTGAAAAGAATTCTTGATCTTGAGCGCTTAGCATTCTTTCGTCAAATATCCAAGAGCCAAGGACAGCTTCTGGGATGTTTCTATTCAAGAATAAATAGTTTATATTGTATGCCTTAAGAATTTTTTTTAAGCCTTCATAATCTCTGCTTATTATGAGATTTTCAATAATACCTTTTGCATCTGAAAAGTAAAAGGATAAATAACCTGAAAAATCATTAACTCCCGAAAAAAGCTTGACGGGCGATGTCCCTACGTAAACGTTATCGGAATTTGCATCCTTGATTACCGAGTACAATGCAGTGCCGAAGGGAATTGTTAGTATATTGCTGGTTGAAGGAACGGTATCTCTAACTTCACTCATAAAATTTAGGTACTCACTTGAAATTGATATATTTCTACCAACTTTAGAAGTTTGCCATAGAGGCGCGTTAACAATATCACCTACTCTTGTAAAATTAATTGAAATAACAGAAAGAAAAATAATTACAGTTAATATATAAATCTTCCTATTTAGGTTTTTAATGAGAACTAACGAAAAACAGATCAATACTGAGTAAATAAGGATGTAAGAAAGGCCTAATTTATCATAAAAATTTCTAAACATCACAAACCCAGGGATATTACCTAAATATAAAAATAAATTCTTCAGTGGACCTACGTTTACTGTAAATAGAAAGAGGGCTACAGCAAATGCTCCTAAGTATAGTAGGTAAGCAAACATTATTTTTTTATCCTTAGTTTTTTTAAGACTAAAAAGTCCAAGAAAAAGTATAGCTGGAAAAATAGCATTTATAGGAAGCAGTATGTCAAAAAATGAATTAAATACAGTGCGAAGCTGCCACCCAAAATCCATGGCTATTTGTCTATGAAATAGATTAAGCATTGGATAGAGAATATTCCCCGTTGCAGTTGCTAAGACTGTCGGCGAAAAAGTATCCATTACGTCTTTTGAAAGTACTTTTGATCCAAAGTTAACTTCAGAAGTACCGAGATAAGTCATTATGAATGGAAAAAGCCAAAAAAACTGTGTAGCTGCCAGCATTCCAAAAAATATAAGTGTTCTAGGTATGTATAGCCTTAGCTTTTTTCTTTCAATCAAGCTGAAGATGAGTATTGCTCCTAGAAATATCGGCAATATATACCCTACAACCCAAGGTATAGAAAATAAACCTAACGACATAAAAAAAGTGCTTATCACCAATACTGCTAAAAATCTTTTATCCCCGGTAGAAATGTACTTCAGATACAAATACGAAATCAGAGGAAGGAGTGGCACAAGCCAAATTGTAGATAGAAAAATAAAATACTGATTTGACATAAGAATGGGTGAAGCTATAAACATTAACGAGCCTAATAGAGATTCAAAGCTATATTTTTTGGATACAAGTTCTCTTACAAAAAGTTGAAAGAATAAGAAGCCCAGTATTAATGGTGAAGAAAAACCCAAGTAAGCTAGTATAACCTTTGATTCAATAACTGCATCTAGCAGAGACCATAGAATCAGGAATGGCATCATAAATTGAGTTGGACCGTTTGCACCTACTGATGAAAAGTGGTGCCAAGAAGAAAAAGTAAATTCGACCAAATATTCATAGGGATAAATATAGTAGAGCCGTGTGTCATCACCACTTATATAGTATTTTCCCTGGAACAAGAAATAAGGAAGCACTATAAGAAATACGGTAACTAAAATGTTGCTTATGAGTATCATTCTTTTTTTAAGAAAATTTTTCACTTTTTATATTTCCAAAAACTGTTATATGGAGTTGGTTTTTCTATGAGTGTGTAGCCATGCTTTTGTAGATACGGGAAAACCTTTTTTGGCTTTACAAAATCCTCGACTAGAAGATACACATCTGAAAATTTCTCAACGCTTTTTTGTATTCCCTTCAAGCCATCTTCAACAAAATCATCAACGTCTAACTTTATGAAAACAACATCATACTGCTTAGAGTCCTTAAGACTAATAAATTTGTCTAAAGGTTTTGTCTTAATCCCATACTTATTTTTCTCAACCTTTGATCCTATTCCATACTTGTGAAGAACAGCCCTTCTAAGATTGTTAATTAGTATGTTCTTCTCAAGAATTTTGAGAGTCGAATCAGACAAATAATCACTTCCAGGCTCAAATGTAACAATATCTACCTTATTATTCTGCTTAAATTTATTGCCAACTGCAACTGTATACAATCCAAAAAAGGCCCCAATATCAATAAAAAGAATTCTTTTTCTTTTTTCACTTTCCTTCCTAATCATATTGATAAGCATTTCCATCTCTGCTCTTTCAAATGACGGAGAGACTGCATAGATGCTTATCAGGTCAGGATTTACAAAAAATTTTCCAAAAATTGTTTCAAAGTATTCACCGGAAAAAATTTTTGGCATTGGTATTTGCAAACCTAAACGTCTAAGTACCCAAATTGCCTGAGCCACAACAACTGATGCTCTACCCTTCCTTACTTCAAAAGGAGATTTTATAACGTTATATATATAGGAAAAAAGGAAATATAGTTTTTTATTCGCGTCAAACATTTTTTGAAAACCCTTGTATGCTCTTATGACTTTTGTTTTCATAAAAAAAATATCTCAAGATTTTCACTAGCTGTATGTAGTAATTTTTTCTTACACTAGTCTTCGGAAGTTTTTTTGGAGAATAGTATTTATCCTTAACCTTCAGCGGATCAATTACTTCAAATTCTATTTTCTTATTCCAATATAGTCTTATAAATGGATCTTTTGATTTATTTATGACGGGGAAAAACTTATTATTGTTTTGAGTTAACACCTCATGCATTTTTTTACTTTTCCTGACAAAAATTAACTTTTTCTTATTTATATATACAAACCATAAGTGGCTTATAAAAGGCTGAACCGATTCTATTATTCCATTGGGAATCTCTACGTACCCAGCCTTTGACACCCTTGTTATCTCACCAATTGCCTTTGCGGGATCATCAACATGCTCCAATAAGTGACTGCAGAAAGAAAAATCGAAATACTTATCTCTAAAAGGCAGAGAGTTAACATTAGCGTCGACAAAAATTCCAAGGTTGTGAATGGTCTTACTTTCTGATGCTCTTTGAACATCCCCAAGTGACAAGTCATCGACAAAAACATCTGCCCTCCAGAAGGGTTTGTCCCCGGACCCAATATCAACCACTAATGACTTCTTTTTAATTAAGAAGCCAGGTTGAATTTTTCTTACAAAAAAATAATAAATACTCCAGATCATTTTTTATTTAACCTCAAAATTTTTTTCTTGCTGCAACCAATACTATGCCATTTACTGTACCGCTGACATAGCTAATTACCGCGCTTAGTCTTTTCATTATGGAAACCTCAGTATCTTTATACTGAACAAATTTCATAGCATAATAGACTGAAAAAAACCATACCCAAAAGCTGGTTATGAATAAATTCTGCAGAAAGCTAGAATAGAGATAGTGAAACACAACCCTATTTCTTGCAAAAACAAAAGGCCTTCTTTCATCAGCAAGGAAATGTGAAATAAAATCCTTATCTTTATAATCGATCTTGTGATATATTTTTGCCTTTTTAACAAATAGAATTTTATAGCCTGCTTTTCTTATTTTATAGGCGTAGTCGCTTTCTTCATACATTATTCCGAATCTTCTGTTAAACTTAATTTTGTTTTTTAAGACAACTTCCTTTTTCACCATAAATGCATTTGGTATATCATCAGTCTCCCAAAAATCTTTTTTATAACCTTTAAGTGACCTTGCGTGACTGGTTCTTGTTGTCCACATACTTCTAGTAGACCCAGCAAGTAAAACCTTACTTTTCTTACCAAGAACGTAATTCACCGGGCCCACCTCTCCAATGTCAGGTTCACTTTCCAGCACCTTTGCCAACTCCTCAATCATCTTACTATCGGCAATATTGTCATCATCTATAAATGCAATAAGCTCCCCCCTAGCCTTACCTTGACCAACGTTTTTACTTCCTGCGGCAAACATATTCTTATTATTTCTGATAATAATTACTTTGGGTTCTTCACCGAATTTTTTTTGTAAATGCTCGCTCGTACCATCAATTGAAGCATCATCAACCGCAATTACTTCAATGTTCTTGTATGACCCGGAGAGCAAACTCTTTATCAAATTCGTAACCATTTCTTTCCTGTTGTATGTTGGTATGACTATTGAGACTAATTTACTCATATAACTTTGTCCGGAATCCGGGCTCTAAACTTCAATTCTTTGATGGACTTTTTAGCAAGCAAAGATGAGTTTTTCAATCTTAGAGACGCTTTGTCCTGTCCATAAAAATTGACAAGTTTTGTTTTGATAACATTCTTTGAAAGAATCTTATTTTTTTTTGCTATAAGCAAAGCAAACGAATAGGGTGATAAGTTCTTTTGGGGTGCAACATGAAACACGCCACGTAAATTCTTGTCAATTACTTTGTGCACTGCTTTTACGATATCGTAAGTATAGGTTGGTGTGAACAGCTGATCATCAACCATAAATAGCTTGGATCCCGACTTCAAACCTTTCAGGATTTTTCCATATATTGTTTTGGCTTTATCGTTATGATGATATGCAACGACTGATCTTATTACCGCAAACTTTGCGCCTGAATTGAAAATTATTTCCTCAGCCTCATTCTTAGTAACTCCGTACCAATTTATAGGTTTCTTTTTATCATTTTCCTCGAAAAATTCTTTTCTGCCGTCAAATACACATTCGGTCGAAAGAAAAATTAACGGAATTTTATTTTTTGCACAAAACTCAGACACAATTTTAGTTCCTTCAACATTCACTTTCCAAACAATCCCACTTTTTCCATTCTTTCTATCAACTTCGCATGCATCGATGTGTGTAATCGCAGCCATATGTACAACTACATCGGGACTGGCTTCTTCCAATGCCTTTAAGATATTCCTTTTTTTTGATAAATCAATAAAAATATGTTTTTTAACAAACTTCTTTTTGCCATGTTTGGCTTTATGGTATAGATCAACCAAGAAATATTCACTTGAAAGCTCCTCGCTTAAAATGCTACCAATTACGCCTGTCATTCCCGTTACTGCCACAATCTTTTTCTTTGTTTCTGAAATCATATTTTTATGTTTTCCATTATGAATAAGTTATTATGTTGCTGAGTTACGTTAAAGATATTTTTTACGCATTTTTTTATTGATGATGAGTTTTTTATCTTGTTAACATTGTGGTACTCCATATATATGTATTTTACATGCTGTTGCATAAATTTAAGCGTTGGTTTATCAAAGAAAAGGTCGTACTCCCCCCCCTCTATATCAATCTTCATAAGCTGAATTCTTGTTAAATTATTTTTTTTACATACATCTATAAGTGATACAACTTTACAGTTAGGCCTTCTTTTACCAACCTTGTCCAAATAATAGGCGTCAGTATTTAGAGACCTTGTCTGTAGAAATCCTCTGCCTGTATAGCTGGCTACAGCCATGTTATAAGTCTTAATATTTTTTGCTTTATTTTTTCTTATATTCTTTTGTAAAAGATCAAAATTACTGCTATCAGGTTCGAAAGCAAGTATTTTGCTTCTCCTTAATTTTTTAGAGACATAAACGCTGAATGTTCCAATATGTGCTCCTAGGTCAAGTATTATCGGATTCGCTCCCAAATCAACCAGGCTTAAATCATACTCGCTTCCGGAAGCAACAACTGCAATTTCCGCCATATCCTCCGTGCCTCCTCTTGCCCAAAAGAACAATCCGCTTCGTGTTTTATATAGAACCTTAGACTTTACCAAACCAAGTTTATCTGCAAATGCTACATGAAAATTAGTGAACGTTTTAAGTACCAATACTATCTTAAAAAGTGTTTGCATGACTTTACAATATAATGCTCAAGAATAACATATCCGTAGACTAACACAAAACCAAAACATATAACCGGATGCAAAAACCATGCTTTATCTTTGATTCTTAGGTAACCTCGCATACTGTCTATTAAAGGTATAATGAATGTGATGCTGATTAGTATGAAATATACCAGTCTTAGCCTATCCTCTCTCTTATATATCTTATAGCGTCTCTTTGCTGCCGTTTTATTGTCACCGGAAAAAAACTGTTTCATGAATTTCATTCTTCTCAGAAAAAATTTGTTAAGGCTAACATCACCTCCGAGGTGAAGAATTGAATCATTCACAAAAGCGTATTTGTTGTATCCTTTGTTAATCAGGTCCACATTTACATCAATATGAAAATAGTAACGGGGACTAATTTTTGCATTATTCTTTAGGATTTCTTTGTTCACTAAAAATCCGTTTGCCCCAACTGTTGGTAAATTTTTTTTTGAAAATCTAACTAAAAAATATCCCTTTCTTTTTTCAGGTTTGTATTTTTTGTCATACTCTTCGGTGTGATACGACATCCTATCTGCTTTACCAAGGTAGTAAGCTACTGGATCTGTGACTCCAAAAAGTGCAATATATCTATTAATTAAAGATGCTCTTTTATCATACTTGTAGTGCAGAGTTTCAGACGCAACCAAATCATCAATCTCGGTGAATGGCTTAACCATCTTTTGAAGAGTGTCTTTATTCGGCAAAATATTATCGTGATCAAGCATTAAGAGTAAATCGCCCTTAGCGTGTTCTATTCCAATGCTTTTATTATATTCGACATTTTGTTTTTTTGGATCTGCATATATTAGTTTTACCTTAAATTTACTAACTATACTAATTGTGCTGTCGGTAGAGCCCCCGTCAACAATTATTATTTCCAGCTTACTTTTTGGGTAGTCCTGCTTTAATATACTATGCAGACATTTTTCTATAATCCTGCTTGAGTTATAGGTTGGAATAACAGCGGATACAAAGGGTAAGGGTTTATTTGAAAATTTCATTATGAAAGTATTTTAAGTATTTCTGAAATCTCCTTTTTTGTTAGCTCGGGATTATTGCCGAAATAAAATCCGTTTTCATGTATAAGCTTGGCATTTGTATTACTGCTGAATTTTTTCCCGACATATTTTTGAAAGAATGGCTGCATTGTCATGGCTCCCCCTACAATTGGACGTATCTCCAGTCTTTTATCACACTTCTTAACGAGTTCGTCCCTTGTTTTCTGGGACTTGCATATCACGGGTACAGCAAAATTAGAAACAAGATCCAAGTGATCATATTTTATTGGATAAAACCTTTGATCCGAATATAGTAAGTTGGATAGTTTGGCAAAATTATCCTTTCTCTTTCCTACTATTTCCCTAATATACTTCAACTGCACATTTCCAATAAATCCGCTTATTTCGGTAGGTCTTAAGTTAAAACCCAAATCGTAGAAGGTGTATCTAGAGTAAAAAGTAGAATTTACATTAAATTTATTCCTAAACATTTTTTGATTTCTGGAATTCAGGTTTCTGTCCCAGCCGTGTGCTCTTACTACGCTAAGTTGAGTAGCAAGTTCATCGGAATCTGTACAAACCGCACCTCCTTCAATTGTTGACAAATGATGTCCAACGTAAAAAGAAAAAGTGCTGGCTAGACCAAAATTACCCAAATTCCTGCCTTTGTATTTAGTGCCTAAGGCTTCGCAATTGTCTTCGACCAAAATAATTTTTTCTCTCTTGCATATTTCGGCAATTTTTTCCGGATCTGAGCAAAAACCAAGGAGGTTAGTTAAAAACATTAATTTTATTTTCTCTCTCACCAAAACTTTGGATAATGTTTTCGACGACACATTTAATGTTTCAAGCTCTACATCCACCGGCACGGGCTTAAGCCCAAGCTGTATGAGGGGCATGGCATTGGTCGACCAGGTTAACTCTGAAAACCCAACTTTATCACCTGCCTTTATCATCCCCATGTTTAATAACGCTTGAATCAATGCAAGATTTGCAGAACTTCCGCTGTTAACCATGACACAAGTTTTACGGCCTTGAAAACGGGCGAACCCCTTTTCAAATTTTTCACACTCTTTGCTAAAACTCAGAATCTTTGCTTTCTTTATGAAATTCACAAGCTCCCTTTTAGTCTGAGCTTCTTTATAAAATGTTGATTTTATTAGAGGGATCATTTTTGAGAAATAGGAAGCAGTCTCTTTAATATTGCAACCTCATATCCTAAAACGATCGCAAAACAAAAAATTGGATGCACAAACCACGCCCAATCTTTCTTTCTTCTGTAACCTTTAACTGCAACATATAGAGGCTGTAAAAACGTTGATGCCAATATGACAAACAAAATTATTCTGTAAACATCACTAGTTCTCCCGGGATCAAAAACCATATACCTTCTATCTTTAGATCTTTTTTGGTAATGCAGCATCATATACTTAGCCCTTTTAACAACATATTTTAAGATTGATGGATCGGATGCTGTATCATGGATTATGGTTTCTCTTACGATACCATACTTTCTATAACCAAGATATGCCAGGTCCAAGGGTACATCAATGTGAAAATAATGCTCAGGATCGGATTGCGCTTTTCTGAGCAGTCTTACCCTAGCGCAAAAACCATTTGATCCAAGAGTTGGAAAATGGTTAGGGTCAAATTTAACTAAAAAGTATTTTTTACTTTTTTTAACGATAGTACCGTACAAATTCCATTTATTAGTAATATAAGATAATTTGTCTGCCTTTCCTAAATACAGTCCCACAGGGTCTGCCGATCCGATCAACGCAAAATATCTATTGAGATAATTATCATTTTTTAAGTATGCAAATCTTAAGGTTGCCGTGCCAACGATGTCTGCATTTTCAATAAAGGGCTCGACCATGTTGGTTAGCCATTTTTCATGAGGCATAATATTATCCGAATCAATAAAACAAACTAACTCGTTCCTTGCATTGAGTAAACCTTCTCCCCTGCAAGCCTCGGGATCTCTAGGGTACTTACTCTGAACTATTCTTGTTTTTAACCTTGATTTCCGGATTATGCTAAGCGTTTTATCTTTAGAGTTACCATCAATAATCACTACTTCATATCTATCCTTCGGATAATCCTGCATTAATATACTCTCCAAAACTCTTGAAATTGTACGTTCAACATTATAGGTAATAATTACTATTGTTACTGTTGGTAACTTCTCTTTTTTTGTCATAACACCCTGCAATTATACATAATCCTTTGTTAATTTCCTTATCAGCTTTAAGCTAGAGCTTACTGATCTTTCCCACGTAAGAAAGTTTACCCATTCCAAAGACTCCCTCTGCAATCTTTTGTAAGTTTTTTTATCTTCATAGAGTTGGACTGCTTGATTTGAAAGCTCCAAGGGAGTATTATTTTTTATTACAATTCCAGTCTTGTTATTAATTACAGAATCCCGCAAACCACCAACGTTATAGACAACAGAGGGGGTTTTCTGACTGGCAGCCTCTATCACTACCAATCCCCACCCTTCTCTAACCGATGCATGAAGTAGGATGTGAGCTCTTCTCATCAATTCGAATTTCTTCTTTTCGCTAACCCGTCCGAAAAAAATAACGTCTCTTAACAATCCGGACTCTCTAACCCGAAGCTTAAATCTGCTTACGTCATCTTTATCTCCATCTCCTACTACCCATAGTTTTGCATTGGGAAGTCTTATTTTAATCATACAAAAGGAGTCAATAACATTCTGAATTCCCTTCATTTTTACCAGCCTGCTAATAAAAATGAACGTAGGATTTTTTTCTTTTTGCAATGACAAAAGCGGCGGCTTATTTACACCGCAGTAAAACATATTGATCTTTGTTCTTGGAATACCTTTTTGAACTAGATCATGACGTGTGGATTTGGAAGGCACCAAAAACTCCATATTCTTATAAATCTTAAAATAGAATTTTTCACTAAACCTTCCTATTATATTTATCGGCCACGGAAACATGTAATTCCAAATCGAATCTGCGACTTCGTGTATTATCACTATTTTTGGCTTTCTCACATAAATTGGGGTCAAGAAAGGAATTCCATGGATTTCATCAATAACAATGTCGAATTTACCATGACTTAAAAAATAGAAGATTGGTGCTAGCAGATAAACTGTAATGTAATTCCCCCAGCGTATAATATTGATTCCGTTTAGGGTTTCCCTTCTTTCACAGCCCTTGAATGCAGAAGTAAACCATGTTACCTCATATCCCTTTTCAACCCATCTTTTCGCATGTTCCAAAGTTACGATCTCCGCGCCTCCGCCCTTTGGATTTTTAGGGTCTCTCCAGTTTAATATTAGAATTTTCATGCTTGAATTTATATCAATCCAAAAAAGTTATCCCACTCACTATACTTAAAGCTAATGCCCATATTAATAGTAAATAACTGACAACAACAGAAATTCTAACTGCTAGCTTCCATTTTCCAAAATAAGGCAATAAGACTAACCCGCATAGCAAAATAAAAATTCTAAAAACCGGGAATGAAAATCCAAATCTTACTTCATAAACATTTTGCAATAAAGAAGTTACAATAAATGCTAAAAAGAAGAATGTTAAAAGGTAATTCTTTGCAAAATATTCTTTTATAAATAGTGCAAGCGAAATAATTAAAAACGGATAAAAAGGGTACCTATACCAGCCATGACCAGGTTCATCAGGAATACCCGCCATAAATATCAAAAAGTACGACAAGAAAGGTATGAGAATATAGACGTTTTTCTTGAAATCCTTTAACATCAGCAGGAATAAGGAAATGTAACCCCACAAAATCCACCCATCCGTATAAAACCGGTCTGCCAGGTACGGTTTCTCAAAAACCGCAAATATGCTGTTAAAGGTTAGGTCGTATCTTTGTGTCTGGAGTTGCAGAATACTAAAAAGTAAGTCTTTGTCAAAATAAATACCATAGGAAATATATATTAAGATGCCTATAAGCAAGGCCGTAAAGACAGCAAAAGCAGCTTTGAATTTTCTTGAGATTAAGTATAGCGTTATGAATGATAAGCCTCCCGCAATAAATGGAATCTTAGAAAGGACAAGAATTAAAGCAATTACAGCCGAGGTGAGGACGTATAATTTCTTATTCTTTTTAATCGAAAAATATACCGCGATTAACCCTAAAAGCCATAAGGGAATAAAAAAATTTTCATTTTGGATTAGCCGTGAACCTATTGCAACGGTTGGCACAACGGAATAAAGAAGTGCAGAGATTAGACCAACCGATTTTCCAAAACTCAAACTCGCCAGAATATAAACTAGAATAATACTAAGACTCCCCATGATAAGCGCTAAAGGACGGATATGGAAAAGTTCAACATCAAGCATGCTTTTTGCTCCTGAGAACAGCGAAAAACTGCCTGCAACAAGACCAAAAAGTGGCGGATGCTCAAGATAAGGCTTAACCAATCTAAAATAGGCACCTTTATGCTTAAAAACCCTCACATCACTGTATTGTTTATGCGGAGACCATGAAGTCGGGGTTCCCGTTTGTATAATACTTACACCAAGCCAAGTCCACGCAAACTCATCAAAAGTTGCGCCTAGTCTGGGTGTCTCATAAAGCTTTGAGTCTCTTACAAAAAATCCGAGCAGCAAAATTGCGCAAAGCGCAAGTAACCAAAAATGTCTATTTCTAGCAATAAAATCCATATGCGTCATGTATAACTTTTCATTTCGTCATCCAATTTTTTTTGTTTCTTTTTCTGTAGTATTTTAAAATTCTAACTCTATAAAATACAGACATCGTATCCCAAATCATATGCGCAACCACTAACCAAAGAGTAGATGATGTAATAGAATTTGCACCCTTGAAATTTAATTTTATGGGTGCTTCAAATATTCTTCTATATCCAAGAGCGTAAGAAAGCGCAAGAATTTCAACATCAAAAGCAAAGGTCTTAACCAAAAGCCTTGGAAAAACATCTTTAACGACCTTTGATTTATAAAATTTAATACCAGTCTGGGTATCCCTTAATTTAAATCCAAAAAGTAACCTTGTAAAAGTTCTGTATCCCCAAGAAAGGACTTTACGGTATCCGGGATAATTAACCTTTGATACAGGATGCAACTTGCTTCCAACAATAATATCGGCATCATACCAAATCATGTGATTAAGCAGCATGGAAACTCCTGTCAGGTCAATATCAAGACCTGCATCAATAAATCCAATAATATCACCTTTCGCCCGAAGACATCCGTACTTCACTGCATACCCTTTACCTTGATTTATCTTGTACTGATAAACTCTGATTTTTTTGGAACGGTTTTTCTTAATTTTTTCATACGTCTTGTCCAATCTGCCGTCAACAACAACTATTATTTCAAACTCGTATTTTAATTCTTTAAGAACAGCGGAAATTTTTCTTACATTTTGCACGATTGTCTTTTCTTGCTTGAAGGCAGGTATAACTAACGATATTTTTTGATGCTTTTTACGCATATTTTTATCTTGTTATTTTATTAGAGTGAACTTGATATAGCAAGAAGTTTAATTCTTGAAACGCTGAATAATCGCAGAGGATATAAGAATTAATATACAGACCATAATAGATATATTAATTACTTGATCAAAATTATCATGGTACGTATAAATAAGCACTATTTGTAGCATTGCGGCAAGGAGCATTACTACTGAGAATGCAGTTTTTTTTATCGAAAGAAAATAGTACGCCATTAATGAAACTATGGAATATAAAGTTATAAATATAGAAAACCTAAAGAGATTAACACTAACCGGTAAGTATTCTTCCTTTTTTAGAAAGAAAATAATAGAGAATTCAGGAAATAAATAGTAAAAAATACTTATTGATAAAGAAAGCGTAGTTACCATTGCAATTGACAGAAACAAAATTAACCTATAGCCTTGACTGTTACTGATCCTTTTGACGATTACCGAGAACATGACTGTCCCTATTGGTGCCCCTATAAAAAATACAACTCGTCCAACCAGAGAAAGTCCTGCATAAAGCCCTGCTTGATAAGAGGAAAAAAGATGCTTTACAAGAAGAATATCACTTGAAACAAGGGCATTAAGAGAAAAAATGACGATAGCGGACGGAACACCGTATGACAATAAATCCTTATATGAAATTTTTGGAAGATCTTTAGATTTGTAAAAAATGAAATTTCTGAAATAATAGACTCCCAAAAGAATTGTTATTGCAAGTGAAATTAAAAACCCGAAGAGAGCACCAAGAGTACCCCACCCAAATAGCACCAACGAAAAGGCCAATAAAACTTTCAAAAAAGCCGCAACGGAATTTGAGAATGATAAGAATCTGAAAGCTAGCTTTGCCTGAAGAAAGGAGTTACTTAGAGTAAGTAAGTAAGATAAAACTACACCCGCTATTGCGAAACTTAGAAGAATTGTATTTTCAATCTTAAAAAAATCAGCAAGTATTCCTGAGAACAAGAAAAAAACTAGAAACAGCATAATACCTATTCCAACAAGTGCCTTAAATAGTTTCAAATAAAAGGCGTGGAGATGCGCTCTGTCGTTTTTCGTGAAATACCCTCCAGCTACCGTAACAACAGTCGGTGTAATTGCGCCTGATGGGATTGCAAGTAATGTAACAATTGAAATCAAGCTTATGAGAATACCATAATCTTCGACCGGAAGGTTTCTACTCATAAGAATATTAAAAAGGAAGTTAAAAAAACTTGCGATAATTCCACCAAGAAACAAAAAAAAAGATCCTGCAACCAACGGATTTATAAATATATTTTTTATATCACTTTTCATCAAATAGATTCGTAACACTTTACCGTATTTTCTATCATTGATTTAATAGAAAAGTTCTCTGCTTGTGCAAGTGCTTTTTTAGAAAATTCCTTTTTTTGTACTTTACCTTTCGCAACTAGCTTGAGTTTTTCGGCTATACTTCCAACTTTATATGCATCGACATACAAAGCAGCATCACCGGCAACTTCGGGCAAACTTCCTTCCCTTGAGGCAATAACAATCGCTCCGCAACTAAGCCCTTCA
Source organism: uncultured Gammaproteobacteria bacterium (assembly GCA_964627245.1). Lineage (GTDB taxonomy): Bacteria > Patescibacteriota > Microgenomatia > Levybacterales > GWA1-39-11 > JAUSNA01. Next base: position 18,123 of record CAZVGS010000007.1, on the reverse strand, counting down.
AGAACCGGAAGACCGAACCCCTCATCTAAAGAAGGCATACAAACGGCAAGCGCCAAGTTGTAAAGCTTTATCAAATCTTCCTCATCGACAAAGCCTGTTTTTATGAACAGCGGAGAGATAGTTTCCTTTTTAACAATTGTCCTGTCTCTATTCCATAGGTTGTCTGGATCAAAATCATCAACTATTGCCTTGCCGACCAATACCAAAGGAACATTAACTATTTTGATAGCCTCTATCAGCCTTGGGAGGTTTTTGTTCCATGTTATATCTCCAACATATAAGAAAAAATTATCAGGGAGTTTGTATTTGCTCTTAATTTCTTTCGCTTGAAATTCATCTAATCTTAATTTTTTGTATTTAGGATCAATGCCGAGGTAAATTGGATTTATTTTTTCTTTGGCAATTCCCGTGACTTGTGCAATATCTTGAGCTGATGCCTTCGAATCTGAAATTATCGCATCTGCCCTCTTAAGAATAATCTTATTAACTTGCCAAGACAAACTCCCTCTTAGGCCGGCGGGAAAATGAGTTTTGTGCATTAAAGGAATTAGATCGTGCACCGTTATTATTGTTTTTCTCCTCTTAACAAATGGGAATGTCACAAAAAAAGGATCTAAATATGGATAATGAACTAAATCGACTCCGGCCTCCGACGCTGGAGAATTTGAAAAAATGTATTTGTTTTTTTTATCATACTTCTCAAGGTTTTCTTTTAATAAAAATATATATTTCCCAACACCTCTAACCTTGTGTCCACTTTTACTATTTCCATCAATCGGAGAAACGTCAATTGCAATAACCATAGAAGTTAGGAAGAAGAATTTTTACTATGCCACTTCCAGGCAGATTCTACAATAGATTTAAGATCCGAGTATTTTGGAGCGAAGTGTAATTCTTCATTAATTTTCGATACATCTGCAACGAGCGCGTCAGCATCTCCCGGCCTTCTTTCCATTTCCTTAACAATAACTTCTTTTTCGGTTACTTCCTGAATCATATCAACGACCTCACGGTTTGAATAACCATGCCCTGTACCGACATTATAAGTAAAACCTCCCGATTCACTTAGTATCTTTTGCAAAGCGAGTAGGTGAGCGTTTGCCAGATCAATAACATGAATGTAGTCTCTTACACATGTCCCATCGGGTGTATCATAGTCAGTACCGTAAATTGAAAACTCTCTACCATTCAGCATTGAGGTTAAAGCTACCGGTATTATGTGGGTTTCAGGATTGTGTCTCTCTCCCATTGACCCATCCAAGGAAGCCCCGCATGCATTAAAATATCTCAAAACAACATAATCAATGCCATAAATTTCCTGGTACCACCGGAGCATCCTCTCAGTCATTAGCTTGCTTTCACCATAGGGGTTTGTAGGATCCTTTTTGTCGTTTTCACTTATGGGAACCCTTTCCGGATTTCCATACACTCCCGCTGTAGATGAAAATATAATTTTACTCACTCCAATACTTTTCAGGTTATACAGCAATTTTTGCGTTTCATGAGTATTTTTTTCAAAGTAAAGATCAGGATTATCCATAGACTCCTTCATGGAAATGTATCCTGCAAAATGTATTACAGCCCCAAAATTGTTCTCAGCGTTGATCTTTGACAAAAGTTCTCCATCAGAAACATTGCCTTGATAAAATACCGTATTTTGAGGAATTGAATCACGCGCACCTCTTTCTAAATTATCCAAAACAATTGGATTATAGCCCCCTTCTATAAGCGCTTTTACCATAAAACTTCCGATATATCCGCAGCCGCCTGTAACCAATATATTTTTCTTTGTATCCATAATTATTTCTTTAACTTTAAGTATATTATATAAGACACCGGAAAACGAAGAGCAGAAAAAAGTGAAAAAACAAATCCTTGCCATCCATCCATAAATCCTTTGTGCCGTCCGTACGATGTCAGCATCCAGTGTGCCGGCTTTGCGAGCAAATAACCAAGCCCGAAATAAATTTTATATAGTAAGTTTTTTTTCATCATTTCCTCATGAATTTGACCGGCAAATAAACGATTATACCGCATCCACTTGGCAAAATAGGCTGAAAAGTTTTCGTAAGGATAGTGAAGCAAAGGGTGCTTGAGATATCCTATCTTTCCCTCAATCACCGCCTGTTCATGTACATCTTTTTGCGGAAGTCTCCCCATACCATTCTTGTAAAGTCTAACTGTATAATCAGGGTATTGTCCGCCTTTCATCAAAAATCGTCCTAGAAAATAGTTTTTCCTTGGCATCCAATAGCCATTTTCTGATTGTTCAACGTCCAACTTCGATTTTATTTCTTTACTCAACTCTTCGGATACTCTTTCATCAGCATCAAGTTGAAGTATCCATGCCCCCCTAGCTTTATTTATCGCTTTCTGCTTGTTGATATGGAAATTCGGAGGATTATTCGTTACAGTAACTTTTGCCCCGTATTTTTTGGCAATTGCGACTGTTTTATCGCTAGATGTTCCATCTACAATAACTATTTCATCAGCCAGATTTTTGACAGAATTCAAACAGCCAGGCAAGTTTTTTTCCTCATTAAATGTTGCCAGAACCACTGTGAGTTTTAACATAGCTATTATTATATCAACAATTATTCTTCAATTATCTTCAAAGCAGGCTTTCCATCGGGAAAGTAAAACCACTTCATAACATTGCCTGAGCTCCTACTGTCAGGATTTAGGATAAAAAGAGATTTCGAACCGGATTTATCAGGTACGGGTCCAAAAAGGTATTTGCCAATCTGGTGAGTTTGGGCATATCCTCCCGAGATAGTTCCTCCTGCTTCTTGATACTTTTCGGGATCATACTGATTGAAATAAAGATAAAACATATAACTTTGGAATAAATTTTTATTGTTTTCAACAAATATCTTAGGATATTTGTCCTCAACAGACTTAGCGTAAAAAAATGCATCTTGAATTCCATACTGAAATTGCCAGGCTATATTTCGTTGGAATAGGTAGAAATATCCCTGAATAAAAATTGATATTGAAATCAAATAGAAAACTGCAAGAATTGATGCAATCACCATTCTGTTTTTCCTAGAATTAAGAAGACTAAAAACCCCTAAAGCAATCAACAGCTGCGGAAGAGGGAGAATTTGCATCGTTCTCATTGCATGGGGATAACCATTTGTTATAGCTCCAGGAATAATTGAAATCAACAACCATCCCAACAGCAATATTTTTGCTCTTGTATCAATTTTCTTTGAGAAAAATAAAAATGCAGCTCCCATAAGTATCAAGGGTATTTCCATCACATATAATAGCCCGCTGCCCGGAACTTTGAATGGTTCATCACCGCCATTTGAGGCAAGCCAAAAAGGGTTGAAGTGAGAAAGGTATGCGTTAAAAGGAAGAAAAAGGTAAACAAATCTTCTGTTATTGACAATCTGTCCAATCAGATCATTATTCTCCTTTGCTTCAAGCACTTTTTGAGCACTAATTTTCAAGGGTTCCTCAATAGACGTATAGATGTTCGTTGCCTCAAATCTTACGAGTGCTTGAGGACTAAAGCTCGCCTGTAAAATTGGCAAAGACACAAGCAGGAATAACACTACTGCTATAAACGTTTTTATTTTTTTTGTAAAAAACTCCTTTATAAAAAGTGCTCCAAAAATTGTAATGAACAATGGGATAAAAATCTTTCCTGTTTGATATGAAGAAAAAGATATTCCCAACATGACTGCGGCTGCAATTAAAATGTAAAATCTTTCATTTCTAAGATAACTTAGAGCTAAGGTGGCTCCAATTATAAATGTCGTGTAAAAAAGATTTACCTCGTGTCCAAGTCTTGATATATATATGTGCCATGGAGAAATTGACAGAAGAAACATTACCAGCAAGCCAAATAAATATTTGTTCTTGGATTTTTCAAATATATTAACTGCAAGAAAATAAGAAAAAACAATAGTTGCTAGAGATAAAATTGCCGACGGGAATCTGACTGAAAATACGTTTAACCCAAAAATATTTACAAAGGGTGTTACGAGGTAAGCATAGTGTGCGGGCCTATAATCATCATACGCCCTTAGGAGCACCGGTGTCTTATTCCCATATTCATCTCCTCCCGTTTTTAATATTGAATAAGCATTATATCCGGTTGATACCTCGTCAAGAGACGGATGCGGAGGAATAGAGTCAAGATTATATAACCTAAGTAATGAGGCTATTAAAATTATCAAAAAAAATAGCAGAAAAATCTTTTTATTTTCTATCAAAACGTTCTTTATATACATAGTAAAAATAGGATTCCGGATCGCCCTGGGAATACTCGACTTTATCTGCAACTTTTATTTTATTCTTTACTAAGTTTCTATAGTAACTTATACCCAGATTCTCTTTTTTAATAAATGAACCCAACCCATTGTAAACAAAAATTACTCCCGCAATAATTGGTAATATTAAGAAAATTTTCTCCCTAAAACAGAACAATCTATATATTAAGTATGAAAAAACTATTAGCACAACTGGCCTTGTCATGGAAAAGTAATAGTTGCTTATCTCGCCTCCATAAGTTGAAAAAGCAAACCATGGAACCACTATCCAAATTATGCTCAAGAAAAAAATACTGTGACGCTCCTTTACAAATTTATCTCTGTAGAGGAGGAACAAATACCAGGCAAAAAAAATAATTCCTAAATATCTCATTATTCCCAATCCAATAATTTCTTGAAATTCAATCATTCCATCAAAGAAAACTTGCGAAAATCTCCTAAGATGTATTCCGATATAACTTGATTCGAGATAGCTTACTGCATTTCCTTTTTGGAGAGTCAGGGTTGAATAAGCAATTGGAAAAACAAAAAAAACAGCTATTGGGATTGACAATAAAATGTACCTAAGCTTGTTTTTGGATTTTCTCATTAGGGGAATAGATAATATGACAATCAAAAAATAGAATATTGAGGTGAAATGTATGTGCAGCGAAAAGCCTATTGCAGCTACAAGCAACAAGATATACTTGCTATTACCAATAATAGTCTTGAACAAGCTGAAGAAGATTATAAGCGACACAGGTGCAATAAAATTTACCGGCCATTGAGTTCTTTCCGAAGCAAGAACAAAAAAAGAAAAAGTGTTTATGAAGACTGCAATTAAAGCTACATGTTCATTCAAAATTTTTCTTACTAATAAATATATAAGGAAAAAGTTCAACAGTGCAGTAATACCTGCAATAACGCCCGAAGCTATAGGATCAAGATTTGTTAAAAGATAAAAAGGAGTTATTAAATAGTAATAGTAAGGACCAATATAAAAACCGGTATTCCCTTTAGCCTGCATTCCAACAGTCGGGTAATTATGATCATCAATAATGTTCTTGGCCATCCACGCGTTATCTACTTGATCCCATCCGAAGCTGGTTTTAGTTTCGATAAATGAAAATCTTGTAAAAACAAAAAAGACTAGAATGAGAATAAATATAGGCAATGTCCATTTCCCGCTGAATGTCTTTTTTATAAAGGTTCTAAATTTACTCATTGCTAATCCTTTTTTGTACTATAAAACCGCTGGGAAGCTTCTTTTCAAAAATTACTTCCCCACTTTTAATAACCGTTTCCAGCCAACCTTCGTAACTCCAAGGTTTGTACGAATCGACCTGGATCAAAAGATAGAAAACCCCCTCTTTTTCATTACCGGGTTTATAGCCATACTTTTTTTCGGCATACCACGAAATTAAATAATCATATGGATACGTATACACAGGGGGGGTGAATATAAGCAGATTAAAAGGCTCTCCTTTGGCATCGCTATAGATAAAATCCAAAGCGTCTTTTTTGCCTTTTATTTTGGCGTCACCCCCATAGTCGTATAAGTCGTACCTTATCATGCTTAGGTACTTGGGAACGGTGACCACAAAACAGGCTGTAATAAATAGTACCAAAGTATAAAAAACAAATCTCATGTTCAATTTTTTGAACCTTGATATTATGTATACAAAAACAAAAATATATACAACGGTCAAGTGATATAAATAGTATTCATAAACCGTATTTTTTAATAATAAAAATACGGTGAAAGAAACGAATGGCAATGATGTCAAATAAAATATAAAGTTCTTAAGATTTGCATCTTTTTCGCTTCTCAATACAAAAATCCACATAGCGGCAAAAACTGTGAGCAATATTAATCCCGGAAGCAATCCTTGAGCTGGAATAGAGTTGCTAAACACAAAAAGAAATGACCCCCAATGATCAACTGCGTTTTCGATAAATGTAGGACCGTTTGGTTTTATTGGCGAGGTAATATAGGAAATAAATCCATTAATAGCCATAAATTTATGTCTTATTTCGAAAAGTATCATTGGCGACAGCGCGAGAATCAATCCTGCAGATGCAACAAAATATGGCTTTAGGTTTCTTTTGAATAAAAAAGCAAGGTATAAGAATAGACTTATAACCATAGGCACCGCGATTGCCAGTTCGAAATTGTATATAAAAGCTGAAAAAAATGAAGCAAATAATACAAATTTTAATTTCCCTTTCTTTTTATTAGTAAGAAGGTAGACAAAAATGAATGACAGTACTATAAAAAAAGTAGAGGGGAATGGACTCCAAATTGCTCGTGATTGCGATATTAACGGGGGAGATAAAGAAATTAGTGCGGTTAAAAGTAATGCAAAGTTATTTCCAAACAAACGCTTTGCAAGCCAAAACGAAAGTAAAACTGTACCAATTCCAAAAGAATACATCATAACAATTCCTCCATATGGATCACCATTGAAAATAATAAATGGAATCGCCAAAAAGTAGAAATATCCTGGGCCGTGGAATATTCCATTTATGCCGGCTGATCCTCCCCCTAATGGTGCTCCTATAAGTCTGAAATTTTTATCATCAACTATTTCTTGAGTCATGAGGTATTCTCTACCATGATCAAAGCCCCACAAAAAGTTTCCGCTTATAACTTCCACCGATCTTGCCAAAACACCAATCACGATAAGAATAATTAAAGACAGTAGAACTCCTTTTTTAATAATGTTTTTTGGAATCATTTTTCCGAAATTACTATTGCAGGTTCGCCATTCGGATAGCTGATGACTTTGCTATCCATTAGTCCGGCCGGTATATCATTCGGAGCACCCATTAAAAGAACCTTGCCTGTTTTTTCTGTTTTTGCTACCGGCTCAAAGGTGTAGTTATAAAATCCTTTGTGCTGCTCCTTAAAGCCTCCGCTTTTTGTACCTCCAAGACTTTGATAATACGCTGGATCAACCTTTAAGTAAAATAGAAAAAACATATAGGATTGGTCGAATGGTACTTCATTTTCAACAACGACCCAATCATAATCGGAGCTTCTAGCCGAGACGTAGGCAATGGCTTCCTTATAGCCGTACAGCCAATCCCTTGCATTGAAATAATTAAGCTGAACAAAGTATTGATTAATATAGTACGAGATGTTCACCAAAGAAAGAACAAAATAAATAATAACCCCAAGATAAATGACAGACTTGAAAATGCTCTTTTTTATTTTAAGTATTAGAACTGCAAAACCGACCAAACCTAACGCAATAAAAAACTCAAAGGTCCATTCAAAATTTAATGTTCTGACTGCATGAGGTACACCGCTTGTAATGGAAGCCGGGATAGGCACAAGTAGAAAGTAGGAAAAAAAAGAAAGTTTTTTAGTCAGTTCTAGGTTAAGAAATACCATAACGTAAATCCCTATTAGAAGAAACGGCAGTGTAAATAGATGCAATAAGCCCATATTCGGCGCGTGGTGCCTTGCAAGATCACCTGTTATAAACAGCCAATTTAAGTCAAAATGCGAAGTGTAGCCATCGACACTTGCTTTTATAAATTCGACTCTTCTGTTATCAAATATTTTCCCCAAAATGTTGTTGCTTTCAGTATCGTATAGTAGCTTAGACGACGAGCGTTTAACCAAACTTTGTTCTGAGAAAACGCTAACTCCCCTCGCCCTAAGCAGCGCGTCGTTGTTTGTTGCAATAAAAATAATAAGAGGCAGTGAAACCAAAAATGCAATAAAAAAAGAAACAACAAACCACTTTTTAATTTTCAAAATCTTCTTGTAAAAAATTATGCATAACACAACCACCAATAATGGGGAAAAAACACGGTCGCTTTGATACATATGAATATTTAAGGAGGCAAGAAGGAATGAAAGAGGTAAATAAATCGGTTTCTTAAGACCTTTAAGAAAAGTCAGAAAAACCGCTATATTTATAGTCAACCCTACGTTTGACTCGTAGGCTATCCTTGAAAACTGGATATGCCATGGAGAAATTGCCAAGAAAAATGAGGCAAGAAGAGCTATATGTATTGACTTTATCTCTCTTCCAAAAATATTGATTTTTTTACTCCCCAATAATTCCAATACCAGGAAATAAATAAGTCCAACGGCTAAGGTTCCCGCAATTGCCGAAGGTAGCCTAACTGCCTGCTCAGTCAAACCTAACAAAGCTACGAATGGAATAACAAGATATGTGTAAAGAGCCGGCTTGTAATCATCAAATGACCTTAATACTAAAGGCATAAATTCACCATATTCATCTTTTCCCGTATTAAGAATTGAGTAAGCATTGTATCCCAATGAAACTTCGTCCCAGTTAAGGCTTTGGGGGACAAGACCTAATTGATATCCTCTCAAAAAAAACCCAACACATATAATAACGGCCAGTAAAATTGTAGGTTTTAGCAGTATTTTCATAATGTGTAAGCAACTAGCTGAATTTCACCATTTAGAAGCTTGAATTCTTTAACAATTTCTGCGTTGTCAGGAATTTCACGGGGTAAGGCAATGTATAATGAGTGGGGTTCATTAATCTCTCCTAGATCATCAGCAAACTCGAAATTTGAAAAAGAATTTACGTGGACAAATCCAAGAGGCTCACGGTAAATATCTGCTTCACTTCTGAAAGTCTTAGGATCATATTTTAGGTAAAAAAGGTAGTATATATATGGCCTTCCAAGTGCTGTAGTTACATATATCTTATCGTAACTCCCAGAATTCTTTGAAGCGAAATCAATTGATTCTTTATACCCATACTGCCATTCTCCTGAAAATTCTCTTGAATAATGCGTAAGGTAATTATGAATAAAATAAGTAAAATTAAGAAGTATTAAGAAAGAAATCAAACCTACCGCAAATTTTCTGTATTTTTTTAGTTTACCAACCAAATAAATCACGCCCAATGCGGTAATTATCTGAAACATAGGCAAAGCATTTTCAATTCTTAAAGCGTGTGGAGTTTCGCGCGCAAAACCTGCCGGCAAAATCCCGACAAATATAACCACAGGAACAATCCACCAATACCCTTCCCTCTTTCTAAATAGTATAAGAATGCCTGCTATAAAAAAGGGTATTTCCCACAAATATAATTGGCCAACATCTTGTATGGAAAATTTTGGATTTCCGTCCCCCTTTATAAATAGAAATGCGGGATTAAAGTTGTCAAAATAATGTCTCAAATATTCGACTCCATAAGCAAACCTTCTGTTGTGAACGGTTTTTGAAAGAATAGAACTACTGTCATTTTCAACTTGCTGATTTATTCTCTCAATAACTTTTATATCTGAAAATATATTTACTTCATTAAATCTAAGCTTTGCTTGAGGAGTATTTATGAAAAGCAAAAGAGGCAGGAATAAAATAACACCTAATAAGCCGGAAGATATAACCGTTTTTGGATATTTAATCAGCGTCTTCCAGAATGAGAATAAAAGCACAATTACCAAAATAGGTGCTACTATCCTCGCACTATTGAACGTATACATTGAAGCTACAAATGAAATTGAAGATAATAAGAGAAAGAGTTTGTTTGAGCGAACACTCAGAAGAAAAGTCAAAATTCCCAATAAAATAAAAAACTGAGCAACGTTAGCTTCAAATGCAGCTCTTGAAAGCATTATGTGCCAAGGGGAAATTGCCAATATCAGAGAAGACAGCAATGCCAATCCTTCCCTTTTAGTACCAAATATTTCCTTTACAGTAAAATATGTTAGTAGAACGGCTGCTGTTCCAAAGAATGCTGATGGAAAACGGGTAGCGAATTCAGTTAATCCAAATATTTTTACCGGAATAATATCAAGATAAGCATAAAGCGGTGGCTTGAAGTCGCCAAATGATTCAAGATAAGAAAGAGGTAAAAATTTTCCAAACTCATCTTTGCCATCAATACCTAATACGTAAGCATTATAGCCCCAGGAGACTTCATCCCAAGTAAGGGAAGGAGGGATACTTCCTATTTGAAAAAATCTAAGAACCCCGGCAATCAACAATATTGCCAAAAGATAATATCGTGCTTTATACATGTATTGTTTGCTATTAAATTATACATAAATATGCTATTTTTTATACCATTCTACTGTAGACTCATATATGTATGACGGGTTAACAGGAGCCCACTCAGCACTCTCAAGTTCGGCCGATGAAGAGGAATTCAAGTCATAAATCTGTAAACTCCTTATGTTCCCATATATGGGCTTGAAGTGCACGACAGGCATTATTGCACTCGAAGTAGATACAACTACGCCTATCCTATGCCCGTCATTTTTCAGTAAACCCTCTGAATTCAAGTACAAAACCAAAGTTAAAGAATCATGACCATACTTGTACTTATGATCATAAACTGCAAATTTTGTTCCAGGGTATTTCCTTATCAGCTCTTCAACATACTTCTCAGTTGCAGAGGCTTTAAGATTGGTACTATTGACTATCTCAACATATGTCTTATATAACGTTGTAAAAGTTAACGCAATAAGAAGGATTATTCCCCCCTTTCTGTGCAATTTCAACAATTGGAATAACATCCATGCAGATAGAAAAATTACAACCGGATGAAGATAGGTAAAAAAAGCGTCAAACAATCCTCCCTTAAAGTATCTCAGAGCTACTATATTTACACCTAAATAAAGCATGAAGAATACTACTATGCCTTGCATCTTTCGCTTGAAGGAAAAGAATAACCCTAATATAGCTAATCCTATTCCTACAAAATATGCAGCAAAAATATTCCCCCCAATAATATGGGCCCATATATTTGGTATCGTCTCAAGACCAAATGTTAGCCATCTCTTTGGAAGTCCGGAAACTCCCCGGTTAAGGAAAAAATAGTCAACTAAATTTCGGGTCTGAAAGTGATCAGAAATAAAATCAAATATAATAATCGGTGTAAATGGCACTGCCAGACCTAGAACGGAAATCAGAATTTTTCTAAATGACAATCCCTTAAAAAGGATTATCAATGGGATTAATGCGAGGGTTCCTATAGCTTGAAAGTGTATGTTGATTGACAAACCAACCAGAAACGAAATTATAAATAGTTTTTTATCACTCGGTTTGTACCAATACCGCACGACAGTTAAAAACAGAAGAAAGCAAACAAATCCAACCATCGTTGAATAGGTAAGATTTGTTGATTGGGCTATGACAGCTGGTGAAATCGCTGTAAATAAAGCAAATAATAATCCAAAGCCCTTACCTGCAATTTGCCTACCTGCCATAAATGCAATTATAGGTAATAGCGAAGAAACCGCCCCCTGAAAAAACCAGGGGACGAGCATCCATTGAGGAGATACAAAAACAACAAGAATATTTATCCAGTACCATTGCGGGCCAAAAACAAAAGGACCCGAAGCTGAAAATGGACCGATCAATGGCAAAACAAACCTTTCAATTGCCTCATTTACTACTATGGCATCTCTTGCTTGGTCGTACGCGATACCCCACCTGTTAGAGTAGTTAACAAACCGCAGAAAAAAAGAGAGTATCAAAATCGTGAGGAGCATTACGTTATCCTTCAGAAAGACTCTACTCTTCTTAAGAATACTCTCCAAAAATCGATCTTTATTTTTTACTTTTTTCTTTTTCACTTTCTGGCCAAAAATATGCTGTTGTAAAAACCATGGTTAAATAACCTACGTGGCTGTTATTGAAGTATCGGGATAAATACCAAAAAACAAAAAGCAAAATTCCATAAGTAAAGATTAGAGTTCTAACATTTTGATTCCGTTTTAAGTACTTGATTAGAAAAACCATGAGGGGTATGACAATTACTATCTGCCAAAAAACAAAAGGGTAAGGTGATATCAGATCCTTGATTATTCCAAGCTGATGCAGCAGCACACCAAGCCCGTAACCTGATATCGGATAGCTATGCTCGGTATTGCCCGAGAGATAGAAAACCGTACTGTTGAGAAATGATATTGGGTCCCAAAGGAAAAAAGGCAACGTTAATAATAGTGTAACAATAAAGAAAGAACTTATCCTCATTAAGGTCAACTTTACATTCCTGGACTTAAAGTAAACGTATGCAACATACAATGGCAGCAAGGGCCAAACAGATTGCTTTACTGTGAAGGCAAGTGCCATTACGACTCCAGACATTCCATACATTTTTTTTGTAAGCGTAATAAACCCTAAAATCAAAAAAGCGAACATATAAACATCGCTTCTCCCCTCCAGTGTATAGGAAAACATTGCAGGATTTAGCGCTAGTAAAGAAGTGAAGAGCAATTTATTTTCCGGTTTTTTTGTAAATACAAAAGTTGAGATACACATAATAAAATACAATATAAAAAGCGGAATTCTTCCATCGAAATAACCTATAGAATGATTAGATAAATAATAAAAAGGTAGTGAGAAAAGAAGGTAAAAGGGCATCATTACAAAATGGTACAATGCCGGATTAACCATGGTGTCACTGTAATGCCAGCTAGCCATTAGCGTATTGTGGTAAGTTGCAGCCCAAGGATTTATACCATCAAGAAAAAACCGTATTGCCGCTTCTAGCTGAAGGATAATATCGTGAATTTGAAATACCGGTGCAACATTATGTCTTACGATAACTGTTGAAACAAATGCACCCCCTACAGCTAGTAGCAAAACAGACCAAAACAAGAAATACTTAAAAAGGTAATATTTTTTATCAGAAATACTAAATGCATCAAGAAAAAAATTGAAAAAAAGTGCAAGAAATATTAGACCAAATTGAATGTAATTCGTATCACCAGGAAATATCTGGTAGGTCATTATTATCGGCACAATAAGTGCCGGCAGTACTATACTTGAAACTGAAAATCTGGTATTTGTCATGAACTAAATCTATACTTTAATAGCGTCCAGATTGCCTTAAATCCGTCTCTAAAAGTATTGAGTTTTTTTCCTTCATCATACCCCCGTGGTTTAGTAACAATATCCAGTTCCATAATTTTTAATCCCTTCTTTAAGAATTTAGCGGTTATCTCGGGTTCCAAATCAAATCCTCTTGATTTTAATTTAATTCCCTTGAACGCTTCTTTTGTAAAAAGTTTGTAGCATGTCTCCATATCGGTTACAACACTCCCGTAAAGTATTGTGGTAACCAAGCTCAACCACCTGTTACCCAGATAATGAAGTAAAAAGCGTATACTTTTTTCCTCTTTTTTGAGGTTTGGCATCCGCCTAAGCCTTGTTCCATAAACAATATCTGCATGCCTGTCCAGTATTGGCTTGAGAAGCCTTGGAATATCGTTAGGGTCGTACTCAAGATCAGCATCCTGGATCATCAATATATCACCCTTAGCATTTTTTAGACCCGTCTGAACAGCTGCCCCCTTCCCTTGATTTATTTTATGATCAAAAAATCTTAAACCTGAAATTTTATTCTTCCGTTCTTGTATGATCTTAACCGAATTGTCGCTTGACCCGTCGTTCACGACCACAATTTCCTTAGTCACTCCAGTAAAATTAACTTTCTCCAATTGATCCAGAACAAACCCAATTGTTTTTTCCTCATTATAAACGGGGATAACTATTGATAATGTCTTTTTGGATAAATTCATGAAATTTGATTTAAAAGCTCTATATCCTCTACCTTATAAAAATCTCTTTGAATCTTTCTTTTTTTTATTATAGCAGGTAACTTTAACACGGCAAGAATAAAGCCGTAAATAAAAGCGCTATCACCGCCTTTGATTGCGTTAACAATGTTTACCGGCAAAAAAAGAATATGATTTGCCAACAAATGAAGAGATGTTATGTTCTTCCAAACAAAAATGAATTGATTTCTGTATGCAATTTTAGTTATCTTAGAACTTGTAAAACCTGTTTTTATCGCCCCTTCTTCGTGATAGTGCCTGACAACCGACTCTTTGCAAAATCCAATATGGTATCCTGCTTTTCTAGCTCTATATGAAAGGTCTATGTCTTCCCAGTAAAAAGGGTTGAAAAGCTCATCCATTCCATTGAGCTTAACAAAAATTGCCCTCCTTAGAATACAGCTCCCCCCGGATATCCAGAAGGTATCATCTGACCCAACGTCTCCTTTTTTGTGCAAAAGCATTCCTTTTTTCCAAAAACCCAATCCCCTTCCCCGCATTACAACTCTTTCCTTTTCTACACTTTCGTCAAGACACCCCAGACCGAATAACAAATCGTCTCTCTTCATTTTTTCGACCAGTACTCCCAAGAAATTAGCGGCTGGAACTACATCCGAATTCAGCAGAACAACAAATTCTGCGTTTGATTCATTGACACCTGTATTTATTGCCGAGGAAAAACCTTTATTCTTTGAGTGTTCAATTAGGGTTAATTTAGGGGAATTAATTTTTCTGACAAGATTCCTTAGTTGTATTTTTTCTTCTTTTTGTGACCCATCGTCAACTAATATGATTCTGCCATCAAAGTTATTATGCGCCAGAATAACTTTTGATAAGTTATTCTCAATAAGATGAGAGCCGTTGTAGTTTGGAATAATAATATCAATTTTCATATTACAATAAGCTGTTTTGCATTATAACTACGTGCTCTCCTTTGGGAATAGCAATTCCTCTAAATGCATGATTTGTTTTGTGTATTTCAGCTGCAACACCGTCTATTCGTGCTTTCCATGTCGGGTAGTATGCGTCTGAAATAACTAAAAACCCGTCGCCATTATTTTTGGTTTTAATTATAATTTCATTTTCACTATAGCTTATTATGGTTGCTTCTCCCTTTGAAAACTCTGATCCTCCGTAAAAACCGTCAACAACGGCCGTTTTATGAAGATCTACGTTAAATAGCTTTTCCATGCTGTTTGGCACAACAATATTTTCTACAAAAAATGCCCTTTCAAAATAACTTTTATTCTCATATACCTTAGTCGCGCCTTCTTCATAAATAAACCTAAATTTATCAGAAGGTAAATTCTCATACGCAAGAACGTATTTAACATTCAAGAAATCGAAAAGTACAGAGTTGTAATTATGGGGTGTAATAATCCGGTTAAAGCCGTACGGCTGACTTAGATCCCCATTCCCTCTCTCAAGCGAAACAATAAACTCAGCGTAAGATTTTAAGTATAAAGGATCATACCCTTCAATTGACTGCAGTTTGTAATGAGTTGAGAAATTGGGTGCAAGAATACGCCTGTCAAGTGATGCTATTCTAAAAACTCCATCCCGAGACTGCAAAAAATTTATTATCTTTGTCTGAGGATAAAGATATGAAGCTTCAGAAAAAGGAGTAAATTTTTGTGAGAAACGAAGCAAATCAAAAAAAGAAATAAAAATTAGTAAAATAAATACAGCTTTTCTTACCCTATCTTTGTTAACATTTAAAAGCAGTAAAATTCCAGCCAAGCATGCTGAAAATATTATACTTGGAAAGATCAGATTTCTTTTTGCAATAGATGCTTCGCCTGGGTCCTTAAAAAGAACCGTTCCAAATTGCGATATTATCCATAATGCCATGAAAATAACTCCTACTAAAAGGACAGGAAAAACATTTTTGAAAGATAATTTTTGTTTGCTATGAACAAAATACTCAAATCCAATAGATGAAAGAATAATCATGGAAAAAGATACCAAGAAAATCAATCTCGTAGGCTGAGCGCTTGAAAGAAGAGGAATATTTAATACATATGGAATGCTTGAAATACCGGTAGGAAGCGCAAATAACAAACTCGATACACTTACAGCGCCAAAAAATACAACGGTCGAGCTTCTTTTTAGAAAAGAATAAAATACAAAGCACAAAGAAGCAATTCCTATGTACCCAACAAACTCAGCATAATTCCATTCCCCAAAGTAGTTAAGAGTAGCAGGATTCCCAAAAAAATCAGGGGCAACGAATTGAATTAAATTCTGCCAAGGAATAAACCAGCCGGAAATGTCCTGAAAGTTTTGGTCAATACTTCTTGCAGAATGAGAAATAAACTGCAAGGCGGGCAGTAACTGTACAGACCCGACTAAAAAAGATATTGAAAGAACTCCCAGGAGTTTCAGGATATTCATGCCCTTTTTTCCATTCTCAAACCATCTTAAAATGAAATAAGCTATTGCAGTAAGAATAACGTAGAAAAAAAACTGCAGGTGCCCCGCAAGCATTGATGAAATAACGGATATACTTAAGATAACTATATAATTTCGATTGCCACCTTTTGATACAAGCTTATCTATTGAAAGCAGAATTAGAGGAAGCCACAATACGGTATGCAATACGTTTCCCCATTCCAACCAGCTTATGCTAAATCCGCTAAAAGCAGCTGCTGTTGATCCGAGGAGTGATGAGGATCCACTAATTTTCAAACTCCTTAAGTAAAAATAGGTGAATAGAGAAAAAAGAAGTGTTTGGGAGATGATAAAAAGAGACCAGAAAAAATCAAATCTGCCAAAAAGAAGAATTATGTTTAGAGGATAAAACGCACCCGACTGAAAGTTGCCGGCCAATGGCTTACCTGTCATTTCGTATGGATTCCATGAAGGAATTTGTGCCTTTTTGTAAAGGCTTACTGCCAACTCCTTCCATACATATGTTTGCCTAACCGGGTCAGTTATCAAAAAGTTTTTGAATGGTATTCCGTTAGGATAGTCTTTCGAGTAGAAATCTCTATATGGACTGTAGAGTCCTACGATAGTATCGGATGGAATAGGAACTTTTGAATAGAGCAGGAATGGCGAATAGAATATACAAATAAAAAAAATAAGAACAATAACTGCTGAATGTTTTTTTAACTTTTCTACCATATGAGATGATTGAGTTCTTCACAAAACCTCTCTTTTCCAAACCGTTTCGAAGTCTCAACGCCCTCTTCTTGAAGATTTGCAAACAAATCTTTGTTTACGGCAAGCTTATGTGTTTTTTTTATGAGCTCATCCTCGGACTTCCATAAATACCCGTTTTCATTTTCTTTAACAATCTCCGGCTGACCACCGGCATCTACAACCACAGGAACTGCCCCATACGACATAGCTTCAACTGTTGATATACCAAAGTGTTCAGCTCTTTCCGGAAATTTCAAAAGATCTTCACCAAAGCCTGAAGCATGCCAATATATTTTTGCCTTTTTATATAAAGAAATAATTTGTTCATGGCTGGCATTTTTATAGATTGTGATTTTGCTGTTTTTTATCTCACTTTGAAATTTATTGAATCGATCTTCATCTTCCCCTTTAACACTAGTTACAATAGCCATTCTCCAACCTTTCAATCTTTTTCTTTGAAACTTCTTGAAACTTTCAGCTAGGAAAGCGAGTTTTTTAAAATCGGTTCCATTCGGTAAAATACTAAATCTCCCAACTGTTAATATAAGATTTTCCTTTTCGCCAAGCGGTTCGCTATTGGTAGAAGCAGGAGGGTACAAAATAAAACTATCTTTACCAAATTTTTTATCAATGTACCTTTTAGTGAAATAAGAATTGCAGACTACTTTTGAAATCCTTGAATTCTTAAGCATAAACAGAAAACTGTTAGTATCAACCCATTCAACAGGAAACTGAAAATGAACAATAAGCTTGCAGTAAATAAAAGGAATACTCCCATCGGAAAGAAAAAATATTCTGTCATACTTGGTACTTGAAAGAAATCTCTTAGCAGGCGGGTAACTATGGCTAAAAATGTCATCAACCACCTTTACATTCTCCAAATCAAGATTGAATTGTTTTGAAGCCCTGGCTAATATTTCTTTATCATCCCAAAATACCACAACGTCATGCTCTTTCGAAAGACAGGAAGCAGCCGTAAAGACATATTTTTCACCGCCGGTTAATGTTTGAAGGTAGGGAGAATAAATTCCGATTCTCATGCTAATACTATTTTATCAGTATCTCATCTGAAAAGCTTCATTTTACATGTTATCACAGTGATGATGTGTAGGCTGAGATACATCGGTTACACTTCTAAAGTAGAATGATAGTCTTT
>CAZVGS010000006.1:51185-59963 GCA_964627245.1 uncultured Gammaproteobacteria bacterium | reverse complement strand
TTTAAAAACACC
Organism: uncultured Gammaproteobacteria bacterium; assembly: GCA_964627245.1. Classification (GTDB taxonomy): domain Bacteria; phylum Patescibacteriota; class Microgenomatia; order Levybacterales; family GWA1-39-11; genus JAUSNA01. The sequence continues at coordinate 59,951 of CAZVGS010000006.1, read as the reverse complement.
TATTGAAGTTATTAAGATGTCACAAATGTCTTGAGAGATTAAGCAATGCTTGACAGAGGTTGAGATAAAGTCATAAGCTGTTATTAGTTAAATTATTGCAATGGAACCACCTGCCCAGGAACCAAATACAGCTTTAGGAAATTCCTCAACCGATGATGCGAGTAGCTCTTCAAAAAATGCTTCAACAGGTAGTTCTTCAAAAAATAATAAGAAAATCATAATTATTCTTCTCGGAGTTGTTATTGCTCTTATTTCATTAGTTGCGCTATATCTTTTTATGAGTTCAAATGCGCAAAATTCACAAGATACCGCGCAGAAAGTACCTGAATTTACAGGAGAAGTCGTTATTGGATATAATGCCGATCAGTCAAAAGGACCGACTGCACCTTTTGGTGTTTGGGGGGCGCAGGGATTTCAGATAGCAGTTGATGAGGTGAATGCCAAGGGAGGGATATCGGGTAAAAAGATCCGAGCTGTGATTTTGGATGACATGGCAGACAAAGATCTTTCCAGAAAAAATACAGAACAGCTAATTGTAAAGGATAAAGTACTTGCAATTATCGGTCCCGGAAATAGTGCAAATGCGCTAAATTGGATAGATCTTGCCCAGGATAACGAAACAATTGTCATTACTCATATAGCAACCGCAACAGAAATTACAACAAAATATCAGGATAGACAAAGAAATTATATTTTTGGATTGAGGAATTTAGACAAAGAGCAAGTGCGGCTTCTTGTAGCTTTTGGACTCAGTAAGACAAGCGGCGGAAAAATGGCAATTATTCATGATACAACAGGGTATGGAACACAAGGAGTAAAAGATGTGACAGAAGTTCTGGCGAGATGGGGCAAGACACCTGCTGTGGTCAAATCCTTTGAGCGGGGTACAAAAGTTGAGGATTTGGTAAAGATAATTAAGTCTGCGCAGAGTGCAAAAGCAGACTCAATTGTGTTTTATGCTTTATCAGATTCAAATGCGGATTTATTAAGAGCACTCGATCAAGTAAAGGGTTATGATCCTCTTGTCTTAGGTACTGCAGCAAATGGGTCGGGGTTTGGCGATTTGTCGCCTGAACTTGCAAAAAAATTGATCTTTACAGCTTCGATTGGGAAAAATTTTAATGAAGAATCAAAAGCTCTCAATCAGAAGATAATTAATAAATTCGGAAAAGAACCGACTATCCTTTCGTCTGCTGCAAGCGGATACGATGTTGTTTATATGATTGAGGCTGCGGTCAAAAAGGCAGGAAGTTTTGATCATGGTGCCGTAAGAGATGCTCTTGAGAGTCTTGAGACTTATGATGGAGTTAGAAGAATGTATGCTCCGCCTTATACCAAACAAAATCACGATGCACTGGGGGTTCAGGATGCAGATCTTTCTCACTGGGTAGATGGTGAGTTAACTAGAATAGATGTTGATGCGAGTAGTCTTGAAATACGTTAGACACTAGTGTATTTGGGGATTAATGGGTTATATTTTTTAGATTGATGCCGGGTATGATCTTTTTATTATGCAGTCTTATCAACGTACCTTTCTTCATTTCTCAGCAATAAAGCTCATTATTACTAGTTTGTTCATGCAAAATGAGTTTGCGATATAAAATTGTTATATTTATTTTTGTTGCGATCATTGTTCCTTTTTCTGGAATAATGTATTTTTTGCTTCAGTCATTGGATAAATCATCAGCAGAAGCAGAAAGAAAGGCTCTTGAAGATACATCAGCACTTGTACGCCAGGAGCTTGTTAACAATGTCAATGCAAAAGCTCAGGTTTTTGATCTGACTTTTAAGCAAATGATACTAGGACTTGAAGAGGTTAAAGACTTGATAATTGATAACAATATCAGGGAAGAGTATCTCTCAAGATATTATTACAACAATCAAGTAATAAATACCGTATATTACATTAACTTAGATGATGAAAGCATGTTTTTTCCTAATCCTGGGGATATTGATGTAAATAAATATAGATCTTCAAAATTAAAAAAATTTGAATTATTGTTCAAAGAAAAAACCCATTCCGGAAAATGGACCGGTCCATATAAAGATTTGGTAAATCAAGATAATATTTACACTTACGCCATCCCTTTATATGATGAAGGATTATTAGTAGGAGTAATTGGTTTTGATATTTCAACAAAAAAAATATTTTCTGATATTACTTCGGTTGATCCAGCTAAGAATTCATATGCTTTTATTGTACGGGCGGATAAAACCTTTATCACTTCTTCTGACGCCTTTTATTCGGATTTTCAAATACAAAAGGATAAATCAGCATTGCTTGAGAGTAATAACATTCAAGTCAATAATATTAGTGATCTATTGGGAGCTTCTGCAAAGAAAGAAGGTTCAATTGATCTAAATAGCGAAAAAAGAGGAAATTTAATTATTGCTTATTCTCTTATTCCGTCTTTTCAGGGTAAGCTTTTCTCTGTTTCTCCTGAAAATGAATTGCTTGCCATACAGCAAGAGAGGGCAAAAGCAATTCAGCAGGCTGTACGGCAGGTTGGGGTAGTATCCGTCTATTTTGTAGGAGGTTTTGCACTTCTATTAACTCTGGCTTCATTTTTTCTTTCAGGTAGGGGTATTATAGGACCAATCAATAAGTTAAAATCCGGCATCGAGAATTTTGAGAAGACAGGACTCAACACAAGTATCAGTGTTTCTTCAAAAGATGAAATTGGTATTCTTGCTTCCTCATTTAATCAGATGATGGCCAATCTTCAAAAAAGTATTCTTCAGATCAAGCGTGAAGGTGCAAAATTACAGACTTCTATCGGGTCTTTACCCCTAGGATTTATTATGACTGATACGAATTACAATATACTCTTGGCAAATGCATCAGCTAAGAAAGTGCTGTGCAGTCAAGAAAATGATCATACTTGTACCTTTGAGGAATTATGTAAAGTCCTTGGTCCTTCCATCAACATTAAGGCGTATGTGCAAAAAAGTATTACTGAGAGAAAAACCTTTCTTATAAAAGAAGCAACTTTTGGGAGTAAATTTCTAAAAATATTTATCACAGCAATCATTGAAGAGCAGTTAGTAATAGGTTCTGTTATTCTTATTGAGGATATAACAGAAGAAAAAGTGTTGGAGAGATCAAAGAATGAGTTTTTCTCAATAGCCTCTCATGAGCTTCGAACGCCTTTGACTGCAATAAAAGGCAACACTTCATTGATAAAAGAATATTACCTGGAAGGTATGAAAGACAAAGAATTAAAAGATATGATAGAAGACATTCATCAATCAAGCGTCCGGTTGATCGAGATTGTAAATGACTTTTTAGATATGAGCAGACTAGAAACAGGTAAAATTGAATTTAAGAAAATCGCATTTGATGTCTCAGAACTTGTTAAAAATGTAATAGAGGAATTAAAGATTAACGCTTCTCAAAAGAGTATAAATCTTGAATATTTGGCAAAGGACACCAAAATTTTGGATGTTTTTGCTGATTTGGATAAAACCAAGCAAGTTCTTATAAATCTTATCGGAAATGCAATTAAATTTACTGAAAAGGGCGGTGTTAGCATATCTATTGAGCAAATTCCTCAGAAAACAAATTCAGGCATAGGATTTCTGAAAATTCTCATTGCTGACACAGGAAGAGGAATTTCACAGGAAAATCAAAATCTTCTTTTCCGCAAATTCCAACAGGCAGGCGATAGTCTTTTGACGCGTGATACAACAAAAGGAACAGGTCTTGGGCTGTATATTTCAAAATTAATAATTGAAGGTATGGGAGGGACTATTGGGCTTGAGAGTACTGTCGAGGGGAAGGGAACCGTGTTTGGATTTACACTTCCGATAGCAACTGAGGAGCAAAAAAAACAGATCAAGTCCGAGAGCACAGTCAAGACAGATATAAGTACAGGACTGACGGAAGAAAAGCCTTCCGTATCTAAGAGTTGAATCTCTTTTTTGTTGGTGATAAAGTAAGTTTTATTAATATGAGTAAGCTTTTGATTATTGAAGACGATCCGTATGTACAGAGAATGTACAAAAGAATGTTTGATTTTAAAAATTATGATATAGAAATTGCGTCTACCGGAGAGGATGGTTTGGCGCTTGCAAAACAAATAAAGCCTGACCTTGTGCTGCTTGACATTATGCTTCCCGGGATGAATGGTCTTGAAGTTTTGAAAGCCCTTAAAGAACAAGAAGATACAAAAAAAATTCCCGTTCTTATGCTTACTAATTTAGGTGAAGAGGATATTGAATATGAGGCTAAGAAATTGGGCGCTGATAGCTATATGGTAAAAGCAGATTTTAGTCCTGAGCAGGTTATTGAGGTCGTTGAGGCGAGTATAAAAAATAATTCTCAAGTTGATTAGTGAAATTATTCTCGACTAAGAATACAAATTGCGTATATACTTAATTTATGGCCAAAATACTTATTATAGAAGATGACAATTTGTTGTCGAATATGTATAGTAAAATATTTGCCTCAAAGAATTATGAAGTTATTTGCGCATTTGATGGGGAAGATGGGTTTGAAAAAGCAAAAAAAGAAAAACCAAATTTAATTTTGCTCGACATAATGATGCCAAAATTAAATGGTTTTCAAGTGTTGGAGAAACTCAAGAGCGAATCAGATACCAAAAATATACCAGTAGTAATGCTGACAAATTTGGCAGGTGAGCGGGATGCAGAGAGTGCGTACCAACTTGGAGCTGTTAAATATATTATTAAAAGTCAATATAAGCCAAAGGAAATTGAGGATATTGTTTCAAAAATACTGGATGACATAGCAACTCATTCACCTCCTTCCAGTTAAATATCAGTAATCATTCTTGCCCATGAACATAGAACACAATCCTTCTAATGAGAAAAGATCTTCTTTTACGCTGGATCAGTATACCTTACCAGAGCTTCAGGCAAACCCTCAGCTTTATGAGTCATTTCTGATAACTTACTGTGATGTTTTTAATTCTCCACCTTGGAATGAAAATTGGACACCTGATGGTGTTGCCGGAGTTTTAAGCGACGAGATAGATAATGATGACAATATTTTTTTAGCGAGACAAGATGATAGTATAGTGGGTTTTTCTTGGGGTAAACAAGCTAATGTGGGTAAGATTGTTCCGATGGCATTTGATGCTTATCTATTTAATGATTCAATCACTGACAATATTGATAATAAGCCATACGACCGAGAAAATTTAATGGCTGAAGTGATGCTTGGGCTGGAAAGACAAGGATTCACCGAGAAGGACTTAATTTTTTATGGATGTGAATTAGGTATAGTTCCTGACAAAAGAGGATCTTTTCAGGGAAGTAAAATTGCATACGAATTATTCAATACATTAATTAAAATTCAGCTAGAGGATGGTATGGCTCAGCATATATTTACACTTACAAGGCGTGATTCTGCAATTTATAAAATGTTTACAAAAAAATACAGAGCTTCAATAGTGCTTTTGGATTTACAAGAATATTGTAATAACAAGGATATTGAGCCGTACGTATTTATGTTAAAAGACATGAAGGAGATTTTTCGTTGATAATATTTTTAATTAATATAGAAAAGGTGTAATTTTATATAAATGGGCTTTTTATTGGTTACCATTTTAACCGTAGTAATTAATAGTTTTTTGGGTGCTTTTGTTTATTTTCGCAACCCGCAAAACTCGCAGAATAAGGCATTTCTTTTGTTAATAATCAGTCTTGTTGGATGGATTATAACCCTCTTTTTATATTACTCAATTTCAGAGCCTAATTCGCTTCTTTTTATTGGAAGATTGAATTTTGCATTCACTTATCCAATAGGAATTTTCTTTTATAGATTTATCTTGCTTTTTCCTACGTATTCTCCTAGACCGGGTAGGGTATTAAATTATATAATCGGCATTTTTTCGGTTATCATGACTTTGGTTGCTTTACTTACTCCATTTGTAGATAAGGAGGAGATTGCACATGGTAGTGATAGAACGGTTGTTTATGGCGACTTGTGGCCTATTTTTATAATGGGTTTTATATCGATTTTGATATTTGGAATCGCGATTTTAATCATAAAAATAAGAAGATTAGCAGGTGTTAGAAGGACTCAGCTTATATTATTATTGTTAGGGTTTTTGTTGCTTCTCATCTCAGGTATTATTACAAATGTTTTGTTGCCTTCTTTTGGTATTTTTTCCTTTCAGCAGTTAGGACCACTGTCAACAATATTTTTTGTTGGTTTTACTTCATATGCAATTGTTAAACACAAATTAATGAATTTAAGATTTGTACTTATTAAATCTGTGGCATACTCATTATTGATTAGCATTATTATCATTATTTATACAGTTGCTATCTATTGGATTGCTCATTCGGTTTTTAATAGCGACATTCAAGCTCCCTCAATTATAGTTTCTGCAGTAATTACCATTGCTATTGCATTTTCTTTTAACCCTATTAAGGAGTTTTTAACACGTAAGACAGAAAGACTTTTTTACAAAAAATCGTATAGCAGCCATCAACTTCTTTCAGCATTGTCTACCGTTTTGGCTACTAATTTTGGGGTTGAGGATCTTGCAACCCAAACATTAAAAGAAATTATGGGGGAAATAAAGATTAGTAAGGGGGCATTTTATGTTTATTCGAAAGACAATGAATTATTTGCTCCGTATGCAATCGGATATAAAGACCTGGAATTACTAGACAAAGAAACAGCAAGGTTTTTATTGGAGTCCGAAAAATCATTAATTGCTCAAGAAGACGAAGATGAGGGAGAATTAAAAAAAGCACTTGTTGGACATGATATTTTCATACTTTCAATCCTGAAAATACAGGGTAATCCAACCGGTATACTTGTTTTTTCGGAGAAATTGACAGGTCAAGCATATACAGAAGAAGACATTGAGGTAATTGAAATATTTAGTTCCGAGTTGGCAATAGCGTTGGAAAATGCAAAAGCGTATGAAGAGATCAGGCAATTCAATATAACGCTTGAGAGTAAGGTGGAAAAAGCTACCAAAGAACTGAGGAGTGCAAATGAACATTTGATGGAAGTTGATCGGATGAAAGATGAATTTGTATCTCTTGCATCGCACGAGCTACGTACTCCTATGACTGCGGTTAACGGTTTTGTTGATATGATGTTAGATGGTAATTATGGAAAAGTAAGCGGTGAATTAAAAGAGCCGCTTTCATATATTGCCCAAAGCACTCAAAGACTGATAGAGCTTGTAAATGATATGCTCAATATTTCCCGTATTGAAGCCGGTAGGATGGAATTTAGCTTAGAACAGATTGCAATAAAAGATGTTTGTGATGAAGTAGTTAAGACTTTACTGCCTGTTGCTAAAGAGAAGCATATTGATTTGAGATCTGAAGTCAAGATTGATGATAAAGTTCAGGGCGACAGCAATAAGACTAAGCAAATTCTTAATAATCTTATAGGTAATTCTCTTAAATTTACTCAAAAAGGCTCTATTACATTAACATGCGAGAAGAAGAAAGATTTGATTAGTGTTTTTGTATCAGATACAGGGTCTGGAATTGATAGCAAGGATCATGAAAAACTTTTCGGTAAATTCAATCAAATTAACAGTCAGAAGGAAGGAAAAATTCAGGGGACGGGACTCGGACTTTATCTGTCACGTGCCATAATAAGAAAGATGGGTGGAGATATTTGGCTTGAAAAATCAGAGCTTGGTAGAGGCTCTGTATTTGCTTTCTCTTTGCCTTTAACAGATACTGAAAAAGCAAGAGCCGTTAAAAGTGAAATTGAATCGGCTCAGTCAGATGCTGTAAAAGAAGTAAAGTCTGTTAAATGAAAAAAAGAATATTAATTTGTGAAGATGAAGATGTTCTTTCGCGGCTTTTTGAGCGTGAATTCGTTCATAATGATTTTGAGGTCGATTGTGCGCATGATGGATTGGAAGCGGTGAGAAAAGCCCTTTTTGAAAAATATGATTTTATATTAATTGATATTATGATGCCCAACTTAGATGGAATAAGTGTTTATAAAAAACTGCTAGAGAGTCCAAATTATTCAAATGCTCCGGTTGGGTTTTTATCCGCATTAGGTAAAGACATTTCTCGTTTTGTTGGAGACGATGAAGCGATAATAGCCAAGGCCAAATTTTATTTTAGTAAAGATCTTGTAACTCCCCAACAAATAGTTGACGCGGTTATAAATTCGCTATATACTGATAAAATAAAATAACTTTTATGTCAAAGGTATTAATTGTTGAAGACGATCCATTAATGTCTAGGATGTACCAAAAGATTTTCACTTTTGAAGGGTACGAAGTTGAGATGGCGGGAGATGGTGAAGAAGGGCTTGAGAAAGCAAAAACCACAAAACCTACGATAGTTTTGCTTGACGTTATGATGCCGAAGATGAATGGATTGCAGGTGTTGGATAAGTTAAAGTTGGATCCCGAAACAAAGGCAATTCCCGTTGTTATGCTAACCAATCTTGCTGGGCAGCAGGATGCAGAAACGGCTCTTGCAAAAGGTGCTGTAAAATACATCATAAAAAGCGAATATGAGCCAAAGCAGGTAGCTTCTATGGTGAAAGAGATTCTTGCAGGATATACGCGTAATGAAGTGCCGGGCAAGAATTAGCCCTTCTCTCCCATGAGAAAGTCTGCCAAAAGAAATCCAAAGACCGAAAGTAAGGTTATTGTAGGTGATAAAAAGATAGTTATTCCTTCTGATATTGTTGATGCGAATCCCGAAAAAATACAAGTAACCGCTGATACATTAAATTATTCCGATAAGAATACTAAGTCACAAGATGAAGTGGTGGAGAGCAAAGATGAAGTGGTGGAGGGC
>CAZVGS010000006.1:0-51085 GCA_964627245.1 uncultured Gammaproteobacteria bacterium | reverse complement strand
AAAGATGAAGTGGTGGAGAGCAAAGATGAAGTGGTGGAGAGCAAAGATGAAGTGGTGGAGAGCAAAGATGAAGTGGAAGGAATTAAAGAGGAGAATTTGACTACAAAAACTTCTAGTGATATTGTAGGTGAGAATGAAGCTGGAGATGAATCTCCTACCTTTTATGAAAAAGTGACTGGCAAAAAACCGCTCGTAAGAGAAGATGGTGAGGAGAAAATAGCGTTTGGTGAAAATTCTTCCGACGAGGATCTACCGCCGATTGAAAAAAGCAATAAAAAACTTTTTCTTCTTGGAATGGTGGTATTTTTATTGACAGTCTTAGTTACAGGTTTTGTTGGATTTTTTGTTATCAGCACTAACAGCAAAGTCGATGAAAGTCAGAAACCTGAAGCTAATCAGACTGAACAACCTCCAACTCCAACTCCCGAAGAAAAAAAAGTGGATAGATCAAATTGGACCTTTGAGGTACTCAACGGAAGCGGAAAAACAGGAGAGGCAAAGAAGGCTGCAGATTTGCTTGAAGAATTGGGATATGAAATTTCTTCGGTCGGTAACGCAAATGAAAATGTAGATTCTACTCAAATTTATGTTTCTGAAGATGAAAAAGATGAAGATATTGAGCTTGTATTGAAAGATCTTGAAGAAGATTTTGGTAAGCTAAGTGTAGAGGATAATTTTGAAGATGAGAAAGCAAACATCCGCATGATAATTGGGGCTGAGTAAGTTTCTTGACAGTAGCAAAGAGTTTTTTGATATGATGATATTGTCATGAAAAAGACTGCCCGGAAAAAAAAGATAATTGCGCCCAAGCCTGAAAATGATATTTCCCTGATTGTTGAGTCTAGCACTGAACCAATTAAAACAAAGAGTATGAAAAAATTTCTTACTAATAAAGCGCTTGTTGCCGGTAGTATCGTTATTTTGATTATAACCATTAGTGCAGGAGTAATATATGGATTTTCTTATTTTGCAAAAGACGCAGAGCCAAAATCTGCAGCAAGTCAGGAAGGGGAAGTTGAAAGTTTGCTGGATGAGGTGAATAAGATATTTTTGATGCCTGAGGGGGAAAGTCCAACGGTTGCGACTGTGACTGATGTAGAAAAGCTGGCGGGGCAACCGTTTTTTAAGAATGCTCAAAATGGCGATAAGGTGATAATCTTTGGTGCTTCAAAACAAGCATTGCTTTACAGGCCATCCGTTAAGAAAATTATTACAATGTCACCTATTGATGCCAATAGTGTGCCTCAAAATGCAAATGAAACACAAGCTACAAATTCCGCACAGACTCAAGCCGAAAGTATACCTACGCCAATAGAGAAGCTAAAAGTTGCTGTTTACAATAGTACAAAAGAGGCTGGACTTGCCAAAAAAGGTTCTAATTTACTCGATGAAGATATTTTCGAGATATCTTCAAGAGCCAACGCTGTGGGAGAATACGAAAAAACAACCATATCGGTAATCAATCCAAATTTCGTTTCAGATGAAAAGCTTGAGTTGATAAAATCTTCTTATTCAAAGATCAAGATTTCAAAAATACCACTTCCATCAGATGAGAAAGTTGCTGCTGGTGCAGACATTGTTATTATTCTCGGATCTGATTTTGCTGAAAACTATTAATTTTTCTCCTTTATTCTTGACGAAGGATAGGTTATTCCCGCCCAAAGTATAATGCTTAGTAGAGAAAGTGCAAGAAACGGAAGAACCCTAATAATCCCAAACTCAATAGTGAAAAAAATCTCGACGACAAAAGTAAAAACGAGAACGATCTCAAATAATGAATGGAAAGTATAGTGAAGATACCATCTGATTTTCTGCGCGTTAATTCTGCTTGGTTTTATTAAGTGACTGATTTGTATTTGAATCAAATCATCAAGATCCTGCATGCTTACTGTTTGCCTAAGGCCAGAATAGCCTTTGGAAGAACCAGTCATTACGAGGTCTGTTGCTGAATGTATGTATGTCATAAATTCACCTGATGAATTTGTTTTGGTGTGAGCAAGGATTTTGCCGCCTTTTGAGGTTAAATGTAGGAGTATTCCCGATACTGGCTGACCCAAATCGTCAATAACCCTTCCGTGTACCAGGAATGTATGTTTTGGTCTGTGAATAAGAGATATCAGATGGTACAGCATAAATTGAGGAACTTTATGGATGGGTACTGCTATTTTATGTGAAATTGTTAAGAATAGGATGAATGTAAGGAGTATGAAGGTTAAGAATGAGAATAGTTCAAAGTATCTATTGGAATATTTGATACTGTTAAAATAATCATTAAGACCATTCGATAGATCTGTCAAAGCTTCAAAATAATATTTTAGCTGAGTTATTATATTGAATGGGAGAGGGTCAATTTCGATAATTGGATATGCGTCAAGACCTGGTTTTATTTCAAAATCGACTGTTTTTTCTTGGTAGCCCAGTCCTTCTATTAGTGCCCTATATTTTCCTTCGGGAAGAACAGTTGTGAGGGTGCCGTTGTATCCTGAAAATATTGGGTTTTTGATGGATGTGATATTGTCAGAAATAAGTTGATATATTTTGAGTCTCGAATTATAGTAATAAAAAGTTGTTTTAACATTTTCTACTCCCTGTTTTGTAATTTTATTGATAATTTGCATTGGTCTTGTGATGTATATGGATGCAATATCCTCTTCGGTTAGATTTCCGTTATAGTCCTGAATTCTGAGTAATAAATTGTATGCTCCCGGAAGCGGATGTCCGTTAAATTTGCCTACATATTGACCAGGACTTATTTCAGTTACCGTTAACTTGGTGGTATCACTTGATACGTCATTAGTATTTGTAATGCCAAGCACTTTTTTATTTCTCAATATAGCGGTTATTGATTTTATATTTTCATAATCATCACTTGTAAAGCGGAAAGAAAATGCTGTATCTGTTGGAATGATAATATTTGGGAAAACTCCTTCAAGAGGTATTGAATTGGAGAGTTGTATATCAAGACTTGTTATTATTATGCTTGTTCTTGGGATTCGGGGTGCTATTGATAAAGCTGAAGTGTCAAATACAAATAAATCAGAAACTCTTCTTTTTCCATCAAGATTTTCGACAGTAACTTGAAAATAATACCTGGTTTTTGGTTTTAGATTTGAAAGGGTTATTAAGTGGTTTTTTTGTGCATTATTATTTGAGGCTTTAAGGTTGAGATTTCCAGTAGTAGTTCCGTAATTAACAAATGCTTTTACATTTGTGTCTGATGATATAAATATTGCCGATGAGGATGAGTTTATGGACCTTATGTCAATTGTATTTATGAGTGGTTTTGTGTTTTTTGAAGGAGTAGGTGATGGTGTTGATGTTGGTCCAGGCGTTGATGTTGGGCAAACTGCCGGTGCGCAGGTAGGGTTAGGGGTTGGTGTGAGCGAAGTCGTATTAAGATACGATGATGTTACAGTTGAGTCTGAGGTTTGGGTTCCGGGGCCAAGCACTCTTCCGCTGACCGAAAGACTAACCGGTGTATAAGTAAGATAGGAATTATTTGTTTTTAACTTGAAAGAAACAGTTTGGTTGGTAGTGCCTCCGGGAATTGACGTAATTGACCATGTTATCTTTCTATTTAGGCTGTCGATAACAGGCGTACTGCCGCCGTATCCGCTTGTTGCGCTACCCACGACATAATCCAAAATATCTTCTGTTGCTGTTGGTGATCCCTGGATTGTCCCAAGGTTCCATTCTGCTTCGACAGTAATACTTGTCGTCGTTGAGAGAAGTGATCCGTAGGTTAGAGTATAGGTAAGTTGCGTATTTTGGGGAAATGTGCCGTTAGTAGGATCAGCTAATACAAGATCTGCTTCAAAATCTGTAGGATTGGCAGGAACAGTTGCTGTTACCGTTATTCTGTCACTTGATACTATTGATAAGCCTATATCAATAGTATCGATAGTTGTGCCTGAATTTCTTGTTCTGATTGTTCCGGGAAAATTTCCGGTTGATGAAGGAGTTGTTAGAGTATTGGACGCAGAGAAATAAAAACAATATTGTGTTGAAGAAGTTAAATTGGAGCTTGGGAAAGTTACAATTTGTCCAGATATTGAGTCAGCAGTTGAAATACCAGGCCATGCAGTTGCGCCTGATGGAAGATCTGAGGTTGAAACAGTCCAATTTGAAGCTGTTTGGTTAACGCTAAATCCTGATGGAAAAATAACCTGCAAAGAATCTTCAGCGCCGTTATCTGATGATGGGGTAGTTGCGCATACAAGACCTCCTGTTGAGGTAGAAATAGCTTGTCTATCAAGTCTTAAGTAAGTATTTGTCAAATCTCCTGCGAAAAGTGGTTTTTGGAGGATTGGAATTGCGAATCCCAAAATAATAATACCGAGAAGTACACGGGCAGTTTTTTTCATATTAATAGTATATTGCATATGATTATAAGTATATAGTGGTTTGATTATTTGTGCTTACTTCTTGATTCTTTTAGGGTGTTTATCCATAATGATTGCATGAGCTACAAATCAAAAGACAAGTCTTTTTTTGATGAAATATATAAGGACTTAAAAGAGCCTTTAGAAGATAGAGCTGAAGAGCTTGAGAAGCGTGGGAAAAGGAAATTTCTAAAATTCTACGACTTTGGAACCTCAAAGCTTAGAAGTGAAATAAAAAAGCGTCCGGCGCAATATTTCTTTCTATTTTTGACCTCATTTCTGGGGTCAGTTATCACTTCATCTGTGGCGCTTTTCATCTTTTCCGGCAATCTAGTGGCTCAATTTGTACCAAAACAAGAGAGTGCCGTTATGAGCGCTCAAACAACAAAAGTTAAGAGTGTAAAGTCTCAGGAATACGACCCTTTACTTTTGGCTTCAAAATTGAGGAAAAAAGATAAAGATTTCGTGCTTATTGATGTACGTTCGAAAGAGGATTTCATCAAAGGTCACATAATAACTGCTGTTAACCTTCCTGTGTTTGGAACCGATCTCATATCAAAAAATGGTGATTTGAATGAGTCTGAAGTTAAAAAACTAATGTCACAGTACTTGAGGGGTGATAATCTGGTCATAATTTACGGTCAAAACGCGTATTCAACAATTCCAGTAGATATTGCACTTCTTTTATTGGAACGCTTCCCCAACGTCAAGCCATTGGCTATTGGATGGGAAGAGTGGGTGCATCTAAATAAGTAGTAGCTTAGCCTTCTCTTAATACTCGTATATGTTAGCCTCAAATAAACCTATAATTAATTTGTGGCTCCTATAGTATGACTTACTAACATTTTATCCACAGTCCTGGAGTAAACTCAAATAAAGCAAATTTTTGTGCTTAACTTAAATTATAGGTTGGTTGCTAATAGAAAATGGTTATATATAATATCTTTTATGGTAAATCCGGAGTTATCAAATCAACAATTCGATGAGTGCGACAGATTGGCAATGATTAGGCGCTTGCGTGTCAATCATGCCAATGCTTTGAATTCTTTATTGTGCACAGGTGAAGGCAGGAGTCTTTCTAATGTTAGCAAGCTTTATCAGCAATACCAATCATATGCGCTCAAGCCTTCTGATGGTTATTTTTTCACTGATAGTGGAAATGCAAGAGACGAATTATTTACCGGAGTCGCTCTTTTCATGGAAAATGAACTTATTGCAACCAGATTGAGGGAATTGGAGCAAATTGCTTGTGGTAATTCCGATGATGACGCGCTTTTAATTACAGATGATCTGGTAGAGCAAACTTTAAAGATGCGCCAGATATTTCCTCATGAGGTTGACTTGTCAGTGCAGCGCGCGTCAGCGTGCGGTCTTATATACGGATGGAAGAGTATGCTTGAGATGATCCAGTCCGATGAAATGCCTCTTATGCTTTATTCACAAAAGCTTGAAAATAGTCTTAAGAGGGTATCTCTTGATAAAAACCGGGAGCAAATTCTTTTGCCAACAGCTTTTTCGGGAGTTGTTGCAAATTATAATTATAATCCTTCATATCCCTTTCCTAGTGTGGGTTTGATAGTAGAATCTTTATAGCTAGTTAGTTGTTCCAGGCGTAATTATCTAATAATTATTTTGGGCACCTTTATCTTTGAAGCAGAATTTAGTAAAATTGACATCTAGTGCCGAGATGACGGAGCGGTCAATCGTAACAGACTGTAAATCTGTCGCCCGTTTGGGCTACATAGGTTCGAATCCTATTCTCGGCACAAAACCCATCTCAACGACCCATAGTAGTTGCAATTTCTTTTGTTTTACATTATAATTTCCCAAGAATTCAGGCATCTGCAAACAGCTTGAGGTGTTGTGAATTGCACATTTAATTTGGCTATATCTGAGCCTGCCATTCTGGTTTTGAAATTCAAAATTGGAATGGCGGGTTTGGAGGTAGGTATGCAGTCGATCTGGAATCCATTTGCGGTCTCAGGAGATGAGTCTGTGGAGGCTGTGCTGGAAGCCCTTATGTGGCTTGCCAAGACAACAGGAAAGGTTGCCATACTCACATATGGCAGTCTTCTTTTGAAGGCAAGTCCGGGAGGGGCCTTCGCAATGAAGGCAGCATCCAGAAGAGTCATTTAGCCTCAGCCAATATCCAGGGGGAGAAGTCGAGTTCTCCCCCAAATTTCCATTTGATGCACAAAATCAGAGTTCTAATTTCAACATCTGCCCGTTTTTTTCTTTATTAAGTCATTCATTCATCGATTTACCGCATTGTAAGCCATACAGCTTCCCCACACTTTCATAGACGATCGTTCAATTAAGTGTGGTAAAATATAAGCAAGGTTTATTTCTAGTAAATTCATGAAATTTAGGAAAGGAAGTATGAGTTATTTGATACTACTTTCTTTGGAAAAAGCTTCAGGTTTTATTGATCTTAATAATTTTTCTTATTCGGCCCAGATGAGAGCTTTGAAGGGTATTCCTGATAGTATATCCAAAAAAACGCTTGCTGAGACATTTAGACGCTTACGGTTGAAGGGGGCTATTGTTCAAGAAAAGGATGCGGATGGCAAGATAATTATTAAATTGACTGAATTGGGTAGGCAGAATTTACCTGAAAAGAATATTCCATGGGATGGGAGATATGGAATTGTAATTTGGGATATTCCCGAGTCAAAAAAAAGAATCCGCAACCTTTTAAGGCGCAGGCTCAAAGAGTGGGGCTTTAAAAGTTGGCAGAAGAGCGTTTGGGTGTCAAGAAGGAATGTAACTCAAAAACTGAGAAGCTTAATAGATGAGCTTGGGGTTGATAAGTGGGTTGCTGTATTGGAGTCAGATGACAGCATTCTCCACACTCTGTTCGACGATCGTTCATAGTAGTGTGGATATGGCTATCTATTAATGTGATCTATTTTCTGTTAAAATTTCTAAGTTTTTAAGCTTACCTGCTTGGTGGATTATGGAGGCTACTATTTTGTAGGTTTGAAAGGTATGGTGGTAGCAGAGCTTGCTCCTTAGTCACACAGTTTGCAGTTAGCCCTGATGGCTCAGTGGTAGAGCGCGTTCTTGGTAAGAACGAGGCCGTGGGTCCGATTCCCACTCGGGGCTCAAAAGTTGTGGGTTTGAATAATATTGGACGAGATTTCCTTCTTTTTCTCACGTTTCGAAAGGAAGAATGAGGTTATGATTGGACCAATTTTTCAAATTGGGCGACATGATTATTATCGAAGACTCAAAATCATAATAATTTCTAATAATCCAATTGTTGCATTTTTCCTCTTGGTGGGAGATATAATGGGATTAGGCAGGTTTTTGGAAATGCCAGAGGTATATAAGGATTTATTGTACATTCTTAAGAGCGGTAAAGCGTTTAGGGCTTCGGGTATTGTATATTTTAATGAAGGAAGTATTTTTCCTATGATTGAAATTGAAGCTGAAGCGAATGATAAAAATCTTAATAACGAAATTGTTGAGGACGTTTTGCTTAATTCTCAAATTTCTGAAAGATTTTTTGATGATGAATCCATTTCCAACCGCAGGCTACATGAGTCAATTCCAGCACAGGTGTTAAGTGAAGGAGTTTTTGTTAACATTAATTAAGCAGAAATAAGCCTTGATATATTTACGCTCATCATTTATAATTTGAAGCTATTGGGCAACAACCCTCAAAAATATTATGGCAAAAAAATCAAAAGGGACAAGACTTAAATTGGGGCTCCAGTGTACCGTTTGTAAAAACGTGAATTATATTACGAGCAGAAACAAGCTTAATACGCCTGAAAAACTAGTTTTGGATAAATATTGTAATTTCTGCAAAAAGATCCAGCCTCACAAAGAGCGAGAAAAGCTAAAGTAATTATTTCGTAGGTATTTCGTGCTTTTCATTCCATAAATTATTTTCCCTTTGAATTCTATAGGGTTCATATATATCCAAGGCACCATAATAAAGTCCCACTGTGGGTCCATGTGTATCGCAAGTTGGTTTTCCTGTAAGGCTCTTTCTTAAGTGGGGTCTCGAATTGAGCATGGATTGTGACTTTTGTTGGGAATTTATTGCAAAAACCAAAGATAGCTCATCAAATTCCTTTTTCTGCCGATAGCCCGTGAGGAAAGCAGAAATAAGATCAGAAAAATACATACCCTTTTCAATAATATCCGGATTGAGGCCGTTGATTTGATAGTGATTTATTTCAATATCAATAAGCTCTAGAAAATATGCACTTCTTGATGCATCACGGATATCTTCCGGCTCTCTCCAAAGAAGTTCATTTTGGGATTCTAAAGCCTTTAGCATATAAAAGGCTCCGTTCCAATAAGCTCTTCTGGTTTGATGGTCATTATCAAATTGAATCATACTGCGTAAAAAACCCAGATTATTGAGGTAAATAAAAAGATCAGGGTTGTGGTTTTTTAGTTTTTCTATTTCAGTTTCCTGCATATCAGGTGAGTAAAGCCTGATTTGAAGCCATTTCGTTGCGTACTCTATGGCTTTTTCATCTATTGTTAAAGGCGAGAAGCAATCTGAAGCTTCATTTTCGGCTGACATACGTGAATTATAGAATAATAAATGTAATTTGTCTTTGTAGTCCTAATAATTTGTGAGATTTAGCATTTATAGTAAAACAGAAGAATTAGAGAAGTTCACGGGTTAAAGTATAGAAAAGTGCTGTTAAATTAATGTACTTGGGAAATTGTGTCAGGAAAAAGGTAAGAGCGTTTGCATGCTAGTATAAAATATTAATATTTTCATTAAGAGAAAAGGGGGTTGTTGAATTCTTCCGGGATGCGGAAAAAATATGGATAAGCTTTTCACACCTCTTATGATATAAAAGTGTATTGATATAAAAGCTTTATTAAAGCGCAATTCAGACACGGTAGGAGAGTTTTTTTGGTGTGTCTGCTAATGAAATTAATTTTATTTTGATGGACAAAGAGATAATTTGTCAGCAAGTTCTTAATAAGTCCTATAAAAAAATAAGGGACAAAAGAGCAAATGATGCTCCCAAGAGTATTCCTCCTATCACATCAGTCATCCAGTGCTCTCCGAGACTTACTCTTGAGTAAAGAATCAAAATTACATAAAGTACTGATGTGCCAGTTATAATGTACTTTAATAATGCGGGTATTTTTTTTATTTTCCATATTAATATAATTAGAATTACAAACAAAAAAACTGCGCGAAGTGAATGGCCCGATGGATAGGATGCTGCAGTGTGTACATAAAGGCCTGGAAAGTCCAATGACAGATGAGTTGTTCTCAAAAACATATGCGGAGGGCCCGGTTGAGAGAGAATGGACTTTCCAATAAGCTCTACTACATGAGCAAACCCGAAAAGCCCAAATACTGCCATGCCCATAATCTTCTTTCTCAGTACAAGTAATAAAATTAATGCAATAATACAGAACTCAAATCTTCCCACAACGCTTAAGAGAGAGAAAAACTCGTCAAATCTTACTGGAGTGTTGTTCTGAAGCCTTACCGTGGTATCAAAATCAAATTCGCGCAGCAAATCCTCTCTGACAATAAGTGTAAATAAAGAAAATGCGACAAAAAGTGAGGCTCCAAGCATCATGAAGATGCTTCTTGTTTTTGTGGAAAAGGTAGGTTTGAGGTTATCTTTGACAAGTTGAGCAGCTTTTTTCATGAGAGATTTATCATATCAGAATAAAATATATTGAGTAAAGTTTACTTGAGGTGGGGTTTAAATTATAATTAACGGACTTAGGCTGTAGTTTAGAGCAAATGAAATAAGCGCAATCGAAGGCTTTTTGATAATTTAGGGCCGTAGTTTACCGGTAGAATAGGGGTCTCCAAAACCCTTGAAGATGGTTCGATTCCATCCGGCCCTGCATATTAGAACGCATTTCCGGCTTTAATAGCACGTCAAACGGCTTTTTGAAGCTAAATTGTAGTTTTCTGTCCTTCAAAAACAAGTCCGAACATACAGTACGTATTAGTTTTCTTTTTTCCAACATATCTTCACCATTGATGATATTTCGTGCTTGTAATGCAGTTTCAAAGAAATTCTCTGCTAGTTCTAACCAATTTTTTGATGAATGTTCGTCGTCTTCGTATTTTTCTTTAATGTCCTGTTTCTCGTTTAATAAGTTACTTTTAATTAAGCTGTATTCCTCTTTGGTTATTTCTTCATTTACTCGAAGATTGAGTAACTTCTCCATTTTTAGGTCAATCTTTTTTATTTGCGAGAGCAAATTTTCTTTTACTTTCTCTCGCAATATGAATTCATCGGCATATTTTGCCTTCAACAATTTAATGCCAAGCGCCCACATATCTCTATTTATTTGTATCTTTTCAATGTTTTCTTTCATTGCGGTTTCTAATTCCTCTTCAGTTATTGCCGGTTCTTTGCAAACACCTCTTCTTCTAGTGCATCGGTAATAAGTGTATGAAGCGTGTCTGTTTACTCTTTTGTAAAATTTCTTTTTTGTCTCAGCGGTAATTGAGCAACCACAATTTCCGCAACGAATTAGCCCTTTATAAATATGTACCCAATCTCTGGTTTTCAGACTGCCTTTTTTGGATAAAATAACTTGCACTTTATCGAATAATTGCTTTGAAATCAGTGGTTTGTATGAGCCTTTATGAAGTTCACCTTTGTGAAGAAAAACTCCATAATATGCTGATCGGGCAAGCATTCTGTAAATTTCACTTTTCTGCAATACTTTTCCATATTTGGTAGTTAGTCCCATTTCATTGGCCTTTCGGAGTAAATCAAGTCCAGATGCTTCTCCGGAAGCATAAAGCTCAAAGAGAGACACTACCATTGGAGCCTTTTTTGGATCCGGTATTATATTTCGGGATTTACCTACTTCTGCATTGAGATAGCCGATTGGAGCTAAGCCCAAGAACTCTCCACGCTCATATTTCTGCCGGATTCCTCGTTTTACATTTGCAGAAATTTGGCGAGAAAAATCGTTCGACATTCCAAATAACATATAAAGCATCATGCGGTTATCTTCCTGCCTAAAAAGTTCATAAGGAGTTCTTATCTCAAGCAATATGCTATCGTCTAATGATTGAATGACTCTGCCTCCGTCCTCAGCGTTTCTGGCTAGTCGGTCTGTTTTCCATGTAAGTATTCCATTTGCAACACCTTCCTTGCACAGATCCATCATTTGTTTGAAAATTGGTCGACCGAGTTTGAATGCGGATTGAGACTCTTCAAATATCCTTACTACATCAAGACCGTTTGCTTTCGCATATTCTGTAAGTTCTCGTTTCTGAGCATCGATTGAGAGGGCTTGCCTATCTCTGGCTTCCGAAGACTTCCTACAATAAATGAAGTATTTTAGTTTACTCATATGCTGATATTACATTCTATTTTGTCAAAAGTCTAGCATAATTTAGCCTCATAATCGGGTTTTTATTTATAACATTTCTTAATCCTTTTAATACATTTTTATTCTCAGTATTATTGGTTATATTATTAGAATGAAATTTGTTTCTTGATTGAGATGAAGTTTTTTTCTCATATGATGTGAAGTTTTTTAATAACCCTTCAATCTCAGTAGTGAAGTTTATTTCACGTATGAATTTATATTCATTCGATGCTGAATAACCCCTTTTCTTATAAGTGATATAGCCTGCTTTCCTGAGTTCATTCATGTGAGATATTATGGTTCTCGTGGATTTTTTTCGTTGCTTAGAGAGCGTTATTTGAGAAGGAAATACTTTATTTTTCCCAAATTTATATGATAGTAAAAGCAAGAGAGTGCGGAATGCTGCGTCTGAAATCTTATTATCTATAATTACTTTGTTATAAATTTGCGTGAAGTCCTTTTTCATATACAATTTACTTTCTAATTTTGATATGTAAATATCCTATTTTTCAGCGTTTGTATAGAGTCGTAAAATAATCTTGCAGGCACTGGTGCATTACCAAACCAGAAATTTCCAGATAATTTAGTACATTTTTCCTTATCTCTGAACACAAACCAACAGGTTCTATTTTCTTTTTCGACACGTATAAGTACTGCTGATTTAGTTAGGAGGAAACCGGCTTCAGCTAAATCTTTTGTGGAGTATTCGTTACTTTTGTGTTCTTTCATATTCATTTTTTGCATATACCTCTACAACGGAAGTAAGATTTCTTGCAATTTCAATGACCTCTTCCTCTGATAGTAATCTACTGTATATTGGCTCGAAAACAATTCTAATGTCTTCTTTTAATTCTGGACTTAACCACCTGATCATTTACAAAGAATACTCTTTGAAGACGTTGAAACACGTATATACACGTTATTGCAGATATTGAGGGTTCACTCTAACTGTTTTATTGTCATAAATTATGAGGTCGTTGACTCTTGTTTGTTGGGATATTTTTGAATTGACGTATCTGGCAGCATTCTCAACTGTTCTTTTTGGGACTGACCATTCCCTTCCAAATTTTTCCAACATTTTGTCTTGATTCCATGTTTTTTTCATGGATTTAGCTGATTGGAAGAGTGTTTTACATAATTCAAACTGGTTGCTGTTATTTCCTATTTTTATACTCTTATCATTAAATGTTAGATAACCCGAGGCCACATCAAATTTAGGTTGATTATTACCTACAATTTTCCCATTTTCTTCCTTCACAAGCGGTAAGTGAAGTGTGTCTGTTATTGCATTAAATGTTGGTCTCAATATCTCTATAAAAAATCCTTCCAGATAATTTAATGGCTGATTTCTTATATCGTCTTGGATTTTAATTGCGCCCATTTCCCGTAGTATTCCGAGAGCTTCTGTTATTTTTTTGGGTGAACTGTTTTGTAAATGAATGCTATTAAATTTGAATGTAACAAAATCTGACAATCTATTTCTGGATAATGATTGCAATGCGCTCCAAGTTTCAAGCAAATACTTTTTATCAGCGGTATTCAAACTTTCAATGTCCATTTTAATTTACCTTTTAATTTAGTTTCCTTTTAGTACAAACTCTCGAAATTTCTTATTAAAATCTGTAACTTCCGGTGAAGTCAGATCGTTCTGCTGAACAGGTGCGAAGTTATTGTTTACTTCAACAGCCGGTTGCTCCTGAACATTAAGTCCAGCCAGAGTATCAATGTATTTTAGTGCAACTGCTCTGGCCTGCCAATCTGGGGTTTCCACTGCGTTTTTACCGACCTTTTTCGTGGCGTTTATCATTGTAGCCCATGTCATAGCCCTTCTTGATTCATTTGCTCCAAATTGCTCAATTTTCTCAAGGAATTGTTTGCGTTTTCGTTCGATAGCGTTCGATTCTTGGTGAGCAATCCTATGTATAGTGTCTTTACTTTTTATTGCAGTGTCTTCCATCACCTGAGAATAACTTTTCCCTTCAGCGAGATTATTGATTACTGTTTGCTTGTCTTCAAGCGGAATGTTGCTCATTCCCATGAGGTAATTATATAACAGTGTGGTTCGTTATTTATTTCTTTGTGATTTGGGAAGAGTGGTTGGCATATCCTTATGATTTATCTTCTCCGCCTGACGATATTTTTCCAGAGCCGCGTTCGCTTCAAGTTTTATTTGCTCCACAGATTTGCCTTCAGTTGAGATTAGCATGATTGGTCGCTTCATAAAATTTATTTTACACTTTATGTATCAAAGTTCATTATTATGAACTCATAAGAGTGATTTATTTGTGAGTTGCGCCCTTAATAACTTCAATAATGGCCACTACGAATGTGATAAATGTTCCTAAAAGTAGTGCCAAAGACAATGACCTGAAGATTTCCCGTAGGGGGTAATCCGTGATCGGTGCCAATTTCCCAACAAGAATAGAGGCAACAAAAAACACCACAACGTAAAGCATGAGCATTTTCCATGTTAGTTTCTTTTTCATAATAATCACCACCTTTCTATACTATGAGATTATAACTCCACTGTTTATAAAAAACAATACTATTTGAAGCTAATCATAAACATAGGAGTTTGTAAACATTTTACGCTATTCTTGCTAGCCTAAATGAATGAAAACGGGAGCAAAGGTAACTGATAGAGATTGGCGGTTGGCACGTAAAATTCAAAAGGTTAGACAATCAAAAGGCTGGACGCAAGAAAAACTTGCAGAGCGTGTTGGTGTCTCAACTACTTACATTGGCTATGTAGAAACTGGATACCGGATTCCTAATTTGAAAATGGTTTATAAAATCTCTAATGCATTAGGCGTCAAAGTTAAGGATGTATTTCCTTTTTGATCTCAACTAATGAGCGTGGATTGGCCTTGTCATTAAATAGTCAAAAAATTGTATATTCTTTTTTAATATCTCATTCTTTGGAATATCATGATGGGTTTCCAAAAGTTTTCCGTCTTTTTCACTAAGCAAATAACCCGATGCCGCCCTTCTGGCACAAACTCCGTTAGATACAGATATGCTCGGAATGATCTCCCTTAATTGTTGAACTCTTGGTAATGTTGATGCGCCTGTAACTAAGACGTGTGGAGCAGATTTTAATAATGGAATAAAAAAACCAAGATCTTCTATTGTTTCCCCCCATAAACCGCTTCTGTATTCCCGTTCAGTTTGTAGATTGATCGCAATGCACCAGACCGAGGGATTGTTATTCAACCAAACTGCCCATCTCTCAAGATCTTTTTTGCCAGACCAGTAAATATGAGGGATAGTATTCATTCCGAAGGACTGAAGTTCTGAGTACGTTAGGAGATTACGCTTTGTGTTGATTAACCTCTCCGGATGGGGTTGGTCAAGCCAAATTGAATAATTTATTGATGTGACAAGATCGAAACCTAGCTTTGCAAGTTCCGGAAAAATCTGCATTCTTATTGGCCAAATCTTTTCGATCAAAGCGTCTTCCGCATAGTTCATCAAAAGGAGCTTGGAATCTGGTTCTAGTCCTAACCTTGCTCTGATATCGATGGCCATTGAAAGTCTGACCGGAGAAACTACATCTCGTAGGGAAACAGCAAAAAATTTTATACCCGTTCCTTGCAGCAAACTTCTACTACCAACTGTAATTGAAGGAATATAAAGTGGAAGATCGATTTTTTTACTTGGTTTTGCTATTACATCATCAAAGCCAACCCCCCTAACATCTGCCATCCATTGTGCAAAATCGGGGTGATCTTCTGAAATGAAGTCGTATCCGGAATGTAAACCTTGTGAAAAACACTTATTGTCATCCGGTTCCAACAATTCACCAAACGGGCAATTTTCCGATCTTGTGTCGGTAAAGAGAGAAAGCTGCTTGTAACTCATTTATGCTCCTTGAATTTGAAATTTTATTATTGATTGGCCGTTTTTCGTTGTTACAGAAGCAACAATTCCTTCATAGACAAAACCATTTTGGATACATGAGAGTATTCTTTGAAGATTTCTGCCTGAGTAGAGTCCGAAATTTTTCCCATCTATAAAAATTTCCAAGTTTCCGGAAACTGAATGATGCGGTACCAGTACAACTTTGCTGTTTTGAGCTGTCGTGCCGATAATAGAGCTTGAAACAATAATTCCTGAGGAGAATGAAAATACACAGCTATCAACTGCTTTTTTGGTTGCATTTCCACCCGTTCCTGTCGTACTACTTATTGCTTCAGATCGCTCTTTTATAACGCCAACTTTGTGAGTTTTTGATCCTCGTCCCATAAAACCCCCTTTCTTGAATGATTAAAGAATATAGGTACAACAGTAGAAGAATGAGGTTGACTTTTGACATAATCTGGTATAATCTGTTTAGTAGAGTGCATAAACCTATCGATTTGTTTATTTGTTGATTTTATTAAACAAAATAACAAATGTCAAGACCGTAATGGATAATCAAAAGCTAATTGGAAGCAAAATCAAAGAAGCCCGGGAAAGAGCTCGCTTAACTCAAGAACAACTTGGAGAAAAAGTTGGCTTTTCTGCTATGGGAATTTCATACTTCGAAAAGGGGATGAGGAGTATCAAAATTGAGCATTTGGAGAGAATTTCTAATGAGTTAGGTGTAAGCCTTTCGTATTTTCTTGAGCCTGTTACCGGATCATCATCACCAAACGTTTTTTATGGGCGTATTAATGATCAGATTTCCGAGAATTCAAAGCGTGAAATTGCCCACAAAGTTGGGGAATTCGATAAATATATCGAGTCTATATTCGAAAAAGAAGAATGATCAGATATCAAATTGCAAGAGAAAAGGCACACAGCATTCTCCAAATGTATCGCATAACTGATGCCCCAGTTCCGGTTGAGAGAATTTCAAAACTTTTGGGATTCGAAGTTGTGCCTTTTGATTTTCCCGATGAAATCTCAGCTGTTATCCGCATTACAGGCAAGGTAAAAGTAATTGGTGTTAATAAAAACCAACCCGAAACCCGACAACATTTTTCGATCGCACATGAACTTGGTCATTACCTTTCGGGACATGAGAATTTTGATCATGGCAAAAACACATTTGTTGACCCAAATAAGAAATATCTTGACCCTCAATATAGAGCCGAACAAGAGGCAGATGAGTTCGCTGCTGAGCTTTTAATGCCTGAAGCTTTAATGAAAAAATATGTACTGGAAGAAAAGCTTGAAATCCCCGCGTTAGCAGAAAAATTCCAAGTATCAGAACAGGCGATGCTTATCCAAATGATAAATCTGAAACTTACCCCGAACGTTGCGCTTATTGATGAAGAAGGATCCCTGCCTGAGAATTAAATAAAGTGAAAAGATATTCCCCGAATCTAGTTATAGAAGCAAAAAAGCTTTATTCAGAAGGAAAGTACGCTGAATGTTTGTTGCTTGCAACAGAAGCCTATGAAAAAGCAAAACTTGATGCAAAAGACGCTTGGGATGAGTTAATAAATCAGCCACCTACCGGACTTGCAGCAATGACAAAGTCATGGGATACAACTACACAGAAATATGTTGAGTACTATAAGTACATACAAGTTCACAACTGGGAGGACGATATTCCATCGGCAGCAGAAAATCTTATTGAAAAAGTAAAAAAGAAATTGGAATCTACAAATACCTAAAAATAAACCTTATAGTTTGAATTTCTGCCTCATTTAGCTTATAATCCCCTTCATGTATTTATCTTGGTTCTTAATTATCGCTTTTGGTCTTTATATCTTCTATCTCCACACGAAGGTAAAAAGTCTTGAAAAGAAATCGGGTGATCACAATATGGCTAAATTAGTCATCAGGGGGAAAGATGAATTTTTCAAATTGCCCATTATCCATATCATGGCCAAAGTTGATAAAAAGCACATAGAAACACCATGGGATAAATTACCGGCGAAAGAGAAAGAAAAAGTTCGAAAAGTTTTACGTATTTTACATGGCAAAATGTGGTTTAATTTCCGTTTTTTTTACGATAAGCAGCTCGTATTTGTTAAGCAAAAAGATAATACTGGTTTCATAGATATGCCTGAAAAAAACGATACTTTAATTTATGAGTTGTTGACGGATCAGGTAGATGAAGAAGAAGTATATTTTGTCATTAAATATCGAATGCTAACAGACGATAAGGATGACACAAATATAAGTGTTTTTACAGGCTATATTAAAAGACAAATGCCGGATAGGAAAAATGAAATAATTAAACTTTTTGATTTTCCCGAATACTTAATAAATCCGGTTTATATTGATTCTTGGAAAAATAATCCTGAGTTAGCTAAAAAAATGATGGAAAAATGTGGCCTTATTCATAAAGAAGATGTTGATTTTTCAGAATTTGAAGGTGATCTTGGAGAAAAAGAATACTTTCTTGGTAGAGGAAATTGGATCGAAAACAAGTATTTCGAGTTTATTACTTAATATAACATTACTTGAAATGAGTGCGATTTGTTGAAACGCAACATTAAATAGAAATTGGCCTTTCTTTCACTTGGTATAATTCACTGTATGGATGCTCGTCACAAAGATAAAATAAACTATTGGTGTTGGAATTTTATTCGAACTAATAAAAGATTGCCTGTTGTTGATGACCTAACTGGAAAAAATGGGACTCCGGATATACTTCAAATCTCAAGGTTTTTTGGTAATTTACCAGGCTTAATTGACGCGTGTGCACCATCAACAGCACTTAGAACAAATGGATTGAAAAAAATGTACACGTTTGGTGAATTAAGAAATGGATTCCTCAAATATAAATTAGAAAATGATCGTTTCCCAACGATTCATGAAATCAATGAATGTAGCTATCTACCTTCGGCCAGAACCATTGAGAGGAGTTGGGGTGGATTAGCAGTCATACGTGCAATTGTAGGAGCCGACATTTTACATTATGGCAGAGGACAGATAAGGTCAGACTTAGCTCGAAAGCTATTTTCAAATAGTATTGAGCAAGAAACATTACTTGAAAAGAAATTGATAGAACATTTTGGTGAAATTTTTGTTCATAATCAAAAGAGAATCGGAAATGTGAATGTTGATTTCTTAATATATTCTCCTGAAATTACGTTTGGAATTGATATTTTCGATCATAGTACTGCTGCAAGTTTTTCTGGAAGCGTAAATCATAAGCAAAAAGTTTATGCTGATTTTCCTCATATGGTTATATTCGTTCCAGCAAATGAGGGATTGTCACAAGCTCAAATTGACGAAATTTTATTTAGGAAAAAAATTCCACTAAGCGATCATTGCCGAATTATGTCTATGGTAACTCTTGATGGATGGATTAGTAAAATAAAGCCCTACACGAGGGTTGAATAAATTTCTAATCACGCGAAAATATAAGTATTGCTATCTTCGTAGTACGTCCGAACATAGTCGCTCAAGCCCTGCAGAACTCCCAGCCTCAAACTAAAGATGTTTTGCTTCAAAAAACATGGCTTTTTTCAAAGCTACGGTTAGAACCACTTTTGCTGTACTACTTTTATGCCATCGAGTGCTTCCGAAACAATACCATATCTTATCGAGTTTACCCGTAAGAATAGACCAGAGTTGAAGACTGTTTTGGATGATGATGGGGTGTAGATGGTTTTGTCTCTATGAAACTATTTCCATTTACCCATTTTCCTTTTTTCACCCACCTCCAAATGGCGGATTTGGTAACTCCGCATTTCAAAGCTGCTTGTTGTTGTGACGTGCCCCTCCATACCACATCATTTCGGGCGTTCATTCTTGCTTTTGGAGCATGAGGGTTGTTAGTCTATGGCATAGTAGGTGTTTTCTTTCAAAGTCATACAACTTAAAGTTAACACCTACTTTTTTTATTTGTCCAAATATTTTTTCAAAGTGTTGCGAAGGTATTGAACCATTACGAACTAATCCCATAGTTTGATTTAGGCGGCTTTTTTGGTATAATCCCCATACATTCAAAACAAGGCTGAGCTCAATTTGCCGCTTCGAACTTGAGTTGGGTGTATTTTTTCACTTTAATTTGCGGGATCAAGTAGGTACCGTTTTGAGCATCTTAGTGCTTGAAATGGTATCTATTTTGAACAAGGAGAGTTATGCCGATACTTATCGTTACATCGGATGGTAATGCCTACACTTGTATAGGTGTAAGATTGATGAGCTTTAGCGACAAAAGCGTTAAGCTCCAAATTCAAACATCAACAGGATTTGAGACTATTGAAACCGTTGAGGCAAGGGAGTCTGAGGAAAAACTCGAATTGCTAAAACAAAAGCGTGATGACATCATCAAAGCGTTAGGCAAGCCGGCATTCGACTTCCGCCAGCAGTAAATTCTGTAACTCGCATGTGAAAGTGTATTGGGCCGCGACACGTTCGCGGCCTTTTACTTGTTATAGAAGAAAATTGGTTTGGATTATATTCTCAAAGATAAAGCAGAAATTATATGTGTCAAATCACATTTGAGTTAGAAGAGGTTTCCAAGAAAGTCTATAATTACATCTTTTATTTTTTCAAATAGATTTTCTTGTTTTTTTTCAACCTCATCTATCTCCTTTTTAACTTCTTCCGTTGTTTTGGCAGTTATTTCCTCAATTTCCTCACCGGGTGTAGCTGTTATACCTGCTGTCCCATTATTTTTTATAGTTACTTTTGAAGATCCGTCCGAGGATTCCACGACAATATCATCACCTGAATTGGATTCGTATTCCTTTACCTCGCCATCTGTTTCTATGCGTATTTTTGTGTGGGAGTCAACAGTGTTTGAATTTGAATTGGATGAATTAAAGGAATTTTGGACATTGACTGTGGCCGACGTGTTACCATCTGAGGTGATATGTACAGAGGACTCATTTGCGAAAGCCTGAGGGGCAACTAGAAGAAGTGTTAAGGGTAGGAAAAAGCCTGCCTTTTTCATATGTCTAAGATACCACAAAGAGTATAAAAATGCACATTATGCTTTATCAAATTCTAATAGCCTTTTTGAGTAAAACAGTTTGTTGAAAAGTCATGATACAATATGTATATGGCTGAAGATGGAAAGCAGTTGACCTTTGCCGACGCTAAAAAACCACATACTTCGTATTTTGAGGAAGTAAGAACAACTCCAGAAAAAAGTTTGCATGTAATTCCAGTTAATGAAGGCGCAAGTCTTTTTACCGGTCCTTTAAGTAGTCCATACCATCAATTCATGATGCATGTTCCAGATGGTGCTACCTGCACGGTTAGAAATACAAGAGAAGAGGATGGTGACATAAGCTTGTCAGTAGAATTTGAATCACCGCCTGAAATAGCAGGTAAAGTTGGGTGGTTATCCCGCATAAAAGGCAGTACAAAGTTTAAGTAGAATTTGCCGGTCATTAACTATGAAGAATAAGAAAAATGCCTGGAATACCGTGACCCCCGTATCAAAAGCTCTTGCTTTAGTAATGTTTGTAACTTTTCCATTCATAGGGTTTTTTTAGGTATACAATACCAAAAAAAGCTGGACAAGCCTTTTATGAATTCGGTACCCAAAGATAAGCATAAACCCATAAATGAAGGGGTTGCTTGCACTTTAGAGGCGAAATTGTGTCCGGATGGTTTTACTTATGTCGGCAGAAGCGGTTCTAATTGTGAGTTTGAGAAATGCCCCGGAGAGTAGTTTATCTAAGGGACAAAGCCCTAAGTCTTTTGATATCTAGAATTTTTATTCTTCCTCTATTGTCGGTAAGTATCTTTCTTTTTCTCAGCCTGTTCATACTTAAAGTAACTGTTTCTCTTGAAGAACCGACAAGATCTGCAATCATTTGATGTGTAAAAGTGAGTGGGAAAGTTATAATTCCATTGCCTGTAATGTGATAATGCTCAGCAAAATCCAAAAAAAAATGTGCAATTCTTGCCCGCACATTCATACTTACAAACATCTCAATCGACTTTTCCGTGTATTCAAGTCTATCCATGAAGTAATGAACCAAATCCGATAAAAAGATAGGGTTTTTGCTGATAATATCAAAGTATTCTTTATGAGTGATAACGATCACTTTAAGGTCAGTCAACGCTTCAGCATTGTGCTTTGCAATATTTTCTATGGAAAGCAGAGCCCTAAGTCCGACAACATAACCGGGTCCGTAAAGATATGCAATCGTATCTTTTCCCTCATCAGACATGCGGTAAAGCTTAACAAAGCCCTCTTGAATAAAATAGATTTTATCAAGATAGTCACCATCGGAAAAAAGCAAAGTGCGCTTTTTGATCGTTCTTAAAGGGCGGTTAAACCGCTTTTTGAAAAAAGAAGTAAAGTCCGGAGGCTGTTTAATATCCGTGACCCGAGTTTGAGGCTGCCTGTTGCTCGTCACCTTAAAGTAGTATAGGCACAATTTTACAAACATTTCAAGTTTTGTCATACTTTTAAGATGAAGTCCTTTCCTGATTTCACTTTCGAGATGCCTTTATGGAAGATGGGCTATGAAATTATCGGCATCGACGAAGTAGGCAGGGGTGCATTTGCAGGACCCGTGGGTGTTGGGGGAGTTGTTTTTCCGTCAAGAATGAGTTCTAAAAAAATTGAAAAGCTTTTAGCACTTGGGATAAATGATAGTAAAAAACTCACCAAAAAGAAGCGCGAGGAGCTGAGCTTTGTAATTAAATGTGAGGCTATGAGCTTTTTTGTTGATCTTATTGATGTTAGTGTTGTCAACAAGTTAGGAGTCGGAAAAGCAACGGAATTAGGGATGGTTGAAATTATCAATAAAGCAGAAATAGAAATACAAAAAGGAAAAATATTCGCTCTTATTGACGGATTTGAAGTTCCGGGTTTGGAAAACTTTCAAAAAGCAATTATAGGAGGAGACGGTTTGAGCTTGTCTATTGCTGCCGCATCAATTATTGCAAAGGTTGAAAGAGACAGTTTTATGGAGAAATTAGCCTTGAAATATCCCTTATACGGCTTTGACAGACACAAGGGTTATGGAACTGTATTTCACCGTGAAAATATAGTCAATTTTGGGCTTTCAGATCAGCACAGAGAAGTTTTTTGCAGAAAAACTCTCACAAACTAGGTAAGATTGTGGTTTGTAAAGTGTTTTAGTACAATATAGTCTGTTATTACTATGTTTGGAAAGAAGAAATCCGAAAAAACTGTTTGGGACAAATTCCCCGAGCTAAAGGACATACCGGAGGGTAAATTCCCGACGCACTTGCTTCTTATTCCCGACGGAAATGGAAGATGGGCTAAATTGGCTCATAAAAACATCACTGACGGTCACAGAAAAGGCGCTGAGGCAATAAAAGATATATATAACGACCTCTGGCAGCTTCCTATTAAATTTATTACAATTTGGGGCTTTTCCGCGGATAACTGGGAAAGAACGAAAGAGGAGGCGGACGGGATCATGAAAGTAATTGACGAGACGTTAAAAGTGCTTCTTCCGCAAGCAATTGCAAGAAATGAAAGGATTATTCATATAGGAAGAAAAGACAGAATTCCAAGATTTTTGAGGGAAGCCTTTAGGAATGCTGAGAAAAAGACGGAAAAAAATACAGGAACCGTTCTTTCGCTGGCAGTTGATTATGCAGGGCTTGACCAGGAGGTAAGGATTATAAAGAAAATGTTGTCAGATAAAGTCAAGACGGTTAACTCAAAAACCATAGAAAAATACAGGGATGGGGGAGGGATTGTTCCGCCGGCCGACCTCGTTGTTAGAACTTCAGGCGAAAAAAGGACTTCAGATCTGGGTTGGCTTGCTATTAATTCAGAGCTTGCTTTCATCTCAAAGCTTTTGCCTAATACAGGTTCAAAAGATATAGTTGAGGCTATAATTGATTATTCGAAGAGGGAGAGAAGATTTGGAGCAAGACCCCAGGCAATTGTAAGACAGTAAATATCCTATAATATTGTTTAAGTTCATCTATTTTGTTATAATGTGCTCTTGCGCTAAAAAATATGTCTGCAGAAAGAAATGATAGTCAAAACACGCAAAAAATTACGGAAATTTCTCCAATCATCGGGGATAGTTATATATTGGAAAATGAGCATCTAAGTCTGGATATAAGATTGAGATTATCTCAGATTCCCAGGATTTGTAGAGAGGAAAATGCTTTTGTTAGGCTTGACAGGGAGAGTGTCCTTTGTGAAGTGTTTCCGGTCCCTTTCTTTTACACAAGATATGTTGATAAGGAAGGCGAGCTTCATTATTGGGAGATAGAATTAGAGCCACAGCTTGTCGGTTCTTCACAAAATATCATAGAGGGCTTGGTTATCGATGAGCCAACTCCTGAAAAACAAAATAGACTTGCCAGAGCTTTTAGGGATAATTTCCCCAGGCTGAAAATTACTCCGAACAAAGGAGTAGTTATGGATTTTGTTGATGGCATAACTCTTAATATCACTGATGAAGGATGCTTCAAAACTGATAGAAATGGTGAAAGGTATTTAATTCCCCCAAGAGATGGAGAAGTAAGAGAAGGTAACCATTATAAGATGGAAGAAATGAAGATTAATATCGAAGAATTTGTTTTTGATGACAGCAGACGCGACGATTCACATCTTTACACACATGGGATCATAAGGTATGTTAGTCATGGAGTGGAAGAAATAGTTAGAAAGCTTCACGAACAGTTACAATCGGGTTTAATAACCGAGTCGATGGTAAGGGGATTGGTAAATCCAATTTTGCATGTCTCATACGAGAGTATAAGCGGTGACAATGAAGAAATTGCGGCATGATAAAGCAAGTAGGCAAAAATAATACATCTAAATCAGGAATTGTTGCCATTATTGGTAGGCCGAATGCGGGTAAATCTACATTGCTTAATGCAATAATGGATCAGAAAGTGTCCATTACATCTCCCAAGCCTCAGACAACACAATTCTCGATTCAGGCTGTTTATGAGGATAAGCGCGGTCAAATAATATTTACGGATACACCCGGAATTTTTGCAAAAACGGACAATCCGAAGGCACACGATATTAATTTCACCGCAGAGCATTCATTAAATGAGGGTGTTGACGTTATAGTTTATCTCATAGATAAAACACGCGAGCGCGGAATTGAGGAGAATAAGGTTTTGGGACTTGCGCGAAAAGTTGATGTCCCAAAAATACTGGTTATAAATAAATCCGACAAAAAGCATCCTGATTTTATTGAGCAATATAAATTCATGGAGGAAGAATTCGATGCAACGATAACTTTGTCCGCAAAAACACGCACTAATTTGAACGTACTGATAGATACAATTTTTGCATTTCTTCCCGAAGGAGAAAAATTGGTTGAGAAAAAAGAGATGGTAACCCCAATTCTTAATATGGATTCCAAATTATTCCTGGAGGAGATGATAAGAGAAAAAGCTTTCTTAAGGTTGAGGCGTGAAGTTCCTTATTCGATAAGGGTAGTAGTGGATGAGATTGTTGAAAAACCGCAAAAAAATATGACTGTTATAAAAGCCAGGATTTTGACACCACTACGTTACAAAAAGATGATAATAGGATCGGGAGGATCAAAAATAAAAGAAATCGGAATGATGACAAGACGTGAACTGGAGCTTGCTACCAATAGAAAAATCTTTTTAGATCTTACTGTTGAGGAAGAATAGTTAGCTCAATTTAAGTGTTGCAAAATTTAAATATGTGATGCTATACTTGTCGCATGGCAAAGGCAAAAACAACACGCTCCAAAAAAACACCGGCTAAAAATATATCGAGAAAATTAAAGCTTCCCAACTTAAGTAAAGATTTAAGTATTTCTTCGCTAAGACAAAAAGTTACCGATCCGAAAAATAAAAAGTCACTAATAATTGCAGTCTTAATTATTGTTATGGCGGTTGCAGTATTTTTTGGAAGAGGTTTGTTAATCGCCGCGACCGTTAATGGCCAACCCGTATCAAGATTATCTGTTATAAATGAACTCGAAAGACAGTCCGGCAAAACGGTTTTGGACTACAATATAGAAAGAATGCTTGTCAAGCAAGAAGCTGAAAAAAACAAAATTATTGTAAGCAGTGAGGAAATTAAAAAAGAAATTGATCAGTTGACAAAACAATTCAAGAATGAAGGGCAGGACCTTAGTGCCTATATTTCATCGATAGGTTATACTCAAGAACAATTTAATGAGCAGATTGACTTCAAGTTGCTGGTAACCAAATTATTAGGAGACGCCGTGAAAGTAACCGACAAGGAATTTAATGAATTCTTAAGCAGTAATACCGGTATTATTCCTGAGGGTTCAGATGAAAAGTCGGCAAAGGATTCATTAAGGGCTCAGCTTGAAGAGCAGAAATTAAAGCAGAAATATCAAGAATGGATTCAAAAAACAAAAGAGAATGCTGTTATTAATTATCTCGTTGATTACTAACTAGATATAAATTACTTGCTCTTCTGTGTTTCTATCGTTTTTGTCTGATTTAACTATTAATTTTTTAATCAAGAAAATATCTTCTTTCAGTAATTCTTCTTGCTTTAGCATTGAGAAAATTCTATTTTTTTCTAATAGGTGTGGGGTAATGTAGACGGTGTTGGTGTTGAGTAATTTTGTAAAGCTGCGTCTTGAATTGCCGCAAATTCCTTTTTATCTCATGGACTATTTAACTTATAAATTGTATATCCCGTAATTTTGTATTAGCTGGTATAGATAAATTATTAAAAAATGCCCTCGGGATGCTTCCCGAGGGCAAGGCTTGGATTGAGATCCGTCGAACTTTAGGTTCTAGCTGCTTCCATCTCGACTGCTTTTTTGTTGTCGAGCATTGTTACTGTGAGGTCGTTGATCCAAGGAGCATTTGCTCCATACAGACCAACGAGTTCTCTCTGAATCTTTTCTGCCGGCATCCGCCCGATACGTAATTCGAAGGCTCTTTGGATGCACCTCTTTCTGTAGAGTCCAATACCCGTTTGTTTATGGTGTACAAGGCTGAACCGAAGGATGAGGAGCTTGTCACCGAAGGAGGCGTTAATGATTACCTCTTCTCCGGTTTTTCCATGTTTTTGCATGAATAATTCCTATGCCGATAAATTTTCAAGTATTTTCACATTGAAGACGGCTTGCAACCTTTAAAGTTAAATTCAAAGACTGTAAGCCATCTTCGCATGTAAATGCCCAAATGTTGATTGATCTCAATTATGAAAGTGCTAATGCAATAATATGTTGGCGCGCGGATGCCAAGTATTAATGCAAAAACGATATATTATACACTCAATCAGTGGTTTTTTCTAGGCAATATTCTGATAACGCTACTTGACTCTAATTTTATAAATACCGTACACTAATATTAGCTTATAGGTATTAGCTGAAAGTTATCAGTTGATTTAGAAGCTATCAGTCACAAACTGATTTTCTGCCCTATGATATTTCAAAGTATTAGTGAGATTGATGAAAATTTAATAGACATTGTTACAATTATCGATGAAAATATTGATGTTAAAGACAATGGAAAACTTCGCGAATTTGGGATAGACTACCTTATATATTCTGCAGTTCTTTCCGATGACCCCGCAGTAAGACATCTTTGCAATATATATATAAGAAAAATTGCAAAGAACTTAGGAGTATTTTCAGCTTCAATTTATCCGCTTTATAAAGCTTTTGGTGAAGGTAAAGTGAATGGCTTTACTGTTCCTGCAATGAATGTCAGGACTATTACATATGACGTAGCACGTGAAGTATTCAAAAAGCTTATCGAGCACGAAGCGGGTGCTTTTATCTTCGAAATCTCAAGAAGTGAGTCAAAATATACAAAGCAGAACCAAGATGAGGTTACGATCTGTGTTTTGGCCGCTGCAATTAAAGAGGGATATATTGGTCCAGTATTTTTACAAGGTGATCATTATCAATTTGATGCAAAAAAATACAAGGAGTATCCGCAAGGACAAATTGATGATATACAGATGTCAATAAAAGACGCATTAGCTGCGGGTTTTTACAATATCGATATAGATGCATCAACTTTAGTTGATCTTGAATTGCCCGAGAAAGCTGATCAGCAGAAAGAGAATATTGAAATGACTGCTGTTATGACAAAATTTATAAGAAGAATGCAGCCGGCTGGTATAACTGTTGCAATTGGAGGAGAGATTGGACACATTGGGGACAGGAATTCCGATGTTGAGGATTTTGAGGTTTTTATGGACGGTTATCTGGAAAAAGTGGGGGATGTCGACATCATTTCAAAAGTTAGTGTTGCAACAGGTACTTCACATGGAGGTGTTCCCAATCCGGATGGAACACTTGCTGAAGTCAAGGTTGATTTTGATGTGTTAAAAAATATTTCCGAAGTCGCACGCACGAAATACGGACTCGGCGGAGCAGTTCAGCACGGCGCATCAACGCTGCCAAATGAATTATTCGATAAGTTTCCAGAAGTCGGTACGGTTGAAATACATCTTGCGACGGGGTTTCAAAATATTATTTACGATAAGATGCCGTCTGATATGAGGGAGAAAATGTATGCTTACTGTAGAGAAAATTTAATAGGTGAGAAGGAAGAAGGGTGGAGTGATGAGCAATTTATATACAAAATAAGGAAAAAGGCGCTTGGGTTTCACAAAAAAGATATATGGTTGCTTCCGGAAGACGCCAAAAATATAATAAGACAGGGTCTTTCAGAGGAATTTGAGATACTATTTCAAAAACTTAACATTGTTGGTACTTCGCATACAATACGTCAATATATTGGGGAATAATTCAAAATTCAAAGTGGAAGATTCCAAATTGCAATTTTTAACTATTAGTTATGATAGTTTACATCGATAAAGCTCACATTAAAAATAAAAGAGTTCTTTTAAGGGTTGACTTCAATGTGTCAATGCAGGGAAATAAAATTACTGATGATGCCAGAATCCGGGCCGCACTTCCTACGATCAAAAAATTACTTGAAGATGATAATAAGTTAATTATTGTAAGTCATTTTGGTAGACCAAATGGATGGGATGAAAGACTTACTTTAAGGCCAATTGCGCAACGATTGCATAAATATTTAGAACATGCAAAATTAACAGTTGTAGATGATTTTACAACTGATGGAGCAGCGAAATTATTTCAAGATCAAAAAGATCGGGAGATATTATTTTTAGAAAACATACGTTTTTACAAAGAAGAGGAAGAGGTAGATCAGGGATTTGCAAAAAAATTAGCCAACATTGCCGATGTTTATGTGAATGACGCATTTGGAGTATCTCACCGTGATTGCGCGTCGATTACAGAAGTGCCAAAATTATTGCCGCATTATGGGGGATTACTTATGGAGCGTGAAGTTGAGACGATTGGCCACGCCCTAAAGCATCCCCAGCACCCTTTCTCTGCAATTATTGGGGGAGCAAAAGTATCAACAAAATTAAAGCTTCTTTTTAAGCTAACCGAAATTACAGACTTTCTGATCCTAGGTGGTGGTCTTGCAAACACATTGCTTTATGCGTTGGGTTATCCTGTTGGAAGGAGTCTTTGTGAAAGGGATTGTGCGGATGATGTTAAAAAAATTGTTAGACACGCCAAGGAGAAAAAGACAAAAATACTCCTGCCTCTTGATGTTGTCGTGGGAAGCAAAGAAGGAAATGATGGTGTTGTTAAGAAAATTTCAGAAGTTGGCGACAATGACATGATCTTAGATATTGGTCCCGAATCACAGGCGGAATATGCAAAGACAATACTTGCTTCAAAAACCTTGATTTGGAACGGGCCTGTCGGATATATGGAAAATCCTGAGTATGCCAGGGGTACTGACTTTTTATACTACACGATTTCTCAGAATAAAGGTTTGGTGAGTATAGTTGGTGGAGGTGATACGCTTGCGGCTATCGACAAAAAAGAATATCTCAATACAATAACCCACATTTCAACAGGTGGAGGGGCAATGCTTGAATTTATTGAGAAAGGAACTCTTCCCGGAATTGAAGCACTCAGGAAATAAATTTTCCCGTTTGTTAAAGCTTGAAATAGAAAGTCCCCGGGCGCTATGCGCCCGGGGAACAGATCAGATCCGGTCGGCGGCTAATGCCGAGTGGCGAGGCACGTAGTCGTGCGCTGAACTCCGTCGATCTTTTGAATGCCGTCTGTGACGACTTTGCCAACGCTGTCCAGGTCGTCGTGTGTGATCTTCGCGATTACATCGTACGGGCCGGTCAGGATTTCGATCTCGGTGAGTTGTCCTCTGTGGCCGTTTTGAGCCATCTCGATGAGGCGTTTGGCAACCGTATTGGACTTACCGACTTCCGTCTCGATCAGAACGTAAGCGTTTACTGCCATGACTTTATTCTCCTGTCCCGCGGGGCGGGACGACTATGTCCGGATTTATTCCGGACGGTCTTCGTGGATTGTGGTTATTACACCTCCAGCTGGATCTGATGTTAATGCGCGAACAAAGACGTAGACTCTCCCGCGCGTTGCACAGAAGGCCACATCTCAATTCACAGACGCTAATTATAGGTCTATGGTAAATAAATTGCAATGATTTATTACTCGAGGAATTTTTGCAGCATACCGGTATTCTTGTCGTAAATCCGTGAGTGGTTTTTGTTTTTATCCTGGCATTTTTGGCAGGCTTTCCGCCTTGAAAGACCCTTTTTTTATATTCGAAATCATCTTGCATATCGCAATTTCTGATTGTTAAATAAATACGCAGATAAGTAAGCTCAGGCAATAGGCCTTCTAGGGTGGGGTCGGGTTGAAGGTCAAAAACTATTCGGATTGATTTTATCAGGTCTTGACCATTTGCCGCTGTTTTTCCAATTAATTTGAGGCTTTTCTCTACAAGCGGTATTACTAAAGTGAAAGTCTTACTGCAGGGCTCATTGTGGATTTGAGTATTACGGAATTTATCTTTTCAGAGCCTATAGTTGTCAGAAAAGTGTTGATGTTTTCTTTTAATTTATTATCTTCAAAGCTTACTTTCCCGACGATTGCGTGAATTATCGGGGCATTGCTTTCTGTTTTATAACTTATTTGACCTCCTGAGAGTTTTTTGACGGTATTCTCGGGCTTATCTGAAATTGTTCCATTTTTTGGGTTAGGCATAAGACCTCTTGGTCCCAAAACTTTTGCCACTCGTGCCAATTGAGGCATCATTGAGGGTGTTGCGACAAGCACATCAAAGTCAATTTTACCCTTAGACACGTCATTTATTATTGCCTCATCTGCAATTTTAATTCTTAAAGTTTTGCCTGTGCCGTGAGGAAGGGTGATTTGGCCCGAAATACCTTTTTCTTTTGTATTGATATGTAGTTCTACGGTCTCATCAAATTTGGATTTCTTGAATTTCTTGAGTGTTTCGAGTGCTTGATCAATGCTGTAACTTTGAGTTTTTGACACAAATGTGCGGTTTTCTTTGTGTCTTTTTGATTCGGTTTTGGCGGAAGATTTTGCAAATTTTTCTTTTTTCGCCTTCTTTCCTTGCTCTTCCGCAGCTTTTGCGGATGAGGGTGTTACCGTTTCAACAGTAATTTCCTCAGGAGTTTCTGCAAATGTTTCAACGATTACTTCTTCCTCAGCCTCTTTCATGGTGCCATCTGTTTGGGGATTGGTTTTTTTGCCAGCAGCGGCTTTTGCAGCATTTTTTGCCTCCATCTTTTCTGCCTTTTTTGCTTCTCTTTTGGCTTTTAATTTTGCTTCGTCCT
Source organism: uncultured Gammaproteobacteria bacterium (assembly GCA_964627245.1). Classification (GTDB taxonomy): domain Bacteria; phylum Patescibacteriota; class Microgenomatia; order Levybacterales; family GWA1-39-11; genus JAUSNA01. The sequence continues at coordinate 19,858 of CAZVGS010000006.1, read as the reverse complement.
CAACTGAGGTTTCATCAAATGCTTTAATGCGTATTTTTCCCATTTTTGTTTAGGGTTTAGTTTTTAGGGTATAGGGTTTAGTTTTTTTACTAAACGCTAAACGCTTTTTAACTAAACGCTTATTTATTCTTGGACTTTTATTCCCATTGATCTTGCTGTGCCTTTTACAATTCTTGATGCCATCTCTAGATCTTTTGTATTAAGATCATCCATTTTCTTCTCAGCAACAGACTCTATTTGAGCTTTTGTTAGGGTTGCTGCAACCTCTCGTCCTGGTTTCATAGATCCTTTTTGGATCTTTAACTCCATTTTGATAAGCTCTGACATTGGAGGTTTTTTAACAATAAATGAGAATGTTCTATCTTCATATACAGAGATAACACACGGAAGTAAAATCCCCTTCTGATCAGCAGTTTTTGCATTAAAAGCCTGCACGAATTCCATAATTGGTAGTCCGTGAGGTCCAAGTGCAGTTCCTACCGGTGGTGCAGGGGTTGCTTCGCCGCCTTTGATTGCTAATTTTATGTATGTCTTTATCTTTTTTGCCATATTATTTCCCTAAAATTGCATCCCAACCTTCGGGGTTGGTCTGGTATCCTTCTTCTAGTGTTTTCATTTGCCTGTCGGCAACTGAATTATTTCCTGGTACCACTAAAAATCGTTCGGACAGTATATCTTGAACTTCCGCCGTTGGCAAGCCCTGAGCTTGACCTTCAGCAAGTATCGCGATAGCTTCAAGTGTTATTTGGGGCTCTTTGTCACCCCAAACCTCATTGAAATCGCTTGCTTTACTTTGTTCAACCATTAGATTTTTGCAACCTGTAAAAAGTCCAATTCAACAGGTGTTTCCCGTCCAAATATTGATACCAAAACCTTGATTTTCCCTTTAGCTTCATCGATAGACTCAACAGTTCCCAGAAAGTCTGAGAATGGTCCGTCAGTGATCTTAACAGCCTCACCCATAGAAAATTGAGCTTTGTAAACAGGATCTTTTTGACCTACGAAAGCAACAATTGCCTGGACTTCGTCGTCTCTTATTGGTGTTGGCTTATTTTGTGCGCCTACAAATGAAGTTACACCGGGAGTGGTTCTGACCAAAACCCAAGCCTCATCCGAAAGCTCCATATTTACCAAGATGTATCCGGGAAAGATTTTTTCCTTTATTGTCTCTTTCTTGCCTCCTCTTACCCTGATTGTGTCTCTTGTTGGAACCAAAGCATCATAAATTGTATTTTCAAAACCCATTGCCTGAACTCTTTGCATAAGTGTCTTTGCTACTTTATTTTCGTGACCTGAATAGGTGTGGACAATATACCATTTACCTTTGTATTCTTTTCTTGCAGGGAGCGGAGCAGTAGCTGGAGCCTCATCACTTGAATCAACATTAGAGGTTTCTTCCCTTGCTTCTTCGTTGCTCTCGTCTATCATATCGGCTGAAGTCTCTTCTTTTTCTTGATTCGTTTCACTTTGAATAGTTTTGGTGTCCGTGCTTTCTTCAGCTTCTTCATCGGAAGCCTCTTCAGTTATTATATTTTCTTCTTCAGCGGGAGCAGATGCTTCACTAGTCTTGCTTTCAGCAACTTCAGAAAACATTTCAGCCTCATTCTCAGTCTTTGGCTCTTCGGAGTTATTAACGGACTGCGCCATCCTTCCATCCAATGATAAATTGTCGTCGGTTGGTTTTTGATTGTTGTTATCCATATATTATTTAGCTTTTAGCATACAGCTGTCAGCTTTTAGTTAGTTTATAAAATTAAGAATTTGAGCATTTCGGTAAATAGGAGGTCAAGTCCTCCAAGATATATTCCGACAAGAAGAGATATAGTTATAACTATAATTGTCAAAGTTACAGTCTCGTTTCTAGTTGGCCAAGTAACCTTTTGAATCTCTGATCTTACTTCTTTCAGGAAATTGAACATACTCTTTTATCCTTTTTTCCATATTTACCCATCCAATATAAATGGGGAAATACAAGAGTTGATTATAGCAAAGCTGAGGTTATAATGCAAAACCCAAGCTTTGGTAGAGACTGCGAAGTCTTATAGCAAGGATGAAGCTATTCTGTAAAGCAATTCAATTTTGCAAGATTTTATACTAGAAACAGAATATTAAAAGTTTGCAAAACACAACATTTGCTGACAACAGACGGAGTGTAGTTGAGGTGGGGTTTGTTGTGTGTTGTGAGGCCATTGATTTGCAATCATTGACAATTTGTATTAATAATCTTAGACTAATTTAATAGTTAACCTTTGCATAATTTACATATGCCGAAAATTAAAAAAGCAGTAATCCCAGCCGCCGGTTTTGGAACCCGATTTTTACCTCAGACAAAGGCAATGCCGAAAGAGATGTTGCCTATAGTAGATAAGCCTATCGTCCAATACATCGTTGAAGAATTAGTTGAAGCAGGCATTGAGGACATTATTATAGTTACAGGATCTCACAAAAGGACTATCGAGGATCATTTTGATAGACCATCTATGGAGCTTGCCGAAAATTTGCGCATGGGTGGCGAAAAAAAGATGGCATTTTTGGAAGAAGCAGAGCGTATCGCTTCAATGGCAAATTTCATATATGTCAGACAAAAAGGACCGTATGGTAACGGAACACCTCTTCTTAATGTAAAGTCGCTTATTGGAGATGAGCCATTTATTTATACCTGGAGTGACGATTTCATAAAAGCTCAACCAAAATCCAGGTTTCGACAAATGATTGAGGTGTATGATAAATATCAGTGCTCTGTTTTGGCTTCTGTTAAAGCAAAGTCAGATGAGGATTATGATAGGTATGGTTTTGCCGGAGGAGAGGAAATAGAGGATGGACTTATAGATGCAAAGACTATTATTGAGAAGCCGGGTAAAAGTGGAGCGCCATCGGATTTGGCTACAGTTAGCGGATTTATCCTAACTCCTGATATTTTTCAGTATCTTGATGAAGCACTTAATAATATGGGAGAGAGTGAGGAGCTTTATTACAATGATGCATTAAAACTCATGCTTGGAGATGGGAAGAGAGTTTTGGCATATGAAATAAAAGATGGAAAATACTATGACACAGGCAATAAGATAGAGTATATGAAAACAATTGTTGAATTTGCGATGAGCCATCCTGCAATAAATGGTGAATTTAAGGAGTTTTTGAGAACCCTCGATTTGTCATAAGTAAATTTCATAGTAAAGTTGTAAAAATAATTGTGTTACAATCTGATGTTTTTTCAGCTTGCAATAAAAGTGTTGCAGGAAATTTAAATTGACTTATAATTTCTTTTAGTTGGATTGTTTTTTTGATTGTTCCGGTTGGGACGTAATAATTTGTGTTGGAATCGGAACAATAAAAATGGAGGTGGGAAATCCATAAGTTCTAATTTTTGGGTCCTTTTTTTTGATCTCTTTGATATTTATCCGAAGGGAAAGCTTCTTTCGGAAATAAGGATCACTGGAGGTTAAGATACGAAAGGAGATAGGTTGGAAACAGTCTTCATTGTTATCGTTTCAAATGCGCCATGGGCAATCGCCTTGTGGTATCAGCACAAGTACTTCGTCAGCAAAATCAACATGATGAAGATGGGCCGCAGGCTAAGAAGGGTTGCTCCACGGTACCGCCAGGAGGCTTTCTTCGGAGATGATGCGGAAAATCAGGCTGTCGAAGAGGCCAAGCGTATCCTGGGCAACCAGGATTAACAACCAACAACAAGTGGCCCGGGGGGAGCCTCATCCCCCCAACTTTCTATTCCAAGCAATTAATACATCTTATAGTTCTTGAAAAAATATTTTAAAAGTAGTATAATTTGCTGCTTTAAGAACACCAAATACATTGCTTATTTGAGATGTTTTTAGTGCTTAGTTCTTTTACAACTTGGTTGCAGTAAGTTGTTGTTCCTATTTGGAAATAGATATCTGTTTTTGAGTAGGAACAACAACAGGAAGAGAAGCGTTAATGAGGATTACATACTACATCATCGCACGAATCATGCTCGGTACGCTTTACACAGTGATGTGGATGGCGGACCGGGTGCTTAGGATTTTCGGAAAGTAACCGAAAAAGAAGGGATGCAATGAATAAGCAGTATCGTAGTTGGAAGTTCTGGGCAGCCTTTGTTGCAGGAATTGCAACGGGTGGTGTGCTTCAGTACTTCATGTCTTTCATCTAGCCTCCCGTAGGTCGGGAGAGAAACATTCGACCTTTTTTTCCACAGCTTCACGCGAAGGCGGATTGGAACCTACAAGGAGAGACTTCGTGTCATACAAGACAAAAACTCAACGGCTCGCTCAACGCGCGGTTGATACGCGTTTTCGCCAGGCTCTCATCGAGCATGGCCCTTTCCGGTACGGGATAACCGTTCTGGAGAATGGAATTGTCGAGCTCTTGGAGCACTACATATCCAAGGATGGGGTCAAGCGCGTCCTTAGGGTTGCAATCGTAAGCGACAAGGTTACGGTTCATGCCTACAACGGTTTGCGCGTCGAACCTGTCGAGGACGAAAGCGGACACCAGTATGCTCAGACGATGGGTATCACGGGCGAGGTCGACTTTGATCTTAGTGTCCACTCAGTGCGGTTTACTATCGCGTAATTAGCAACCAAGTGGCCCGGGGGGAGCCTCATCCCCCCAACTTTCTATTCCAAGCAATTAATACATCTTATAGTTCTTGAAATACCATATTATAAATGGTACTATATGCCGTTTGGAAAACGTCCATTTGCGTGGGCGAATTTTCCTTGTTCTTTTACAACTTGGTTGCTGATACAACTTTTGTAGTCCTATACGGGAATGAAGTTTTTCGTTCCCGGACCGGACTACAAAAAAATCGTGAAAAACCAGAAAGAAGGAAAACAGTTGAAATCAGATCCACATAAAATCTTGATTAGGTGCACAAGCTTGCCTGTGGGGGTAGGCTTCGCGCTGCAGACGAGATGCTCTGGGCACATGACTCGAGTACAATTTCCGCAATCGCGGATTTGTGTTCCGAAGTTGCCAGAAATACCCAGAGGTAAGAGATATATTCCAGTGGCTTGGACAAGAGATGCGCCGTAAGGCGTCTCTCAAAGTGAAGGAGGAAAATGGCAAGACCGTTCGCATGAGCACAACGGAATACGCCGAGTACCTTCGGAGGACCAAATACATCAGGGACCCGTTTCAACAAGCCTTAACGTGACCAGCCTCTGCTCCGCGAAGAGGATCTTTGCTGCGGAAGTCCATAGTGGTAGGGTGTTCAAGCTTGTGTTCGCAGTGATGTGGACAGCAGACAAAGCCTTCAGGCGCGTCGGTAAATGAGCTTTTAGCTCTCGTCTTCGGACGAGAAAACACTCTGCAGGAATTCAATAGGAGGAAGCATGTCAAAGAGAAAAGGAAGTTGGCGAGAGGGATTCATGATCGTCTTGGCGGCGCTTGTCGTTGCCTCGCTGCTCGTCGGTCCCCCTTGGGAACATCTCAACTAGCCTCCCGCGTAAAGCGGGAGAGAAACATTCGACCGAGTTCAGGAAAGGAATGGTGAGTGGACGTTAGTACGTTTGCTGACTGGGTTCTCGTATTGCTCGGGTTGGCACTCTGCCTCCTCGGCCTTGCGGTTGTCGGTTACTCCATCCATGTACAGGTCAAGGACAAGGAAGCTATCAAAGACTTCCGTTGGACGCCTGTCATTCTGGGTGGACTGCTCATGTGGCTCGGTGCGTCTCTTGTCGGCAATTTCGACAACTTCAGTGACGACGAAACTACTGATTCGACGCAGGGGAGATCTCGATAGCAATCAAGCGGCCGGGGGGCCATAAGCCCGCAACGGGGACGGAGCGCTTTTGCGCCCCGTCCCCAACCTAACTTTTTCCAATTTATAATTTCCCCATTATTAAGCGATATGAACGTATGCGCTCTTGAGTATTAGATTTGCATCGAATAAACTACTAATATGCAAAATCCAAAAGAGATAATTGTTGAAAAATTGTTATGGCTACTTGGAGAGATGGGGATTTCAGGAATTAATCCTGAAGTTTCACTCGTTGCTGATTTGAAATTCGGAGATTTTTCCTCAAATGTGGCAATGGTGTCTGCAAAGCAGATTTCATCAAACCCCCGGGAGTTGGCAGAGAAAATAGTTTCCAGAATTGAAGGAGACGAACGGGTAAATGATATATTTTACAAAATTGAAGTAGCCGGTCCGGGATTTATTAATTTCTCTCTTAACAAAAAGTACTTTTCAGAAATGCTTCAAGAAGTTGTTCAGCCGGATTCGTCATTTGGAAGTTTGAAACAAGAAAGTCCTCAAAAAGTGATGGTGGAATTTGGTGACCCAAATCCATTTAAAGAAATTCATATCGGTCATTTACGCAATTTTTGCATCGGAGAATCTTTTTCCAGGCTTTTGGAATCGCAAGGCAACCAAGTTATCCGCGCAAATTATCAGGGGGATGTAGGACTGCATGTTGCAAAATGCCTCTACGGCATTTTGCAAAATCATAGCCCAGAACCCATAGCCCATAACTTAACCGTGAATGACTTATCTGAGGGTTATGTTTTGGGAGCAAAAATGTTTGAAGAGGATGAAAGTGCAAAGCAAGAAATAATTGAAATAAATAAAAAGATTTATGGTGATGATGAAAGTTTGAAGCATCTCTGGGAGGAGGGACGAAAAGTTTCATTAGCGCATTTTGAGGAAATGTATCAGCGAATAGGTTTGAGATATGATAAGTATTATTTCGAGTCTGTTACATCAAAAAAAGGAAAAGAAATCGTTAAATCACATATTGAGGATGGAATATTTGAGGAAAGTGAGGGGGCTATTGTCTACCGTGGTGAACGCGACGGACTCCATACCCGGGTTTTTCTTACATCTGCCGATTACGCAACTTATGAAGGAAAGGATTTGGCATTGGCTATTTTGAAAAATGAAGAGGAGACACCTGAAAAATCATACATTCTAACGGGAAATGAGCAGTTGGAATATTTTCAGGTAATGATTTCAGCGCTTACAAAAATCAATCATGAAGTAGCCCAGAAAACCAAGCATTATACTTTTGGTCATGTGAGGCTTAAAGATGGCAAAATGTCATCCAGAACAGGGGATGTAATAACCGCTTCTTGGCTTTTAGATGAGGCGGTCAAAAGAGTTAGTGAAGAGTTCTCCGACATGGATCCTGAAACTGCTGAGAAAGTCGGTGCCGGGGCTGTGAAGTATTCGATGCTCAAATTCGGAATAACCAGCGACATTCATTTCGACTTCGATGAATCAGTAACGGTTGAAGGGAATAGCGGGCCATATTTGCAGTATTCATATGTTAGAACGCAAAGCGTTCTGGGAAAAGCAGGAGACAGGAGTCGGGTGTTAGGAGATAGGAGTTTGGAAAGCCTTGAAAGTGAGGAAAGTGAATTGCTGCGCTTTTTAGCTCAATATTCTTATCATCTAGAAAAGGCAGCCAGTGAATTTGCGCCAAATTTATTGTGTAATTATCTTTTTGAGCTATCCCAGAAATTCAATTTGTTCTATCAAAAGCAGAAAATTATCGGCAGTGAAAATGAAGCTTTTCGTTTAAGCTTAACAGATGCAGTTGGGAAAGTTTTGCAAAACGGTCTTCACATCCTCGGGATAGAAACAATTGAGAAGATGTAATCACTCCAAGAACCCTAGAAAAAGCCGGAAGAGCATCAGGAGTCTAACCTGCATGAGCGCTTTGCGCCAATGTGCCCTCAACATGGAGGACAATAATCTTCCGGCTATCAAACCACACTGCAGTTACGGCTTTAGACTACGGTGTCCTTGACGGTTATGACCCTTGGGGAGAGTGCTCCCCGAGCTGCATTGCCGTTGCTGTCATTGCACTTGTCCTTGCCGTGGCTTATGATCCGGGTAGACTCGCGTTTTTTCCAGGTTTTTTTTCGCTTTGCCACTGGGAGTCACTCCTATGGTGCTGGACGGCGAGAGTATCGTCGCATTGCGAAACCGTTGTCCGGCTGGAGATTGCGGGGAGTCCCGATATTTCCAGACGACCTTTCGGCCTTACGTTCTTTGCGGGATTGTTTCCATTTTTCCCGCTTTTTCGTGTCCTTTGTGCGTGCCAAGTGCTCAGGTGCCTTTCTGCAGTGTCGTTTAAAAAAGAACTACAAAAACCTCCAACACCGCTCTGAACATTCAGAATGATGGTTTGGGTTTTTGTATTCTGGAATTATATAAAAATTCATTTTTCATTGCAAAGACGGGCTCTCTATAATAGAATTGGTTGTATGCATTATCACAGAAAAGTTCTTCCCAATGGCGTAAGAGTAATTATTGTCCCAGTTGCAGGTGTTGAGTCTGCAACAACTCTTGTCATGTACGGAACAGGCTCAAGGTACGAGGAAAAAAGGACTAGCGGGATAAGTCACTTTTTGGAGCACATGGCTTTTAAGGGAACAACAAATAGACCCAGTGCGAGGGAAATTTCCGCATTAATTGACGGTATTGGTGCTGAGTTTAACGCTTTTACCTCTAAAGAATACACAGGGTATTACATAAAATCCGCAACAACACATGTGGGTCTTTGCCTGGACGTATTGTCCGATATGCTCAAGAATTTGCTTATGGATCCTGCTGAGATTGAGCGTGAGAAGGGGGTTATCATCGGTGAGATAAGTATGTACGAGGACAATCCCATGAGAAATGTAGGGGATATTTACGAAGATCTTTTGTATGGCGATGTGCCGTTAGGGTGGGATACTGCAGGGACTCCTAAAATAATTCAAAGCCTAACTCGAGACGACTTCACTAAATATATGAGTGAGCACTACAGCGCGCACAATATGACAGTTGTAATTGCAGGCAACATTCACGTTGAGGATACGTATGACAAAGTCAATAGACATTTTGGCGATGTTGATAGATTTAAGGTCAAGGACTTTGTAAAAGTTCATGAAAAACAAATACATCCAATGGTCAAAATTAAAAACAAAAAAACAGAACAGGCTCATTTTGGACTAGGGGTCAGAACGGTTGGGCTACATGACAAGAAGGATAAGTATGCTTTAAGTGTTATGGCTTCACTTCTCGGGGGAGGAATGAGTTCCCGACTTTTTTATGAAATACGTGAGAGGCGAGGCCTTTCTTACTATACACACACAACCTCAGAGCACTACACTGACGCTGGGTATTTGGCGACGTGGATTGGTGCAGATCCAAAAAGAATAGATGAGGCAATTTCAGTGACGGTTGAGGAGTATGTTAAGGTTGCACAAAAAGGCGAGATAGAAGAGGAGGAGCTAAAAAAAGCCAAAGAATATATGAAGGGCCATTTTGTCCTGAGCCTTGAGGATACAAGGTATATTGCATCAATGTATGGGTCGCAAGAAATACTGGAGGAAAAGCTGACCGATCCAAAGACTGTTATTGAAAAAATTGATAAAGTAGATCTTGACGATATCTTAAGGGTAGCAAAAGCTTACCTTGACACAAAAGCTTTGTCTTTGGCAATAATCGGTAATTTTGATGATAAATCCCGTTTTGAAAAACTTTTGAAATAGCCGCTGTTTTCTATATTTTCCCAAATAATGTATTCTAGTAATTGCTATGTTTTTAGGTAAATTTGCTTATGATATTTTGTTGGAAGTGGGATTGATTGTGTTATATCCTCTCCTTTCGGTTACCTTGCAAATAGGCCTTCAAAAGCCTCGGTTTAGAAATGAAGGTCAAGTAATTGTTATTGTTGAGAGATGGTTGTCTCTTAATATCAGGCATATTTTTTGGAAGAGATATTTGGAAAGACGGGGTTTTCGTGTTTATCTTATAAACCTTCCTCTTTGGAGAAGAGACTTTTCCGACAGCAGCATGAAATTGAGCGAGTATATTGATCAATTTCAACTTTCAGACATTATTCTTGTTGGGATCAGTAGTGGAGCTATCAGTGCGCTTTTGTATCTTCAGGAAAAAAACGGATGGAGGAAGGTGAAAAAATTTATATCAATTGGAGCACCATTTAATGGGACTTATGCAATATTATTTTTGTCTTTTTTGCCATCAGGAAGAGAGCTTTTGCCAGGAAGCAAGTTAATAAAAAAAATTCAGTCTTATTCAAATTTTGACCCAGGAAAGGTCATTTGCATTAAGGCAAAGTTTGATGAGATGGTGCCAAGCGGAAGTATTTTGAAAGGTGCAAAAAAAATAACTCTTAATATTTTTGGACATAACAATTTGCACCTTCATAACAAAAAAACTTATAAAATTATCATTGAGAATGCAAAGGAAAGTAGCTAATTCGCAGGTTTTTTCTTGGTAGCTTCCATTGTTTCTTTAAGATAATACGTTATGATTTCAGCCTCTTCGTCGGTCATTGAACCTATGGGAAGGCGGCCAGAATTGTAGGTTAGGGATTGTGAGGGATCGTTTTTGGGATCGAAAACTACTTTAAGTCGGAACGTTGGCTCATCAATTTCTCCTTCAGGGACCTCCTCTTTCACCCATTTTGAAGGAATATCCATCTCCAGATCAATATCGTGCATGCCATCTGTGTAATATTTCAGGTGAATTTGTTCACTCGGCGCGTCAATTATTTCCTCTTCATTTGTGGTATCCGGGATGGCTACTTCGAGTTCAATCATACCTTTATCGTAATTGAAAATTAAGTCTCCGCTTTGTTGATCCGGTGTTTCAGTTGTGCCGGGGTGAGCGATAACAACTCCTGTAAATTGATCTGTAAGTTTGAGCAGGTCGGTTTTTGCCTCATCATCGATTTTAAAATCGGTGCGGGCAAATTTTGTGGGCTTATCCTCCTCAGCTAGAATACCAGCTGTTTTTGCATCTTTAAGGCGATTTTCTATATTTGTAAATGTTTTAAGAACAGATTTTGTTTCGGGGTCATCTTCAAGCAAATCACCGGTTTCTTGATTTTCCATACTGATATTTTATTGCAACAAATCCAACGGAGCAAGCACTTTAGAGACACATTAGACAAATCGGGATTTCTAGTAAAACTTGAATGACATTAATTGACAGTTGATATAATCCTTTTGTTAATTAACGAGAAAAGGGATTTGGTAACCTATAGTTTGATCGCAAGTACGATTTTTGCTAAGATGAAGATAAAAAATCCTGAAAGAATTTGCTGCATTAGTGTAAAAATTGATGAGATGGTGCCCGATGGGAATGCTCTTGCGGATTCAAATGAGATTGTTATGGATGTGTATGGGCACAATAACCTTCACTTTGACCACGAAGGAACCTATCAATTTACCCCAAAGATCGTGTAGGAGTAAAGCTTTAACTCCTGCCTGGAAATATTCAAAAGTTTTATATCCTTTAGATGTTATAACAATCAAATCAAAATTATCCTGTTCGTCTTTTTCAAATGATCTAACGTAATTAATCCCCTTTTCATGCATGAAGTATTAGGTTTAAATGGCTTGATGTTATTAGGAAGGTTTGAGAGAAATTCTCCATCGAATTTAAAAAACCAAGGAGGGGGGAAGACTCCCTCAATTGAGGCAAATGAGGCAAATTTGTATACTACCTCATTGGTCCTGTGGACAGATTCGGCAGGGGCATGTATTATTTAGAGCGGGTAGGATGGACTCATCTTTCTTGTGAATTTTCCCTAGGCTTTGGTTTTGATTTTATACTCATACAATATTTGCTGACAGTGATATAATCCAAATATGGATGGAGACGCAGGAACAGAAACCCCAAAACCGCAAAAAGTTGAGGTGCCACCCCCTCAAGAAGCCCCAAAATTAGAAGATTTGGAAGCAAAACATCCTTTACAGACTACAGAGTATCCCAACGGGAAAATAGCATACCGTGATATGAAGCCTGATGTGTTGCGTCAGGGCGGAGATGTTCCACTAGTCATGATGTCCGGTTGGGGAACAAACCTCAAAGATATAGGCAATGTTTCTGGGGAAGTTTATGGTGAAGGACAGCACGTTGTCACTTTTGACATCGAAGGAGGAGCAAAAAGGGGGTAAAGTCATTAAATGTTTTTGCTTCACAGCTTGATAGACAGGCAGAACTATTCAAGAATTGGGTAATGATGCGACCCGAGGATCAGGTGAATGTGGTTGGTCAATCGATGGCTGCTATAACAATGCTTAGAGCAATTGAGAAGTATCCTGAACTTGCCGTCAAGATCAAGAATTTTATTGAGGTTAGTCCAATGGGATTAGGCGGTAAAGATAACTTGCCAAGCCTTATGAAGAGAAAGAATGCGGATGACAAGCGCTATAATTCCAGTGAAAAAACCGATGAGGACAAGTCAGTTGATGAGGTAGTTATGAAGAATTTTTTTGATTTTATAATTCACCATCCTGCGATGGCTGCTCAGGAAGGATTTGGTATGGCGGGGGCTGATGAATATAATGTCTTAAATTTGCTAAAATCCCAGGGAATTGGTGTTGGGTTAATTCAAGGTGCTCAGGATTTGTTAAATTCAAATGAAAGAGTCTTGGAAAATATTGCAAGACAAGCAGTTGAGGGAAGCAAGGTAAGACCCGAATTGATAGGACCTGACGGAAAAGAAAAATTACCTGAAGAATTAACAGTCCTTGATGCTGACACTGAAGAGGTAAAAAATGAAAAAAGAAGGAAAATAATTGAAATAAAAATGGAGCTTCAACGCACTCAAAACAGGGTTCCAATCGATTCATTAAAAGTAGTTGAGGGAGGGCATGAAATTTTTGGACAAAAAAGGTTGGTTAGGAAAATATTGAGTTCAATTGACGAGTTAGATAAGGAAAGAACAGTTGAGGATACGGTTGCATCGATTAAAGCAATTCGAGAAGGAGCGATGCGCGGACGCGGAATAATTAGTGAGGTTGCCCAAGACATTGATAAGGGGAATTAGCCATTAAACCTCCTACAAAGCATCGGAAGCTTGCTCGGCAACATATTTTGCAATAGTAAAGTCTTCAGCATTAAACCCTTTGACAGTGTCATAGGATACATATTCTAAGCCCTCATACTCATCATTGTCGGGATCATCAGGAAAGGTTACTTCTAGGCTAAAATTACCAATTTCTCCTTCATTTAAATATCTAAGCTCAAATTGTCTGGATTTGTCATCTTTTAATTGGAGCACAACATCTGCTAAAAGCTTGTTTCGGGACTCTTCATTTCCTTCGATTGGAGTTTTTATTTTCAAATTTCCCTTCACAAGCTCCTTTAGTGGCACCCCGTCTAAGTTGATTTCTTGTCCATCCTGTCGCGCTCTTGGAATAATTCCTAGTAATTGTTGTCTCAGTTCATCCATTTTGTCTTGCGGTGCTTCATCTTCAAGTCGAAAAGGAGAGCAGCCCCCTCCCTTTTTTGGGGTAATATCTAAGCCTGTTCTTCGCGTGTTATCCAAACGAGTATAGATTTCATTTAAAACAGTTTCGACATTCGGTAAAGATGGCATTTCTTGCTCACTGGGGGGCTCCATGTCTGTAATATACCAAAATTTTGAACTGCTCTTTACAGTAATTTGCTTCATGTAAATCGATGCAAATTCGGTCATTATTCTCAACCTATAGTTTGAAATTAGGCACAATTTTTGGTATAATATCAGCATGGTTAGTCCAGAAATTCATATATCAGATGAATATATATCTGGTCGGGAACAGATGCGTTTTGAAGAAGTTGCTAATCTTTTTGCAGCTTTAGACTCCGAACCTAAATGCATACTCTTGGTATCGATGAGTGACAATCATATCTACGCTAGGAATGAACTCAATAGATTGATGGTAAATGCACAAAGTGCAGAACCAGGCTGGAGGCTTTCAGAAAGAACAGGCATATTCTATTGTGCTCAATCATTCGAACCAATTGGCCTCGTGGCTAGTGAAGTTACAGACAAAAACAGAGGTGTAATTGGTTATATGAAGACCAAGAAAGGCTCAGACGTAGGAACTTCGATTGCAGGTTATCTACTAGACTTTTCAAGTAAATCCAATCATACAATTTATGATTTTCTAGGAAGTACTCCGTCAACGTCTCCAGTAGTAGAAATTCAGTTATCATCAGAGAATACTGAGAAAATTGAGTTTCGAAAAAGATCCCCAGCTTTAAGAATCAAGCTTTATGAAGCGCTGGCTCAGGATGGTTTTCCAACAAGTGCAACTGATTTGGCTCAGTTTGTAGGCGAGGATAGATCAATAGTAGGTAGGCATTTAAGAGATTTAGCTGGAAAAGGAATCTTAGGATATGACTCATTAAATCAACAAAGATCTGAGGCGGATGCAACGGAATGGGAGTACAAGGATACAACAAAGTCTAAAATATCATTAGACGAGAAGCAAAAAGCTATCATTGTAGAATTTGTTGAACTAATAAATAAAATACGTATGCAGGATTTACAAACTATTACTCTAGGGAAGGTTCTGGCAAGGCAAATATTAGACGACAGAAATTTTGTAAGCGGTTTGATGGCCAGAGCGAAGGAAGCATCTCCTCAAGGAAATAAATCACCAGAGTTATTAACTATACGACAAATATCATCTTTACTTGAAGAATTTGAGGGTATGACAGCAGTTGAGGTTAGGGATGAGCTTGAAAAACGAGGCAATAAGCTAAGTTTAGATAGGGTTCGATCTATCTTACGGAAAATGAAGTCAAATGATATAATAAACGCCAAGAATCAAGGTGAGTTAAGAACAAGATGGCAATTAAATTGATACTAAGGTCAGCTTGATTTATGTCATCTCAACCTATAAAATTACAAATATGGAAAGAACAGTTGTACTTGTTAAGCCTGATGGTGTGCAAAGGGCATTGATAGGTGAAATAATTCACAGATTTGAAAGAAAAGGTCTTAAATTGTCGGCTCTAAAGATGATGAATATGACTGATGAAATAATCGATGAATGGTACGGCCATCACAAAGAAAAGCCATTTTTCCCTGCATTAAAGTCATTTATGACCTCGTACCCTATAGTTGCTATGGTTTGGGAAGGACAAGAGGTAGTGTCAATTGTCAGAAAAATGATAGGGATAACACAAGCAAGACAAGCAGAACCCGGAACAGTCAGGGGGGATTTTGCAGTAAGTACTCAAATGAATTTAATTCATGCCTCAGAGTCCGTTGAAGCAGCTAACAAGGAGCTTGGAATACTCTTTTCCGATAGTGATCTATTCACTTGGGAGCGTACAGACGTCCCCCATCTTTACGGGGAAGAAGAAAGATCTTAACCTGTTCTGGCATTAATATTAGCGCTTACTGATGCTCTTGCTATTCCAGCCTCAGGTTTAATATAGGAAGATTGTTCAAGTCCCGATTCAACAGCTATAACCCTTGCTAAAAATTCCCCGTGCTTTCTGTTATTTACAATGCCGTGATCAAAAAATCCTTGGCCCACTTGAAGATGCATTGCGGTTCTTCTAACATCAGCGTTAACTATCCTGTCAGTATCGGGAGTAGGTTCTTTATATGCTTCTTGTAGTTCTTTTATTGACTGCAGATAATCTCTAACAGAGGAAGCTAATTCCGGCTTGTATCTCATTGGGTTGTATGTAAATCTGCATCTTGTACTGAAAAACTCGTACATAGCATGCATTCCGTCATCTGAATTCTCGAAAACTGTATGTTTTAGTTCTTCAACTTTTTGTTTTTCTTCTTCGGTAACCCCCTCTTTAACCTGTTTCTGAAGAAAATAACGTCCAAACTCTCTTGAATAAATATCACTTGCAAGAAAGCTTGAAATAAAAACTTGAACGTTGTCTGTCTCTCGGATTGAACCTGGGACCTCTTGATTGGCTGCTTTAGGAGGACTATCGGACGGTTCATTTGATGGGGGAGTTTGAAATAATTCAGGTTTTAGGCTATCTCCCGTGTCTTCCATTTTTTTATCTTTTGTATAAGGCTTGTGTTTTTTCGTTTCTATCTTCAAGTAGTGCCTCGTAATTTTGGTGACCTTTTGAAAGAAGTATCAAGCCAGCCAACCCCAAGCCTAATGTTTGATTCGGAACAATTCCTGCTTTCATAAGTCTGTCGGCAAATGTGCTGTGTGCGGCAGAGCGTAGTGCGTCTTGATTGATATAAGCATCTCTATCTCCAGATGCCTGTGCACTTTTTAATTTTGCTGCAGTATCTTCATAAAAATCTGCCGATTCTCTAACTTCTTCTGGAAATTGAGTTGGGTCGTAAGCAAAATGAAGTTTTTTTTGAGCAAAGCGTATCAGTGCAATTCTTGCTACTTCTTTTTCCAAAAAAACTCGTCTTTTCATGTCTTCTGTAACTTGCGGACTCAAATTCTTGCCTGCATAAAATGCGTCAAACGCTTCTGAGTATTCACCACTGGCAGTAAATCCCGCCATAAATGCATGAGGGTCCGATGTAGTTGGGACCTCTTTTTGAGGTTCTGGTGCTAATCCTTCGACCATATTTGTATTATATAATTTTTCCTATCCAAAGACTATTAATTCCAAAGTGATTTTATCCTATAAGATGTATAATGTCAATTTTTTTACTTTCCATTGTAAGATCTTTGCTGGTTGGCTTGATCAGCTTGTTTGGCTAGCTCAGCTTCAACTAATGACCTTAACTGCTTTTTCATTCTAGCTGTAAAAGATGCGTTTGACATCGTTTTTCTCACTAACACAATTGCAACATCTGCTTGCGTTAAGTCGTCCTGATTATTGCCTCTCTTATGTTTTATAAATCCTTGCTGGATTGCCATTCGAATGTCTGCAAGTGCAACACCGCGAAAAGCGCCGGTAACTTGAGCATAAGTTGAAGTACTATTTGCGAACATCCCGATTTTACTTACCTCTTTAACTTTTTGACTTACAATTTCTTCGAGAGTTGGTTCATGTTTTATATCTAGAATATCGTTGTTTTCTTTATCTTCATCGTCATTTTCATCTTCAACTTTTCCAGCTATAGCATTTGTTACTTCATCGTTATCCAAATCATCAGCATCAGCATCGGCAAATTCGTCTTCTATATCCGATGTAGGCGGTTCACCGTCAATCATATGAGGGGCTATTTCTACGAGCAATGCCAAAGTTTTTTGTTCGCCAAGCTGTTGAGAACTTAAATTGACTGATGAATAGCCTTCAGCCTTAACGTGAAGATGGGGTAGCAGGTCAAAAATGAATGCTTTATTCTCCTCAAGCCAGTACAGAATGAATTGAACCTCTGCACGTGCTTGAGATTCTATAAATTCAAGAGCCGAATCGGTTTTTTTAAGTTTTTCACTAAGTGCATCAATTGCAGCAGGATTTGGCGTTGGTGCAACTAGATCCTCTCTGTAGAAGTTAAGATACGTATGTGCCATCTCGCGAATAATATCGGGAACGTCAAATGAAAGCCTTTGACCATCTAGGTTAATATGAATTCTTCTGTGTCTGTAAAGAGCCAGTGAGATGTCGGCGAAATCCTCTTCGGTTATAGAGTATTCACGTTCAGCTTCAGAATCTTGAGGTTCATCGATTTGTTCTTCAGTCTTTTCTGCTTCAACGTCTTTCTGAAAATCCGCAACCGGTACAGCCTCATCTCCTCCGGGTTGGTCAAAGTGCATAGGTGCATCGCTAGGCCAAAGAATTCCAGGATTTATACGCGGGTCAACAGCGTCGGTCAAGTAGTCTCTAAAAATAGTTGCTATTTGATCAGTGCTTAATTCTTGAATGCTCTCAGGGTCTTCTATGAGTTGAGATGCTTTTACAACAATACTATGCCAGACTTCCTTTTCAAGTTCTGAAAGCCTTTCCCTTTTTGATTTTCTTGTGTGTTTTGCCTCATCTTCAACGCGTTCAGCCAAAACCCTTGATGCAACCCTCAGTGATCTTTGTGTTTGGGGCCAAGTAAATTCCTGGTTAGCCCGGGTTTTTCCAAGCATCTTTTTTATTATGTCAAGATGTAAAGTTTGTGCCGTAGCTACGTATTGAAGAGGCTTGAGTCTACTGTCAGGTAAATTAACTTCGCGGAATTTAGGAGGCTCTTTTTCTGCTTCCAATTTATCGGCACGCTTTCTTTTTTCAGTAAGTCTAAATTTTCTGGCTTCATTCTCGTCGATAAATTCTTCAACCCTGACACCTTCAGGTTCAAAAATCTGTAATTTCAAGAAGTTAAGCCATGTTTCAGCAATAATTTCATCACCGTCGAAAAACCGCTTAGCTATTTCCTCAAAAGACAAACCATTAACAATTCCCCTTGCAACTTTGTTGAAATCTTTCCTTCCGTTAATTATAGCCGTAAAGCGACTCGTAAAATCGTCTTTTGATACTTCAAATATCTCATCTCTTGAAAGATATACATCATCTGTTTCTGCTTTCAATCTTTCCAGAGCGGGTAGTGTTGTTTCTTGAATTCCAGGCATAGGGTTACCATCCAATCTTTCGATTGCTTTGTCAAGCCTGTTGGAACGTTCTTGGAGAGCGCTGTCCTGCATTGAGTTAAGATGTTGGGATCTCGAATACTCTTTGTGCATACTATCTTGTAGTATAATGGAGGTAGGCTCAAAAGTCAAGTTAAAGAATAATATTTAAGCCTCTAGTAATTTGACTAAGACTGTTACTGGGTGTATAATACCAGCACCTCATCTGGCACGGAATATCTTGCTAAGGCTCCTAAACCTTACGCATAAAAAGTTAACCGTCTCGCATGGGGAATTGACAATTTGGGTCCATAGGAGGACAACGGTTGAATATCGAGAACGTCAAGCAGATTCAGGTCGCCCTTAGGGGTGACCAGCCAAAGCCGTACAGCTTCGCGCTGTCGGTTGCGGACTTTCTGAAGGTTGGCTGCATCGAGCGTCTCAATGAGACGACCGACGGCGTCCAGCGCAAGCAGACCGACCGTCGCGTGGCATCCATCACGGAGGCCATCGCGAAGCAGAACGCATCTCTTTCGGAGAATTTCACCTGCGAAATCCGCGGTGAGTATCACTTCGATGAGAAGTTCGGGATCCTTGATCTGAAGGATGGGTGCTACCTGTCCGTTCTTAACGGAGGCGGTAGGTTTGGAGCCCTTCGGGCTCTGCCGCCTGCTGTCCAGCAGACTATGTCTGTTCAGGTTGCGGCATTCCCACCGCTCACGCTTGCTCAGAGGAAGTGGATTTTCAGCAACCAGACCCATCAGACGAGGGTTGACCAGCGCCACATGTTGGCGCTTGCCGATGCTACGGATGAATGGCCGGATGCTGAAGTCAAGGAAGTCTACAAGTTGCTTCAGCGCCTCAACGGCGATGACAACTCGCCGCTTGGCGGCAAGATTTCCTTCACCGAGGGTGAGCGCAAGCATCAAGGGCGCCACGTAGTTGACGGCGCTAACGTCACCGGGCTGATCCCGACCTTCCGCAGGGTTCTGTACAACAGGACCACACCCCTTGGCCGTAAAGGACCCGGGGAGCGGGAGCAGTACGTTATCGACCTTTTCCGGGCTGCGCGAGCCACCTGGCCAAACCAGTGGGATGACCCGAAGTGCATCGCGACTTCGTCGCGCGGTATCAGGGCATTACTGCTCCTCCTGACCAAGTCACCCAATTACCGGGGTTGCCTTGGTGACGTCTTCACCACCAATAAGGTGTTTGAAGCCGTCGCGATGGCGAGCACCTACAACTGGAGCTTTGCCAGCAACAAGGGCAAGTCCCCGGACCAGATTGTTGAAGGGCTAGACCGGTCGATCGGCAGCAAGGTCTCTCGCAGGCCTTGATGCAGTGAACGGCTGATACAGCCATAACCCAACCCGCCCGGGGTAAAACCCGGGCGGACACACTAGCCAATTAGAAGCGCATCCTTCAGTTCAAATTTACCGACACGGGTTCTTTCAAGACTTGTTAAATACCCGCCTGTGCCTAACTTTTCCCCCAAATCATTTGCTATAGAGCGGATGTAGACTCCGGGTCCTGTAACTATTTTTAGCTTCAAAATGGGGTAGTGGTAGTCTAAAATTTCAATACTTTTCACGACAACTTTTCTTGATTTAAGTTCAAT
>CAZVGS010000005.1:2251-61668 GCA_964627245.1 uncultured Gammaproteobacteria bacterium | reverse complement strand
GAGTATGCTCAATATCAATTCTTCAAAGTGTCACCGATGTGGTCAGCCAGAACAAGTTATTTACACGATATATCTTGTGGTGTAAATTGGTAATATGCTGACAAAAGATGATTTGAAAGAAATAAAGAATCTCTTAAATCCATTAGAAAAAGACTTGGGAGATGTTAAGAAGAGGGTAAGAAAAATTGAGAAAACAACTGATACCATGATTGATATTTTTGATGTGGCTGATGTAAAACTTCAAAAAAGAGTAACAAGAATTGAAGAGCACCTAGACCTCCCGAAAAATTAGTTATCTCCGTCTAGTATATAAAGCCTCTCGGCATGTATTAAAACGTTCTTTTGTGACTACAAAAGAACCAAAAAAGTTCGGCATGTCATGTCTTTTTCTTCTCTTGTGTCGACAAGAGAAGCAGAAACTCCGTCATGTGGTGATTTGAACTTTCAAATTCTCACTCATCCGCTAAAACGCCTCCCTCGCTAACGCTCACGACCTATCACCTTCGCATTTTTTAACGCTACTTCCTTTCAAATTCTCATGTTCAAATACACCAAAATGACGAATGATAAGAAAATATAAATCGCTTCTCACGAAAATGCCGAATTGGTTAAAAGCATATTTTGTGTTCAAATGCACCAAAATGACGATATAGGGAAATTAAGAAGAAAAAAATTAGAGCTCAAAAACCTCGCTATCCTATTTTGTGATACCATTTTTGTATGGATGATAATTTCCCTGAGAAGCTTATAAAGGGAAGAATTGTTGAGACAATTTTTCAACAAATGTTTTTGGATACTGGAAGATTTAACGTTTACCCATTTGGATATGAGCAAACCCTTCCACACCTTTCCCAAACAAGGCAGGATGCTAATGTCCATAAAATAGTTGAGGATATACGTCAAATGCCTGATTTTGTTATGACTCCAAGGGAAATCCCTGGCGTATATCTTGTAGAAGTTAAATACCGGCGCGTATTGGATATAGATAAAATTAGGGAGACATCTGAAAAATTGTACGACAGATGGAAATGTCCATGGATTTTTGTAGCAAATCAGGATAATTTTTACTTTGATAGCTGTAGTGAAATATTGAATAGCAATAAAATCAGAGAGCTGGATGCAGAAAAATGGGTGCACAATGATCTTCAGGAATATTATTTGTCATTACTGCGAAAATACATAGCAGTTGATAGATAAAATACAGCCTCAAAAACCCTGGCTTTCACCCTCAAGAAGTGGTAGAATAGAGCTCACTGCCCATGACTGATCAGCAAAAAAGAATTATGGAACGACAGCTTTGGAATGTTGCAGATATACTGCGGGGCAGAATGAATGCCGATGAGTATAAAAATTATATACTCGGATTTATCTTCTATAAATACCTCTCTGAAAAGCTGACAAAATATGTTGATGAAAAGTTACTCCATAAAGACAATATCAAGTTTGAAGAGATTGATGGAAAAACAAAAGAAGGACAAGAATACATCATACATATTGAAAGTGCTTGTGTTAACGATCTTGGATTCTTCTTAAAGCCTACTGAGCTTTTTTCGTACATTGTCAAAAAAGGAAAGGGTGAAAAAGGACAGGACACTTTTATCCTCGAAGATCTTAAAAAAATTCTCACTCATATAGAGCAAACTTCCCGAGGTACAGCAAGTGAGGATGATTTTTCGGGGCTTTTTGATGATGTAGATCTGGCCTCTTCAAAACTTGGTAGTAGCGAGAACAAGAAAAATGACATTATCGTTGAAGTTTTAGCTGAGCTAAATGAAATTGATTTTAAGCTGGAGGATAGTAAGAGCGATCTTTTGGGGGATGCATATGAGTATCTAATTGGAGAATTTGCTGCAGGTGCTGGGAAAAAGGGTGGAGAATTCTATACGCCAGCACAAGTATCTCGCCTCATGGCGCAAATTGTTTCGATCGGTAAACAAAAAATTCGTTCTGTTTATGACCCTACTTGCGGATCAGGCTCACTTCTTTTAAGAATTAAGGACTATGTAGATGTTACTGACTACTATGGACAAGAGTTAAATCCAACAACTTACAATTTGGGAAGAATGAATATGATCCTTCATGGAGTTCACTTTGACCACTTTAAGATCATGCAGGGTGATACATTGACAGATGATATGTTTCCGGACCTTAAAGCAGAGGCAGTTATCGCCAATCCTCCATTTTCTGCAGAATGGAAAGGGGAAAATGATCCATCACTTGTGCATGATGACAGGTTTTCTCAGTACGGACGACTTGCTCCAAAAAGTGCCGCTGATTACGCATTTGTTACCCACATGCTTTATCACTTATCAGATAACGGGACAATGGCAATAGTTCTACCCCATGGCGCATTATTTCGGGGAGGAGCGGAAGGCCATATAAGAAAATATATTATTGAAAAACAAAATTATTTAGATGCAGTGATTGGTCTTCCACCAAATCTTTTTTATGGAACGTCCATACCAGCAACAGTACTGATATTCAAAAAATGTAGAGAAGATGATGAAGATATATTATTTATTGATGCATCAAGGGAGTTTGAAAAAGGAAAAAATCAAAACAAACTAACCGATGAGAATATCAAAAAGATTTTCGAGACATATCGCGATAGAAAAGAAATCGACAAATATTCCCACAAAGCAACACTTTCTGAAATAAAAGAAAACGAATTCAATCTTAATATTCCCCGTTACGTAGATACTTTTGAGGAAGAGGAGTCAATAGATATAAATGCGGTTGCAAAAGAGCTAAAAGAATTACAAACAAAAGAAAAAGATATTCAGTCAAAAATCGCAGATTTTTGTGACGAGCTAAAAATCGAAAAACCCTTCTAAATAATGAAAAAAGATCTCAAATCAAAAGAATCTGAATTTATTTTCTATACAACTGACGACGGAAGAATAAACATCGAAGTTTTTTATTCTGAAGAAACAGTATGGCTCACCCAGAAAAGAATGGCAGAATTGTTTGGAGTTTCCGTGCCCACAATCAATGAACATCTTTCAAACATATTCAATTCCGGTGAGTTAATCGAAAGTTCAGTTATTAGGAAATTCCGAATAACTGCTGACGATGGTAAGCAGTATAATACTCAGTTTTACAATCTTGACGCTATTATTTCAGTAGGATATCGAGTCAATTCCACGCAGGCAACACAGTTCCGCATTTGGGCTACAAGAACTCTCAGGGAGTTTATGATAAAGGGATTTGTGCTGGATGATGAAAGACTTAAAAATGGTAGTCATTTTGGAAAAGACTATTTTGAGGAATTGCTTGAGCGCATTCGGGAAATCCGTGCAAGCGAGAGAAGATTTTATCAAAAGATCACTGATATCTATGCGCTTTCGGTGGACTATGATAAAAATGCAGAAATAACAAAGGAATTTTTTGCAACTGTTCAGAATAAGTTGCATTGGGCAATTACAGGAAAAACTGCGGCTGAAATTGTCTATTCTAGCGTTGACGCAAAAAAGGCATTTATGGGGCTTAAAACATGGAAGAAAAGTCCTGGTGGGAAAATATTAAAAAGTGATACTACTATAGCCAAAAACTATCTGAGTGAAGCACACATCAAAGAACTGAATACTATCGTCAGTGCATATCTTGACCTTGCAGAGAATAGAGCTCAGCGTGGGATAGTGATGAAAATGTCTGATTGGGTTGCATTCTTACATGAATTTCTCAAGCTTTCCAATTATCCTATACTTGTCGATCAAGGAAAAGTAAGCCGCCATCAAGCAGAGCTAAAAGCAGCTCAAGAATATGAAAAATTTAGGATTATCCAAGACAAAGTTTTTGAAAGTGATTTTGATAAAGAAACGAAGAAAATACTCAAGAAGGGAAAAAAGAAATGAATCAGGCAGTAACAAGAAAAATCCCCACCCTCCGCTTTCCTAAGTTTTCTGATGAATGGAAGGAGATGAAATTAGGTGATGCCGCAGAGTTCAGAAGAGGTAGTTTTCCTCAGCCTTACGGATTACCCAAATGGTATGACAATGAAAATGGAGCCCCCTTTGTGCAGGTGTACGATGTAGACAAAAATATGCGACTAAAATCTTCGACAAAGCAAAATTAGTGCATTAGCAAAGCCAGTAAGCGTATTTGTAGAGAAAGGAAATATTGTATTAACTATTCAAGGATCAATTGGAAGAATAGCACTTACTCAATATGATTCTTTTGTAGACAGAACATTGCTTATATTTCAGAAGTATAAATTACCTATAGAAAAAGTATTTTTTTTGTACGTAGTTTTCTTGCTTTTTGAATTGGAGAAAAGAAAGGCTCCTGGAGGAACAATAAAAACTATTACGAAGGAGGCATTATCTAGTTTCAAATTAAGTCTCCCTTCACTACTGGAACAGCAGAAGATTGCTTCGTTTTTGTCTTCTGTTGATGAGTGGATTGAGAATTTGAGAGAGCAGAAAAAACATATTGAAAAATACAAAAAAGGCATGATGCAAAAAATCTTTTCCCAAGAAGTAAGATTCAAAGATGAAAATGGAAACGTCTTTCCTGACTGGGAGGAGAAAAGTCTGGGAGAAATAACTTATAATTTTGACAACATTAGAAAGCCAGTGTCTGCTGAGTTGCGTGAGTCAGGTAATTTTCCATATTATGGTGCGAACGGGGTTGTAGATTATGTTAAAGACTATATATTTGATGGAGAATATATATTAGTAGCTGAGGATGGAGTTGTAGATGTAACAAAATATCCTGTACATTTTGTGTGGGGGAGATTTTGGGCAAACAACCACGCGCATGTACTTCAAGGAAAAGCAATTAGTAATAAATTTCTATTTTACTGTCTATTGAATACAAGGTTTGCCAGATACATAACTGGTTCAGCACAAACAAAGTTAAATGGCCAGGTATTGAATAAAATTAGATTAAATATCCCCGCCTCATTTTTGGAGCAAAAGAAAATTGCTGAGTTTTTGACCTATATCGATCAGCAAACTGAAGCAAAGGAAAGTCAAATTAAAAAAGCTGAGGAGTGGAAGAAAGGCCTCCTCCAGAAGATTTTTATATGAATTTAGAAGGCTTAAGAACTTATTTAATCGGCAAGACAGAAAAAAATGAATTGGAAAAAATTGCGTTAACAGCGGTGAATGATGAAAATTTTATAAATACTTATGGCTCACTAAAGTATTTTGAATCTATCCCTGGATTTGTAGATGTGCTTAACGATCCCACTTCGCATGGTAATGTAGTTAGTGCTCATTATACCCACCTTCTAGTAGAATTGAGCAGTACCTACAAAGCCTACTTATATGATACAAAGGGCAAATACTCTGCGATAAAATCTGCTCAACAAGAAATAATAGAAAACATAAATAGAGTTAAAAGCGACATTATCAATATTGAGCAGGTCAGCAAGGCAATATCGGGAGAAAAAGTTCTAAATGTATATGCAAAGGAATTTAAAAAGAGAGCAAGTGCTTACCAGAGAGCTGCTCGAAGATGGATGAAGTTCTTAGTTGGTAGCTATTTTGTTGTAGCTATAGTTGTGATTCTAATTTTTACTATAAACGTCACAGATACGAAAGAAATATACGCTTTAATAGCTGACGAATTTAAACCTTTTTTGCAAATAGCCCTACTCGTATTTAAAGCACTTGTGTTATTAGGAGCTGTCCAACTTTCGAGATTTTTTGCAAGGAACTTTAATGCCAATATGCATTTATATCAACAGACCCTTCATAAGCACGATGTGCTTCGTTCACTGCAGGGTGCTTATAATACTATAAGTGTTGATAACATTTCAGCGCGTGATGAATTAATCAAAACAGGTGCGATCATTGCATTCCAAAATATAGAAAGTGGTTATATTACTACCAAAGAAGGGGCAGGCGACGCAGACGCCTATACGAATTCTTTGCTTGCCAACATTATTAAGAGGTAAAAATGTCCACACAATCAGAATTACAACTTGAAAATGAATTGATGACACAACTTCAGAAGTTGGGGTTTGTGCCTGTTGTTCTTGCGGATACTGATGCGCTTAGAGCAAATCTTAAGACACAGCTTGAGAAACTAAACCAGACTACTTTTTCTGATAATGAGTTTGAAAGAATCTACAACCATTTAAATCGTGGCGATAGGTTTCAAAAAGCGAAGACTCTAAGAGATAGATTTGTTCTCAAGAGAGACGACGAATCAGAAGTTTGGATCAAATTCTTCAACATGGATCAGTGGTGCAAAAATGAATATCAAGTCACTCACCAATTAACGCAAATCGGAAGTTATAAGAACCGTTATGATGTAACCATTCTTATCAATGGCCTTCCACTTGTTCAAATTGAGCTTAAAAGGAGAGGCATGGAAATGAAAGAGGCATTCAATCAAATCCAGAGATATCACAGACACTCATTTACTGGAACACTTTTTGAGTATGTTCAAGTTTTTGTCATCAGTAATGGGGTAAATACAAAATACTTTTCAAATAATCCATTTCAGTCATACGAACAGACATTTTATTGGACCGACGAGAAGAATGTAAAAGTTACAAAACTTGATGAATTTGCGCAAGTATTTTTGGAAAAATGTAACATTTCCGAAATGATTGCAGAATATATTGTATTATCAGAAGCTCTTAAAATCCCGATGGTAATGCGCCCTTACCAATACTATGCAGTAAGGGCAATTGAAGAGAGAGTCAAAATTTCTGACAAAAATGGGTATATCTGGCATACAACAGGAAGCGGAAAGACATTAACATCTTACAAGACTAGTCAAATATTGTGCCGCATGCCAGAGATAAAAAAAGTGCTTTTTGTTGTAGACAGAAAAGATTTGGATATTCAGACAACAAAGGAGTTTAATTCTTTTTCTGATGGGTCAGTTGATGGGACGAACAATACAAGAAATTTAGTTGATCAGCTTAAAGATCCTAAAAGAAAACTGATTGTCACAACTATTCAAAAACTAGACATTGCAATAAGTAGCGAGCATTATCTGCAACAATTTTCAAATTTGGCAGATGAAAAGATTGTCATTATTTTTGATGAGTGTCACAGAAGCCAATTTGGACAGACCCATGCACGAATTAAAAATTTTTTTAAAAAAGCGCAATTATTTGGTTTTACAGGAACTCCAATTTTTGCAGATAACAACGTAGGAGGAGTTACAACCGCTGATGTTTTTAGTGAATGTCTGCATAAATACATAATAACCAATGCAATATCTGACAATAATGTGTTGGGTTTTGCTGTGGAGTATGTCGGGCGCTATACACAAAAAGATCCAGATGTTATGGATGCTGATATTTTTGCAGATGCAATGGTTGAGGGAATTGATACAAGAGAAGTACTTGAAAGTGACGATAGACTCAATAAGATAGCAGATTATGTGCTGGCTGATTGGAAACGAAAGACAAAAAATGGCAAATTCAATGCCTTTTTTGCAGTATCAAGTATTGAGGTGCTTAAAAAGTACTATACACTTTTAAAGTCTAAGAAGGCAGAAGATTTTAAGATAGCTACTGTTTTTACGTACTACCAAAATGAAGAGCAAAATGATGATATGTTGGATGTTGATATTTTTGCCCAGGAAGAAAAACCTGTCAATAAACACTCTCGAGACTTTTTAGAAGAATGCATCAAAGATTATAATTCAACTTTTTCAACCAACTATTCGACCGACAGATTTTATGAATACTATCGAGATCTTCAGAGGAGAATAAAGAATAAGGAAGTGGATTTAACGCTTGTTGTTGATATGTTTTTGACCGGCTTTGATAGTCCAAGACTTAATACTTTGTTTGTGGATAAAAATCTCAGGTATCATGGACTTATTCAGGCGTACTCAAGAACAAATAGGTTACTTAATTCTGATAAGCCTCATGGAAATATTGTGAGTTTTAGAAATCTGAAAAAAGCAACAGATACTGCACTTGCGCTTTTTGGCGATGAGAACGCAAAAGAGATAGTATTTAAAAAACCATATGAGGAGCAGAAAAAGGAATTTGAGGAAAAACTGCACGAGCTTCGGGAAATTGCACCAACAGTTGATTCGATAGATAGCCTTCAGGGCGAGGAGGAGAAGGCTAATTTTGTAAAGAGGTTCCGTGATCTTCTGCGCATAAAATCAAAACTTGAAACATATGCTGAATTTTCATTCCAGACTTTAGGCATAAGCGAGCAAGAATTTTATGATTATCAAAGTAAGTATTTGGATATTTATGAGGAGAGAAAAACCCATGAAATGGGGCAGGAGTCTATACTTGATCAGATTGATTTTGAGCTAGAGCTAACTGTAAGAGATATTATCGATTATGACTACATTATTCTACTTATTGCCGGTCTTAAGAATATACGATCTGATAAGCTTCGAGAGAAGAGAATTGATGACATTCTAAAGATCTTTGATCGAGATGTAAAGCTTCGAAAGAAGAAGGATTTGATCCGCAAATTTATAGAAGAGAACTTGCCTAATATAGAGAAATCAAGTCAAGTAGAGAAGGCTTTTAGTGAATTCTGGAATAGCCAAAAATCAGAATCTTTAAAAAAATTAGCTGAAGATGAGAAGATTCCGCTTGATAATTTGGAGAAGCAGATTGGTGAGTATCTTTATTCACAAAAACTACCGAAGGATCAGGATGTTATTGAGATGATGTCAGTTGAAAACCAACCAAGAATTTTAGAGCGACAAGAAGTTGTGGACAGAATCAAAAGCGCAATACGAAATATTGTTGATATATTTGAGTGGTAGCTAAATGATTAACAGTATTACAAAGGATAGAATAAGTTGGTGGGCAATTAAGGCTAGGAATGAACCTGATTTTTATGTGCGATTCATACTGTATTGGTTTTGTTTTAACGCTTGGATTACTTATTTGTCCCAAGTAGATAGCGACTCGAAGGCTATCCAATGGTTTTTAGACAATGATAATGATTTAATGAAAGTAAGAGACAATTTTTGGAAATCTTCAGCTACACAAGCGACTTTAAATGAACTCAAAAACCAATCTCCAGTATGGGATAACAGACCAGGTCATGAGAACAACAGTGATAAAAATTTGAACGATATAGACAACGTTCGAGAAGTAGTTTGGTTTATTTATCAAATACGGTGTAATTTGTTTCACGGTACGAAAAACCCAAATGATAGAAGAGATTCTCAACTGGTTGAAAATAGTGAAAAAATCATTGGCAAGTGGATTGAAACTGCATTAATCTAAATTTGACTTATAGTGTAGCCCCGGGATAGTAATGAATAATGATTGATGAGTAATGATTTATGATTTAGGAATAAAGAATTAAATAAAGAAGGGGGTTTAGGGTTTAGCGTCTAGGGGTTAGGGTTTGGTTAGAAGAAAGGAGAAGACTTTATATATAGAAGAAAGTAATGTGGGGAGATTTGGTATACTTCTGGCATGTCGGGTGAGGGGTTAAGATTTACTATAAATCCGGAAGATATTGATAGGTCCGCGGAACGGACAGCTAATGTTGCTGAGGATTATGATCTCTGGGCAGTATCAATAAGGGAGCGTCTAAAAGTCATACAAGAGAAAAATAAAAAACTCGTTGCCGCGTGGGGTCATTATTCAAAGAAATTCGACCTCGTAAATCCGGTTACATTCTTTGGTACAACTATTTTTACATATGATATGCTGCCGGCGGATTTGCAGGAGCTTGATATGTTTGAGGAGGATAAAAAGTATTTGGAAAGAATGGAACAACTCCATTTAGCCACTTCCGAAGGAGGTTATAGGGAAAATGTGCGGTGGTTTTTTGATGAATTACCCGATGATGCAATATTTTTTAAGAATATTATTTTGACTTATAAAGAAGAGGTTGATGCGGAAACAAGGGATGATTTTTTGATCGGTGCTGCGTATGGTGTGGCACCGGCATTCTTGGTACTTCAAGGCCGTGCTTCGGAGATAGGGGTTGGGGGATAGTGATTGGTGGTTGGGGGATAGAGTTTAGGGCATAGGGGTTAGGGGATAAGCAGAGCTTGGCGCTTCGCGCTAGGGGATAGGGTTTAGGGTTTGGTGAATGATGAATAGTGGTTGATCAAAGAGGCTTTGAGTGAGCCTTGAGCCAATCGGCAATTTCTTCAATTTCAGGTTGTTTATTCTCAATCCAAAGAGCTGTATCAACGACTTCCTTTTGAGATGCTGTAAATTCCAATCCATTTAATTCCAGAAATACCATTACTGAAAACATTGCTGTTCTTTTGTTGCCGTCTACAAATTGGTGGTTGAGAAGTAGAGAGTGAACAAGTGCTGCGCCTTTTGCATAAACATCGGGATAGAGTTCTTTACCATCGAAAGTAGAATGGGGTCTTCCGACCGCCGATGCCAACAGCCCTAAGTCACGAAGTCCATGTGACCCGCCAAATTCATCTATCGCGAGTTGGTGCAAGAGTAGAACATCTTGAACCGTCAGATATTTCATGGAGATTATTTCTTTGCAAGTTCTGCAAACGCTTTGCCGTATCTTTTTAGAAGGCTCTTTGCTACGGCATAGACTTCCTTATCTACAATGTCGCTTGCTTGAGAAGCTTTTTTAACAGGTGAAACGGTTATTTTTTTGTTATTTTCCTCAACAATGACTTTATCCCCTTGCTTTACACCTGCTGCAGACAAGATTTTTTGAGGAATAATAATTCCTTTTGAGTTGCCAATTGTTATGATTGTTTGTTCCATGTGTTATTACATGTTATAACGGATTTGACGAATTGTCAAATCCGTTGAAGAGGAAATCGGAGATTTCCGACTATAACATAACATTTATTTTTTCAATGTTATGGTGAGGAGGAAAATGAATCATTTTCCGACTATAAAATAGCTTTGACAAAGTCAAATTTGTTGAAGAGGATTTTGGGGGTTAGGGGATAGGGGATAAGCAGAGCTTAGGGTTTAGAGTTTGGTGATTGGGGATTGGTGAATAGTAGTTGGTGATTGGTGATTGGTGAATGGGATATTCAGGATAAGAGTGTAGCAACTGTCAGTATATATAAGCAAGGGAAGAGGCAACTTCTTAAAGACTCTTACTCAAAGAATTGTTCTACTGCTGTTTGCTGGTCTACGGTTAAAGTATCTGCGCAACTGTCAAAATTTCCCGTCAAAATTTTATTACTGGAATGGGCTATCAGAAAATCCACATCATTTTTTGCAACAAGATGAATAACCTTGCCCGAATTATCCACTAAAATTTTTCTTGGAATTCTTCTATCCGGAAGGAAGGATTCAATAAATGGAATATAGTGCAAAAGAGTAAGGTCTGAATTTTCTTTATAGGTAAGCTCTCTTACTTCTCCGATTTTTGTCTGTACTCCTTTATCGCAAAGAATTTTTGATCCGCCGAGAATACTGAATGTTCCTGCAACGAGTGCTACTCCCATAAGCCCCAAGGAGCCTTTGAGGGTAAAGGAAAAAGCCTTTTGGCGCTTTATCTGCTCTAAAAGATCAGTGATGCGGCGTAGGGGATTGCCTATATGGATATCAATAAGCTCGTCATCCGTACCTTTGTGAACAGCGGTTTCTTTATGAAGAAAGCGCGAGAGGGGGTTGGTAGGCTGATTTTTTTGCTCTTCTATTTCCTCATCTGAAAGAAAGTGGCCGTCTTCGTCGCGGGGTCTTTCTTTTGCTATATCTGACTTTTTCTCGCGGGTCTCATCAGACTCTTTGTACTCATCCATATAAATAGTATGAAACTTTCATAAATTGGATGTCAAGAAAAAGCTCATTGCATGTAATTTGCTTTGATGCCGTTGTTGCTTCTTCTT
The DNA here is from genome assembly GCA_964627245.1 of uncultured Gammaproteobacteria bacterium. GTDB lineage: Bacteria > Patescibacteriota > Microgenomatia > Levybacterales > GWA1-39-11 > JAUSNA01. The sequence continues at coordinate 49,935 of CAZVGS010000005.1, read as the reverse complement.
TTCTGCCGAGAAAAGAAGCAAAAGCTCGACCATGCCGTGTTCCGAGTATTCGAAATGAATTCATCTCGCTAAAAATGAAAAGAATCTCATATGCAAGCGGTGCGTATTCGACTTTTCATTTTCTTTACGCTTATTCACTCACTTCTCATACGCCCCACACAGAATGGTCAGTTTGGAAATTAAATACGGGCGCGTTTTATTGAAAATGGGAGACTTGCTATGGCCACAGTTTGAATCAGGAATTTGAGGCTAAAACCCACAGCTGTGGCCACAGTTTAGCGCAAGATTTGAACGTAGCAAGTATTGGTTGCCACAGCGACTGTGGGCTGTGGACAGCTGTGGATCATTTGAGGCAAAACTGTGGAGTGCTGTGGGTGTCAAAAATTGACCCACAGGTCTTGGAGGCGGGTGCTTGGATGTTTTGGGAAAATCTGCATAATTTGGGATTTAGCCTTAAAGAGTGTATAAGCAAAGCTTATTCCACAAATTGATATAATGATCACATGATAAAACTTTCCCGCAGTAAAATTGAGCTTCTTTTTGATTGTCCGCGGTGCTTTTGGCTATATGCCGGCAAAGGCATCGCCCGGCCTTTTGGCGCGCCATTTACCATAAATAACGCAGTAGACTTTTTGCTCAAGAAAGAATTTGATGAGCACAGGAAAAATGGAACAGCGCATCATTTGATAACTGAAAACGGGATTGATGCGGTCCCTTTTATGCATGAGGATATTGATCGCTGGAGGGCTAATTTTACAGGTATCCAATACGAAGATAATGAAAATGACTTCTTGATATTTGGCGCGGTGGATGACATATGGGTTGATGGTAAAGGAAATTTGATTGTAGTTGACTACAAGGCAAGCGGTGCAAAAGAAGGCGAGTTATACGACTCGTACAAAAGGCAGATGGAAATTTATCAGTGGTTACTTCGAAAAAACGGTTTTAGTGTAAATAACCGCGGGTATTTTGTCTACTGCAGGGTTAATAAAGACAACGGATTTGCTCATGGGAATCTGTCTTTTGATATAAAAGTACAGAGCTATGACGGGGACGACTTGTGGGTTTTGAATAAAATAAAAGAGGCAAAAAAAGTGCTTGATGAAAATTGCCCTCCACCATCTGAGAACTGCCAGTACTGCAAATACACTCAACAAACAACTAAATTCTAAATATTCAGGCTTTGGGGATGGGGGAGGAAAGAAGGCTTGTAAATGTTATTCGGTCTTTTTGATGGAGTAGGCTTTAACGCCGTTATCTATGAATGCGGTAATGCAGTCCCCCACCTTAAATTGTTCAAGTCCTGATAAGTCTTTCAGATAGTATGCGGGAATCCATATCCCCGGCCCGTCTTTTCCTCCCCCGTAAGTCAATTGCCACGAGCCCTTGTCCTTTTTTACAATCTTTCCCGATACCTCAACTAAGTGACCCGACGAGTTTTTTATTTCAGGTGGGGGCAGATAGATGGTTGATCCGACCGTTAAATTCTTTGCGTCTTCATTTAAGTTGGTAAGCTCGGTAACACGAGTTGCGTCTTTTAATTCGTTTTCGGCAATAGACTGGAAAGAGTCACCTTCTTTCAATATGTATGTAATTAAATAGTCCCTTTTTTGCGACGGTCCGGTAATTTTACAGCTGGTATCAAGGTCCACAATATCTGCATTCGGAGGAGCGGTAAGCTGGGGTCCGCCTGTAGGGACGGTTGTAATTCCTGCAACTTCGGGTGCGGTTGGAACCGTGCTTGATTTGCCTACCAAAAAGCCGACAAACCCAACAATTACAAGTGAAACAAGCCACAAAAGAGCTACAACATTTGCCGTACTTGAAGTATTTCCGCCTGCCTCATCCATTTCTCAATAGTATTGAAAAGTTAATATTATTTGTCAAGTATGGAATTGTTGGTGAAGTATTAAAAATGCTACAATAAATTATGTTCTTAAAATTATTTGTAGTGTCTCTTATTTCATTTCTGCTTTTGGATATTATTTTGATAAGGTTTGTGGCGCGTGGTATTTACAAGGAATATCTGGGCTTTTTGACACAAGAGCATCCCAATCTATTTGTCGGTGCACTAATTTATCCTCTTATTGTCGCAGGCCTTGTGTATTTTGTAATACATCCGATGTTTGAGGCCCATGAGCCTTTCAAAGCCGCATTAACCGGTGCATTTTTCGGGCTTATAGTCTACGGAGCGTATGATTTGACCAACCAGGCAACTATCAGAAAGTGGCCTTTGGAGATAACGGTGGTTGATATGATCTGGGGGATGACTTTGTGCGCAAGCGTTACTGCAATAACTTTTTACATAGGCAACAAGCTGGGTTTTTAGCCTTGACAGTTCTTCAAGTTCTTTCTAAAATTACCGAATGAAAGACAACGAGTTTTACTTAGGATTTACTCCTGAAAGCGTTGATAATTCAAGATTCACAGATATTGCTACGACTACACTTTCGCTTGTTAACTATTCTCTTGTTTCGGATGAGGGAATATCACTAAAGGGTAGTGTTTACTTGAAAGAGCAAACCTTAGGACTAGTCAATTCGGCTAAAAAAGTTTTGTCCATAATCCTCAGGCGGCAAGAAATTTAGGATCAATTGATCAGCCTACAATCGACGCGCTTGCTTTAATTCGAAGAAGAGATTTTGCGGAAGATTTTCCCGGGCCGGATGATAACGAAGCATTTATGAGAATGATGCTTGCTTTTGGTATGGTACCTGAAATGGCGCGGAAGTCAGGTCTTCCCAAAGGATTTGGAGACGAGGAAATTAAGCCGCCTTTTACAGCTGGGGAAGTATATGGCCGAATTCATGAAGTCGGTGTTACTATCGAAAAGATTGCCGGTGCAAACCTTGATGTTAGCAAGCCTCTTGTAGAAAATATGTCTTTTCCAAGAACAATATGGACATTTCAAGGGATGGGAGCTATCAGGCTTAGAGATTTTGAAACCTTCCCGCCCGAGGTAGAAGAGAGCTTGGAACTTCTCAAAAAAAAATTTGCAGATGAGGAAAAAAGGTGGTGATTTTTCCCATGAAAAAAGTCTGTTTTTTTAGGACAGACTTTTTTCTTTTTATTCATTTTGTTTTGTATACAAACTCTATTAATTTTTGACAATTAACTTTGTTTCTGTAAAACAAAATAAATATCTATCTTTCTCGTATCCCCTTAAGATTCGCCTTCTAGCTGGCTTGTCCCTCGGTAGTTACCGTCCTTCTTGTACTCCCGGATCCTGGTTGTGCAAGTTGGACTAATTACAACGTAGAACAAATTTAACTGTTTGTCAAATTTTTATTTTTTTGAAGCTACTTATTGACGAATAAAATTGCATTTGGAATATTTCTGCCCGGTCCTGCCTTGTATCCTCCTGACCATAGAGCAGTAGATCCGCCCGAGTCAAGATTGAGTGCTCCCTCCATGCCCATGGTTTGAAGAACATGCGCGACCTCTGCAACAGTCGCATTTCTGACAACTCCTATGTATGCGGTGTTACCTTTATTTGCAACAAAACTTCTGTTTCCCTTACTTCCCTTTTTAGGGTCACCGTCTCCTCCAAATGTCACATTTCCGCCTGATAACAAAAGCGGCTGGTTGGCCAAAACCCCATCAACCCCCGTGTCTCTGCCCCAGCCCGATGACTGGGTGACAAACCTGACAAACCCCGGCCCAAAAGCAACTAGGGGAACTGTTGAGTAAATGTTATTGTCGGAATTAAAATAAGTTTTTTTATTGTTCATAGCCAAAGTGTCGTATGAATTTGTTTTGCCAGCACATGACGGGTATTCGGCGGGACAAAAGTATGAGCCGTTGATGCCGGCGTAAGCTCCGTTTCTGCTTACATAAGTTGCCAAAGGAAGAGTGGGGCAATTATCGTGACAGTCGGACTCCGATGCAGTATCAACTATCACTCTGGTTGATGAAAGATTGCCTGCCACAATATCTACAATGTAAGTTGAGCCAAGCGCACTGACCGCCTGTCGCTGATATCCGCTTCCCGGCGGATTGGTCGAGTTTGTTAGTGTCGTAATGTCGATACCCCCGGCTGCGGCTAGGAGTGAGGCTTTTTCTTTTTCGACGGAAGATTTTAACACCGCAAGCTCAGCAGAACCTGATGAATAATTGCGTTCTGCTAAAAGCGTTAAAATTTTTGCAAAACTTTTTCTATAATTTGGCAGCTCTTTTGTAGTTGCTGGTAGATCAATCATTTCTTCATAGGCAGATACAGTGTCCTTGTAAGTTTTTTCAATCTTTTTAATAGTAATTTCCAATTCGTCGTTGCGCTTTAGTTGGTCGGTATTTTTTAACTTCTCATATTCGCTTTTAATTTTTTCAATATCCTTTCCTAACTTCTCATTATCGATGTTAGAGATATTTAGAGAATTGTTGGCTTGTACGTTAAGAAAAAATAAATATGCAAAAAGCGATAAAACAAGAACAATAGGTACGAAAATAAGAAGAAAAATTCTTTCAAGCCTTAACTTTTTCCACCGCGTGAGATTTACTTTCACCTAATAATATTAGCTATGCGGATATCTTAAAGTCAAATTATGATACGATCAAATAGTATGAGGAAAACGTTAACTCTTTTATATATTGTTGCAATTTTTGCCGTCCTTCTTGACAGCATCAAGAACCCGATGCTTATCAAAAATTTTCTGGGCGTTTCATCCGGGGTAATACTTTTTTCTGTCTTTACGGTAATTGCAGTATTAAGAATTATGAGAAGACGCGTTTTGTCAACAAAAGCAGTTACTACCTCTTTTTTTATAGGTATAAGCCTTTTTTGCGTTACTGCCGTTTTGGCAACTGCAGGCGTATTTGGGGGGGATAATTTCGTTTATTCAAAAACATTTCTTAACTTGGACAAGCTTTTTCTGCTTTCAGCCTTTTTAGTTACAGTAGGAATAATAGGACAGGGGAAATTTTTTCTCAATCAATTTCAAAAGGGAATATTTTATTTTGCTTTTTTCTTTGTTATTTTATGGGGATTTTTCTACAGTCTTTTGCCCGCAGACAGATTTGCCCAGCTTGTAAAGGAAGGGGATCTCGTTGAAAGCCTTCAATTTTTGGTTTTAGTAGCCGCATTATATTTTTGTATAAAACTTATCAAAAAGTTGCTAAAAAGCAAAAAAACAAAAAAACACGCGTTGGTATTTTTTTTCATTGCTCTGGGAATTTTTATTGTTGCGGGGGACGAGATATCCTGGGGGCAAAAAATATTTTCATACACCCCGCCTGAATTTGTCTCACAAAATAACAGCCAGAATGAAATGACACTTCATAATACAAAAAGTATTGCCGGCTACATATCCATGATTTACATTCTAATTGGCGCTTACGCCTCATTTGCTCACTTTTTTGTCAAGGAAAGACTTTATGCACCCGGAAAAATACTTCTTCCGTATTTTTTTACACCCGCTCTTTACAACACCATAGCATTTTTTAATATTCCCGGTATTGGGATTTGGTCCGAACCGTCAGAGTTATTGCTGTGCATGGGGATAGCTTTTCATTTGATGATAATTGGAAGAGGATCAAGCACCTAAAACATTCCCTTGCAGTTTGGGTAAATTTCTAGAATAATATAATTGCCGTTTTGCTATGGAAGAAAAAAATAAAAAATTTGTATTGTGGTTTGATGAGGTAGGTAAAGACGATATTGGTCTTGTTGGAGGCAAAAATGCCAATTTGGGCGAGATGTACCAAAACCTCACGAAAGCGGAAAGCAAGACTTTTGAAGGTGAAAGAATTCAGGTTCCATACGGCTTTGCCGTGACGGCATACGCTTACCGCTATTTTGTAGAAAAAAACGGACTTGATGCCAAAATTAGAGAAACATTAAGCAACTTAAATACAAATGACATCAAGCAGTTGGAGGCAGTCGGACAGAAAATAAGAGACTTAATTACCTCATCCGTATTTCCTCAAGAGTTAAATGATGCAATATTGAGTGCGTATAAAGAGCTTGCCTTCCGTCTTCAAAGTGAGAGTGAGAATGTTGATGTTGCAGTCAGATCATCCGCGACGGCTGAGGATTTACCCGACGCCTCATTTGCAGGACAGCAGGAGTCTTATCTTAATATCGTCGGTGAGCACAATTTATTGGAAGCCATAAAAAAGGCTTTTGCTTCTCTTTTTACCAACCGCGCAATTTCATACAGAGTTGATAAGAATTTTGACCATTTTCAGGTAGCATTATCAGTTGCCGTTCAGAAGATGGCAAGGTCAGACAGAGGCGCAAGCGGAGTGATGTTTACCTTAGATTCCGATAGCGGATTTAGGGATGTTGTACTTATCAACGGCTCGTGGGGTCTTGGAGAATTTGTTGTCAAAGGGATAGTTAACCCTGATGAATTTGTTGTTTTTAAGCCAACTCTAAGAGACAGCTTTGATGCCATTATCAGCAAAAAAATGGGAAGCAAAGAAAAAAAGCTTATTTATGCAACTGACGGAAGCGCTGCGACTAAGGAAATTCAGACAACACCAAATGAGAGGCAGATGTTTGTCCTAAGAGACGATCAGGTTCTTCGCCTTGCCCGCTGGGGGGTTATTATTGAAGAGCACTACCAAAAGGCCATGGACATAGAATGGGCGTACGACTCAGTTGAGGATAGACTTTATATTGTCCAGGCACGGGCCGAGACAGTCCAATCAAAGAAAAATCTAAATTCAATTGAGGAATATATCCTTGAGGAGCACGGAAATATTCTTGCAAGCGGGGCATCAGTAGGCAGAAAAATAGGTCAGGGAAGGGCGCGTTTTATAAAAGACCCGTCTCAGTTGTCGGACTTTCAAAAAGGCGAGGTCTTAATAGCCGAAATTACTGATCCAGATTGGGAGCCTATTATGAAAATTGCAAGCGCCATAGTCACCAATTCGGGCGGAAGGACGTCTCATGCGGCAATTGTATCAAGAGAATTGGGCATTCCGGCAATCGTCGGATGTACTGATGCTACAAGCGAAATCGCGACCGGACAGGATATTACTGTCAGCTGTGCCGACGGGGATGTTGGGAATGTTTATGAAGGAATTTTGAAATTTCATATCGATACCACTGACCTTACAAATTTTCAGCTTCCCAGAACCGCGGTTAAAATGATAGTTGCATCTCCTGATCTAGTTTTTAATTACGCTTTTATTCCGAATAAAGGAGTAGGTCTTGCGCGTGAAGAATTTATAATTTCAAATTTTATTAAAATCCATCCGAATGCGCTTATTGACTATGAAAAGCTCGAGGACACGGATGTTAAAAAACAAATTGACGAGTTGACCACCGGGTATGAGAATAAGGTCGAGTATTACATCGACAAGCTTTCTTACGGGATTGCAATGATTGCATCAGCATTTTATCCGAATGAAGTCTTACTGCGCTTTTCGGATTTTAAGTCCAACGAATACGCCAACCTGGTTGGAGGGAAATTATATGAGCCCATCGAGCAAAATCCTATGATAGGCTGGCGAGGCGCATCGCGCTATACTGATCCTGCATTTTCAAGAGCATTCGCTTTGGAGTGTGAGGCTGTCAAAAAAGTCAGAAACCACATGGGGCTCACTAACTTAAAAGTTATGATCCCGTTCTGCAGAACTCCGGATGAGGGAAGAAAAGTAATTGAAGAGATGAATAAGAATGGACTGCACAAAGGGGAGAATGGGCTTGAGGTTTGGGTAATGGCGGAGGTGCCTTCAAATATTTTGCTTGTTGATGAATTTGCCGATATTTTTGACGGATTTTCGATTGGCTCAAATGATCTGACACAGCTGACACTGGGGCTTGACCGTGATTCAAAGCTTATCGCACACATCGGCAATGAAAATAACGGCGCCGTTCATGAGCTCATCCATCAACTCATCCAAAAAGCACACGCGAAGGGTAAAAAGGTAGGGATTTGCGGTCAAGGACCGTCTGATTTTCCCGAGCTTGCAGAATTTTTAGTAAGAGAGGGAATTGACTCGATATCTCTTAGCCCCGATACGGTTCTTAAGACCTCGCTTAAGATCAAAGAAGTTGAAATGTCAATGCCCCAATAGCTTGCAATTTTTGCAGGATGGACATACCATTTAGGCATGAGATGTCCAAAATGTGAAGAGGGAACTCTTAAAAAAATAGAATTAAGAACACAAAATTCCACGTGCATACTCTGCGAGTTCTGCAATACTTTCTGGGAGGAAGGGGAAAGAGTAACACAAGATACCGGAAAGCCTTTTGAAGACTTAACAGAAGGAGACGCAAGAGAGTTTCATATTACGCCAATGGGGGATGAGAGCGAAAGTGCTGACTTTACAAAGGTGAGATAGTTTTTAACAAAATAAAATGATAGTTTCTCAAAAAAGACATTTAATTTTTATTGTTGAATCAAATGGATTGAGTTGCCGATAAGAACCCCTAAAAGAAAAAGGAAATAAGTAGCCTCATTCTGCTATACTAAATCTATGGCAAATCTTGATTTTAAGTCTAAGATGATGGGATTAACGGAAGACGCAGGAAAAACGCAAATTGTTGTGTCTCACATAACGATAAGACAAAGCATCTTCTTTCTTCATTTAAGACTTGTTGCATTGGAAGCAATATCTGCTTTAGGTTTGATAATTTTTTTATTCATTGTATTTTCCCGAAATTTGCCAGGGGACTTTGAGCAGATGATAATCGAATTTAATATTCCGCTTTTTGTGATTTTGGCATCTGTCAAGCTTGGATTTATGATTTTTATTATTGTAAGTTGGCTCAATGAATACTATGAAATAACACCAAAAGAAATAATTCACAGAAAAGGTCTTTTGATAAAAAAAGAGGAAAGGCATCTTCTTAAGCACATAGGAGAGGTAACTGTAGAGCAAGGCATATTTGGAAGAATATTTAATTTCGGAACGCTAAAGCTTTACAATTGGGCAAATGAGAAAAATGTCTATTTGTACCTTATTCATAACCCGCTTAAATACGAACATATCCTAGAAGAGATAACTCCCGATGCTGATAAAGGTAAGAAGCTATTGCGGGAGCATTTAGTTGAGGAAGAGACGGAAGATTAGGTACATGTTATTGACAATACATTGTTCAGACGTTATATCATAAGCTTATAAATTCTTCAAAATATCTCCGTTAGTTTTTGCATTATGGTTTTCCTTTATTTTTTCAGCAGATATTTTTAGTAGGATATTTATATAAATTGTTATTGATTGCTTGCACGGTAATATCAATTATTTTTTCATTCTTTATTTAGTGGAGTGATACACTTTTTAACATGGGTGATTATTCTGCAAGCTAACCGTCATCGGTCGTTGCCACCGCAGGGTTATTGCACGAGCATGAGAATGACACAGTCTTTGCATCCACACCTCGTGTTTTAGTTCACTAATTAGTTGCATAATATAATTTGCACAATAAATTTGGTTGCGAATAATATATGAATAATCTTGAAATCATAAAAACTCCCAAGTGTTAATTTAATAGTCTGAGCGGTCTTTTAGTGGTGCTTTTGAAGTGTTAGCGTGGTTACTGCTTGCTCGCTTCTTTCTTTAAGTAATCAAGAACAAGCTCCGGAACATAGATGAATTCGTTTTTTTTGTAACCATTTCGAATAAGGGCATCTCGAACTGATTTTGATAGGACGACTGGGTAATAATCATCAACTTTGCCGGAAAGTGTTTGTTGCTCCGTCTGATCTTCAAAAAGATCGTATCCTATGGTAAGAATTCCTTTTCTGTTTCTGTTTTTTTTGTATCCGATAAGTTGAAGTCTTTCATAAAATCTGTCTTTATATTCCATTTGCCCCTCTTTTGTTGCTCTAAACGCAATTTTTCTTCCATCAGCTATGTCTAATATTTGTTGGAGCACGATATCTGTAGGATCAACAATTGATACATGAGGATATCTGGAAGCAATTATTTTAAGAGAAATAATATCTTCGCTATTATCTATTTTACCTCTATAATCTTCGGAGTGGACATAGGATGTATGGAATTTATCTCCAACTATTAGTATTTTTTTCGGTTTCCATTTACTCCTCTTTTCTATTAAGCGGATATCCTGACATAAAATATCCATCTTGTGAGGTGATAGATCATAAGCAGAATTACTAGGAAGGAATATCTGGTCGTCCTTTACGGGGAAAAATATATATTCTCCGGTGTTGTGATTGCAGACTCTTTCTATTACAGCTTCTAAATCCTCAAAAGATGATGTTGGGTCGAAGCGGTTCCAAATGTGAGTGTAGTTGGGTTTGAGTGTCGATATAATTACGGCGTGGTTTGCTGGTGAATTGAGAAAAAGCTGAGTTGCGATAAAATCCCCTTTTCCTTCAAAAAGTACAGAATGACCGCGGGGAAGGTCAAGTAAAAGTGTTCCTCCGTTAATCTTTTCCGTAAGTATCTGCTTTGCATTAAATACTTTATCTATCCATGTGTGTTTTTCAATTGCATCAAAAAGTTTTTTAACTCCAATAAAGCCGAAAGAATAGAGAATTATATTGGGGAGATGGAAAATAATATTATGTTCATCTACGGGTTCACTTAGAATGTTCCATATATAATTGAAGCCATTTTGCATTGGTTCTGGCAAATTTGTCCACGACGGAAGTTCAAGCGCTATGTCTTTTACATTCTTCGGGAATACAGCAATAAGAAATCCTAGGCAAAGAGCGATTGGTACAGCACATTTCTTGATATAAGAAATAACTTTTGAATTTTCATTTATAGTGTCGAATGATAGGAGGCAGTTGATCTCTTCAGGTGACACTTTTTTTTGATCTATGATTTTTCGAGTTATTGAAAGTAATTTTTTCTTTTGATATTTCATTATGGGCATTTTATATTAAATTGAAGTAAATTTAAATATAGTTAGTTATAATTATTCTATGGATACATGGTTTTTTGTGACGACAAATACGTATAAATATGAAAAATTTATGGAAGTAGCACGGAGTATAGGGTTAGATTGTTTACTGCTTCGTGAACAAACCCCGGAAATTCAAGTTGATTCAAATGTTGATGTTGCAAAATTTTCGGCAAAATGGGCAGCGGAACAGTTTCAGAAAAATGTTATATGTGAGGATGTAGGAATTTATCTAAATTACTATGATGGATTCCCGGGCGTGTATCTTTCACAAGTTGAAAAATGGTTGGGTAAAAAGGGATTTTTGAAATTGATGGAAGGAGTAGCTGATCGAACAGCTCGGTGGGAATATGCTGCTTCGTACTGCCGGCCAGGAGGAGAACCTGTAGTTACCAACACTTTCCTAGAGGGTAAGATTGCATATGAGGCAAGGGGAAGTGGCGGTTGGATTATGGATTCAATTTTTGTACCGAAAGGTAGTGATCGGACAATTGCTGAATTACTAGATGCCCGGGAATTTAAGAGATCTCGTGCTCATTATGAAGCGATTCTTAGAGACATTGTGAAAGTTTAATTTGTCAAGAAAAGTCGGACAATCAAAAGCACTATATTGTTGATATGAAAATAAAGAAATTAAAAAAAAGGTTGGGATTTATTATTATAGTTTTTTCAGCCATTATTTCGTTGTCATTTCTTTTTTTGTCTTTTTGGATAGGTTTTTTTGTTATGAAGCAGTGTCATATGGCAAGAGCAAATTTTAGGGGGGACTGCGTGGAGTCTCTTTCTCAGGTTATTGATGATGAGAGTAAAAATATTCGACAACGGAATGATGCCATTTGGGCATTGGGGCAATTTGGAGATAGACGAGCACTGTCGGTCCTTGAAAAATACTATACCGGTAAAATTCCTCCACGCGAGCCCCTCGATAAAACTCTTAGTCAATACGAACTCCGTAAAGCACTAAATTTAGCAAAAGGTGGGGTAAATTTCCCGGCAATTGTCTGGCGCGGGATTTTTATGCCTTTTGTTAAATAAGCGCTTATTATCTGTTAACGCAATCAACGAAGAAAGTCATCTTTAGAGTATTACTTCAGTTTACATCCACAAAATTTCATAAAAGAGAGTTATCGTTGAACGCGGCGTTTTGGAATTTAACCATTCTTAATCGACCAAATTTGATATACTTCCTGTATGATGGAAAATTTTTATGATAGGGCAGCTAATAAATTCGGAGGCTATGGATATGGTGCTAGCCCTCGATGTACAAGTGAATATCCGGCAGGCGACCCTGAAAAGATTTTTAGGGAAAAACTTTTAGGATTAAGTTCGAAAAATAAAGTCGCATTAGATATAGGTTGTGCTGATGGTAAGTTTACTCTTTCTATTGCGCCTTTTTTCAAAAAAGTCTATGGAATTGACACTTCAAAAGTAAACTTGGATATAGCAAAAAATCACAGCGAAGACGAAAGAAGTAGAAACGTTGAATATTCACTGCAGGATGCAAGTCATACTTCATTTGAGAATTCTTTTTTTGATTTAGTTTATTGTAGAAGAGGACCATCATATTACGAAGAATACCACCGAATTCTTAAAACAAAAGGACACTATCTTGAAATAGGAATAGGCGAATTGGACACTGTAGAGTTAAAAAGGATATTTAAAAGAGGACAAGGTTTTGGAAAATGGAATAAGTCAGAGCTAGATGAAAACCTAAAAGAACTTCAAGGCTTAGGTTTTCAAACCATTTTTGCAGAGAATTATCATTATTCTGAATATTACCCATCTTACGAAGATCTTAATTTATTTTTGCAGGGTGTGCCTATTTTTGAAGATTTTGATTTGGAAAAGGATAGAGTATTATTACAAAAGTATGTTGAAAAATTCTCAACCGAAAAGGGTATTTGGCTTTCACGCCATCGCCTGGTAATGCTGATGCAGAAAAGTTAATGAGATTTTAATATTAAAAATAAGGATATGAATATTTCTGTAGGAATGGACAGCTCGGAAATGGACATTTTTTATCTCCTGAATTGGAAAACAGTCCACGAATCCCATACGAATTAGTAATTCCACTTCCTAAGCCGAGATACGAGAGGAACATAGTCCAAAGGGATGAGTTTGGAAGAATTATACACTCTCAACCGCCTGAGGCAGTTTTTTAGATTTGATTTTTGCTTGAAACTTTTTTCTTCTCTCTTCAAATTTCTTAAACCACTCATCTTCCCAGGAAGGAAGTCCTAAATAAATTTGCTGGGTAGCGTTAGCAACCTCTAAAAGTCCATAAATATGCTCGAATTTCTTTTCGTTAGGAGTATTCTTCCAGCAATAAGGTGGACCAAAGTCGCTGAATATTTCATTGCCAGTTAGTATAAGGATTGGATTGATAGGTCTTTCACTGGTCAACATTTTTCGCCCCCTCTTTGCAATACTAATAAGAGCCTTTTTCTCAGTAGGGGTTAAATTGGTTCTAAGAGTACAAAAGACAAGTACCGCACCAGGAAATTCTTTGGCGATTGCTCTCATTCTTTGAAAATCTTTTTCCTTAAATATTCCAAATGTCTTGCATTCTCCAAAAAGAACGCCCTCCTGAATCCCTCGAAAACTTTTTTCTTGCCACAACGAAGCAAAGTCAGCCTCAAGCTCCTTACCCGAAGAATCCTTGGCTGTAAAGCTGTAAGAAGGAGTGATCTTTAACCCGTTCATTTCTCTTTCTAAAAATTCCAAAGATAATAGTACACAATAAGCACCGTCTGCATATCCAGGGATACTGAAGGGTCCTGCTGTTTTATAGTGCCAGGTACTTACCTCAAGATTGCCCAGTGCGGGGAAGTTATTTAGACAACGAGGGCAGGTAATCGTTTCTTTAATACTATCCAAGCTATACCATGAATTTCTTCTACAATTGGGACATTGGATTTTGGAACCAATGCGAAATACATTTTTTGATATCAAATGGTCATGAAGTTTATCGTTACCGTTGTGACTTGCCTGTCTTATTTTACTTTTGACTTCAGCAACAGATATTTCTCTTTCTTGGATATTAGGTGTTAGCTTTTCATCCTCATTACCGCCATTCATATATTCCAGAAGTTTGAGAAGTTTTTCATTAGCCAGTGTTCGCACAAACCCTTCCATTTGGTTGTTAATTTGTTTTGCAAGCAATCCAGGCGTTGACAATTCGGGGTTCCAGCCCTGATCTTTTAACCAAGCAAAAAGAGTATCTTCAGCCTTAGGCACATCCCATCTATCAGTAAAATCATTTCTAACTAACTTTACTAATCCATTTCTTCCAACCCGCCATTCTCCTCTCATTGCGGTAATATCACCAATGGTTCTCAACAGGTGGTTTCCGTGGCTTTTCGGAAAAACCTGAGCTAGTGCCTCAACAGTTCCAAATAAGCTGCAAGAGATTTCATTTGCTATCCGTGGGGTTCCGTGTCCAGCAAATTCAAACCTAAATTTTGGTTGAAGTGGTTTTATTTGGACAGTCAGTTTATTTCCAGTCTCGTTAATATCCATTCTTTCTTCTTCATGATAAATATCATCAGCTTCAGCACCGTCTTTATCCCTTGCCCACTCGTCCCAGATACGAGGATACCAATGTTGAAGAGAGAATTGAGGACCTTTTGAAGTGTCAGTGGCGTCTCTTTTTATATTCAATCCTTTTACATATTCCTGCATATCCTCCATTTTTGTATTTCTGCTTCTTATAAACGAAGCTTCATAATACATTTGAGGGTTGTGTCTATATGGACGGTGAGAGGAAATAACAAAATCACAGACGAGCTTCTTTAGAGCGGGTTCTTCTAAAAATTGTATAGGCAAAGGGATTACTTGCCTGCCTAATGCCCTAAGGTTCCAATAATCGATAATATCAAGGATTTTTGTAACATCCATAAAGAAGACAGAAGAGTCGTGTCTGAAGCCTGACCGATTAAAATAGTTAAGCCCCAGTTGGGTTACTCTTCTGGGAAATATCATCTTTCCATTTAGCAATGACTTTATATTTGAAACATTAACTTTTGGTGTACTGATTTCTAGAGCGTTTTTAAGATTAGTGTTGATATTTTTACTTATAAACTTTGGAAATGATCCAAACACACTAGACCAAAATAATGAATATTGTTGAGGAATTTTGGGTATAGTTACTTTCATTGGATATTTTTCTTTATATCGAAAATGCTGCTTAAATATTTCATCATATAGCTCAAATATTCCTATACCATAGTTAGGGCTGTATTCTTTTTCTCCAACCAGGGGTTGCCATATTTCTGAAGGCTTTATTATTTCAAGTCCGAACTCTTCAATTTCCTTAGGGAGCTGGGGTGTACATTGAACGAGAATGTCAGGGTCAAATGCCTCAATATAGCCTTTTATCACCTTTTCTGAACTTAAGGTTTTGTGAAATGATTCCCAGTTTCTCGGAGTTCTTTTATTAAAGATTGGAATGATGGGGTAATGTGCGCCTCCCCATAAAGTAGAACAGATTTCGATTGCCTGTTTAACAGAACTAACTTTAGCCGGATTTACTAATAATCCTAAGCGTAATGGACGACTCTTTATATCTAAATTTCCAATCATATCTCAATCCTCTGGGCATTACCTAGATTATAACTCAAAAGGTGATCTATAAGTACGGCCTATAGCAGTATTTGACAATAGCACCAGGATTTTGATATACTACAAACAATTGAATATAAAATCCGTTGATCCAGATGGTTGGAACTGGGGAGGAGAGCAAAAGTATGCTACAGAGGCGAAACTGTAAAAGTCAGCAACATGTGTCGTAATCTAACGGAGCATGTCAAGAATAAGGTTAGCTTATTCCTTTTGACTGTATCCCTGGCGACAGGGATTTTTTAATGGAATATAAGCTAGCGAAACGAGGTGGCACCGCCTTAAGAAGGCCCTTGTAGATTCATCACTTATGTGGTGAGTTTGCAAGGGCTTTTTTATTTGTATAAAAAAGGAATATATGAAACAAAGTAATAGAATTATCGGTTTAATTGGAGGAATGGGACCTTATGCGAGTGCTCATTTCTATGAATTACTCTTGAAAAAGAGCAATTATTCCTATGGAGCAAAAAACAATGATGATTATCCAGAAGTTTTAATTGATTCTATCCCTGTTCCAGATTTTATATCCAATACCAAGAAATTAGACACTGCAAAGGAAATGCTTGTTTCAAGAGTCAAAAAGTTAAATGAATTTGGCTGCACTTCCATAGCAATGGTCTGTAACACAGGTCATATTTTATATCCTGCTTTAGCAAAACAATCTCGGACTGAATTTGTATCGATGATTAAACTTGTATCAAGAGAGGCTAAAGAAAGGAATTATAAAAAGGTTGGTATATTGGCTACTAAGACGACGATTAAGTCAGGACTTTACAAACAATCATTAACAGAATTGGGAATAACGGTAGTTAATCCTACTAGTAGCATGCAAAACATACATGAATTAATTATTCGTGACGTTGTTGCTGGTAAAAATATAACTTCTCATAAAAGAACTCTTTATAAGATAGCTAAGGACTTTATTACAAGGAATAAGCTGGATGGAGTTATTTTAGGTTGTACAGAGCTTCCATTAGTGTTCCCAAAAGATCAATTCAATAATGTTATTGATTGCCTAGAGGTTTTATCGGATGAACTCTTAGAAATGTATTATCAGAAGGGAGTCAAGTATGAATAAGCAATATAAAAAAAGGATTTTAACTGGTGATAACACAACAGGAAAGCTACATTTAGGTCACTATGTTGGCAGCTTGGAAAATAGGGTAAAGCTTCAACACGAGTATGAAACATTTATTCTATTAGCTGATATGCATTCTTTTGCATATCCCAAGTATGTCGAAAAACCAGAGGTTGTTGCTGAATCTGTTAGAGAGGTTTTGCTTGATAATATCGCTGTAGGTCTAGACCCTAAGCACGTTACTTTCTTTACAGAATCTCAAATTCCAGAAATATATGAATTAGCGATCATTTTTAGCATGCTAGTAAGTCATAATCGGGCTTTGCGTAATCCCACATTAAAGGAAGAAATTAGGGATAAAAAGTTAGGAGACAACTACTCGTTAGGGTTTATTAATTTCCCCATCCTACAAGTTGCAGATATCCTAAGTATTCGAGCTGATATAGTACCAGTTGGAGAGGATCAATTACCTCATTTGGAGCTAACTAATGAGGTGGTCAGGCGATTTAATCAACTTTATAAAGGTGAATTGAAAGAAATAAAGGGTTTAGTAGGAAGAGTTCGCAGATTAGTCGGTACTGATGGAAATACAAAGATGACTAAGTCTTTGAATAATACGATTTATCTATCTGATCCCCCCATAGAAGTAAGAGAAAAAGTGATGGGCATGTACACGGACCCGACTAGGTTGAAGAGTACTGACCCTGGAAAAGTAGAGGGAAATCCTGTCTTTGTTTATTTGGATGCTTTTGGAACAGAAAACGATAAATCCGCAATTGAAGATTATAAGAGACGATATATGGAAGGTCAGGTAGGAGATGTCGAGGTTAAAAAGTATTTAGTAAAAGTTATAAACGCTTTTCTCGAACCTATAAGAAAAAGACGAGCCGAATATGAAAAACAGCCTGAATTAGTGGAGAAGATACTTAAAGAAGGTTGTGATAAGGCTAGAACAGAAATTAGACAGACTTTAGTTGAAGTAAAAAAGGTTATGTTTTTAAGTGATCCAATATAGAGAAAGGTAAAACTATGTCGAGATTTGAATTTGAACAAAATCAATATCCAATGAAAGGAACCCCTAGTTCCTCCCATGAGGGACAGGGGTTACTTTGGCGAAATTCGTAATGAAACTAGGCTAAATCACCCTTTTGTATTCTCTCTCGATGACGCCAGAGCAGTAGAACCTTCTTTGGTGGGTGGAAAAGGTTTCAATCTTGTAAAACTAAAGAAAGCTGGTTTACCTGTTCCTGATGGTTTTTGTGTAACAACGGATGTTTACGTTTTATATCTCCAAACTGGAACACTACCATCCGATTTAGTTTCTTATTTTGAGAACATCAAGTCCCAATTGGGTGGGAAAGTTGCCGTAAGAAGTTCTGCTAATTGTGAGGATGGCGACCAACTAAGTATGGCTGGTGTTTTCCAAAGCGTTTATGTTGAGGAAAATGACGACATTAAAAACACTATTGAAATGATTTACTCTCACGCAAGAAGTCCTGAAGTAGCAGAATTCATGACTTTACATGGTTTACAACCTTCAGAAATGAAAATGGGTCTGGTTATTCAAAGATTAATTGATCCTGAGAGAGCAGGAGTTATATATACAGGGATTAATGGGGGTAATGTACTTATTCAGTATGTTGATGGTTTTGGATCTACATTAGTAGATGGTGAAGCTCATGGGAGCATAGCTCTTCTTGATAAAGAAGGTTGTATTCTAGAGTCAACAGGGTTTGAGACGAGACCTATCCCTACAAGTACCATTAAAAAGATAAAAGATGCTGCCCTAACGATAGAGAATTTATATGACGGGAAACCACAGGACATAGAGTTTGCATGTAAAGATGATGAGCTTTATATTTTACAAGCTAGAAGACTAACTGCCGATTTAGGTAAAGTAGAAATTGAAGAGACAACAGACGATTGTTTAGAAAGAGTAAAATTAAAACTCCAAAATCTGATTACTCAGGAAAAAAGAGAGCTTGGTACAGAAAGGGTAATATTTAGCGATGCCAATTTTAGCGAACTACTTCCAAGGCCAACTGAAATGGATTTTGGGATTTTTGCATATATTTTTACTGGTAGTGATGGAGTTCCTGGTGGAATCCAGCTTGGAAGAATTGATATGGGTTATCCGTTAGGAGAGGAATCGGTCGGGTTTACAAATTATGTTGGAGGTAGACCTTACTTTAGTATTTCTCGTGATGCAGCTACTTTTTATGCGGGTTTCCCTGATACTAGACAAGAATATTTTTCTACCTTAGTTAAAGAATATTTGGATGCAATTCAAAAAGACCCTAATAAAGGAGCTTATCCAGAGATGGGGTTATACCTTCAAGATCCAACCATTGAAGATTTAAAGGTTAGATACGGGGACAAGGCACCAGGTTATTTTCGAATATATCAGGATTTTGTTCTAGGAATGCGTCAACATGCTGACAATTTTCTTAATCAATTCAGAACGAAAGATTTTGGTGAGATGACTAATTTTGTTAAAGATATGCAAACAAAGGATGTAAGCAACATGACAAATGAAGAGTTAGTCAGGCATTGCACTGTTATTTTAGAGCACTTGCGAACTGGCTCCTGTGTAGACTTTGTTAAAGCTGCCAGATTAGGCTTTTATTATTCTCAACGATTGCAGACTTTGTTAAGAGAAGGTTTGGGGTTATCAGAAGAAGAATCGGAGAGAGTTTTTGCCCGATTAAGCCAGGGGCTAGATGGAAGCTCAATAACTGATGTAAATATTGCCATAGATGAAGCTGAAACTGAAGAAGACGCTTTAATAATTGCCCAGGAACACGTTGGGCATTTTAGTACGGGTGAAATGCTTGAGATTAGGCACGTACGATTAAAGGATGATCCTAAAGCTCTTTTGTCGTATGTAAGAGGGATTCGGCAATCGGGTAAATATAAAGAAGAATTTGAAAAACAGAAGAAAGAGAGATTAGATACCCAGCAGACCATTCTAAGTAGTTTATCGGGTCAAGAAAGACAAGATTTTGAAAGAGTAATTCACTCAGCGCAAACATATATGGCTCTTAGAGAAACAGTCAAATATCTTTTTACACAGGAGTACTCTCTATTACGAGATTCTTTAGAGGTTTTAAATATGCGATTAGGATTGGGAGAGGGTGATATCTATTTTGTCTATCCGAGAGAATTGGATAATTTAATATTTGATCCACAGTCGTTTGGCCACTTAATAAAATCACGAAAACAATCATTTGCCAATTACGATAAGCTCGAGTTGCCTCATGTGATTCGGGAATCTGATATAGAGAAATTGAGTTTATCTGAGGGGAATAATGGTGATTTTGTAGAAATAAAAGGTAAATTTCTAGCCGAGGGTCAACCAGTTGAAGGAGTTGTAATAAACTTGGATCAATTTGAAGACATGAACCAAGCTTCTGTTGTAGCTGAGGAGTATCGTAGAGAGGGAATGCAGATAATATTAGTTGCTACGCAAATGAATTTGGGTCATGATCCGTTTATTGCTCTGTCTTCTGGGTTGATTCTTGAGAATGCTGGTATTGTATCTCATGGTGCTCAAAGAGCAAGAGAGCTTGGAAAAGGCGCAATTGGTGGAATAAAGTCAGAGAGACTTAAAACGGGAATGAAGGTGCTATTTGATCCAGTTAGCAGATCAGTAAAGAAAGTAGAGTAATTATGAAAAAAATTAAATTTATTCGTCATAGCAGATTAGAGTCTCCATATAGCGATTATTCACAACTTACTTTTAATCAAGTTTGTGGATTGGCTACATGCAAAATTACACCTAATATCAGTAGTGAATCTCGAGAGATACTATTAGAAAAATTTGATAAACAGCAGCTTCGATCCTTTAAGATAATTCTCTGTAGTTATTCTAACAGAACAGAACAAACTGCTAAATTAATAACTAAAGTGACAGGTAAAGATCATAAGTTTGACAAAACCAATAATCTGTCAGAAATTTTCTTTGACCCTGCAATACTTATAAATGAAGAGGACTTCACAAAAAGGGGTTTTACTTCGATAAGGGAAGCACTATTTCATGGTATGAAGACTGGAAAAGGAGCAGAGAGATTAAATGAAGTTTTAAGCCGTATTAAAAAATTAAAAGCGGAATTATTAAGTTTGCCTTATGACAATATCCTTTGCATTACTCATAGTTTCTATATGAGAGTTTTGCGACTTTATTTTTTGGAAAACTTAACCGAAAGTCATCAGATTAGCGAATCAAAACTCTTAGATACAATTGATCATAATTATCTTGAAGGATTTGAAATTTATTTATGAATTTTTAATATGCTAGGATAATAAAGGGTATAAAAAAATATGTTAACAAAAAATGTTTTGGATTATTGCGAAGAGCTAAATAAATTAGGAATTGAAAATCATATTCTTGAACACCCACCACTGAGAACGACAGTTGATATTTTAAAACATCTAGGGCTAACGTTTGCTGATTGTGCTCCAACCCTCATTATGAAAGGTGATAATAAATACATTGTTGTTGTGATAAGGGGTGATACAAGAGCAGACTTCAAAAAGATTAAACTGTTATTAAACGTAAGCGACTTACGTATGGCAACACCAGACGAATTTACAGTGTTGACTGGGTTGCCGATAGGTGCAGCCAGGGTACTTATTCCAAATGCAGAAAAAACGGTTATTGATGTTAAGGTATTTGAGAAAGAATATTTAGCGGGTGGTTCAGGTGATTTCTCCTATAGCATAAATTATAAAACTGAAGATCTTAAGGTGATACCAAATAGTATTATTGCTGATATAGCTAAAGATAGTGAAAAGATTAAGTGACTTTTTATCTTAAAAAGAACTTCAGAGTCAGCTCTCCCTAACTTAGAATAATACTGCCATTGCTGCCATAATAATCGTATGACTTTGGACTACTTTTCGATATAATTAGAGCGAAAGTTAATCCAGATTTAGGATTGATGATGGAAGAGATTGATTATGCCTACTCTAAAAAAGATACCAGGGAAACTAACCGTCGGTGAAGCTTTAGAAAGACTAAAGAAGAATCCTAATGACCCCGACCCAGAAGTCCAGCGATTTAAAAAATCAATGGAGATGTTTTATTCCAGTTTCGCTCCTCGAATCGCTGAAATAACTCAATTCTCAAGTGCAGCAGTAGCAGCAATTCAACCAGCAATTAGGTTGTCAAATATTGCGATTGCTGCTTCATTACCCCCACCCTCTTTCTTTGAAAACATTAGACGGATTAATGAGAGCTTTGAGCGTCTTACTGAACCAATGCGAATACTTGCGGATACTATCGCAAAGATACAAGCACCTCTAATCTATCCAGTTTTACCGCGATTGGATTATGTACCAACTGTCCCAGAACCAGAAATAGTTATTGACGAGTCCTTACCTACTGTAAAAGACCATAAAGAGGAATTATTAGAGGAACAGACAACGTTACTAAGAGAGTTGGTCAGGTTGCAGAAGGAAGCGCCACAAATAAAGGGCAAGCCATTCTTTTTTGATGATGAGTCGAATACCTTCTTGATTAAAACAATTCGCTGGAAAGCTTTAAATTTAAGCACTGAAAGACTAAAGGATGATATGGCGGTCTTTTTCAAAACCCTACTGGAGATACTAAAACAAGGTGGTGTTGAGACAGATGGATATTTACAAGTGGCTGTTTCTATACCTGATTTAATTGAACGCTTAAAGCTGATGGGGATAACGGAAGCTACTAGGGCGTGGATCAAAAGTACAAGGAGTAATTTGGTTCATAAAAAACTCGTTCCTGCCAAGATGGAAAAAATAATAGTTTTGTCTGTCTATAATGATAGAGTGGACGGTTTCTATTTTCGTGTAAAACTTCCAGTAGATAGCTTAGAAGGCTTCTAAAGTACCCGTACTACACCGTTACTTCTAATTCTCAGGCATAAATTGGCATAGTTTGATGTATTGACTCGGTTTTGGTGTATCACCAGCGTGGTTCTCAGATCAGTTGAAAACGATTGATTTGAGATATGGACCAAGCTAGATTTTATAGAACCAAAATTTTAAACATTGCAGCTTACCTCTATGCTGCTGGACTTCAGTTGGTAGACACCACCAAGCTTAATGGTGAGGTCTTTTTCATATTCTCTCCCAAAGACAAGGCAGATGAGCTAGTTGAAAGCTATTTTGCTGGAACAGCCAGAACAAATCCTCGGGAACTTTTCGCACGACTTAATGACTTAAGGGATTTGATTTTTTCGGGAGGTAAAAATGGTTAGGAAATACACTCCCAAGAAGATTGAGGTCGTTTATGAGGTGGTAGAAGCACCAACCGAGGTGATTCAAGCTCGGATAGATGACGCTTTTGATGTTTTGTTTGAGGAGGCTTTGAAGTTTCTAAACGAGCAAAAGGTTGAACCAGAGATTATGACCAACCAAAGACAACTACCTAATTATCAAAATCAAACGAGAGAGGGGGTGATAATCAATGCCTAAGTTTTTATTTAAGAAGAGAGTATTACCAGATGCGGGAAGAGTGTTGGCGAAACTGATTTCAATCGAAGAGGTTGAAAACCAGTTTTTCAATCCAAAGGAGCAGTCAGGCGATAAAGAAAGACAGTTCGAGTGGACATTTGAGTATGAGGATAAGCCAGGGATGGAGATCAAAGTATGGTCAACCCGAAGCTTATCAACATACAAAGGTCGAAAGAGCAAAGGACTCACAATTACTGAAGCACTTTTGGGCGAAGAGCTGACCGAAAGCGATAAAGAAGATTTCGAGGCTAACGACTTGGTAGGTAAAAAATGCTACCTAACCGTAAAGCACGAAAAGAAAGAAGACGGACAGGTGTTTGCTAAAGTGATCGACTTTGCAAGCGAAGAAAAATAGTTTCCGTTTAACTTTCACTCAGGGCATAACTTCTGATTATGCCTTGGGATGAGGGCTAAATATGACTAACTCAAATACTACTACAAACACAGTTTTGGAACAAGCTTTGTTTCTGTCTGAAAAGATGGGATGGAGTGTAATTCCTGTAAGTATTGATAAGAAGCCACTGGTTGAGTGGAAGTTATATCAGACTCAGAAGGCAACACGAGATCAAATTGGTGGGTGGTTCTCTAATCCTGAAGTTAATCTAGGAGTCGTGACAGGCAAAATATCGAACTTGGTGGTGGTTGATATTGACCCAAGACATGAAGGAACTGATGAAGCTTTCGAAGAGGTTCAAACAGTTAAAAGTGCGACAGGTGGCGGAGGCTGGCATTATTTCTTTAAGTATGAGGAGGGTATTCAGAACCAAGCAGGGATAAAACCAGGCATAGATGTCCGAGGGGAAGGCGGATATGTCATCGTTCCTCCATCGACCCATAAGTCAGGTAATCCTTATAAATGGCTGAATTCCCCCGAAGATACAAAAGTTATAGATATTCCAGAATTTGTTCAAGAATGGATCAGTAGTGTCAAGGTAAAAGAAGGTCCAAAAGAGAGTAAATGGAACAATAAATTACTCAATGGAGTCTCAGAGGGTAAAAGAAACGATGCTGCTGCTTCAGTAATTGGTAAATGGCTGAAACGCTATCCTGAGGAGGAGTGGGAGTCTGAGGTGTGGCCAATGGCTCAGATTTGGAATAAGGACAATCAACCGCCTCTACCCGAAAACGAGTTAAGAATTGTTTATGAATCCATTGTTAAAAGTGAGAAAGCTAATCAGGAAGACGAGGAATCCGAAAGACGAAGTGTAGCAGATAAGATCGTTGATTTGGTATTCCGTCTTGAAGTCGAGCTTTATCTTGATGATACAGGGGAACCTCATATTACTTTTCCTGAAAGACCGATTGTGGGGTTTCCCATTAAAGGTTCAGTCTTTAGACGCTGGATAGCTGGTAAATACTGGCAAGAATATAACAAGGGTTTCTCGGGTGAAAGTTTTCAACAGGCAGTCAGTAGCATTGAAGGTAAAGCTTACCATGAGGAAGATACCAGAGTGTTATTTAATAGAATTGCTCGTCTAGACAATGCCATTTATTACGATTTGGGTGATGATAAGAAAGTTGTAAAGATTACTACAAAAGGCTGGGAGATAACAGAAAGTTGTCCAGTAAGGTTCAGACGCTTTAATCACCAGATTGCACAAGCAGAACCAATTACAGGTGGAAGTCTGGAAACTGTCCTCAAATACCTCAACTTAAAGACCGAGACTGACAAGCTTCTATTTTTAACATACCTACTTACTGTTTTTATACCTGATATTCCCAGAGTCGTCCTGGTCAATATTGGAGACCAGGGATCAGCCAAAAGCACAGCTTTAAGAGTGGCAAGGAGTCTGATTGACCCGAGTATTTCAGCTTTGCTTAGTCCGCCTTCCGATATTAACGAACTGGCTCAAGCTTCAAATCATCACTACTGCCTATATTTGGACAACCTGTCATATCTACGTGATGAACTGTCCGATGCTCTGTGTAGATTGGCTACAGGGATAGGTTTTACGAAGCGGAAGCTATTCACCAATGATGAGGATATTCTTTTCACTCAGAAAGCAGCAGTAGGTATGACTGGTATTAACTTGATAGCAACTAGAGCGGATTTATTGGATAGGTGCTTGATATTAAGTTTTGAGCGGATACCAGAGGAGATGAGAATTGATGAGGAGGATTTTTGGAATAACTTTGATCGGGATAAACCTTTTATATTAGGTTCAATCTTTGACAAGTTGGCTCAGATTCTAGGCACTGCTCCTGAGTTTAAGCTTAAAAGGAAGCCAAGAATGGCAGACTACGCCAAGTATGCTGCAATCAGTGCGGTAACGCTTGGTAAAAGTCCTGAAGAGTTTCTAGATGCTTTTGGGGAGAACATTGAAAGACAGAATCAGGCAGCCATTGAGTCCTCACCAACAGCTCAATCCATCTTGCAGTTTATGAGCGATAAAGACGAGTGGAATGGTCCAAGTTCGGAATTACATAAGCTGCTTAAAGCCATTGTGGAAAAAACTAACCTGCAGATAGGCGGTTCTGATGGGTTCCCTAAGTCCTCCAACTGGCTATGGAAGCGGATTATGCAGATACGACCCAACTTACTATCTCTTGGAATTACAGCCTCAAAGTCAGAGATATTAAGCGGCTCAGAGATAACACTGAAAAAGTCCTCCCAAGAAGATAAAAATGCTGCCACAGCTGCCAATTCTGCCAATGGACAGCCTGATATGGCAACAGTGGCAGTAAAACAGGAAACCTTGGAGGGTATGCCAACAATCAGCTCAATACAAGGATTGGAGGACTACCGATGATAGCCGAAACCATTAAAGAAACATTACGTAAATATATTCATCTCTGTTCCTGGTTCCTTATAAAGGAAGGAGATCAGAGCGTAACAGTGAAAGAATTTGAAGCGGTCTTAAATGAAATTGGAAAGTTGGAGGACAAACTGAGGAATGAAGGCATATCGGAAAAAGCGATAGAACGAGTAATTGCTATGACTAAGGAAAACACCAATAAGCCATTGAGCAAAATGAGTGAGGCTCAATTATTGCGAGTTTGTAAGTTAATTTTTGGTTCGGAGGCGGAGTTTGCGAAAGAAAAAACCTCCGTTTTGGAAGTATTACTAAAAAACGCACAAATTAAGACAAGTCTATGGAAAACCTAACAGAAAAACAGCTCAAACAAAGACAACTAGCTCCAATGAAGAGCGGAGCATATGCATTCCTCAAGTCAGGACTTATTCCTTGCGAACATTGCTTATTTGGCAAGGATATTGATGAGGAGGGGACCTGTGAATGTAGCCAGGTAAAGCAGTTTCAGGAAGAAAGAATTAAGGAGATACAGGAATTACCCCAGGTTAGAGAACCAGATTTACCAATTATTGTTTCTTTGGTTCGTGAGGAAACCTTACAGATGATTATTGCCAATTGGTTAGGCAAAGTGGGAATGCTTAATAAAAATTCTAGAACTATGGAATATCAGCCAATCCTTAAGCTCTGGTATTTGTCCATAAATGCTGCCAATAGGATGAGAGATGCTTTGGGTCTATCTCCTCAAGCCAGAGCCAAATTAGGGGTAGCTACAGCCATAGGATTTGATTTTGCCAGGAGGATGCAGGAGCTAGACAAGGAGGTAAACGAAAATGCTGAATAACGACCAACTAAAACAATGCCGAGAAGATATAGCTTATTTTGCCAAGACTATAGTCGGAGTGGAACTTTGGCCTCATCAGTTAGAATTCATGACGAGTAAAAGCCGAGTAGTAGTTGTTGCCAGTGCTAGGCAGATCGGCAAGTCTACCGCTTGTGCGATTAAAGCTATTCACACTGCTTTTTCCAGGCAGTCCAAGGTTTTGGTTGTGTCACCCTCACTCAGACAATCAGGGTTAATGTTTGCCACCATCAGACAATATATTCAGGAAAGTGAACCCTTACGAGGTTCTTTAGTGGATGATACTAAAACTTATATCAAGTTGAGTAATGGTTCAGAGTTATGGTGTTTACCAGACAGTCCAGCCCAGATAAGAGGATTTAGCAAAGTTTCAACTGTGATTGTTGACGAAGCTAACTTTTGTAGTCAGGAGTTATTAAGAGCAGTGCAATACTCATTACTTACAGTACCAGGCAGCCAGCTATTTATGATTTCCTCACCATGGTCAATAGACCACTGGTTTTATAGATATTTCCAAGATGGTCAGGATAAGAGGGACGCAACTATCGCTAGTTTTCACTATACATATGAAGCTTCGCCGCTAATTCAAAAGGATTATGTTGAGAGGATGAAGGATAAGATAACCGATGAGGAGTATAGAACCGAGATTTTAGGAGAGTGGATAGGAGATGAAGATGCTTATTTTGATTATGAGTTAGTTGAGTCGTGTATAGCGGATTATGATTTGGTTGATCCTATTCAGGTTAAAGAAGGTGTGGTATGGGGAGGAGTAGATTGGGCTGCTCGTGGTAGAGATGACACAGTGGTGATGTTTGTAAGCAAGTTATATTTGTCAGATTTGGAGCCAGGACTCCAAGGGAGTGTCTTTATCGTTCCTTATTTTGAAGCGTACAAAAAGACAAACTATACCACCGTCATTGAGCGGATTATTGAATTATCAAAGTACTTCTACATTGACAAAATGATCTCGGAAATGAATGGAATAGGTGATATGCCCTCTCAGACGCTAGAAAGAGAAGGGATAAAAGTTGAAGGGTTGTATACTACCGCTCAAAGTAAGGTAAATGGGTATGGACGGATGAAAATTTTAATGCAAGCCAAAAGGTTACTTATTCCCAGAGAACCAGAGCTAATAAAGCAACTGACCAATCTCCGTTATACGATTTCTGAGAGTGGAGCGAGTATGAGTATTGCCCATAGCAAACAGTATCCAAAAGATGATTATTGTGATGCTTTGATGTTTGCACTTCTTGCCTGTGACGAGATTGATGTAGATAAAAATGGAGGGAACTTAGACCCGAATAAAATTAGAGAAGTAGTGAAGACTAAAGGAATTAGATTTAGAAAAGCTCCACCTATGATTTACATTTTGGAAAACCATCTTTATGACAACAACATAATGTCTGAATTTGACCATGGTCCGCTTAGTTTAGACATGAAGTGGTGATAATATTGGTATTGTAAAGTATTATAAAGTAGTGTAATTTAAGAATATGGAAGAATATCTTACAACCGAACAAGTAGCCAAATTATTAGGGATTAAGAATGTAATTACGGTCAGGCGATGGATTATGAAACGATGGATAACCGCTATCAAAATAGGTAAGGAGTACAGAATTACCAAAACTGATTTAGACAAGTTCTTGGAGGATCGAAAAATTAAAGCTCAAAGGAAATAACTATGTTAGTTGCAATTTACGCCAGGGTATCAACACATAGACAAGAAAATGAGGAAACCATTGAAACTCAAATAATGGCGATTAACGATTTTGTGACCAAAAACGGTCATGCGATAGTAAAAGAGTATAGGGATGATGGTTGGAGTGGAATGATATTAGCAAGACCAAGCTTAGATGAACTAAGGCTGGATGCTAGAAAAAAGATTTGGGAAGCGGTTGTTATATACGACCCCGATAGATTAGCCAGAAAATATTCTTATCAAGAATTAGTCACAGACGAGTTGAGCGAGATCGGCATTCAAATGCTATATGTTACGACTCCTCCTCCAAGAGATGACGGAGATAGATTACTTTATGGAGTTAAGGGGCTGTTTGCAGAATACGAGAGAGCCAGAATTGCTGAAAGATTCAGATTGGGTAAACTTCGTAAGGCAAGAGATGGAAATGTTGTAACAAGTCAGGCTCCTTATGGCTACGATTACATTCCAAAACAAGCCAATAAGCAAGGCTATTACAAAATAAATAAAAAGGAAGCTGCTGTGGTTAAAATGATATTTGAGTGGGTAGCCAATGAAGGATTAACTGTTAGAAAGGTAATTAGCAGGTTAAAAGATTTGGGAATTCCTCCCAGGAAAAGTGCAAAAGGTGTTTGGAATACAAGTACATTGACCACCTTATTAAGAAATGAATCTTATATTGGAACTGCTTATTACAATCGCTCAATCGCAATCGTTCCAGAGAACCCATTAAAACAGGAGAAATATAAGCGGGTTAAGAAGACGAGTAGAAAGTGGAAGCCAGAAAGTGATTGGGTGCAAATTCCAGTTACAGCCATTATAAAGAAAGAACTTTTCAATAAAACCAGAGGTCAGTTAAAGACTAACTTTGAAAAATGTGTGAGGAATAGACACAACGAGTATTTATTAGCTAATTTGATTTACTGTATGTGTGGTAGAAGGAGAGCGGGAGAAGGTCCACAAAAGGGTAAGCACTTATATTACCGATGTACAGATAGAGTTTATAGCTACCCCTTACCGCCCAACTGTCACGAAAGAGGTGTAAATGCCAGGATTGCTGACAAGCTCGTTTGGGATGGTATAGCGAAATTGATGAGTTCACCAAAGTTATTGATAGAACAAGCGAAAAGGTGGACCAACCAAAAACAAGTTGGTGCTTCTGATAATACCAATTCGGTTAAGGGTTTAAAAGATGAAGTTGAAAAACTCAAAAAAGAGGAAGCAAGGTATGTGAAAGCCTATGGAGCTGGAATTATAAACACTGAACAACTCCAAGAAGTAATGAACGATTTAAAAATGAGAAGATCAGTTTTAGAGCGAGAGATAGGTCATATAGAGGGAGAAGTCAAAAAAACTGATATAATTATTACGCCAGATGAAAATCAAATATATAAGTTTAGTGAAGCTGCGAAGTCTCGACTTAATGATTTAAGCTTTGAGGCCAAGCGGAGAATTATTTTAAAGGTAGTAGACACAATCATAGGACAGCAAAGACTTCTTAGGGTTCGTGGCTATTTACCAATACAGGAGATACAAAATGTCAAGTTATGGTCTGAGTGTCGGAATCGTCGGTTTACCAAATGTAGGAAAGTCCACTTTGTTTAACGCGCTTCTTAAAAAGCAGGCGGCTTTGGCTGCAAATTATCCTTTTGCTACGATCGAGCCAAATGTTGGAGTTGTCCCTGTTCCTGACAAACGTTTGGATATGCTTGCAGAGATTACAAGGGCTGAAAACTCAATGTCCGATTTGCCACCATTAAAGCCCGCGACTGTTGAATTTGTTGATATAGCCGGTCTTGTTAAGGGTGCACACGAAGGCGAGGGATTAGGCAATAAATTCTTATCACACATAAGAGAAGTAAAAGTTATTGCTCATGTTGTCAGGGCATTTGAGGACAAAGATGTCATTCGTGAGGGAAGTGTTGGTATAAGGGAGGATTATGAAACAATAACCACAGAACTGATATTGGCTGATTTGGAAACATTGTCAAAAGTAAATGAAAAGACCTTAAGAACCGATACTGTTTTGGGTAGTGCAGTTGCAAAACTCAAGGAGCACCTTAATACAGGACTTCCTGCGCGAAGCGCGCTTCTTACTCCTGGTGAAGTTGGGACAGTAAAGCAATTATCTCTTTTAACTTCCAAAGATGAATTAATTGTTCTAAATGTTAGTGAATCTGACTATCAAGACGCAAATTTTGAAGAAATTATTTCAGAATACTCGAAAGTTATGTGTATGGACAGCAATAACTTCGTGGTCGTTTCGGCAAAAATTGAAGAAGAATTAGCTTCGCTTGATGAAGAAGACGGGAGACAGTACTTGAAAGAATTGGGAGTTACAAAGTCAGGACTCGAGAGACTTATTAATTGCGCGTATCAAAAATTGGAACTTATGTCATTTTTAACTTGTGGTGAAAAAGAAGTAAGAGCATGGACTGTAAAAGTCGGTGCAAATGCTGTTGAAGCAAGCGGTGAAATCCATACTGATTTTATGGATAAATTCATAAAAGCAGAAGTAGTCAGTTACTCTGATTTTGTTGAATGTAATGGGTGGAAAGGCGCGCGCGACAAAGGAAAGGCTAGGCTAGAGGGACGGGACTATACAATAAATGACGGGGATGTAATTGAATTTAAGATTGGCCGTTGACACCGCTTCATTATTTGCCAAGCATAATATCTTGAATACTATAACTTGGTTCCTGTAAATTGCATGGGTGTTGAATGAAGCCTTAGAGGTTTTACTTTTACCACATCATTTTCCCTGCTTCCAAGAGGTATGGGATATTCGCCGTTGAATGCTGAAAAAGAAAAGGTCTCCTTCGGCATTTTCGTTGCTCTAACCATTCCGTTAATTGATAAATAATGAATTGAGTCTGCACCCAAAAATTCCGCCAGCTCCTCAGGTGTTCCAAATCTATTTGCGATAAGCTCTTTTTGATTTGGTGTATTTACTCCATAAAAATCAGGATGCTGAATGGGGGAGGAGGGGATAAGCAAATGCACTTCCTGCGCTCCTGCATCTCTTAACTTTCTAACGGTAACCCCCGTTGTTGTACCTCTGACGACTGTGTCATCGGTCAATCCTACAATCTTTCCATCCAGGACCGTAGGATCTGCTATCAATTTTTCCTCAACCATCATTGTCCTTTGGGTAACGTCTGATGCGATAAAAGTTCTTTGCGAGCCGGGATTTTTGATAAGCCCTTGTCCTAAAGGTATATCCAAATTTTCCGCAAGACCCTGAGCGTAAGGTATTGCCGTGTCGGGAGTCGGCACAATCATATCCAAGTTTAGATCCGGTACATCCTGCATTTCGCGTCCCAATTCGCGTCCGAGATTTCTTCTGATGTCCTCAACCTTTTGGCCGAAGATGACCGAGTCGGGTTTCATCAAATATAAAATTTCAAAGATATCAAACCTGGCTTCTTTAGCATCCTGCTGGATAGTTATTAATTTATGTCCATCAAAAACAGCTATTTCTCCGGGTTTTATTTCTCTTAGTTCGCAACAATCTTTAAGTGCCCTTGATTCGGATGCAAAGGCAACTCCTTCGCTTTTTCTTCCCATTGTAAGAGGTCTCATTCCCCATGGGTCCCTTGCAGCAACCAGTGTCCGACTTTTTGTATCAATCATTCCCAACGACCATGCTCCGGTAAAAAGAGAGGAGGCACCCAAAACAGCTTCGCTTATAGTTGCTCCTTTTTTAACCATGCTGTTAACAACGGCCTGCATTTTCTCAGAATCGTTATAGCCTTTATCGGGAATTTTGTTAGCAATCATAAATTCATCAAGCGCTGTAGTTTCCGGCAGATTGCCATTATGAGCCAAAGCTACGACTCCGCCATTGAGTATTGGTTGTGCATGACTTTTTCCTTTAACGTGAGATGTACCGTACCTTGTATGCCCAAGTGAAATATCGCCTTTTATTGAGTCAATACTATCCTTAGGAAAAACTTGAGGTACAAGACCTAGTCCGCTTCTTCCGGAGTACTCACCCGATGTCCCGATTGCTATTAGTCCTGCTGCGTCTTGCCCGCGGTGCTGAAGATTGCTGATGCCCTCAAGGGTCGTATTAACGGAGTCTATTCCAGGAGTATAGGTTGCCCTCAGACCACACTTTTCATTTAGCTCTTTACTATTTACAGTAATAAATTCAGCTGAGGGCATCGAATACATACACTATACCCCATATTGGGAGTGCTATTCAAGGTGTAATTAGTACAAAGTGAAATTAAGCAAATTTTCCCCAGCGGCTTTTTGGGAGTTAGGGTATAATTAATTGCAAATGAATGACTTAGAGCGGAAAGGCAATTTGGAAAAGGGTCTGGGCGAGTCAGCACATACGAGTGATTTTATTGCATGTAGGGTGCAAATTCCTGAAGAGACTTCAATAAAATTATTTCCGTTACTGCTTGGTGCTGCAAATTACGAAATTAAACTAGGAATAAGAACGGATATGAATGACCCGCAGACTGAAGACGACCTTGATAGATGGATGAGAGACTGTGTCGCTTCAACTACTAGTAAGAGAGATATGGCAATTTCTGCTAGCAGGAATGCGATAAAAAATATATTTGAGAAAATTGATAATTATGATAAAGCATCAGGAAAAACCCAGGAACAACTAGCCGAAACTGTAAGACTTAAATTGGAGATTTTAAGAAGGCAAGAAGAAGCAATAAAAGGAGTTAATATAAATGAAACTAAAACAAGTGCTGGTTTTGGGACTGATGGGATAAGGGGTTGGTTGAAGGCATGGGGCGGAAAAGGATCCAAGGATAGACTTGGGTAATCAATTAGTGCTGTTATTGGGATGATCGGGGTGGTTATGATTAAATCTCGTTGCAACTTCGTAGATACCTAGGCCTGCAGCAATTCCTGTTGCAGCTGCACCCGCTATTTGAAGATTTCTCGCATTAAAAACCTTCTCCATGACTTTTCCGAAATTTCCTTTTGGATTACCGACTTCGGAGAAAGTATGAACTCCAACAGAATCAAAAAACTCAAGAGGTTTTCTGTTGTCGACGGTGTGGTCAAAACCGGCTTTCAATTCGGCCTTCATACCTTCCCCATCAAATATAGGTTTTCCCAAGGCACTTCCGACAACTATACTGACGGGATTTGAAAAGGGTATTTTGTCTATCATTTCATCAAACTTTTTCCTTGCGGGTCTGACATATCTACCGTGCATGGCTCTATCGGTGTCGACATCAATCCCCCTGATTTTTCTTTCCTTGAGTTGATGTTTTAATGATTGCATCGGAGATGTCGGGTCATCGGGATTGTTGGGTCCGCCGACTATCCATAGAGAGTCGGAGTTAATGAGGCAAAGATCAATCGATTTGTTTCTCTCGTCTTGTAAGAGATCTTTAACATCATCTTCACTAACGTTGACCAAAGCAATCATTGAAGTGGGAGTAGGGTCTGAGTACTCCTGCATTATCCTTCCCCGTTCTGCATGAAATCTTACCCCTGTTTCAAAGTCCATGAAGCCGGCAAGCATTGCAGCTGTTCCCATTCCCATACTGACGCCGGAGTAATATTTGGGAATTGTGCGGTATCCTTTCCGGCCTTTTTCAGCTTTGTTGTAATTGTGAATGGCAACACTTTGCAAAAAGACAGCCGGCTGTGTGTGGCAGGTTTTGCGAAGATCGGAGGCTTTTTTCTCATCCGTCTCAGGTTTAAGCGTGGGGTTTGCCATTTCAAGCAAATCAAACCCAAATTCATCCTTCAGAATCCCGTTTCCCCTTAGTAGTACTTCTCTGCTTGAGGGGTGATGTATCCATTCTTCAAACATACCCATTTTTCTTATATCCTGGCCGGGTAAAAGAACGGCTCTATTTGACACTTCTTCAAGTGGATTGTGTTCTATCGGATATTGAATTTGCTGGGGAATTTCTCCTCTTTCTGATGCTGGCATAGTTAGGCATTGTATCAAAAGAGCCGGCTAATTTCTACTATAGTGTGTGTTGAAATCGGGCAGAAACGGTGCTAATGTAAGAGTATGAGCGCTCAAGACCTAACAAATTGCATTTTTTGTGAAATAGTCAAAGGGGAAATTCCAAAGGATTTTAGATACAAGGATGCAAATGTATTGGCTTTTGATGATATACATCCTGTCGCAAAAGTACACATCCTTTTTATTCCGAAAGTTCATGTTGATGCATTCGAAAATTTGACCGATGATGATATTTTGACATCTGTCAGACATGGTATCCAAAAAATTGTTGAGGAGACAGGCTTGGCAGGTAAGGGTTATAAAATTATTATTAATGGAGGAGGAGGGCAGGTAGTCAACCATTTGCATTTTCATCTTATAGGTCCGACAGGGCTTCAGGCACCGATAAAGTGATTTAGTAACTTGTATTAAAAAAATCAGCAATAAAGAAATCCTATCTTGTATCTAGTTGTTTTGAGTTTGTATTTTTCTAAAGAAATCGAGATGTTTCTGAGGGGTTTATGTTTGGTTCCCGCCTGCTCATATGAGCAGGCGGGTGATAGGCAGGTTCCCCTGCGGCGCAAGTCTGTTGAATTCTTGGGTTCACGCGTGCTTTAGCGGAGTCAGACCCGTAGGCCAATAACTCCTTACATGTCCCATCTCCTTTGTAATCAAAGCGCCGAGAGCTTTATGGGCTCTCCTCGACAAAATGTTCCGGGCATTCTGCACGGAAGGGAATAATCCCGATCAGTATATTACTATAAGACTATTGTAATGTCAATAGTAGTTCTTAGTTTATTGGATGTTTTGAATATTTATCTCAATAGAAAAATGCGATATAATATCACAGCCCATAATTTTGGGTTATCTAAGGAGGTGTTTTTATATATGGTTTTTGTAAAAAAACAGCCGGGCGATAGTCCGGACCAAATGATAAGAAAATTTTCAAGAAAAGTTATGTCTGAGGGCATAATTCATGAAATGAAAAAGCGCGAGTTTCACTTGAAGCCGTCATTGGCTAAAAAATTCAGAAAAGAACTTGCCCGGAAGATGAATAAGCATAACAATTA
Organism: uncultured Gammaproteobacteria bacterium; assembly: GCA_964627245.1. Lineage (GTDB taxonomy): Bacteria > Patescibacteriota > Microgenomatia > Levybacterales > GWA1-39-11 > JAUSNA01. The sequence continues at coordinate 14,607 of CAZVGS010000005.1, read as the reverse complement.
TTAGAATTGTTGATAGCTGGTAGTCTCAGAAGTTATGAATTCCATTTCAGTTCCTATTTATGTGGAGAGCCGGTACAAGGTTAGCCGCAAAAAAATCAAAGAGACTATAATAAAGACCCTTCTTAGGCAGAATATCTCAAGTGCCGTTGAGGTTTCGGTGGCAGTTATTGGCAACCGGAAGATGAAGGCTCTTAATAAAAAGTACCGCGGTATTGACGCGCCGACAAATGTCTTGTCATTTTCACAGACTGAAGGGGAAGTAACTGTTCTTCCACCCGACACTTTATATCTTGGTGATATAGTTCTTTGCTATCCCAAGGTTATCGAAGAGTGCGCCCGCGATAACAGTTTGATTGATGACCGCGTGAATGAATTGGTTGAGCACAGCCTCATGCATCTTCTTGGATTTCATCACAGATAGAAGAATTAAGAAGTAAGAATAAAGTATTAAGGGTTTACTAAGAAGAATATTTCATTTATACTGCTTGTGCTTAATACTTACTTCTTTATACTTAATTCTTAAACATGGTTTTTTATAGGAAATACAGACCTCAAAATATCTCACAGCTTGATCTTCCTCACGTAAGGGAAAAACTAAGCGATGTTCTATCCTTCAAAGATTTGCCACATGCATTTTTATTCACCGGAGGAAAAGGTCTTGGCAAGACATCCGCCGCAAGAATATTGGCAAAAGCAATTAACTGCACGGGGCACAATTCAGAAGAAAAATCAAACTCCAAACTCCAATCTCCAATTTCTCAAATTGAGCCCTGCAATAAGTGTGAAGCATGTGTTTCTATTACTAACGGCTCCAATATTGACGTCTTGGAAATTGACGGCGCGTCAAATGGAGGAGTTGATGAAATAAGAGCGCTTCGTGAGAAAATAAAATTTGCTTCATCAAGTCTTAAGAAGAAAGTTTATATCATCGACGAGGTGCATATGCTTTCAACCGGGGCATTTAATGCTCTTCTTAAGACTTTGGAGGAACCGCCATCCCACGTTGTTTTTATTCTGGCAACAACCGAACTGCATAAATTACTGCCGACTGTTGTTTCCAGAACATTTCATGTGGCATTTGAAAAACCAACAGATAATGAAATTGTTAAAAGCCTTGAGCGCATTGTTAAAGGAGAAAAATTAGACATTGAAAAAGGGGTTTTGGAGTCTGTCGCAAAAATTTCCGACGGGGCTTTTAGGGATAGTGCAAAAAATCTGGAGGAATTAGTATTTGCCTCAAAAGGCAAAAAAATTACAAATGAGTTGTTTGATGAAAATTTCAGAACGGGCGGAGTTAAGGAGGAGGTAAATGCACTTTTGAGTGCATATTCTGAAAAGGATGCCAAAAAGGCGCTTCTTATAATCAGTAAATTTGCCAAGAACGGTGCTGATTTCAAGGTTGTAATTGAAAGAATAGTTGACCATCTTCGCGGGTTACTCATGAAACGTAATGATATTGAAAGCGAAGAAGCCGATATCAAGAATTTATCTCTAGCAGACATTAATGAGCTTTTGACTTTATCAAACGAGGCCTTTTCAGAACTAAAGCAGTCTATTATCCCAAGTCTTCCTTTGGAGCTTATGACCGTTAAGTTTTGCATCTTGGACGTAAAACAGGAGTCAGAAGACACTAGACAAAAGACAGCAGACAATGGTGAGGGGCCGGTTGTTGGTGTTTTGGAGATAGAAGATACGAAAGAAAAAAAAGAGAAACGGGAAATTAAGGGAGATCTTTTGCCAAAATTAATAGAAGAGTTGAATAAGTTAAATAAGCCGGGTGCGGCATTACTTCGCTCTGCAAGCGAGGCAAATTTGAAAGAAGGGGTTCTAACTATTTACACTCCTTTTCCCATACACGCAGAAAGACTGTTGTCGGAGAAAGTTCTTCCTGATTTGAAAAGGATTTCAAATGAAGTTGCTGGAGATGAAGTTGAAATTTCGATAAAAATTACCCCTTAAAAATGGGGCCGCCTCACAACGGAGGCGGCCGGGCTTGGAAATTGACTCCCTTAGGTAGCGGCTTGGAGCAGCTTGTGGTACGCGACCTGGTCGAATTGGCAAGGGCAGTAGATGACCTTACCATCGGTGCCGTGCGTGTACCCGCCGCCGTAGCACACCGTGCAGTTCTTGCTCGGTGCAAACATCCTCGCTTCGGCTGGGTAGCCGTTGCGAAGCACTTCTTCGGTTGCTCCTTCGGGCCTTTTAACGGCCACGAAACCCGGAGGCACGGTGATCTCAGACCACCGCGGAGCTTCTTGCTCCCCGCTTGAGCTTTCGTTGGACATTGACTCGATCCTTTCTCCCAAAAAGGGACCCTGGGTTGGCATTAGTATTTGCCGCCCCGGACACAAAAATGTCCAAAGCGGCAAACGCTAAGCCCTCAAATTTCCAATTTCAAAGTACTTTTGCGTTTTTCAAAAAAGCAAATTCTTTGACACGCGTAAATACACTGGCATTATAGCACTTTCATGATTAAAAACAAGCCTATAAGGTTGAATAAATTAAAGTAGATTTTCTTTTATCATAGCCTTAACCCATGGAGCCAAATTCTTGTAAAGGCGCGTTTTGGGGTTGTAAAGATCTTTTTTTGAAGCCAGTGAATAACCGTAAGAAACCTCATAATTAACTTTTGGCAATTTCTTAACTTCGCAGATGATAACATTACAAATTTCGTGCTCCGTATAGATGCTGAATTCATCTTTAGCCTTGTAGTAAACAGTCCCCAAATCCTTGATCTTTACTATTTCTTTTTTGTCTATATTCCATTCCCTCTTCAGGCACTCATAAGTTGCCTCAACCGTGTCCTGAAGTATTCCATCTGAATAGACTTGATGCGAGGACGATGTAACATCCAAAATCCCGTCAAAGACAGGATGCTTTCTATGCTGGATCAAAAATTTTCCGTCATAAATAACTGCTGCCGTAAATGCCCTATGAAGTACGGCTTTTTCATGTGCCTCCCACCTTTCAATTGCTCCAAGAATATTTCCTTTCCTGTCGCACCTTGCAATCATAATTTTTCTTTTATAATACTTATCAGTCATTTTGGTATTGTATCGGAATAATTCTTGGAAATCCAGGCAACAATTTGCTATACTATGCCGACTTAAAATATAGGCAAAAATTATTTGCCTTGTCTATTTTCCCGTGAGTTTAAGAAATTTTTCAAGCATAAAAGAGCGGCGCGATCACCTCTCCAAAGAACTTAAAAAGGATCTGACAGTTCTTGAATTCAAAGAGTTTGAGAATAACCCTGATGTCCATTGCGAAAATCTTATTGGAGGAGCTGTTGTGCCTCTTGGGGTTGCCGGACCTTTAGTTTACAAAAACGGTAAAAAAATATATCTGCCTCTTGCAACGACCGAAGGAGCTTTGGTTGCCTCAATAAGCCGCGGGTCAAAAGCAATATCACAAAGCGGTGGAGTTGAGGTAGAGTCATTTCTGCATGGTCAAATGAGGGGTCCTGTTTTTAGAACCGTAAGCATTACATCCGGCATCAAACTAAAAAATTGGATAGAACAAAACAAATCCTTATTAAATAAGGAAGCAAAAAATACATCGGATCACATTAAATATCTTGGCGCAAAAATAAAAGTTATCGGCAGTTATACATTCGTCAGATTTTCTTTTGATACTGATAACGCGATGGGGATGAATATGGCAACCATTGCATCTGAGGCAATTTGCAAAGTTATAACAGAGAAGACAAGATTTGAATGTCTGTCGGTTGCAGGAAATTTTGATATAGACAAAAAGAGCGCGTACTTAAATTTGATAGACGGAAAAGGATATGAGGTTTGGGCTGAGTGCTTGATAAGTGAAAAAGTGTTAGAAAAAACATTGCATACGGATGCCAAAAGTATTTATGACACATGGCTTGCAAAATGCATGATAGGATCTTACGCGAGCGCCTCGATGGGTTATAACTGCCATTTTGCAAATATTATTGCAGCCATTTTTATTGCAACGGGACAGGACCCGGCGCATGTGGTTGAAGGGTCAAGCGGTATAACAACTGCTGAGGTGAGAGGAAAGGATTTATACTTATCGGTTAACATCCCGTCTTTATCTGTTGGAACAGTCGGCGGAGGAACAGTCCTTCCTACTCAAAAAAAATGTCTGGAAATTATGGGAATTGATAAAAAGACACGGCCTTACAAATTCGCAGAAAGTATTGGGGGAGCGGTGTTGGCAGGCGAGTTATCACTTCTTGCGTCACTAACGACAAGAACTTTAGGAAGTTCGCATCTAAAACTCGGAAGGAGAAAAATAAAATGAGCGGAATTGTCGCATATGGCGCATATGTTCCCGAGTGGAGGATTACAACTGAGGAAATTGCTTCCGTGTGGAAAAAAGACGCCGGTGAGGTGATATCAAGCCTAAAGATACATGAAAAAGCGGTTCCTCAGTATGACGAAGATGCGGTTACATTGGCTGTTGAAGCGTCCATCAGGGCATTTGATATGGCCGGTTTTGGAGCGGATAGGATTGAGAGTATTTATGTCGGATCGGAATCACATCCTTACGCTGTCAATCCTTCATCAACCATAATTGCAGAGTATTTAGGAATTTTAGGCAATTACTTCGCTTCTGATCTTGAGTTTGCCTGTAAGGCAGGGACTGCCGCAATGCAGATAACCCAAAGCTTTGTCGATTCGGGAAAGATAAATTACGGACTTATTTTGGGATCCGATACTGCTCAGGCCAAACCGCAAAACGCTTTGGAATTCAGTGCCGCCTCGGGAGCTGCTGCTTATATAATAGGTAAGAAAAAAAGTGAAGTTATTGCAGAAATTATTGAAACTATATCATATTCAACGGACACGCCGGATTTTTGGAGGCGGGACGGCAGCAGGTTTCCCCTCCATGCAGGTCGCTTTACAGGAGAGCCTGCTTACTTTTCTCACATAATGTCTTCAGCGAAGGAATTATTCAAAAGAACAAAATCGGACTCTCAAGATTATGATTACTGTGTCTTTCATATGCCGAATGGAAAATTTCCAAGAACAGTTGCTAAGAAGCTGGGTTTTTCCGATGCGCAGCTTGCGCCGTCTTTGGTTGTTGATGTTATGGGAAATCCTTATTCAGCATCTTCTCTTATGGGTCTTGCATCGGTCCTGGACATTGCAAAACCGAATCAAAAAATATTTTTTGTATCTTATGGTTCAGGAGCCGGATCGGATGCTTTTGTATTCCAAACAACCCAAAATCTAATTAACAAAAGAAAAAGAGTAACACCTATTATGGAAATGCTTTCTAATAAAACCTACATATCTTATGTTGACTATCTAAAGCAGACTTACCTACATTTGCTATGAATGTAAATATATTAGGAACACACACTACAAAATTTGGAGAACTTTGGGATTTGTCATCTCATGATTTGGCAAAAAAAGCGATAGCGGAATCTCTAGAAAATTCTAAGATAGATCCGTTAAGGATAGAAGCTGTATTTGTCGGTAATATGCTTTCGGGGATTTTGGGGGGTCAAGAAAATTTAGGTTCTTTTTTTGCAAACCACTTGCTTGGCAATCCGGCGGCTTTTAAGAATGAGGCGGCGTGTGCGTCTGGAGGAGTTGCAATGCACAATGCTGTCAATAGTTTGAATGCAGGAAAATACCGCACTGTTATGGTTTTGGGTGTTGAAAAGATGACCGATAATCCGGCAACTGCCGTTACAGACGGGCTCATGGCAGCAGGTAGTCCTGAGGAAAGACTTTCTGGCGTAACTTTTCCTGGACTGTATGCTTTAATGGCACAGTCATACTTATCTCGATATAATGTTTCAGAAGAAGAACTTTCTTCAATTCCGGTTAAAAATCACAACCACGCATCCCTCAATCCAAAAGCGCAGTTCCCTTTCAAAATAACAGTTGACCAGGTCATGAAAAGCACAAAAATTGCAGATCCCTTAAAGCTTTTGGATTGCTCACCGATAACAGACGGTGCTGCCGCTCTTGTTATAACGACAGACCCGTCGCTTATAAATAAAGCAATAAAACCTATTAAAATTCTGGCCAGTCAGGTTGCCACAGATACCGTTTCTTTATTTGAAAGAAAATCCTACACATCAATTGAAGCAACTGTAATTGCCGGGAGGAAAGCATTTGCTGAGGCACAATTAACTCATGACAAGATAAATATTGCCGAAGTCCACGACTGTTTTTCCATCGCCGAAGCAATTGCTCTTGAGGATTTGGGTTTTTCAAAAAGGGGAAAAGCAGTTATTGATGTAGCAAATGGCATGTACGGAATTAGCTCAAATGGTCTTGTGGTAAATACTTCAGGCGGCCTTAAGGCTTGCGGTCATCCGGTCGGAGCTACGGGGATCAAGCAAATCAATGAAGCAGTTATGCAATTGAGGGGTGAGGCAGGAAAGAGGCAGGTAAAAAATGCGAAGTATGCCTTAACCCAAAATGTTGGGGGAAGCGGAGCAATTTCTGCTGTCCATATTTTTTCTAATTAAAAATGACAACTTTACCACCTAATATTAAAAGAAGAGCAAAAGGACTAAGAGCTGCAATCGGTAAAACCGGTGTTGTAGAGGCTTTCACAATTATTCATACGGCTCCAACAGGATTTGATATGTACGCGCCGTACCCAGTTGCAATCGCAAAATTCGGAGGAAAAAAAATAATTGCTCAAGTAACCGACTACAAAGAGGGAAGTTTGGCTATCGGATCAAGGGTCAGATGTGTTTTACGAAGATCAAGACGCGAAGGGGAAAAGGATGTTATTGAATACGTGATAAAATTCAAGCCGCTGTGAGACATATTGTAAAAGCATCTGCCCCCGGAAAAATACATTTGATTGGTGAGCATTCTTCAGTTTATGGAAAGCCTGCAATTTTGACAGCAATTGATAAAAGGGTAACTGTAACTATTGAGAAAGTTTCAAAACAAACAAAACGAGACGGTGCATTTCTTTCAATTCAAAGATACCTGAAGAAAAATCACAAAATTCCTGTTGAAAGTTTTTTAGTTTCAACATCAGGTGATTTGCCGGTAGGAAGAGGACTCGGGTCATCGGCTGCATATTCTGCCGCATTAACAGTCTCACTTTTCGATTTCTACAAACTCAAATTTGACTTGGACGAAGTATACAAAACAGCATACGAAGGAGAAAAACACATCCACGGAAATCCGTCAGGCGGGGATTTGGCAGCTGTTGTGTATGGAGGGGTAATATATTTCAGAAAAGAAACGGAAAACCTAAAGCTTATTAAAAAAATTATTCCCAAAAAAGAACTCCGTTTTTTTGCCATTGATTCGGGAAAAGCATCAGAGTCGACAAAAGAAATGGTAATAAAAGTTTCAAAGCAAAATAAGAAAAAAATAGAAAAGTTTTGTCATGATCAAGAAGCATTAACAAAAAAAATGGCGGATGAAATTGTAGAGGGATCGGATATTTCAAAAACTTTATATGAGGCCGGAGAAAATTTAGAAAACCTTGGGGCTGTCAGTTTAACAGCTAAAAAAATTATTAACAAACTAAAAATGAGCGGTTTTTCCGCAAAAATTTCAGGAGGAGGGGGAGTAAAAAAGGGTTCGGGAGTGCTCATTCTTGACGCCAAAAATATACATAAAATTAAATCCCTTTGCGATAAGAACGGGTGGGAAAATTTTCTAGTCCAAGTTGAAAGTGAGGGGGTTAGACTTGAAAAATAAAAAAGTTACCGTTAGCGCACCCGGGAAATTGATGCTTTATGGAGAGCACGCGGTTGTGTATGGACATCCGTGTATTGTGACGGCAGTTGACCAACGGATGTTTTTAACAGCTGAAAAAAATGATAGTAAAAAGTTTGAATTGGACGCACCCGATGTTAAAGTTCTTAACTACAAAAAACCTGTTAAAGAAATTGGTAAAGGAGAAATACCAAAGGGTGCACAATTTATTGAAATTGCATTAAAAAATGTAATGAAAGATTATGAAATTGGCGTTGAGGGACTTAAAGTTAAGACAAAATCGGAATTTAAGTCGACTTTTGGATTTGGTTCATCATCCGCATCAACAGTCTGTACTGTTAGGGCACTTTCAGAACTTTATAGCTTGAAACTTTCCGAGAAAGAAATATTTGATATTGCATACAAAACAGTTCTTGATGTTCAAGGGAAAGGCTCCGGATTCGACGTCGCATCTGCCATTTACGGGGGGACACTATATTTTGTAACGGGAGGAAATGTTATTGAAGGTTTGAAACTAAAAAAACTGCCGTTAATTGTTGGATATTCGGGTGTAAAAGCAGATACCGTTGAATTAATAAATAAGGTTTCAAAAAAGTTTGACAAAAAAAAGGAAAGACTCATCCAAATTTATGATGAGATGGAAGAAATTGTTGATAAAGCAAAAAAAGAGATAGTTTCTGGAAATTGGCAAGAGGTGGGTCGGCTTATGACGAAAAACCAAGAATTATTGCAGGAATTAGGGGTTAGTATCAATAAGCTCGATGATATGATAAATTTTGCAATTAATGCAGGCGCTTATGGTGCAAAGCTTTCGGGTGCGGGTGGAGGGGATTGTATGATATCGTTGGGTCCAAAAGATATGATTGAGAAGATTGTAAGAGGAATAGAAAAAACCGGTGGAGAAATTTTAAAAGTTGCAGCAAACGCTAGAGGTGTTAGAATTGAAAAATGAAATCGACAAGTGTTGCACCATCAAATATAGCTTTTATTAAGTACTGGGGAAAAAAGGACGAAAAGCTTCGCCTTCCTGAAAATGGAAGCATTTCAATGAATCTATCCAATTTACTGACAACAACAACGGTCGAGTTTTCAAAGGATTTTGAAAAAGATTCAATAACTTACAACGGAGTTTTGGAAAAAATTGAAGGTAACCGTGCATTGGCACAAATAGATAGGATTAGAAGTTTGGCAAAATCCAATTTAAGAGTAAAAATAGTAACTTTGAATAATTTCCCCGGAGGAACGGGTCTGTCATCATCCGCCTCAGGTTTTGCAGCATTAACTCTTGCATCAACTAACGCATTGGGTTTGAAATTGTCAAAAAAAGAACTTTCTATTCTTGCACGCCAAGGCTCAGGCTCTGCCTGCAGGTCTATTCCGGACGGATTTGTTGAGTGGCTTGACGGGGATACTTCAAACACTTCATATGCGGCAACAATTTTTCCAAAAGATCACTGGGATATTGTTGATGTGGTTGCAGTGGTAAGTACAGATAAAAAAGAGGTATCAACGTCAGAAGGCCAAACGAGTGCGCGCGGGAGTAAATTTTTTGAAGTTAGACTTTCAACTATGCAAAAAAAGATAACTCTTTGTAAAAAGTTAATAGAAAAAAAAGATTTTGAAAAGTTTGGCGAATTGATTGAAGAGGAGGCTTTAGAACTTCACTCTATAATGCTGACCTCGCATCCGTCTTTAATTTATTTACTTCCCGAAACACTAAAGATAATGCGTCTTGTAAAAAAGTGGCGGTCAGACGGTTTGCAAGTTTACTTTACTCTCAATACGGGTCAAAACATCCATCTTGTAGCTCAGAAAAAAGATGAGAAAAAAGTTACGGATAAATTAAAAGAGCTTGATTTTGTCAAAAATATTATTCAAAATGATCCGTCGGAGGGGGCCAGAATTTCTGATAAGCATCTTTTCTAGCTTGAGTTATTTTCCCTTTTTTTGTAATATAATTAAAAGTTACTAAAAGGAGGTGCATTAAAATTTATGATTAATCCATTTAAGCAAGCCGCAGAAATTAAAAAGTTAAGAGACCAAGCCAAAAAAATCCAGGACGAGCTTTCACAAGTTGAAGTCGAGACTGAAAAAGGAAGGGTTAGGGTTGTAATTGACGGCAACATGAAGGTAAAAACAGTTGAAATCAACGGTGAGGAGATGAAGGATGCAAAAGACGCTTTTAATGATGCGGTTGAAAAAGCACAAAAAAAGTCCGCTCAAAAAATGCAGTCTATGGGTGCTGGCCTTCAAGAACTACTCGGAGGACTCGGACAAGGTTAACTAACAAGTTATCATTTTCCACTGATCACCAAGTGTTAATTTATCAATTGATAAAATGATAAATTAATGTAAACTAAGAATTGATAACTGAGAATTCAATTATGTTGCTAATTGGTGATGAGCTCAACAAATCTCTTTCCGAGGGGTTGTCAAAAGCACTAAAGTTACCGCTCAAATACCCTGATATTACAGTCTTTCCCGATGGTGAAAGGCGCGTCAGGATCAACGAGGACGTAGTTGATAAAGACGTAATTTTTGTTAAAACCTCCTCAACAACCAACAATCCCGATTCTTTAGTTATTGAAACTTCTTTTTTAATAGATGCTATTAAAAGAAGCGGTGCAAGAAATGTCACTGGAGTAATCCCTTATCTTCCTTATTGCAGGGCAGACCACGTATTTAGAAGCGGAGAGGCTGTGCCTTTAGAGGTTGTTATCAGGCTTTTTGAATCAGCCGGTCTTTCAAAAATTATTTTTGTTGATCCCCATACGATAAAAATGCCTGAGATGTTTGAGATACCTACAGTTAATTTATCGGCTCTTTCATTATTTGCTGAAAAAATAAAAAGCTTGGATTTTGATAAAAAAAATTCGGTAATTGTAAGTCCTGATATGGGAGGCTTAAGGAGAATGGAGCAATTGTCTGAGATGTTAGGCGGAATGGAATTTACTTCAATAGAAAAGGATAGAGATTATGAAACAGGAAAGATCAGCGCGTCGGGGATTCATGGAGAGGTAAAAGAGACGTGTTATATTGTGGATGACATAATTTCTTCCGGTAGAACAATAGTGCAGGCTGTTGATAAATTAGCCTCTTTGGGTGCAAAAAATATTTATATTTTTGCAACGCATCCTGTATTTTCCGAGGATGCCGTAAGTCTTCTCGAAAAATCCAAGGCGAAGAGAGTATTTATAACGGATTCAATTCCGGCTCCGCAAGCAAAAGGGCTTGATTCTCTTGAAGTTCTGTCTCTTGCTCCGCTGATAAGTTCTCATTTGAAAAAGTAAATAGTCTTCTTCCGTCAGGGGTTTGTAATGCCCGCGCTGTTATTACGGCAAGAGCAGACTCTGTTAACGGATATACCAACCCCGGCAATCCCTTGTCAAAATTCCCGTTTTCAAGGTCATTTGCAACCCTTGCCGTATCGTATGCCGCACCTATTATGAAGCCGGCCACGGCAAGAACTGCCAGGTTACTTTTTCTGGCTCTGTTATAAGATTTCTTGACCAAATCCCCGATTTCAGGTTCGAATTCATAGCTCATGTATATATTTTACTCTTATGCTATGAGATGTTTCAATAATTTTTTTGTTAGTGGTCTGTTAGGTAAATATCAAGGAGGAAAGCGAAATGCGGTATAAACTTCACCGGTATGATACAGAACAATGCCGAGATACTAAAAGCAAATAAAAGGGAAGCCATAGACTTAAAAGGGGCGCTTTCTGAGGCGAGAAAAGAGGTTAGTGATGTGCAATTGGAGGCAAGTCAGGCAGAGGGAGATGCAAGAAGTCTCGAGTTGGAGTTAATGGAAGCACAATTAGCCATGGAAAGGCGGGAAGAGGCTGAGCGAAAAGGTAAAGAAACAAAAGAGAAAATAAGTGAGGCTGCGGGGTAAAAATATGGATTACATAACATTACAAAAGAATTTTGAAAGAGAATTATTGTTTCAAATAATAAATAAAATGAGACAAAAAAAACTTGGAAAAGATCAAGCAAGGCTTGTTTCGAAGGCTTTTCTGCCGACTCTTAAAAGTGTTGATGAGAAAGATTTCATAAGGCAGAATGCAAGGCTTTGCGAATTTTATCCTGAAATTCTGGAAGCCTTTTTGGTTACTGTAAAAGAGTACGATGATCTAACAACAGAAAACAATCTTATTAAAGTGAGAAGTGAGATGAAAGGAGGTGAAATTTAATATGGAAGGAGGAATACAGCAAATGAGTGCAAATGTTACTGCAAGCATTGCAAGACCCGGCGTTGAATCGATCAATTCTATCCGACATACGCTTGAATTAAGTACGGCAAAAGCAAATAATCCGGTTCATGATCAGGATTTTGATACAGATTCAATAATGGAAATTGCAAGGAGTGAAGGCTTCGAAGCCGCTCTTGAAAAGCTTTCGGGAAATGACTTAGACCTTGAAGTAGGTAAAACCGAAGATGCTGAAGTGCAGGAGATAAATACCTTTCAAGAAGGGGAGACTATTGAAGATGATATATATACAAATACTAATGAAACACTTGGTGAGACTTTGGATGAGAAGAATAATAATTCTTCAAGAACGGAAAAGGAAATCGAAAAAGTTCCGGTTTCACTTTCTGAGAAGGTTGAAGCGCTTTCTGAGAGGGTTTCAAAGCTTGAAGGAACCGATCTGACCGAAGCTCTTTTGC